>NZ_JACLZI010000001.1 GCF_014280935.1 Aquibacillus kalidii
CACCTGTTCCCATGCCGAACACAGTAGTTAAGCTCTCCAGCGCCCATGGTAGTTGGGGCTTTGCCCCTGCGAGAGTAGGACGCCGCCAAGCAAATGAAAACCGAGTAGACATTTTGTTTACTCGGTTTTTTCTAATATAATAATTAATTAACGACTTATAAAAGAAAGCAAATTAGTACAACCTAAATTTAACTGTACAAACAAGTTTTGCTCACCTTTTTCATAGAATGAAATATAACTATATTAAAAGATTAAATGTATAGTTATCGTTAGATTAGGAGATACTAACTAACGGAGGTGGAGATATGAATACAGTGAAGCACAGAGAAGCTTGCGGCATATGCGACCAAGAAAAGGAAAAAGGAATTCATTTATATAACTTATTTATTTGCTGTGAGTGTGAACAAAAGATGGTCCATACAGAACCCCAAGAAGCACAATACCAATTCTATTTAAATAAACTAAAAAACATCAACAAATCAACCCTATATTCATAGACAAGTAAAAAGAATCATCCAACCAGCTTTGAGGTAGGATGATTCTTTTTATTGTTTTTTCTAACTAACTGTAAATCAATATCATCATTATTGTTATAATAACAAGCATACACTTAAGAAAAGAAAGGGATCTATATGGAAATAAATAATTCAAAGACACCTTTATTTGATAAATTACAAGCATTTAAAGAAAAAGGACCTCTTTCCCTACATGTTCCAGGTCATAAAAGTGGTACAGTATTTGCAAAGAGAGCTTTAAACTTATATCAAAGCATTTTATCTATTGATCTAACAGAATTATCTGGACTAGATGATTTACACGCTCCTACAGAAGTTATATCAGAAGCTCAAACTTTAGCCGCAAAATGGTTTGGTGCTCAGCACACATACTTTTTAGTGGGTGGAAGTACGGTGGGGAACTTGGCCATGATTCTTGCTACCTGCAATCAAGGTGACAAAGTCATAGTACAAAGAAATTGTCATAAGTCTATCTTGAATGGATTAGAGCTTTGTGGTGCTCACCCTATTTTTGTTACGCCTCAATTTGAAGCAGATGTTGATAGATATGGAGGACCAACAGTTCAATCCATCCAGGATGCTATCCAGCTAGAACCTAACGTTAAAGCACTAATATTAACGTATCCAGACTATTTCGGTAGGACGTACCAGTTAGATGAAATTATAAAAAAGGCGCATCAATATAACATACCTGTTTTGATTGATGAAGCCCACGGTGTACATTTTTCATTAGATAGTAGTATTTTTCCCAATTCGGCTGTAGAGTTGGGTGCTGATATCGTTGTCCAATCAGCTCATAAAATGGCACCTGCTATGACGATGGGGGCCTATCTACATTTGGGTACTAGTTTAGTTTCTAAAGAAAAAGTAGCACATTATCTACAGATCTTGCAGTCTAGCAGTCCATCCTATCCAATTATGGCAAGTCTTGATTTAGCCAGATATTACTTGGAACAAATCTCTATTACTGAATTATCAAAGGTGCAAGAGAGTGTAGGAACGTTTAGAAAACATTTAGCTGGAAGTAGTAACTGGGATGTACTTCCATACCAAGTCGGAATAGATGACCCATTAAAAATTACCATTAAGATTAAAAATGGTCTTTCTGGGCAAGAAATAGCAAGGCTTTTTGAAAAAGAAAATATATACCCAGAACTATCTACTCATAACCAAATATTATTTATCCATGGTCTAAAGGCATTAGACAACCATAGACAACTTCAACAATCGATAGAAAGTATAAAAGAACAATTAAAAACAGAGCCTAAGCATGCTACAATAGAGGATATATCAACCTATTTATTCAAATCTATTCAAACATTGGAGTTTTCTTATCAGGAGATGAAAAATAAGAAGACGGAGTTTACTAGTTGGGAAAATATTGAAAATAGAATTGCTTCTGAGGCTGTTATTCCGTATCCCCCTGGAATACCAATAATTGCAAGGGGAGAAATAGTAACAACACAGCATATAAAAATGATAAAATATTTATATAAACAAGGTATTAGATTCCAAAATGATAATATAAAGAATGGTCTAAAGGTCTTTTTAACAGAATAAAGGTTTTACAGAGCATTAAAAGGAGAATGAACGTGACAGGATATTTTATTACCTTTGAAGGCGGAGAAGGAGCAGGGAAAACTACCATCCTTCAAGCAATTGCAAATCAACTTACAGAAGAAGGATATGAAGTAATAGCTACCAGAGAGCCTGGGGGTATTGAAATTGCAGAAAAGATTAGAAGTGTTATTTTAGATCCTTCACATACAAGTATGGATGGGAGAACAGAAGCCTTGTTATATGCCGCTGCACGACGGCAACATCTTGTAGAAAAAGTATTGCCAGCACTTAAACATGGAAAGATCGTTTTGTGTGACCGGTTCATAGATAGTAGTTTGGCCTATCAAGGTCATGCAAGAGGTCTTGGTATGGACGAGGTTTATAAGATAAATGAATTCGCTATTGAAGATTGTATGCCTGATTTGACTTTATTATTTGATATTAAGCCTGATGAGGGGCTGAACAGGATACAAGCTAATAGCTGTAGAGAAAAAAACCGTCTTGACTTAGAGGAAATAAGATTTCATGAAATGGTATATGAAGCATATCAATTACTTTTAAATAAATTCCCTCAGCGTATTCATTCAATAGATGCACATCCAAGTATAGCTGAAGTAGAACAGCAAGCTTATAAAAAGGTTAAAGCATTTATAGGCAATATGTAACAAAATGAATACATTATTAGGAAGCGAAGACGACTGTTTTGATTCCTGGATATGTGAACCAAGGTAACAGTTTAATCTTCCCTAAAGGGGATTACTTAATTCAGGTTGAATCTAAGAGTCGTAACTAGTCTGAAGGAGGAATAGTGATGAAACTTATTTTAGCGGTGGTCCAAGATAAGGATAGTAATCGTCTTATTAGTGCTTTAGGTGATAAGGAATTCAAGACAACTAAGTTATCTACTACAGGTGGATTTTTAAAAGAAGGTAATACCACACTAATGATTGGTTGTGGAGATGAATACGTTGATGATGCATTAGGTATTATAAAAGATAACTGTAGTCAGAGGGAACAAATGGTGGCACCTATTTCACCGATGGGTGGGAATGCTGATTCTTATATTCCTAGACCTATAAATGTTGAAGTAGGCGGAGCAACCGTATTTGTTGTACCAGTTGATTCATTTTTTCAATTTTAATAGAGGGGTAAAAACAGATGAAAATTAGTCAAGAATTACGTTCACAACTAGAGTCAGCTAAGAAGAATCCCCTTCAACAGTCTGTTGGAACTAAAAATTTTGATTCAGTTGTAGCATCTGAGTCAAAAAAGTTAAAAGAGCAGGAATTAAATAAACTAATGCAACAACTAACTTCTCAAGGTGAAAAACTTGCGAAGTTTCGTTCATTTAGTGATCTTGCAAAATATAAACGAATGGTAAAAGGGTTTGTTAAAGAGGCAGTACAATTCGGGATGGATCTAAAGCAATCACATAGTTGGAGTCCAGATGGACATAGTCGAAAATTAACCATAGTCGAAGAAGTAGATGAGAAACTAGTTAGTCTAACAGAAATGGTTTTGGAGCAAGAAAAAAAATCTATTCGTATATTAGATGTGATTGGGGAAATTAAAGGTTTACTAGTTAATTTATACACGTGATTTTAAGAATAGATAATAAGAGGATGGATTAGACATAATGTATTATTCTGGTCTATCCTTTTTCTATATAATAGAAAGCAACATACAAAGCATTTTTTTAGTAAAGGAAGAAATAGCATGAATACATGGGCCGAAATGAATGAAACACAACCACTAGTTAGCAAGATGCTTGCGAACAGTATAAAAAAGGATCGTATTTCACATGCGTATATGTTTCAGGGGGCAAAGGGAACTGGAAAATATCAATTAAGCTTATTACTGGCAAAAAGTTTATTTTGTAAAAATAGGCTAGATGGTGATCCATGTAATGCTTGCAAAGATTGCCAACGAATTGATTCAGGTAACCATCCTGATGTCCACCAAATTATACCGGATGGTCAATCAATAAAAAAAGAACAAATTTTACATTTACAAAAAGAATTTACTTATACAGGGTTGGAATCTAATCAAAAAGTATATATTATTGTAGATGCTGATAAGATGACTACAAATGCAGCAAATCGGTTATTGAAGTTTCTAGAAGAACCAAGTAAATTAACGACAGCAATGTTATTGACAGAAAATAGTCAAGCTATCATTCAGACGATTAGGTCTAGATGCCAAATAATGGCACTACAGCCTCTTAATCCTAAAACAGTTGAGAAAAAATTACAGGAACAGGGTTTATCTGACTCTAGTGCTAAATTAATGGCAGCTATGACAAATAATATTAATGAAGCAGTTGAAATAAGTGAGGATGAGTGGTTTGCTAATGCAAGAAAGTTAGTGGTACAATTAGTAGAAGTCCTTCAAGCTAAACCGGATGAAGCTTTGTTATTTATTCATAACCAGTGGATGCCTCATTTTAAGGAAAGAGATCAATTACAGCAAGGTTTGGACTTATTAATTTTCTTTTTTAAAGATATTATTTATCATTATATTGGAAATGAGAATGCCATTGTTTATATAAATCTATTAGATCAAATAACACAGGCCTCTATGCATTGGTCGAGACAGTATGCTACCCATACATTAAATATGATCATGGAAGCAAAAAGAAAGCTTGACCAGAACGTACATCCTGCTTTAGTTATGGAGCAATTAACACTTCAAATACAGAGGTGAGTTATTAATGATAGAAGTAATAGGTGTCCGTTTCAAGAAAGCGGGTAAAATATATTATTTTGATCCAAATCAAATTGCGATCAATCAAGATGACTATGTGATAGTCGAAACAGTAAGAGGTATTGAATTTGGTAAGGTTGTCATTGCAAATAAGAACGTCGATGAGGAAGATGTTGTATTACCTCTAAAGAAAGTAATGAGGATTGCTAATGACAAAGATAAATTAATTGTTGCCGAGAATCAGGAGAATTCTCAGGAAGCATATAGGGTTTGCCAAGATAAGATTATTGAACATAGCTTAGACATGAATCTGGTTGATGTTGAATATACCTTTGACAGAAATAAAGTAATCTTTTACTTTACAGCAGATGGCCGTGTAGACTTTCGAGATCTAGTGAAAGACCTAGCATCAGTGTTCAAGACAAGAATTGAACTCAGACAAATAGGGGTTCGTGATGAAGCCAAATTGCTTGGAGGTATAGGTCCGTGTGGTCGGATGCTATGTTGCTCGACTTTTCTAGGTGATTTTGAACCAGTTTCTATAAAAATGGCGAAAGATCAAAATCTATCATTAAATCCTGCAAAAATCTCAGGGCTTTGTGGAAGATTGATGTGTTGTTTGAAATATGAAAATGATGACTACGAAACAGCAAAGAAACAACTTCCTGACTTAGGAGAATATATTCAAACTCCTTATGGTAAAGGAAAAGTAGTAGGACTAAATATTTTAGAACGCATTATTCAAATTGAAATTCCTGAAAAAGAGAGAGTCATTGAATATACATTGGACGAGCTAATCAATGAGGGAGTTATCAATACGCAAGCCACGGAATAATGGGGTGGAAGAAGCGTGAATAAAAAAGAAGTCTTTGAACAAGTGTCTTATATGGAGGAACAAATAGGACAGTTATATCAACAACTCGGCGATTTGAAAAAGCATCTCAGTGAACTTCTAGAAGAAAATCACAGATTAGGTGTTGAAAATCATCACCTTAGAAAAAGGCTAGAGGAAGAAAATGAAAATGGCGGAGAAAGTGAAGGACAGTTAGACGAGAAAGACAACGCTGTTGGCGAAGGATATGATAATCTAGCACGTTTATATGAAGAGGGATTTCATATTTGTAATGTCCATTTTGGTAGTCCTCGCCAAGATGAAGACTGTTTGTTTTGCTTACTATTTTTAAATAAAACAAAGTAGTTTTTCGCCATTTTAAATAATTTTTGTAGGAATATAGAATATTACAGACTGACTCTTAAGGATAAGCCTTCAGTGTCAGTCTTTCTTTTAGAATGAAAAGAAATGAAGACTTTTTAAACTATAAGAAAATGAAACATATTAAATGTAAATGAACGAGAGGTTAGATTATTCATGGAGTTAAAAGGTGATGAACGAATAGATTGTTTATTGGCAGAAGAAAATATGCATATTATACAAAGTCCAACGGTTTTTTCCTTTTCTCTGGATGCAGTTTTATTAGCACATTTTGCTTATGTGCCAATCCGTAAAGGTAAGATTATCGACTTATGTACAGGAAATGGCGTTTTACCACTCTTATTGAGTAGAAAGTCACAAGCAACTATTCATGGTGTTGAAATACAAGAACGTTTATATGATATGGCTATCCGAAATGTGAAATTAAATAAGCTCGATAAACAAGTTGATATTATATTCGGTGATCTAAAAGATATGCCAAATAAATTTGGAAATGATAAGTTTGATGCAGTTACAGTTAATCCACCGTATTTTAAGACGTCTAATGAGAATCACCATAATAAAAATGATTACCTGACTATTGCTAGACATGAGATTTACTGTACGCTTGAAGATGTTGTCCAAGCATGTAGCAAACTAGCTAAATCAGGTGGTAAGGTAGCTATGGTTCATAGACCAAGTCGGTTAGTAGAAATCATTTCTCTTTTTAGAAAGTATAAATTAGAACCAAAGCGAATGAGACTGGTTTATCCTAAAAAGGGAAAAGAGGCAAATACTCTTCTGATTGAGGGGGTAAGGGACGGGAATCCTGATTTGAAAATCCTTCCTCCACTATATGCATTTGAAGATGATAATAATTATACAGAAGAGCTAGAAGGTATTCTTTATGGTAAAAACAATTGATTCACTTGATATCGAAAGCCTGATTACACATCAAGTCAATTTGTTAATTACAGCAGTTTAATTAGATGAGTATTATAAAAAGCAGATGCTTAGCTTGATTAATTCTTTTTAAGAAGGGAAGAATGGTGGATGAAGATACAGAGTAGTTTTCAGAATAACAGTAAAAATGGAACTTTATACATAGTACCAACACCAATAGGGAATTTAGAAGACATTACAATCCGTTCACTTAATGTGTTAAAGAGTGTGGAATGGATAGCAGCTGAGGATACAAGGAATACGAGAAAGTTATTAAACCATTTTGAAATAGAAAAGTCTTTAGTTAGTTATCATGAGCATAATAAACTAGCAAGAGAAACACGAATGTTAGATGTACTTCAAGAGGGGAAAGATATA
Organism: Aquibacillus kalidii; assembly: GCF_014280935.1. Taxonomy (GTDB): domain Bacteria; phylum Bacillota; class Bacilli; order Bacillales; family Amphibacillaceae; genus Aquibacillus_D; species Aquibacillus_D kalidii. Next base: position 7,291 of record NZ_JACLZI010000001.1, read on the forward strand.
GCACTAGTAAGTGATGCTGGTATGCCAGGAATTTCTGACCCAGGTTATGAATTAATTCGGGCTGCGATAGATGAGGACATTACCGTTGTTGTCTTACCTGGAGCGAATGCCGCACTTTGTGCTTTAGTAGGTTCAGGACTTTCTACTAATGAATTCTACTTTTACGGTTTCTTGCCTAGAAAGAAGAAAGATAGAGACAATGACGTTCAAAGGTTAAAAAATATAGAAGCATCTGTATTGTTTTATGAATCACCACATCGGTTACGTGAAACGCTAGCCTATCTACTTGAACAGTTTGGTGATCGAAATGTATCGATAGCTCGTGAATTAACAAAGAGGTATGAAGAATATATCCGAGGTACATTATCAGAACTTATCGAATGGACAGAGACTGGAACCGTTAAGGGTGAGTTTTGCATTGTCATGGAAGGTAACTCGGATCCAATATCAGAACAATCACTATGGTGGAGTCATTTAGATATAATTCAACATGTTGATCATTATATAAAAGAGGAACAGTTTAACAGTAAACAAGCAATCAAGAGAGTTTCTGAGGAAAGACAGATTCCTAAAAGGGAAGTGTACCAAACCTATCACGTGGAGCAATAAAAAAACCTTCGCACTATTAAAAATGCGAAGGGGATAATTCTATTATTTACTCAAACGAGATTGAATCTCTTCTATAAGTGCTTTTGCTCCATCTGGACTTAATATCAATTTACCATCAGCTAACGAAAAATTATCGTCAGAAACTTCACCAGTAACTTGACAAGTCATATTAGGTTTGTATTTTTTAAGAATGATACGATCATCATCAACGTAGATTTCTAATGCATCCTTTTCATTAATTCCTAATGTTCGACGTAGTTCAATAGGTATTACAACACGACCTAGCTCATCAACTTTACGTACAATGCCTGTAGATTTCATTTTAGGTTTCTCCCCTTCACATAGAAAATAGTTCGTCAATATTCGACATCTTTAGCAATATTTTACCAGTGACTGACAGTAGTGTCAATTAAAATTAACTAAATTTTTTTGATTTAGAGGAAAGTTAATCAAAAATACACAATTAAGGGAGTATTTTAGCAGGAATTTTCCTATTATGGCTAAGTTTAATAGAAAGTAGCGAAATTTATCAGGTTAATTTCGACAAATTCTCCAAAAATACATAGCTTTTTAAAAATAAGTGAATAGGAAAACACATAGAGGCGGTTATTTATGGAAAATTGTTAAAAAAATCGCTACAATGGATACAGACTGAATATATAAATAAGCACAAGGCAGAGAATTCAAAGTGATAAATGAAGCCAGTAGCTTAGAACAATAGTTCGTGCAAGGTATTAAAGGAGGCAACCAAATTGGCACAAGAAAAGAAGACGTTTTATTTAACTACACCGATTTATTATCCTAGTGGAAACTTACATATAGGTCATGCATACTCTACAGTTGCTGGCGATGTAATGGCAAGATATAAAAGATTACGTGGATATGATGTTATGTACTTAACAGGTACAGATGAACACGGACAAAAAATACAGAAAAAAGCAGATGAAAGTGGAGTTACCCCACAGAAATATGTAGATGATATTGTTAGTGGCATTAAGGATTTATGGAATAAGCTAGAAATTACTTATGATGATTTTATAAGAACTACTGAAGATAGGCATAAAAAAGTTGTCGAGAAAATTTTTGCGCAATTATTAGAACAGGGTGATATTTATCTAGATGAATATGAAGGTAGCTACTGTACTTCATGTGAATCGTTCTTTACGGAAAGACAACTTGAAAATGGAAAATGTCCAGACTGTGGTGGCCCAGTAGAGAATGTAAAAGAGGAATCTTACTTTTTCAAGATGAGCAAATACGTAGATAGACTTCTTGCTTACTATGAAGAAAATCCTGAGTTTATCCAGCCTGAGAGTAGAAAGAATGAAATGATTAACAACTTTATTAAACCTGGATTAGAGGATTTAGCAGTTTCTCGTACAACATTTGATTGGGGAATAAAAGTGCCTGGTAATCCAAAACACGTTATTTATGTTTGGATAGATGCACTTTCCAATTACATAACTGCTTTAGGATATGGTACTGAAAATGAAGAAAAGTATAAAAAGTATTGGCCAGCGGATGTCCACTTAATGAGTAAGGAGATTGTACGTTTTCATACGATCTATTGGCCAATCATGTTAATGGCATTAGACCTTCCACTACCTAAAAAGGTATTTGCACATGGTTGGATTTTAATGAAAGACGGTAAAATGTCCAAATCAAAGGGAAATGTAGTTAATCCAATTGATTTAACAGATCGTTATGGCCTTGATGCATTAAGATATTATTTACTTCGAGAAGTACCATTTGGCTCTGATGGTGTGTTTACCCCAGAGGGATTCGTTGATAGAACTAATTATGATCTAGCAAATGATTTAGGAAACTTGTTGAATCGGACTGTGGCAATGATTGTGAAATATTTTGATGGTCAAGTTCCTTCTTTCCGTTCAGGTGAAGATACTTTTGATGAACAATTAGAGCAATTAGGTAAAGATACAGTCAAAAAAGTAGAAGATGCCCTAGATAATATGGGATTTTCTGTTGCTTTAACGTCGATTTGGCAGTATGTCAGTCGAACAAATAAGTATATCGATGAAACCCAACCATGGGTACTTGCGAAGGATGAAAATAGCAAGGAACGTTTAGGCAATGTTATGGCTCATCTTGTCGATTCGTTGCGACGTATAGCGGTTTTACTTCGTCCATTTTTAACGAAGACGCCGACTAGTATTTTTGAGCAAATTGGTGTTAGTAAGGATGAGGATAAAGAGTGGGAAAGCTTGTATTCCTTTGGCGTGATATCAGAAGGTACAGAGGTTAAGAAACAGGATCCAATTTTCCCTCGTCTGGAAGTAGAAAAAGAAGTACAAATCATAAAAGATATGATGAAAAAACCAGAAACTAAAGAAGAGAAAAAACAAGAAATTAGTGAAGAAATTACTTACGATGACTTTATGAAGTTAGATTTACGAGTTGCAGAAGTAATAAGTGCAGAAAAGATGAAAAATGCAGATAAACTGTTAAGGATCCAACTTGATCTTGGAACAGAAAAAAGGCAAGTAGTCTCAGGTATTGCTAAGTACTATTCACCTGAAGAGTTAACTGGGAAAAAGGTGATTTGTGTAACAAATTTGAAGCCAGTTAAATTACGTGGTGAATTATCTCAAGGAATGATTTTATCAGGTGAAGATGAAGAAGGAAATCTTTCCCTAGCAACAGTTGAGCAAGATTTACCAAATGGTTCGAAGGTTAAATAAATAGAAATAACGCTTATCTATTCTGATAAGCGTTATTTTTAGGTCTCTAACTTAGGAAAGTAAAAGGAGGAATAGTATGTTGTTTGATACGCACGTCCATCTCAACGTATCTCAATTTGACGAGGATCGTGAAGAGGTAATGAGAAGGGCTAAAGAAGCTGGAGTTGAATATATGGTTATAGTTGGTTTTGACCATGAAACAATACCAAAAGCGATAAAAATAGCGGAAGAAAATCCTAGTATTTATGCTGCTGTTGGTTGGCATCCGGTCGATGCAATTGACATGACAGAGAAAGAGTTAACGTGGTTAGAAGAATTAACGGATCACCCTAAAGTTGTTGCACTTGGTGAAATGGGTTTAGATTATCATTGGGATAAATCTCCCAAGGATGTCCAAAAGGACGTATTCCGTAAACAAATAAGGTTAGCAAGGAAAGTAAACATGCCAATCATTGTCCATAACCGCGAAGCGACTGAAGACATTATCCAAATCCTACAAGAAGAAAATGCAGCTGAAATAGGCGGCATTATGCATTGTTATAATGATTCGGTTGAATATGTTCAAGCGTGTTTAGATATGAATTTTTATATCTCCTTAGGAGGACCGGTAACATTCAAAAATGCAACGTTACCAAAAGAGGTTGCTAAAGTAGTGCCTATCGATCGTTTGCTGATTGAGACAGATTGTCCATTTTTGGCACCACACCCAAATAGAGGGAAAAGAAATGAACCAGCATATGTCAGTTTAGTTGCAGAGAAAATTGCCGAATTAAGAGGTATTTCAATAGAAGAGTTAAGTCAAAAAACGACTGAAAATGCATTAAGGTTTTTCAGAATTGCTGAATAGAAAAAATGAGAGAGACACTTTAGTTTAAGTGCCTCTCTTTTTTATTTAAAGATAAGCTTTAATGATCTTTTTGTGGAGTGTGACATATTATCTGTAGACTCTCCAGTAATAAATAGGATAGGCGATCTAACGAAGCGAATTGTTAAGGTATTAGTAATTTAGCGACGTAAGGAACCCTCTAACGAAGCGAATTGTTAAGGTATTAATAATTTCGCGATGTAAGGAGCTCTCTAACAAAACAAAATTTTTTTCTGATTTTGCAACGTTAGAAATCCTTTCTCGTCACAAATTCACAGCATCGCATTTAAAACTTGTTTAATAAATCGTTATAAGTTACTCCAGAGTTTATTAAACTACCTCATTGGAACACAGTAAAGGATCCGAAAAGAGAAATTCAAAATGAAGTTTCAATGAACACTTAAAGCCTTGATAAACTGTATTTTTGTACGGTCTTTTCTGTTTGTAACGTATTTTTAATATTTTTGAAATAAACGGGTTGAAAGTATTGATAAAAGCTGTTCTAACAATGTTTATGAGGAGGTTTAGATGGTTAGGTAGCATTTGACAGGCATTTTGAGGGTTTATATAATACAACGGCAGGTATAAGGAGGCAAACGAGCATGAAAAAACTTTCAAAGCTATTGCCGGCTCTTAATAAAAAGCTGGTTATACCTATTATTTCTGTCATTGCTTTTCTTGTTTTTGGAACGATAGTGGCTTATCAAGTTACGAAAGAACAAGTTACTGTTGTACAGGATGGTGAAGTAACAACTATCAAAACACATGCTGACACAGTGAATGACGTATTAAAGGAATTAGGTATCCAGGTGGAAAAATATGATGAATTATCCCCTGGGAAGAATACTACTATTACATCCGACATGAAAATTACCTTTAAACAAGCTAATAAAATAATAGTTTCTACAGATGGACAGAACAAAGAATACTTTTCAACTTCAGACACTGTAGGAGAATTTTTTAAAGAAAATAATATAAGTTTTACTGAACATGATCAAGTATCTGCAACGGATCAAACTGCTATTGAAGATGGATTAACGATTGAAGTGAAAAAAGCATTTCAGGTTACGATCAACGATGGTGGTGAGAAGAAAAAGGTATGGACTACTGGTGGAACAGTAGCAGACCTGATGAAGAAGCAAGAAATTGCTCTAAATGAACTAGATCGTCTTGAACCAAAAGAGACGGAGAACCTTTCAGAACAAACAACTATTGAGATCACTCGTGTGGAAAAAGTGACGGATATCGTAGAAGAAGCTGTTGACTATGCTGTTGAAAAGAAAAGTGACAGCTCACTAGCTAAAGGAAAAGAAAAGGTTGTTTCTGCTGGTGAAGAGGGACTAGTCGCTAAACACTATGAAGTGGTACTAGAAAACGGTAAGGAAGTTTCCAGAGAACTTGTTAAAGAAGAAGTTAAGAAAGAAAGCCAAAAACAAGTGGTTGCTGTAGGTACAAAGGTTATTCAGAACACGAATACGAACACCGTTTCACGTGGGGATAGTGCTGTATCTAAAACGGTAATGATGCACGCAACTGCATATAATTGGAATTGCCCTACGTGTAGTGGATCAGGTAGAACAGCAACTGGATATAATTTAAAAGCTAATCCTAGTGGAGTTGTATCTGTAGACCCTAGTGTCATTCCTCTTGGAACGAAAGTTTGGGTTGAGGGATATGGGTATGCCGTTGCAAGAGATACAGGTGGAAATATTAAAGGAAACCGTATAGACATTCACTTACCTACACAAGCAGCTGCAGAACGATATGGTACACGAACGGTAAAAGTTAAAATTTTAGATTAAATGAATATATTATTGCCCTATCATTCATATGATGGGGTTTTTTAATGCATATGTTGAGGTAACTCCGAAGAATACAAGTGAATCGTTACGGTATAAAGGAAGTGGCAGAAATACCTGCACTAATCTAGACGAATCGTTACGGTATAAAGGAAGTGGCAGAAATTACCTGCACTAATCTAGACGAATCGTTACGGTATAAAGGGAGTGGTAGAAATACCTGCACTAATCTAAGCGGAATCGTTAAATTATTTAAAGATTGGTTGGAAAATCACACAATTCAGGCGAGACGATGCCCGTGTGAAAGCAACTTCCTAAAGCGGGGATCAACGTATCCACTTACTGTAGATTCTGGATATTGCAGAAAAACATTAATCTTTTTGAAGCAGCTTTTTAAGGTGTCCTTATATGCTTCTTTATATTATGCTGCTCAAGAAAAGGTGTGCTATTTTAAAATAGGTTAGAGTTCTCTATAATAAGACTACATATTATAAGATATAGAATGTACATAGATGGAGGAAGAAAGTGAAGATAAAAGAAGTTATTGTTGTAGAAGGTAAAGATGATACTGCTAGGATCAAGCAAGCCGTCGATGCAGATACAATAGAGACAAACGGCTCTGCTGTAAATTCTTATATTATTAATCAAATCAAGCATGCTAAAGAAAAGAGAGGTATTATTATATTTACTGACCCAGATTATCCGGGTCAACGTATTAGACATATTATTTCTAATGAAGTCCCTGGCTGTAAGCATGCATTTCTACCTAAGGCCGAGGCTAAGGCGAAACATGACAAAGGAATAGGGATAGAGCACGCATCAGTCATATCTATTAAAAAGGCATTAGAAAATGTATATGAAGTTGCAGAGGAATTTGATAATGAGATCACCCGGGAAGACTTACTGGATTATGGCTTATTAGGTGGAGAAGGAGCTAAGGACAGAAGGAAAAGATTAGGGTTGAGGTTAAATATTGGTTATACAAATGGAAAACAATTACTAAAGCGGCTAACAATGTTCCAAATATCAAAACAGTTATTTATACAATCCATAGAACAAATTATACAGGAGGAAAATAATGAGTGAAACGAAAGCAATAGCTACACCAAATAAAACAAAAGAGATATTGAAAAAGTATGGCTTCTCCTTCAAAAAAAGCTTAGGACAGAACTTTTTAATAGATGTGAATACATTAAAAAATATTATTCACCATGCCGGGATAGATGAGAAGACTGGTGCAATTGAAATTGGGCCTGGGATGGGGGCATTAACCGAACAATTAGCTATTCACTCTAATAAGGTTGTTGCATTTGAAATTGATCAAAGATTAGTGCCTATTCTAAAAGAAACACTTGGGGCATATCAGAACGTTGACATCGTAAACCAGGATATTCTAGAAGCAGATATTATGCAAGTGATGAAGGATCATTTCAGTCCGGGTCAGGATGTGAAAATAGTTGCTAACTTACCTTACTATATTACAACTCCAATCCTTATGAAGCTTTTAATGGACAAATTACCTGTATCAAGTATTACAGTTATGATTCAAAAAGAAGTTGCAGAGCGAATGGCAGCAGTACCAAATACAAAAAGTTATGGTTCCTTATCCATTGCTGTACAGTATTATACAGAGGCACGTGTTGTAATGACTGTCCCTAAAACCGTATTTATGCCTCAACCTAATGTTGACTCTTCTGTACTTCATTTAGAGTTAAGGGAAAAGCCACCAGTAATTATTGATGATGAAGCTTTCTTTTTTGAATTAGTGCAAGCAAGTTTTGCACAACGGAGGAAGACACTACGAAATAATCTGGTACGCTTTTTTGCAGATGATATTGAAAAAGAAAAAATGGAACAACTAATGCAAGACATTAATATAGATGGTACTCGCAGAGGGGAATCTCTAACAATAGAGGAATTTGCCAGCTTAGCTAATCAGTTTTTCCCACACACAAAAAGAAATAACAATTAATTTCAAGGAACATGTTTTGCTTCTCAACATAGGCTATTTTATAAAAGTATTCATTGTGAAGTATCGGTCTAAGTTGAGAGGTGGAAAAATGAAACTTACGATTGGTGATTTAGTTACGCGTAAATCACATGGTAATGACATCTTATTTAGAGTTATTAATTTGGATAATGATCTAGTATTGTTACATGGGGAAGATGTTCGTTTAGAAGCGGATGCACCGGTAGAAGATATAGAAGTTGTAGAGGAAAGAGAATTGGAAACAATTCGAGCAAAAAGCAAAGAGAAAGAGGATTACTCATTTAGGTTATTTCGTCAAGATTATCAACTAATGAGAGAGAAACGTGAATACGATAATACTGCAGGCTATCAAAATACAGCAAACTATTTTCAAATACCAGCGAGAGTACTTCATTTAGATGGAGATAGATTATATCTTAAAAAGTGTATTGACCTTTATCAACGAATGGGATTACAGGTCCACGGTGTTCATTTGGACGAAAAAGAAATGCCTACGGAGATTGGCCGCCTAGTGGAGAAGATTCAACCAGATATTATTGTCATAACTGGACACGATGCCTTTTCAAGAGGGAAAGGTGAAAAAAAGGATATTCGTTCATACCGTCACTCCAAATTTTTTGCAGAAACAGTACGCGAAGCACGAAAGGTAGTACCAAGTCTGGACCAGTTAGTTATATTTGCAGGCGCATGTCAATCTCATTTTGAGTCACTGATCCGAGCAGGTGCTAATTATGCTAGCTCCCCATCAAGAATTAATATCCACGCATTAGACCCTGTGTATATAGCAGCTAAGATTGCCTACACACCTTTTATGGAAAAAGTGGGTGTATATGATGCATTGAGAAATACGTTAACAGGGGAAAAAGGACTTGGTGGTGTCGAAACGAGAGGATTGTTAAGAACGGGAATGCCATATATTGAAGACTAATCTTTACAATAAAGTTTCGACATCCAAAAGAAAAATCGTCAAAAAATCGTACAATTCGATTAATTGTACGATTTTTTACTATTTAAATTCAAAACCCACACATAATTTAACAAAACTGTGACATGATAGGTATTAGTTAAATAAATATTTTTATATTGACATTAAATTTACTATACTGTTATAATATAATATTTTATTTGACTATAAAACAAGCTTATGGTATAGTGAATATAGTGAGGTGGAGTGTATTGGCTAAAACATTGGTTGAAATCAAACAAGGTCTTGATGGTCAGATTGGCAAGCGCTTGAAACTGAAAGCGAATGGTGGAAGAAGGAAGACTGTTGAACGATACGGAACATTAGCAGAAACTTATCCATCTGTCTTTATTGTTGAACTTGATCAACAAGAAAATGCATTTGAACGCGTTTCTTATAGCTATGCGGATATTTTGACTGAGACCGTTGAGTTAAACTTCGTCGAAGATATGAATGCGGTAGTTCTTGGGGAGCAGTAAACTTTGTTTGCTGCTTTTTTTATTTGCGATTTTTTCTTGAAAGTGTCTTATATAATGGAGTCATCTACATTATTGTGAATAACAAAATTAGGCATATTGTATTTCATCATAGCAGATAGCATTTTCATTTTTGAGTATCTGCACTGAAAATGAATAAATATCAATAAAATAGCCAAACTAACATTGTCGTCAAAATTTAAAGGAGCTGATCTTTCATGGGAAGACAAAGAGGTATAATGTCACACCAAATGAAAGAAGAACTAGCTAAGGAGTTAGGTTTTTACGACACCGTCAAACAGGAAGGCTGGGGCGGAATACGAGCACGTGATGCCGGTAATATGGTTAAGCGTGCAATAGAAATTGCTGAACAAGAGTTAAAAAAGGGCAAATCCTAATAAGGGTTTGTCCTTTTTTTATTATAGTTAATGTTTTGCATTTATTGGAGAGTCTTGCGGAATTATTTTTTTATGATATGGTAACATTTAAAGGTATTTTATTGGAGTAGGTGAACGAAATGTACGTACTTGAAAAGGCGCCAGCAAAGATTAATCTATCATTAGATGTATTATATAAACGGCCTGACCGCTACCATGAAATAGAAATGGTAATGACAACCATTGACCTAGCAGACAGGATCGAGATAACACCTCTATTTGAAAATAGGATTGTAATAGAATCAGAAAATCGCTTTGTGCCCAATGATGAACGAAACTTGGCGTATGGAGCAGCAAAATTGTTAAAAGAAACATTTTCAATTAAACAAGGGGTTAAAATAAAAATAGAGAAGCATATTCCCGTTGCAGCAGGCTTAGCGGGCGGTAGTAGTGATGCAGCTGCAACTTTAAGAGGGCTAAACCGCCTGTGGTCTCTTGGATTAAAAGTAAATGAACTAGCTAATTTAGGAGCGCAAATTGGATCGGATGTTTCTTTTTGTGTGTACAATTCTACAGCATTAGCCCAAGGTAAAGGGGAGATTATTACGGAATTACCTGCCCCACCTGCTTGTTGGGTTGTATTGGCTAAACCAATTATGGGTGTATCAACACAAACTGTATATGAAAACCTAAATATAGATAGGGTTAATCATCCTGATACTAAAGGTATGATTAATGCCTTAAAAACTGCTAATTATGAAAAGATGTGTGATTATTTAGGGAATGCTTTGGAATCTGTCACATTGTCTATGCATCCGCAAGTTCAACAAATAAAGGACCAAATGGAGAGTTCAGGTGCAGATGCAGTTTTAATGAGTGGCAGCGGCCCAACGGTATTCTCATTAGTAAAACAAGAAAGCAGAGCATACCGAATCTATAACAGCTTAAGAGGATTTTGTAATGAAGTTTATGTTGTCAGAACCCTTGGATACCATCAATCACTTGATTGAACACGTATAAAGTGATATATTTAACCAAAATTATTCGGTTTTTGAGGTGTAGAAATGAAAAGAAGTGATCGGTTAGTAGCGATGACAAACTATTTAATAGAACATCCTATGGAGTTAGTTTCTCTGCCGTTTTTTTCTTCTACTTATGATGCTGCTAAATCGTCTATAAGTGAAGATTTGGCAATAATAAACAAGATGTTCCAAAGCGAGGGCATTGGGTTTCTAGAATCATTTTCTGGAGCTTCAGGTGGTGTGAAATACATCCCGAAGCATTCCAAAAAGCGTAGTGAGGAATTCGTTGAACAATTATGTAAGCAGCTAGAGGATCCCGAAAGAATTCTTCCTGGTGGTTATTTATTTATGAGTGATTTATTAGGAGAACCTAATACAGTTAGGAATATTGGAAGATTATTTGCAACAGAATTCTCAGATCTTGATATTGATGTTGTTGTTACTGTCGCTACTAAAGGAATCCCATTAGCTTATGCAGTAGCTTCTTTCTTACACGTTCCTGTTGTTATTGTTAGAAGGGACCCCAAAGTTACTGAAGGTTCAACTGTTAGCATTAATTATGTATCGGGATCATCTAGAAAAATTCAAACAATGGTGCTATCTAAAAGAAGTTTGCAGGAGGGTGCCAAAGTCTGTATTATAGATGACTTCATGAAGGCTGGCGGAACAATTAATGGGATTACGAACTTATTAAAAGAATTTAATGCTCATGTTGCTGCTATTGGCGTATTAGCAGAAGCTGAAGATGAGGAAGAGGAACGTGTAGTTAACGATTACACTTCCCTGGTCCAGATAAAAAACGTCGACATGAAAACAAAACAGATTGAGGTAGTTAAAGGTAATTTTTTATTAGGCTAGTCTAGCGCTTTCAATCCTTATAACGACTAATTTATCACCTTTTCTTATTTTTCAACTAATTTACTCATTTTTTCAAATTTTTTTTTAAAATTAAGAAGGAATTCTCATTATTTTGTTGAATTTAGTAATAAGTTCTTATATGGGAAAAGGTGGTGAGACATAATGGAAGTAACAGACGTGAGATTACGCCGCGTTAATACCGAAGGAAGAATGCGAGCAATTGCTTCTATTACGTTGGATCAGGAGTTTGTCGTTCACGATATTCGTGTTATCGACGGCAATAATGGTTTGTTTGTCGCAATGCCTTCAAAAAGAACCCCTGATGGGGAATTCCGTGACATTGCACACCCAATTAACTCTAATACAAGAGCAAAGATACAAGATGCTGTATTAGAAGAGTATCACCGTGCAGGAGAAATGGAAGTAGAATACGAAGAAGCTGGCGCTTCCTAAAGTTAATAATAACAGCTATGGTCTAATCTTTCTCTGATTAGACTTCTTTTTTGTCCACAGACATTAAGTATAGAACTTTACATTAACGAAAAACTATCTTTAGGAAACCATGAGCCATGAGCAACTTAACAGTTGCTTTTTTTTATAACACAAGAAGGTTCATTGTTGAAATGCGCCCTTTTTTAAGATATATTCGTTAATGGAGAATTTATATAGAATGATCGGAATTTGAGATTTACATAAACATTGAATGGAGGCTACTTCATGACCAATAGATATGCGGTTGTGCTTGCTGCCGGTAAAGGCACACGAATGAAATCTAAACTGTATAAAGTTCTACATCCGGTGATGGGCCGCCCTATGGTTCAACACGTTGTAGATCAGTTAAAAAAGTTACAATTAGAAAATATTACAACTGTAGTTGGTTTCGGGGCTGAAATGGTTCAAGATCAATTAGGAAGTGACTCGAAGTTTGTTGTACAAGAAAATCAATTGGGTACAGGTCATGCAGTTATGCAGGCAGAGGAGTTCCTACTTAATAAAACGGGTACAACTATTGTGGTGTGTGGTGATACGCCATTACTTACCCATGAAACAATAGAGGCTATGCTAAATCATCATGAAATGGAAGAGGCTAAAGCAACAATCCTTACAGTAAAAGCGCCGGATCCAACAGGTTATGGTCGTGTCATTCGAAATACTAAAGGTGATGTTGAAAAAATTGTAGAACACAAAGATGCTAACCAAAGTGAACTAGAAGTGGATGAAATCAATTCAGGTACTTATTGCTTTGATAATAAGTTATTATTTGAAACACTGAAAAAGGTGTCAAATAATAACTCACAAGGTGAATATTATCTGCCTGACGTTATAGAGATCCTAAAGCAAGCAAACGAGAAGGTTAGTGCATATCAGTCGCCCAATTTTGAAGAAACAATTGGTGTAAACGACCGTATAGCTTTATCGCAAGCAGAAAAAATAATGAAAAAGAGAATTAATGAGAATCATATGAAAAACGGTGTTACAATCATTGACCCAGACCATACATATATTGGTCCAGATGTAAAAATAAAGCCAGATGCTGTAATTCATCCTGGAAGTATCATCAATGGTGCTACAAAGATTGGCTCAGATACAGTGATTGGTCCGAATACTGAAATAAATAATTGTGAAATAGGCTCTGAAACAGTTGTGAAACAAAGTGTAGCAAATGACAGTTATATAGGAGATCGAGTTCAAATTGGTCCGTTTGCACATATACGCCCACTAGCAAGTATCGGGGATGATGTGAAAATTGGTAACTTCGTTGAGATTAAGAAGGCTAAAATTGACCAAAATAGTAAAGTTTCACACCTAAGTTACATTGGTGATGCAGAGGTTGGAACTGGTGTGAATATTGGTTGTGGGACGATAACAGTAAATTATGATGGAACTAACAAGCATTTAACTAGAATTGAAGACGATGCATTTATCGGGTGTAATTCTAATTTAATTGCTCCAGTGACAGTAGGAAAAGGTGCCTATGTTGCAGCAGGTTCTACCATCAATAAAGATGTACCTAACGATGCCCTTTCCATTGCTAGAGCTAGACAAACAAATAAAGAAGATTATGTAAAAAAAATAAATCATACTAATAAAGATCAATAATGGAGGGTACGCCAAATGGCAGGTTATAAGGATTCATCCTTGAAAGTTTTCACACTAAATTCTAATCCAAGTCTTGCAGAAGAAATAGCAGCTCATATCGGTGTTGAATTAGGAAAAAGTTCTGTTACTGCTTTTAGTGACGGAGAAATTCAAATTAACATTGAAGAAAGTATCAGAGGTTGTGATGTGTACGTTGTTCAGTCAACTAGTGAGCCTGTTAATCAACATTTAATGGAATTATTAATTATGATAGATGCATTAAAGCGTGCATCGGCAAAAACAATCAATATTGTAATGCCATATTACGGTTATGCAAGACAAGATCGTAAAGCCAGAGCGCGTGAACCGATCACAGCTAAGTTGGTTGCGGACTTACTACAAACAGCTGGTGCCTCTCGCGTTATTACTTTAGATTTACATGCGCCACAAATTCAAGGGTTCTTTGATATCCCGGTTGACCAATTAGTAGGGGTCCCGATTTTATCTGATTACTGGAGAGGCAAAGGTTTAGATGATATTGTAGTTGTATCACCTGATCATGGTGGTGTAACAAGAGCTCGCCACTTGGCAGACCGATTAAAAGCTCCGATTGCCATAATTGATAAACGACGTCCACGTCCTAATGTTGCTGAAGTAATGAATATTGTAGGTAATATTGAAGGGAAAACTGCCATCTTAATTGATGATATTATAGACACTGCGGGTACAATAACTTTAGGTGCAAATGCATTAATAGAAAATGGTGCAAAAGAGGTGTATGCATGTTGTACGCACCCTGTTTTATCTGGACCAGCAATTGATCGTATCAATTCTTCCAAAATAAAGGAACTAGTTGTTACCAACACAATCCCACTTAAGGATGAGAAGCAGATCGATAAAATCACACCACTGTCAGTTGCTCCTTTAATAAGTGAAGCTATCATTCGTGTTCATGAGTTACAATCAGTAAGTATATTGTTTGACTAAGGTTTAAAATTACCATTATTAGGGGAATATAAGAAGTAAGTTATATATTTTTCTATGGAGGGTGATTAACTTGGCTGCAATTTTAAAAGCTGATCCAAGACAGGACTTACGTAGGTCGAATACGAAGAAGATTAGACAAGCAGGAAATGTACCAGCTATAGTATATGGAAATAATACGGAACCAAGAACAATAGCTATCAATAGCCTAGAACTGCTTAAAACGGTTCGTGACGAAGGTAAAAATGCAATTATTTCATTAAAAGTTGGTGGGGATTCTGTTGATGTTATGCTACACGAATATCAAATAGAACCACTAAAAGATGAATTAGTTCATGCAGATTTTTATGTTGTCAATATGTCCCAGGAAATGGATGTTCAAGTACCAATCCATTTAGAAGGGGAAGCACAAGGCGTAAAAGACGGAGGTGTCTTGCAACAACCATTACATGATTTAGCTGTACGAGCTAAACCTGGTAATATACCAGAGGAAATAAAGGTTGATGTAAGCAATCTCGGAGTTGGTGAAACAATTACAGTAGCTGATTTAAAAGCTGGCAGCTCATATGAGATTCTAGAAGAAGAAAATACAACAATAGTATCCATCCTTACTGCAGATGCTGGTCCGTCTGAAAGTGAAGAGAGTGATGAAGAAGCAGAAGGTGCAGCTGCTGAAAACGCTGAAGAAGCAAATGGTGATCAAGAGGAATCTAAAGAATAAGATAAACAAGGCGCGACTTATCCATAGTTGCGTCTTTAGCATTTTCCAGGCCTATTTAATTTTTATAAGGAAAAATTGGGTGAATAAAACGGTTTATATGTGATTGTGATTTTCATTCGTGTTAAACTATCCCTAATGGGCAATTAATAATGCAAAGGAAGTCAGAAATATGAAATGTATTGTGGGATTAGGTAATCCAGGGAAAAAGTATGAATTAACAAGGCATAATATTGGATTTATGATTATTGATGAACTTGCTAGAGTGAACAATTGGTCATTGAATAAGAAGAAATTCAATGGTATTTATTGTGTAGAGAAAATTGGCGATGAAAAGGTAATCCTATTAGAACCACAGACATATATGAACCTATCCGGTGAATCCGTAAGGCCATTAATGGAATTCTATGATATTTCTGCTGAGGATGTAGTCGTGATCTATGATGATTTGGATCTTCCACCTGGAAAAATTAGATTACGTCAAAAAGGTGGGCACGGTGGACACAATGGTATAAGGTCCATTATTGATCAGCTAGGGACAAAGGAATTTAACCGAATTAGAATGGGAATTGGACGCCCAACTACACCTATTCCTGTTCCTGACTTTGTACTTGGTAGGTTTGAAAAATTAGAACAAGAGCAGGTCAATGAAGGTATTGATAAAGCTGTTAAGGCATGTGAAGCATGGTTTCGAAAACCCTTTCAAGAAGTGATGAATGAATTTAATTAAGGAACATATGATAGATTAAAGTATAAAAGGAAATCCTCTCGGACAAACTAGAATTAGAAAAGTATGTCTAGGAGGTACTATATGGCTATAGTATATTCATGTAATCATTGTGGAAACCAGATTGGTCAATTAGAGCAAAAAGTAATAGATACACAGTCTTTAGGTTGGAAGGAACTATCCTCTGATGAACGGAAAGAAATGATTCAATATCAGAATAATGGTGATATCCACATTAAGGCAATCTGTGAAGACTGTCAAGAAACATTAGAAAATAACCCACATTATCATGAGTTAGATTATTTCATTCAATAATACGTGCGAAAAGCTTTGGTCGTTAAGCCAAAGCATTTTTGTACTTTAAAAGCACAATATTCATAAATAGTTTGTTTTATCTTTAGGGGGAGGCAATATGCAAGGAATAAAAGACTATATAAAGTCCCAAGATGATATATATTCAGTCATCAGTGGTATTAAATCAAATCTTAATGAACAGCTAGTAGCGGGGCTATCAGGTTCTGCGAGAAGTATGCTTGCGTCCATAATTAAAGAGTCGGCTAATAAGCGAATTTTGTTAGTAACCCACCAATTGATGCAAGCACAACAAATATATGAAGATTTGACTGAAATTTCAGATAATGATACATATCTATATCCTGTAAATGAACTAGTAGCATCAGAAATAGCAATATCTAGCCCTGAGTTAAAAAGTCAACGGATTGATGCATTAACAAAATGGCTGAAAACAGATCAAGGTATTTTAGTAGCACCAATTGCTGCTTTAAAAAGGATATTACCTCCTCAACAGTATTGGGATAAGTATTTTCTTAGTTTTAAAGTTGGTGAATCGATAAGTATTGAAGCTTATTTATCCTTCTTGATCGATATGGGGTATGAGCGGGTTGATATGGCATCAACGCCAGGTGAATTTAGTGTTCGGGGTGGGATTATGGATATCTATCCAATTACCGAAGAAAACCCTATCCGTATAGAGCTTTTTGATGATGAAGTTGACTCTATTAGATATTATGACTCCGAATCACAGAGGTCATTGGAGAAAGTAACTCAGGTGACTGTTGCACCAGCAACGGAATTACTTCTTAATGAAGAGGATATGTTAAGAGGAGCACAAAGGTTAGAGGAAGAACTCGCAATATCTCTTAAGAAAATAAAAAAACAAGAGGATAAACAGACTCTTTCTGAAAGTATTAGTCATGATGTAGAAAGGCTTCATCAGCAAGAACGTTTTCAGGAGATGTATAAATATGGATTCTATTTCTATGATCAACCTGCAAGTTTACTAGATTATCTTCCAGAAGATGGATTAATCATTCTAGATGAAATGAGCAGAATTCAAGAGACAGCAATTCGATTGGATGAAGAAGAAGCGGATTGGTATAGCAGTGTACTTCAATCCAATCAAATGGTTAGGGATGTTTCCATATCCTATGACTGGCATGATGTTCTTCAAAAAATGAAACAGCCAAAACTTTATTTATCAGTATTTTTACGTCACATTCCTAATACAAACCCACAAAATATTGTAAATATGTCTTGTAGAACGATGCAGCAGTTTCATGGGCAAATGAATTTATTACAAAATGAATTGACTAGATGGGTCAAGGGAGACTACTCTGTCATTATTTTTGCACCAAATGAGAAACGTGCAGATAAAATACAATCTGTTTTAGAAGATTATGATATGGACGCCTCTCTCTCTCTTTCTGGCGCCCAATTGCCTGTTTCTAAACCAACGATCGTAATTGGAAATATCAGCGGTGGATTCGAATTACCAATGCACAAACTAGCAATTATTACAGAAAAAGAATTGTTTAAGAAAAAAACAGCTCGACCAAAACGTAGACAAAAGATATCGAATGCAGAAAGAATAAAAAATTATCAGGAATTAAAAGTTGGCGATTATGTTGTCCATGCTAATCACGGTATTGGAAGGTATTTAGGGATAGAAACGCTTGAAGTTAATGGGCTACACAAGGATTTTATGCTTTTAAAATATTCAGGCGACGACAAGCTTTTTGTACCAATAGACCAGATAGATTTAGTTCAAAAATACGTTGGGTCAGAAGGTAAAGAACCGAAGCTATATAAACTTGGTGGATCAGAGTGGAAAAAGGTTAAAAGTAAGGTTCAATCAACTGTCGAAGATATAGCAGATGATCTTATTAAGCTCTATGCAGAAAGGGAAGCAACCAAAGGGTATGCATTCTCTGAAGATACAGTCATGCAACGAGAGTTTGAAGATGCCTTCCCATATCAAGAGACAGAAGATCAAATTAGGTGTATTGAAGAAATAAAACAGGATATGGAACGCCAGCGACCTATGGATCGCTTACTTTGTGGTGATGTTGGGTATGGTAAAACAGAAGTAGCAATCCGAGCAGCATTTAAAGCTATTGCTGATGGCAAACAGGTAGCAATCCTAGTACCTACAACAATTCTTGCCCAGCAACACTATGAAACGATGATGGAAAGATTCCAAGACTATCCTATTAATATAGGCTTATTAAGCCGTTTTAGAACTAGAAAGCAACAAAATGAGACACTTAAAGGGCTTGAGAATGGTTTAGTAGATGTAGTGATTGGAACACACCGTATCCTGTCGAAGGATGTAAAATATAAAAGCATAGGCTTGTTGATAGTCGATGAAGAACAAAGATTTGGCGTCAAACACAAAGAAAAAATTAAGCAGTTAAAAACGAATGTCGATGTACTTACTTTAACTGCAACACCAATACCTAGAACACTTCATATGTCTATGCTTGGGGTAAGGGACCTATCAGTAATTGAAACCCCACCTGAAAATAGATTTCCAATTCAGACGTATGTATTGGAATATAATCCTGTCTTCCTACGAGAAGCAATTGAGCGTGAAATGGCGCGAGGTGGCCAAGTATTTTTCCTTTATAACCGAGTGAATAATATTGAGCGAATGGCTCAAGAAATATCTGCACTAGTAGACGATGCTAGAGTGGCATTTGCCCATGGACAAATGAATGAGTCGGAATTAGAAAATGTTATGTTCTCCTTCTTAGAAGGTGAGTTTGATGTATTAGTAAGTACAACAATAATTGAAACGGGTGTAGATATTCCTAATGTTAATACACTAATTGTTTATGATGCGGACCGAATGGGTCTGAGTCAGCTTTATCAATTAAGAGGGCGTGTAGGTAGATCCAATCGAGTTGCTTATGCCTATTTTACGTATCAAAAGGATAAAGTGCTTACTGAAGTTGCTGAAAAACGTTTACAGGCCATTAAGGAATTTACTGAGTTGGGATCAGGATTTAAGATTGCTATGCGTGATTTGTCGATTCGTGGTGCAGGTAACTTACTTGGTGCTCAACAGCATGGGTTCATCGATTCAGTTGGATTCGATATGTACTCTCAAATGTTAACAGATGCAATTGAAGCAAGAAAAACTGGAAAGACCATCGAAGAAACTAAACCTTTCCAGGTAGAGTTAGATTTAAGTGTTGATGCGTATATACCGGATACGTATATTCATGATGAAAAGCAAAAAATAGATATGTATAAAAGATTCCAATCCATTTCTTCTCAGGAAGAAATCCATGATTTACGCGAAGAAATGATAGATCGATTTGGCGATTACCCAGAAGAGGTAGCCAATCTCTTTCACGTATCCTCCATAAAGGTTAATGCAAAGAAAGAACGTGTAGAGTCCATAAGTGAAAAGAAACAAAAGATGGAGATATTAGTGGAAGACGAAGCAAGTCAACAAATTGACGGGGCAAAATTATTTGATTTTACGAATGAATATGGACGCATGATTCAATTAGGTACAGAGAATCGAAAATTAAAGATTGTATTTCAATGGGATAAGAAAAATTATCAACGCCGATATGAAATAGTAGAACAATTTATTCAAGCGCTTAGTAGCATGAAAAGAGAGCCTGTTGCATAAACGATATAGGAAAATTTTATGATTAGATGTATAGATCTGACATTCTGTATCCATACTATACCCACAACTGGTTATTTCTGCTTTACATAAGACATGTTAATTAAAGCAGACCAGAGTCAAGATCATCAAAGAAAGAGAGGCTATACAGTTTATGAAAGCAACAGGAATAGTACGTCGAATTGATGATTTAGGTAGAGTGGTAATACCAAAGGAAATAAGAAGAACATTACGTATTCGTGAGGGCGATCCATTAGAAATATTTGTTGACCGAGAAGGCGAAGTAATCTTAAAGAAATATTCACCTATTAGTGAATTGGGTGACTTCGCGAAGGAATATGCAGATGCATTATTTGATTCAATTGGATCTCCAGTCCTAATATGTGATCGTGATGAATTTATCGCTGTTTCCGGCGAATCTAAAAAAGAATACCTTGGCAAGAATATAGGGAAGCTTATTGAAAAAGCGATGGAAGACCGTTCTGCTCTCTCTGAAACAGAGAATACATCAATTGAAATTACAGAGAACAATGAAGAAACAATCGCATCATATGTATTAAGTCCCATTATTGCAAATGGCGACCCAATTGGTTGTGTAATGATTATGTCAAAGGAAAGTAACAACATCGGAACAGTGGAACAAAAAGCTGTAGAAACAGCTGCTAGCTTTTTAGCAAGACAAATGGAATAGTACGAAAAGGACTGACTGCCTAGATAATATCAGGTTGGTCAGTCTTTTTTAATCCTTTTCATCATAATAACCCCTCTTTACTCCGCAGTAGAGATAAAATCTGCAGTAACTTATAAGAACCTTTGGATGTGTGCTTGAACTCGTTCCGGCAGAATACTCCGCTTTCCGTGGGCACGGTCTCAGCTTCCTCAGAGCAAAGAACGCTCTTCCGGGGATCTTCACCTCGTGCTATTCCCACAGGAGTCTTCGTATTCTGCCTACACTTATGATAGGCTTTCTGCATTTTAAGTGATGTTATACTCTTTTTAATAATTGATCCACACTGAGCTGCGGAAAAATGCGAGACTCCTGTGGGAAAGGAACAGTCTGAAGACCCCACAGCGAGCGGTCTTTGCGAGTGAGGAGGCTGAAGCGTTCCCCACGGAAAGCGAGCGTTTTTCCGCAGCGTTGGTTTAGCATTCATCTTATATAATGAATGTAGGTCTTAGGACTTTACTTCGCTTTCTATACAAATCATGTCTTAAGTAGTGAAGGTTACGGAAGGGTTCTTTGATTTATTGAAAACGGGGTGAAACATAGAGTTATTTTAATAATAGTTAAAAGTCAGTTTAGATCTCGATATTAAAATTCTTGTAATAAATAGCGTTTACATATAGGATGGATAGGTAGATAGGGGATGCCCTAATAAGTATGGTTGGAGGATCGATCGGCTATGGAGCAAAAACTTGTTGTGCAAAAGGCATTAAACAATAATGTTGTGATTGCGGAACATCCACAATATAAGGAAGTTGTATTAATTGGAAAGGGCATTGGCTTCAACCGGAAAAAGGGCGATGAAATATCCTTTGATAAAGCAGACAAAACCTTCCTACTAAAAGACCAGCAGGAGCAAGAACAATACGTTAACTTACTATCATACATAGATAAAGATTTAATGGAATTTCTGAATGATATTATTGTATTCATTGAAGATAGAATGGAACAATCGTTGAATGAGCATATTCATGTTGCATTAACGGACCATATCTCTTTCGCAATAAATAGAGTAAATAAGCAAGTGCAATTTTCCAATCCCTTTTTATTTGAAATTGAATCACTATACCCAAAGGAGTATCAAGTAGCAAAGGAAGTTGTGGCAAGAGTTAATGAAAAAGCAGGTGTGGAATTTCCTGAAGGGGAAATTGGGTTTATAGCACTTCATATTCATAGTGCTGTTACTGACAAGTCAATTAGGGATATTAATCGACACCATCAGTTAATTTCTAAAATGATAGCAGTAATTGAAGATACATTAGAAATAAAATTAAATAAAAATGATGTAAATTATAATCGACTTATTCAGCATTTACATCGTGCAATAGATAGGGTTCACCAAGGTGAAAAATTAGGAGAACAAAAAACTTTAGCAGAGATGTTGAAAATGACATATCCTCTATGCTATAATCTTGCTTGGAAGTTGATTAAAGTAATGCAGAAACAATTAAATACCGTCGTAGATGAGAATGAAGCACTATACTTAACAATTCATTTACAGCGATTAACCGATAAAATTTAGTTACGTGTTACTGATTCGATCAGGCATGAGTAAGAGAATTTAATCTGGTTATCTATGTGGGATTTCTATACCCATTTTGATACCAGGTAAATTCACTCTACTCATGCCTTTTTTAGTTGCATTTATGAAAACGCTTATAGAATGTTTTATTTTTCAAGATGTAACACAAACTAACTCTGCATTACAAATTAAAAAGGAGGATAACTTCATGTCTAATGTATTTGGTACATTACAAAAAGTTGGTAAAGCCTTAATGCTACCAGTAGCATTACTACCAGCAGCCGGTATCTTACTGGCATTTGGTACGAGTTTTGCACAAGAATCATGGATTGAAAGATTCCCGTGGTTTGGTAATCCAGCAGTATTAAAGGTCTTAGAGGTTATGTCAGAAGCCGGTGGAGTAGTTTTTGATAACCTACCGTTGTTATTTGCCGTTGGTGTTGCTATTGGTTTAGCAGGCGGTGACGGGGTTGCGGGTCTTGCGGCTATTATTGGTTATTTAATAATGAATGTAACAATGGGTGTTTTTGGAAATGTTACAGCAGAGATGGCAGCAAATGAACCTGCCTATGCATCTGTACTTGGAATAAATACGCTTCAAACAGGTGTATTTGGTGGTATTATAGTCGGTATTCTCGCCTCGTTTATGTATAAGAAATACTTTAATATTGAGTTACCACAATTCTTAGGATTCTTTGCGGGGAAACGTTTTGTTCCAATTATTACAGCATTTTCTGCTCTGATTCTAGGGATTATTATGTTCTTTGTTTGGCCATTCGCACAATCTGGCCTAAATGCACTTTCACACTTTATGCTTGAAACAAATAGGACACTTTCTACTTTTGTATTTGGTGTTATCGAGCGTTCGTTAATTCCATTTGGTTTACACCATATTTTCTATTCTCCATTCTGGTTTGAATTTGGACAATATACAAATGCTGCGGGAGAAATAGTCCGTGGCGACCAAGCAATTTTCTTTGCACAATTAAAAGACGGTGTTGATTTCACTGCTGGTAACTTTATGACTGGTAAATTCCCATTCATGATGTTTGGTCTACCGGCAGCTGCGTTAGCTATTTATCACACAGCACGTCCTGAACGTAAGAAAATAGTTGGCGGACTTATGGCGTCTGCTGCCTTAACTTCTTTCTTAACAGGTATTACAGAGCCATTAGAATTCTCATTCTTGTTCGTTGCACCAGTATTATTTGGGATTCATGCTGTATTTGCAGGTCTTTCATTTATGACAATGTATTTATTAGATGTAAAAATTGGTATGACTTTCTCCGGTGGTCTTATTGACTTCTTACTGTTCGGTGTTATGCCAAACAGAACGGACTGGTGGTGGGTAATCATCATTGGTTTAATCTTTGCTGTAATTTATTACTTTGGTTTCCGTTGGGCTATCTTGAAGTTTAACTTAGCGACACCAGGACGTGAGGATGAATCTGAAGATATAGATGAAGATACAACAGAAGTGGGCGATCGCCCATATGAAATTCTAAGTGCTATGGGTGGAAAAGAAAATATCACAAACTTGGACGCATGTATTACTCGTTTACGTGTAAGTGTTGCTGACAAAGGTAATGTTGATAAGAATAAATTGAAAAAACTTGGTGCTTCTGGTGTTATGGAAGTAGGGAATAACATTCAAGCAATCTTTGGTCCTGTATCTGATACATTACGTGGACAAATACAGGATATTATAGATGGGAAGTCACCACGCAGAGAAGATAAGTCTAAAGCAACAAATGCTAAGGACGGAGAAGTTCCTGTATTTAACGGGGATGTAGAAGTTTCTAGTCCTATTAATGGAGAGATTCTTCCACTTTCAGAAGTTCCTGATCAGGTATTCTCACAAAAAATGATGGGAGACGGTTTCGCTGTTAAACCATCTGATGGAAAGATTGCATCACCTGTTAACGGTAAAATTATTAATATTTTCCCAACAAAGCACGCTATCGGTATCCAAGCAGATAATGGAATGGAAATATTGATTCATATTGGTATCGATACGGTTAAGTTAAAAGGGGAAGGCTTTACTGAAAAAGTAGCGGAAGGTGATATCATAGAACAAGGTCAAGTGATTATGGAAATTGACCTGGACTATATTTCTAAAAATGCTCCTTCTACTATAACGCCGATTATTTTCACAAACCTGCAAGAAGGCCAATCGGTTGAAGTGAAGGCAAAAGGAAAAGTAAGCCAAAACCAAAAGAATATTATTGAAATTAAGTAATGAGATTAGAGTACCCTTTCACTGGTTTATACTAGTGGAAGGGTATTTTATTAAAAAGAATTAATTTGATTAATGTAAAACTAGTGATTTATAATACTTTTTCTTAAACGCGTTGTATAGGGAAAGAATGAAAATCGATTTGTATTTATGAGTTAACGGTATAGTATATGATATAATTGCAAGGAAATTTTAGCCAGAAAGGCGATATCTATGAAAGAGGATCATAATGCGAGTCATCTATTTAAGGGTGCAATTATCCTAACGTTTGCTGGAATAATTAGCAAAGTACTAAGTGCAGGATATAGAATCCCCCTACAAAATATAACAGGGGATATTGGGTTTTACATTTACCAACAAGTTTATCCAATCATTGGAATAGCATTTATGCTTTCATTGTATGGTTTTCCTGCTGCTATATCTAAATTTGTATCAGAAACAAAGGTCCCCTATACATTTAGAGCGTTTTATATGCCGGTTACTGTTTGTTTATATGGTATTAATGCCATACTTTATATAGGATTGACGTTAAATAGCCAATACATTGCGTTATGGATGGGAGATGAACAATTAGCTCCTTCCATTAAAATGGTGGCGTTTCTCTTCTTATTAATCCCTATTACCTCTTTACTAAGGGGCTTATTTCAGGGTAAACAAAATATGGCTCCAACTGCTATATCACAAGTAACGGAACAAGTGTTTAGAGTGAGCGGTATTATTGTTACTGCAATATTGATTGTTCATCTTAGGAAAGATGTCTATTCCATAGGTGTTGGTGCTGCTCTAGCATCGATAATAGCTACATCTGCTGCTTGTGTGTTATTAGTTCTGTTGTGGTTTAAATATAGGCCAAAAGCTCTTCTGACAATAACCCCTATTCCTTTGACTGTTTATTTCAAGTCTATTGTTGTCTATGGTGTATTTATCGGGGTTAATCATATGTTACTATTGCTTCTACAGTTTTCAGATTCATTTACCCTATTACCAAATCTAATGCAATTTGGTTATTCGGATACAGAAGCTAAACAGTGGAAGGGGATTTTCGATAGAGGACAACCCCTCATTCAACTGGGTACGGTATTTGGGTCTTCATTAGCGCTTGCCTTAATTCCTTCTGTTACCAAGAAAAGATATGACAAAAACCCAATATTGTTTCACGCTCATATTCAAAGTGCCTTAAAGTTTAGTCTATACTTATCTGTCGGAGCAACAGTTGGACTTTTTCTGATTTTTCCATCTGTTAATACGTTATTATTCCAAAATAATTTAGGCATTGAGAGTCTACAAATTTTGTCCTTTGCAATCGTATTTACATCTTTAGGGATTACGATCGCAACTATTCTGCAAGGACTAGGATATATTTACATAACAGCCGTATTTATTATAAGTGGATTAGTCACTAAGTGGTTATTAAATAGTATGCTTGTCCCTCACTTTAGTATTAATGGTAGTGCAGTTTCCACTGTTATCAGTGTATTAATTGTACTCCTGTTAAATGGTTATAAATTAAAAAAGGTGTTAGATATGAAACGGTTATTTAATATTAATTGGAACTCATTGGGAATAGCTATCCTTTATATGAGTATGTTCTTACTCATTTCTAACTTTATATTTGTTAAATGGGTCGAATTGGATTCAAGGATTGAACTTCTTCTATATGTAATGGCGGTTGCAATTATTGGAGGAGTACTATATTTATTTACATTAATACGTTTTAGGGTGTTTACGAATACAGAATTACAAGCACTTCCCTTTGGTGAATTATTAATCGGTCTTAAAAAGGAGGAATAATAGGGAATGAGTAAAATAGAGGTTATTGGATTAGGTGCTGGTGGTATTGATCAGTTACCCCTTGGGATTTATCGGAAATTAACAAGTAGTGAATCACCCATTTTCATTAGAACAATGGACCACCCTGTCGTGGCTGATTTACAAAAAGAGGGGTGCACATTTATCGCTTTTGATAGTGTTTATGAACAACATGATCGGTTTGAACAAGTTTATGAACAAATTGTCGAAACACTTATTTCAGAATCAGAGGATAGACAAGAGATTCTATATGCAGTACCAGGCCACCCAATGTTAGCAGAAAAGACAGTTCAACTTTTGTTGGAACAGCAAAAAGTAAGTGTAGAAGTTACTGGAGGGCAAAGCTTCTTAGATGATTTATTTACGGCGCTAAAGATTGATCCGATTGAAGGATTCCAATTTGTGGATGCAACGGCGTTTAGCAGAAGTCAGTTGAATTACCGTCATCATCTTATTTTTTGCCAAGTGTATGATGCCTTCGTTGCATCGGAAGTGAAACTTACATTGCTTGATGATTTGTCACCAGACCATCCTGTTAACATTGTAGAAGCAGTAGGAAGTGAGAAGGAATCTATCACAACGGTACCACTATCTGAATTAGATCATGCTACAAAACTTAGCAATTTAACAAGTGTGTATGTTCCACCAGTTACTGGTGAAGATCTAAATCATCAATTTTTTAGGTTGAGAGAAATAATCTCTATCCTTCGTGGACCAAATGGGTGCCCCTGGGACAAAAAGCAAACACATGAATCATTACGAAAGTACCTCCTTGAAGAAGTGTATGAATTTATAGAAGCTGTTAATGCACAGGATGACCAAGGAATGGTTGAGGAAATAGGAGATGTTCTACTTCAAGTGATGCTGCATAGTCAAATTGGAGAAGATGAAGGGTATTTTACGATTGATGACGTAATAAAATCCATTACAGATAAAATGATTCGTAGGCATCCACATGTATTTGGAGAAGTTAATGTGAATAATGCTGATGATGTTGTCACAAATTGGGATAAAATTAAAAAGGAAGAAAAAGGTGTAAAAAGGAAATCGTTATTGGATGGCATTCCACCTGAATCACCAAATTTGTTAGTAGCTGAACAGCTACAGAAGAAAGCAGCAAAAGTTGGATTTGATTGGGATAATCCTAAACCGATGTGGGAAAAGGTTATCGAAGAAATTAACGAGGTAAAAGAAGCGATACAGTCGAAGGACCAACCAGAAATCGAAAAGGAATTTGGGGATTTACTATTTGCCATAGTTAATCTGACAAGATATTATAAAGTAAATCCAGAGTTAGCTTTGTATAGTACGAATACCAAATTTAAAAGTAGATTTCAATATATGGAGAAACAGATAAAAGAGCAAAATCTATCTATGGAAAAAATGTCTTTAGAGCAATTAGATACATATTGGGAATTAGCAAAAAAACAAGAATAGAAAAGGAAGTGTATCATTCATGAGATTAGATAAATTTCTGAAGATATCGAGGTTAATTAAAAGAAGAACATTAGCAAAGGAAGTTGCCGATCAAGGTAGAATAACAATTAATGGCAATCAAGCAAAAGCATCTTCTAATGTGGCTGTAGACGATATACTAACGATCCAATTTGGACAGAAATTATTAACTATTAAAATTAATTCTCTTAAAGAGATTGTTCGAAAAGAGGAAGCAACGGAGCTTTATTCCGTTGAAAAAGAGGAAGAAGTAAATAGTTAAGAAGCTGCTAAAATAATGTTTTTTTAGTAGATAATAGTTCTAAACATGTCCCTTTCCTCATAAATTGGTAACGATAAAGGGAGGGCTGTACAAATGAATTATTATGAAAGAAATCCGGCTACAGGTCCACAGGCGGAACACCATATAAGGATGAACAATAGAAGAATTTTAGAAATAAGTGGGGTTAAAGAAGTAGACAGTTTTGACAATGAAGAATTCTTGTTACAAACAGTTATGGGTTATTTAATTGTCCGGGGCGAAAACCTACAAATGAAGAACCTTGATGTAGAAGAAGGAAATGTATCTATCAAAGGTAAAATCTATGAACTTTCTTACTTAGACGAACAACAAGGGGAAAAAGCTAAAGGTTTCTTTAGCAAGCTGTTCAAATGACGTTAAGTACTCAATTCCTTACTATTCTAACGATGATTGCCGGCGGTGTCTTTTTGGGTGCTGGAATTCATACGTTTCGAAGGTTTGAGGTTTATTGGAAGAAAAGAGTCATTTTTTCTTATTTTATTGAGATTTGTTTTTGGTTATTACAAACCCTTATTCTATTTTTCCTTTTATACTTAGTGAATCAAGGAGAGCTTCGTTTCTATATTTTAATTGCTTTAGTTTGTGGGTTTGCTATGTTTAAAGGATTGTTAGAAAACATGTATCAAAGGGTATTAGAAAAGATAATTCAGACTTCTATATCCATTTATCACTTCTTCTATCGTTTAGTACAAGCTGTTATTGTTCGACCCTTAAAATGGATGATTTCTACCATAATTGCTATTTTGCTATGGACATGGGGAGTTATTTTGTGGATCGTCCTTCTGTTGTTAAAAGTCGTTTGGTATCCAATTAGCATTATATTTAAAATAATTTGGCGCCTACTGCCTAAAAATGCGAAAAAATACTTAACACAAACAGGAGGATTTTATAGTAAAATAAAGAATACATTAAGAAAATGGTGGAAATACATCTTAAGTAAAAGGGGGTAACCGGTCGGTGACTAGAAAAGAGAGAAAAATCGCACGAATAAACTCTACCTATATGGAGAAATACGATGCACATGTAGCACGTCAACGTAAGAAGAAAAAACGATTATACCGACGGTTGGTATTGTTTGCTGTAATAGTAGTTATAACACTTGGTAGTTTAACGATGTATCATGTAAAGCAGAGAACACTATATGCGCAGAAACAAGAAGAGTATCAGCAGTTAGAAACCGAACTAGCTTCCCTTAAAGAAAAGGAAAAGAGTTTAAAGCAAGAGGTAGAACTACTGAAAGATGAGGACTATGTCTTACAGATAGCAAAAACAAATTATTTCTTTACAGAAGAAGGAGAAATAATTTTTAAGCTTCCTGAAGAAGACCCATCTTATTGACACACTTTTTAATGGTTTTATATAATATATAGTGTAGTTTTTTAAAATTTTAAGGAGGAGCATTTTTTTTATGTCAATCGAAGTAGGCAGCAAGTTGCAGGGTAAGGTAACAGGTATCACTAATTTCGGAGCATTTGTAGAGTTACCCGGTGGAACGACTGGTTTGGTCCATATTAGTGAAGTTGCCGATAATTACGTCAAAGACATTAATGAACATTTATCTGTAGGTGATGAAATTACAGTTAAGGTCATTAATGTTGAGAAAGATGGAAAGATTGGATTATCTATTAAGAAGGCTAAGGATAATCCAAACCCAGGTCGACGCAAAGGTAATAATAACAATCCCAAAAATAACCGCGATAAACCGGAGTCATTTGAAGCAAAAATGAACCGTTTCCTGAAAGATTCTGAGGATCGTTTGGCTTCATTAAGAAAGCATACAGAGTCTAAGCGTGGAGGTCGGGGAGCTAAAAAAGGATAAACTTGCTGTCTAACAGAGAGCGCTGAAGAAATGCAACGTTCATCATAAGAAGTATATATTAGGGTAGAAAAAAGCTGATGTGGAAAACATCAGCTTTTTGTTTACAATCCTTTTATAAAAAATCCATTATTTAAGACGGAATATGTATAGAATCACCAGTAAGTAATTTTCTTATATTTACTTATTTGATGGGTGCGATCACTCGCTTCGGCAGAATACTCCGCTTTCCGTGGGCACGGC
>NZ_JACLZI010000007.1 GCF_014280935.1 Aquibacillus kalidii
GAACAGCACGCGTCCGAAGACCCCGGAAGAAGCGTTCTTTGCTGATGAGGAGGCTGAGGCCGTGCCCACGAAAAGCGGAGTATTCTGCCGAAGCGGAGTGAACGCACCCATCAAATAAGTAAATAAGAGAATTACTTACTGGTGATTCTATACATATTCCGCCATTGCAACTTGCTATTATTAGGTAACAAAAAAGGCTTACTATGAAAAGCAAGCCTTTTTTGTCGTTTATATTTATCAATCATTAATTACTAAGCTATCTATATGACCAAATGTTAGATTATTTTCACCTTTACCATACTTTTTCTCTAGAATATCTTTTCCTTCCTCATCATTTGGCTCTCCATTAAGTTCATAAGAATTCGCAGTAAGTTTAACATTCGCCGAACTAACATCACTTATAAAACTGTATTCTGTAGATTCTATGTACCAATTTGCTTTTAGACTAGTTAAAGAAACATTTGCTTTATTTATCCAAGACCTTACCTCTACTTCCACCTTTCCCGGAACAGAAATAGTTGGATTGTATTCTGCGTAACCATAGCCCATTCCAACTCGGTTTGGCGCATCTAGAAATTGAACATATAGCGTATTATCAACACGATGGATAGATACAACATCCTCCCTTGTAATTTCTACTTTAGGCTGTTTAGTGGAAGTATATACACCAAAGATACTTAAGTCATCAGAATTGTTTGCCTCTAAAGTCACAGATGTATTACCTGGTTCTATCACAACTTTCTCAATCGTTTGATCTAACTTTTCTGTTATTTCTGGCAGGGTACCTTGGACCTCTTCTGCACTCACAGCTGTCTCTACTACATTCAGGATACCAGTTGTTGAGACTACGTATATACCGATGGAGACAACCCCCAAGCAACAAATAAAGAAAATAGAAAAGATGTCGTATTTAACAACAGGATGCTCCTGTTTAGATAAAATGAGATATGCAACTATTTCTATCCCTAACACAATTAATACAGTAGGTACCCAAATTAATGATGTCATCACATAATCCCATTGATTCATTTGTACGAGAACTAGAACTACACCGAGAAATATTAATAAAATCCCCATTGAAAAAGAGCCTACTCGCCATTGCCTCATTTACTACCATCCCCTTTTTTACGTTTAGAACCAGCGATTAATTTAATACCTCCTCCAATGAACAATAAACAAACGAGTGATACTTGGAAATATTGCTGATAATAATACCAGAGGTCAATATGGTAGTACCTTAATAAACGTTCCGCAAAGGTAGGTAAAAGGACAGAGTCAAGTAAATAAAAAACACCGAGAACAACTAAAGCAATCCCTATCCATTTTTGATTGTTGATTAGATATTTAATAACGGGAACATCTTCTAATTCCTCTTCCTCGTATTTACTCGCTAACTGCAGTGCATCAAAGAAACTATAAAACCAGATAATAGGAATTAAAAACAGGAAGATCGATAGATGCAAAACATCTAATACGTAGACAGAAAGTAAGAATGCCGCCATCAATTGAAGGCCTCTTTTTTGTAATCCAAGATACATATGGCCAGCCCCCGGAAAAATGGATAGTACTGTAGCTAGCATTTTGCTTTTTTTTCCGTCCTGACGGAAGCTTTCCAAATCATCCATTATCGTCTTATCCTCTAATGGAACTCCTGCTTGTTTTTTATTAAGTTGTCCGATCGCATCAAATAAGCTGTATATCCAAATAATAGGAAGAGCTAACAGAAAAATCATAAATACATCACTCGTCGTCACACTTACAAATACGACCATTGTGATTATCCCAAAAAATCCCGTCAGAAACGTTAGCCCACGTTGATTTAACCCTAAATGGAAATGACCTACTCCCGGTATAAAGGAAAGCATGATCGTGAAAAAACGCTCATTTTGTGTTTCGGCTGAAACAGGTTGATAATTTAAGGAATCAGGTTGTTTGTTATTCAATTGTTGTGTAGTATCTGGTATGTGCATACTTCTAAACAATGAAATGATAATATCAAGCATATTCAGTCCCCAAGAAAGTGCTGCAATTGCTAAGAAAAATATTAATACTTCATCACTGAAAAGCATGATATCTGTTATAAACGCTAGCCCTAGGGCACCAAAAAATACGAAGGGATACAAAAGCCCTCTAATCTTTTTACCAATATACAAATGTCCAGCTCCTGGGATAAATGCCAGTAGGAATGCAGTAAATGGCGATTTTCTCATTGTGAATTGTCCCCCTTTATATAGTCCATGATGTTATTAGTTTGTTTCATTAATTGATCCGTAATGGAAGGCTTATGCTCCATATCACTTAAATCAGTGATGTTAATAAAACTCTGAAATGCTCCTGTCATCATTAAGACAATTGTTAAACCAGCTGCGAGCATATAGTGTGTCATTGTCCTTTTGGCTTGTTGTTGGTAAGAGTTCTGATTTTCTTTCATGTGGAATGCGTGCTTTATATCAATTTCCTTAAGAGTGTTATCAACAAAATGATCTGAAACATTAAGATCATAACTGTGTGCATCCATTAGGTTTAAATATGCTTCAAGACAATGTTCACAATAGCCAAGATGATCTTCAATAAGTTCTTGTTGTCTAGCGTCTATCTCCAAGTTAATATAGCTTACTAACATCTTTTCCGCTAAATGTTCCACTAGAAATCCTCCTCCTTCCAATTTGCCTTCATCCATTTTCTAGCTCGATACAGGCGCATTTCCACTGTCTTTTCTTCAATCGCTAGCTTTTCTGCAATTTCTGAATAAGATAATCCCTCAAAATAATAACAACTTACTGTATCTCTTAACTTTTCAGGCATCTTTTTAATAGAATTATGTACATTCTTTACTCTCTCTTTACCGATATATTCTTCTTCTACACTTTCACCCTTACTAAGGTGGAAATCCTGTTCAAAAAAGATTAGATCTTCCTTTTGTCTTTGCTTTTTCCGCTTATAATCGATTGCTTTATTAAGTGCTATCCTGCTTAGCCATGTTTTAAATCCTTGAGACTGATAGGAGTCGAGAGCATCAATCATTTTAATAAAGGTTTCTTGTGCAAGATCTTCGGCTAGCTTTTCATCATGTACCACGTTAAACGTCACTTTAAATACGTAATTTTTATACCGTTCAATCAGTACACGCAACGCCTGCTTATTACCTGCCTTTACTTTTCGAATTAATTGGTCATCAAGAATGATACTCTCCCCCCTTTCTTCTGCTCACTACATAGACGAAACAAAAACGGCTATTCCCTACATTTAATTTGAAATTTAAACATAAAAATAAACTAACTGACAAATGCCAGTTAGTTTTGCTTGTGTACAGATACTTGATTTCTACCATTATTTTTTGCCTGATACAGTGCTTTGTCAGCTAAGTCGATCAAATCGTTCTCGAGCATATTAATCGAATGCTGTACACTTGCGATACCAATTGAAATACTCACTATCCCTTTCTTTGTCTTTAAGTGAGTAATTTCTAACTGCTCAACACGTTTCCTCAATTTTTCCGCAAACTCTTTTGCACTCCTAGTATTTTGAGGGAGGATTACAGCAAATTCTTCCCCACCATACCTAGCAAATACAGACGAAGGATCCATCATCTCCTCAATAGCCTCTGTGATCTTTTTTAACGTTTGATCTCCAGCCAAATGCCCATAGATGTCATTAAAAAGTTTAAAATGATCAATATCGAACAATAGTAGGGATAAGTCTGTCTTGGTTTGTTTTGCGTGCGTAAGCTGGGCAGTTAATGCTTGGTCAAAAAACCTCCGATTCGCCACACCCGTTAGTCCGTCCACATTGGATAAGTACGCTAATCTGTGTTCGATATTTTTACGTTCTGTTATATCTCTTGTAACAAGCACAACCTTTGAGACTTTTCCATTTTCCGTAACAGGCGTAGCAACCATTTCTTTGTACACCCAGTTATTAACCGGGTATTCCCACCGAAATTCTGTTACCATTTCAGCTCTAGTCTTAATTACACCCAGAAACGATTCACAAACTGCCCTTATATCTTCAGGGTGAATTCTTTTCATAAGGTCTCTATTACTTTTGATTTTGGATAGATCTAAACCAAAAGATTTTGTTGATGGCGATGCATAGAGGATGGTAGCCGTTGTATCCATAACGGTTATTCCGTCTGACATATTTTCCGTAATCAGTCTTAGACGCTCCTCATTAATTCTGGTCTTCTCTTGTGAATAACTTGCCTTAATTAAGTAGTTGACTATTCTATAAATGAAGAATGCGCCCATAATTCCTATCAACCAGAACACCGCTAATACTACAATTAACGTTTTGACAGCATCAATTAGTACAATGCCCATTATTGAAGTAGATATTAAACAGTAAAGGAGAATATAGATCCATCTTCTCTTTGACTTTACAAAGGTAACGATTAACCCACAACCTATTGACATGTTTACAGCATTCATCGCACCATATAAAGATGGAATATCTATATTATTAATAAATGTGTACCTAAATAAAGCCATTATAGATCCAGTTATAAGCGCAGCGGGTAAACCTCCAAACATCGCACTTAGCATGATGGAAAAATGCCTGAGATCTACTAACACCCCCGAGTTATCTATCTGAAAACCATATAACATCACAAGAGATCCTACAATTCCCTCTACTACACCAATTATTATTCGGTCCTTAAGAGGGAAAATTCTCGCTTCAATCGCATAGAAATTCTCTAATCGTGAAGCATTGGAAAAGATTGTGTTTATTAGGATAATGGATGAAGTGAAAATTGCTAGGTTCGCAACCAGATCACGAAACAAACTAATAATCATTTTCTTTGCCTCCAAACATGTTTACTTATAGTAGAGGCTCCATGCATTCTCTTTGTTCATTCTTAGCTGAATTAACTAACGAACTAACATTATAAGCGTCTAATAATTCACTAGAAGGTAGGTGACTAAGGAACTGCCCGACTTCATCGGGATCACGAGTTTGCGGATTTATCCAGTATTCTTCTTCCTTTTTAGGTAGAATAACGGGCATACGATCATGGATTGGTTCCATAAACTTATTTGCTGACTTCGTTAAGATCGTACAGGTGAATAATTGTTCTTCACCCTGTTCCCATTTATCCCACAGACCAGCAAAGGCAAACAGTTTTCTATCTTTAAGTGAAATTCGTTTCGGTTGCTTTCCATTTTCACTTTTCTGCCATTCATAAAAACTGTCGGCAACAATTAAACAGCGCTTCTTCGCTAATAGTTTCTTAAAACTAGGTTTTTCATGCGCAGTCTCACTTCGCGCATTGATCATTTTATAGCCAATTTTCGTATCTTTTGCCCATGAAGGTACTAGTCCCCATTTTAGAAAACCGACCCTTTTTTTCTTCCCATCATGAATAATGGCTAACACATTCTGGCCAGGAGCAATATTGTACCTTGGCTGGAAGCCTATTATCTCATCATTCAACTCATATTCTTTTAATATTTCTAACTCACTTGCATCCATGGTAAATCGCCCACACATTGTACCACTTCCTTTTTTTAACTAGAAGTAAATTAAGATGCTTGGTCATCTAGTTGCAACAAAGCTTTTTCTACTGCTAATTGTAAATCTTTCGCTAGTTCTTGACTCTTTTTCCCTTGATAATACTCTGGCAAAAAGGGATCGCATATTTCAATCGAAACAGATGCAGGACTAATCCTACCTTCATTCTCTTCCAAAATTTTATAAGTACCATTAATGGCTACAGGAACTATTGGTACTTTTGCTTTCATACCTAATTGTAGGCTCCCGGCCTTAAACTCACCAACATGATTATTTCTGCTACGAGTACCCTCAGGAAAAATAACCATAGAATGTCCATTTTGTAAATGACTAGTCCCCTGCCTAATGACTTGAATCGCTTCCCTGCGATTGGCACGATTAATAAATACGCAATGTAGCATTTCCATCCAGTTACTTATAATTGGGATTTTTTTAATTTCGGCTTTCGCTATAAACCCTATTGGTTTCCCAACGTAACCTAGAAGCACTAAAATATCAAATAGGCCTTGATGGTTAGCTACAAATAAAACTGGTCCTTCAGGTAATTTTTCATTCCCAACTACCGTAACGCTTGAGCCTGTTTTAGCCAATACTTTTTGTGAAACCATCTTTGGAGTTTCAAATATTTCTTCATATTTATGCTTATCATTCGTTTTTTCTTTACGTTTCGCTCGAACAAGGTTTGGAATACTATTTAACACTAATAAGACTGCATATCCATATACAATCAGACTTTTCATATGACTCTCCCTTTCTATAGTTAGATAGCCAACTATATTATACAGCCTTGTTACGATAACAAATAGTTAATTATTTAATATTTTAAATGATAGAACACTTATTTACGAAAAAGGTTATTTATTTTCCCCTGATATTGTTTAAATACACTCGTCTTTGAAAAGTTCCGTTTTTCGATTAGCATACGATAATGAATTTCTTTCTCTGTTAATTTTTTTTCATACTTTTCCTTTTCGTCCTTATCTTCACATGATGCAATTAACTCTCTTAAGGACACTAACTCTTTATTTAACTTTACCTCTTCTGGTAAATATCCAGAGTTCTTCATCATATGATAACTCATCCGCATATCCTCAGGGACTTTTGAAATATCCTCCAGGTTTAAAGGCTTTCCTTTACCAGGCAATTTATCCAATTCACCATCACGAATTGCTTGTTTTATTTTTTCCTCTGCCATATTAGAGATAAAATCCATCTGCTTATCTTTTATCCCCTTTCTAATTTTTCTACTTTCTTCTGTATCGATGCTCTTAACGTTTCTGCAAGTGAATTAACCTTTAATATTTTCTTAAACTTAGACAAATTAGTTCGATCATGAAATAAGGCTTGATGAACGTATGCAACACTAACCCTATGCTCATCTTGCTCAAGAAGTGTTAAATGATCTTCAGGTGACACATAGCCTTCATGAATAACTCTAAAATAATATCCAGTGAATCCTGTTTCTGTCACAATAGCTGGCATGTCTTTAATTTGATGCACCTCTGCAATTTTATAGCAGGGTTGTCTTGGTTGGGAGATTTGAATAACGGCATCACCTAGTAAAAAGCGATCTCCCAGATGTACCTCTTGCTCACCCAATCCCATAATTGTTATATTTTCTCCAAATGAGGGCATTTTAAATACACGATTATATTTTTTATTCCAATATGAGTAGTGTTGATGATTATACATTAACAATGCTTTATCTTCTCCACCATGATTTTTAAGATCTGCTTGCCCGTCTCCCTCAAAGCCAGTTTTGGAAAGCCATATTGGTGTATCAACTGCTGATTTGATGAAGCCAGTAGTCAATTCTTTTCCATTTATTTTATATTGTTTAGGCAAACCAATATTTAGCGAAATGATTTGATAGTCCATTTTCAAAACCACCTAAAATTATTTTTGTTCTATGTAACAACTAATCTCCATATTATATATAATAGCGAGTGGAGATGAAAACCTCCACCTAAAAACAGGACCCTTTTCATACAATTTCTTTGATGTTACAATGGCTCCGAAACATGTTATAAATTTGGGAGAGGATGATAGGTATGCATATAGGTAGTAAAGGTTGGTACGTAGAAAAGCTTAAAGAAAACGGTGTGCGTCGTATTGAAGGACGTAAGATTGAAAAGTACAAAACACACGTACTTGCAAACCTATTAGAAGAAAAACAAGGTTAAAAAACCCTAATTTTACTAGTTAAAAAGCGGGATAAATGCATCCCGCTTTTTTTTAATGGAAAATTTCCATTTTTTACTACCACTTATACCCCCATAATTATTAGCAATAATGAGAAATGCTATAAATAGAAAAATCACATCGATGGAGGAACACTAATGTTTTCAAATGCAGAGATTGGAATTGACTTAGGAACCGCTAATATCCTCGTTTACACTAAAGCAAAAGGAATTGTATTAAATGAACCGTCTGTTGTCGCAATAGATATAAGAACAAATCAAGTAGTTGCGGTAGGTGCTGAAGCGAAAGAAATGATTGGTAAAACACCAAGAAATATTGTCCCCATTCGCCCATTAAAAGATGGTGTTATTGCGGATTACGACGTGACAGCACAAATGTTGAAAGAAATCCTTAAAAAAGTAAGCAAAAAAGTAGGGTTATCTATGCGTAAACCTACTGTTGTAGTATGTACACCATCAGGAAGTACAACTGTCGAGAGAAGAGCTATCCACAATGCCGTAAAAAGTTTTGGTGCTAAGGAAGTACACTTAATCGAGGAGCCAATCGCAGCTGCTATAGGTGCAGACTTACCCGTCGAAGAACCGATAGCTAATGTTATTGTAGATATTGGCGGTGGCACTAGTGAAGTTGCGATCATTTCCTTCGGTGGTGTTGTGTCTTGTCGATCTGTAAGAACTGGTGGAGATAAAATGGATGAGGAAATTGCACAATATATACGAAAACAATTCAATATTCTTATCGGTGAGCGGACAGCTGAAAATATAAAGATGGAAATTGGTTATGCATTAATTGATCACGAAGAGGAATCTATGGATGTACGCGGAAGAGATTTATTGACAGGTTTACCAAAAATCATTACGGTAACGTCTACACAAATTCAACAGGCAATCAGAGAGTCTTTAGAGTCTATTTTAGAAACCGTACATGCTACTTTAGAAAACTGCCCACCCGAGTTAAGCGGGGATATAGTTGACCATGGAGTTACGATTACAGGTGGTGGGTCATTAATTAAAGGTATGCAAGAATGGTTAGCAAATGAAATTTCTGTTCCTGTACACCTAGCACCACACCCATTAGAATCAGTAGCAATTGGTACTGGAAGATCTTTAAAAATGATCCATAAGCTACAAAAAGCAGTCAAATAAATGGTTTATAAGGAGTGAAAAAAAGTATCCTATCAACAAGGATACTTTTTTCAAAAGCCATTTATAGGCTTGCTTAATTACAAACCTTTTTAACAGATTTCTTCTTTAAGAAAAACTTTAAATTGAGATTTATTTACAATTCCTGATTGTCTAAAAGGGATTTTAGCGTTGCCATTTCTTCAGATGACAGTGTTATACCTTTTCCCATTTTTTCATGGTCAGGTGCCCAGTCCCTTATATCATATTTCGGTTCTCGACCATTCCAACTCACCAAATTAACTTCCTTTTTCCATCCCTTTGGTGATTCACCGATAACTCCTATGTTTTTTACAATTTCATATTTTAATTCAGCCATATTTTTCTACCTCCATCACAACTTTAATACTTACGGTTCATATTTGTTATACTTACTATAACATTAAAAGGGGGCGTCTATAATGAAACAAGATTTCAATCTACATTCTACAAAGAAACAAGAGTTAATTTATGAGATACAACAGTTTTACATAACCGAGTATCAGGAAGAAATAGGAAACATTAAAGCATCGATTATTCTAGAATTTTTCATGGATAAATTGGCTCCGACTTTTTACAACCTAGGTATAGACGATGCACATTCTTATCTTAGTGACAAATTAGAGGATATATTTGAAATCCAAAAAAAGCTAGATTAATTGGTCAGTTGGCTAGGTTTCCTGTCATCTGGCTTTTATTATGTACAAGCTTAAATCTTTCCCCCACTTTATTATACTTTTATCTAGCTTCATTCCTATTTTCTCCGCTACACGGACAGAAGCATGATTAGCCGGGTCAATAATGGACACGAGTTGATCAACCTTTAATTTTTCAAATCCGTAGTCACGACATGCTTTAGCTGCTTCTGTTGCATACCCGCTTCCCCACTTTTCCCTAATAAATAAGTATCCAATCTCCATTTGAACCATCCCATCTATCTTTTGCGGAACGACGCCACACTGCCCTAGAAATTCACCAGTATGTTTGTCTTCAACTATCCATAAGCCAACTCGAAATGTATGGTAGTTATTAATTGTCCAGTTTATCCATCTAATCGTTTCTTCTTGATCTTTTACGTTTGGGTAGTACCTCATCGTTTCTGGGTCTGAAAAAATTTTAAGGAGGTTTTCTTTATCTCTCATATTCATTTTTCTTAACCTAAGTCTATTTGTCTCGATTATTGCAGTCATCTTACTTCCCCCCCTCGATTATTACTAACCAGATTATCCATCATCCCACAATTTAGCATAAAGATAACTATTACCGTAAAAAATTGTTTGTAATAGAGAACAACAGTATCAAATCGTCTTATAGTGTACCAAATATATCCAAATATGGAATAATAACAATCCTTTCCTTCTCATATGTCTCATTTACTCATATTTGCGCCATTTATCGTGTTTTTTAAAGAACAAGATGTGCTATATAATGAACATATAGTTCTTTTTTACAGTATACATAGAGAATGAGGAGAAAAGATGATAGGTGAAAAAATTAAAAAATTACGTAAAAAGAAAGGATACTCCGTTACAAAACTTGCTGCACTTGCTGACATATCTAAGTCCTATTTAAGTTACATTGAAAGGGGTATTCAGCTAAACCCGTCTTTGCAAGTTTTGTCTAAAATTGCTCTTACCTTAAATACTAACGTTGAATATTTACTAGATAATCATTCTCTCCAATCAGAGGAAGAGTCTCTTCACGTGAGCCAACAGCAAAAAAGGATTGATGATGACTGGGAAAATCTTTTAAAAACAGCTATATCTGAAGGGATGAGTAAAGAGGATTTTGTTCAGCTAACTGAATTTATAAGGTTTAAAAATGCTCAAGAAACTTCTATTAAAAAGCCCTAGGAGGAGAATAAATGTATCCGTTAAATCATGTTAATAAAAGTACAGAAGTAGAATGGATAAAATTAATATGGATTGCAAAGGAAATGGGCATGACAATAGAAGAAATACGTTCATTTTTACAGATAAACCCTCTGAAGCATGAACAAACTCCCTAGATTGAAGTAGATACCCCTTTAACTAACTGCTTTAAAGGGGCTAATATACTTAATTAAATGACCACTCTGATAATGAATTAATAGCATAAGTAGGTTGTATTTCTTTACTTAGTAGATGTTCTTTAGTTGTGACACCTGTATGTACTAATAAGGAGTCGATCCCTGCGTTAATACCTGCAAGGATATCTGTATCGTAATTGTCCCCAACCATTAATGTTTCTTCTTTAGGTGTACCCAGTACCTCTAGCGCCTGTTCTACAATGATCGGCTCTGGCTTTCCTATAAATTTAGGCTTTACCCCCGTAGTAACTGAGAGTACAGAAATTAGAGATCCTGCCCCAGGTAAGAACCCCCTCTCAGTTGGTAAAGCTATATCCCCATTTGTAGCTACAAAGCGGGCACCTGCTCTAATGTTTAATGCTCCAATGGCTAGTTTTTCATAATTAATAGCCCGATCGAGCCCCATAACAACGAAATCAGCATCTGACTCCACAATAGCTAATCCACATTCTTCTAGTGCCAAAGTTAATCCTTCTTCACCTATCGGGTACACGCTCGCATCTGGCTTTTGTTCGGCAATGAAACTTGCTGTAGCCATACTAGTAGTAAAAACATGTTCTGTAGTAGAAGGGACGCCCATCTTTGTTAATTTTTCAGACACCTTACTTGGATGAATCGTAGAATTATTGGTTAGAAATAGATAAGGCAGTTTTCTACGTTCCAATTCCTTAACAAATGTGATTGCTTCTTCTATCTTCTCTGTCCCCCTATACACAGTTCCATCTAAATCAATTAAGAAACCACTGTAAGATTTCATAAAATCCTCCTACTTTTTAGAATATTCAATGTATTTCTGTTGTTATTTATCAAACAAATGGTACTATAGTAAATACAATAGAAACTTAAGTGAAATTATAAACTTTTTTCCACACTAATGTAAAACAGTTTATAAGCAGTAATATACATGATATTGTATAATAAGGATTACTCATTAAAAAAACGTAATTATCACACGTTGTCTCGTAAAGTGTAAGTGTAACTACATATAAATGTGTGATAACTATTACAAATAGAAAGGTAGTTAATTTCAATGACAACGAATACCCCTAAAGCAGTTATTGTGATTTTTGGTGCAACTGGAGATCTAGCTAACAGAAAATTATATCCATCTATCTACAGATTATATCGTAACGGAAAACTATCCGATAACTTCGCAGTTGTTGGTGTAGCTAGACGACCATTAACAAATGATCAGTTTAGAGACAATGTTAAAGAGTCTATAAGTCATTTTGATGATCCAAATATAGATCCAGATAGCTTTGCAAATCATTTTCATTATAATCCATTCGACGTACAAGATTTAACACATTATCAGGAGCTTAACAAATTTCTACAGACATTGGATGAGGAATACCAAACAGAGGGAAATCGATTATTCTATTTGGCAATGGCTCCAAATTTCTTTGGAACGATTGCAGCAAACCTTAAGTCAGAAGGTCTTACAGCTACAGAAGGTTGGACAAGACTCGTTATTGAAAAACCATTTGGTCACAATTACGAATCTGCTGAAGTATTAAACAATCAAATTCGTGAGGCTTTCACTGAAGACCAAATTTACCGCATTGATCACTATTTAGGAAAAGAAATGGTACAAAACATTGAAGTAATCCGGTTTGCAAATGCTATTTTCGAGCCTTTATGGAATAACCAACATATCTCTAATATCCAAATCACTTCAAGTGAGGTACTTGGTGTTGAAGATCGCGGACGATACTATGAATCATCAGGTGCACTTCGTGATATGGTCCAAAACCATATGTTACAAATGCTAGCACTACTTGCAATGGAACCACCTATTAAATTAACTCCAGATGAAATACGTAGTGAAAAGGTAAAAGTACTTCGCGCTGTTAAGCCTATGGAAGTAGAAGATGTAGATAATTATTTCGTTCGTGGACAATACGATAAGGGTATTGTTGAAGGCGAAGAAAAACCAGCATATCGTGAAGGAAATTCAGTTGATGAGAACTCCAATACAGAAACATTTGTAGCGGGTAAATTGTTAATCGATAATTTCCGATGGGCTGGCGTACCATTCTATATTCGTACAGGAAAAAGAATGAAGAAAAAATCAACGGAAATTGTCATTCAGTTCAAGGATTTACCGATGAACTTGTATTATGATAAGGGTGACAATATTCATCCAAATTTATTAGTTATCCATATTCAGCCACACGAAGGGATTACACTTCATCTGAATGCTAAAAAAGGTGATTATGGTACGACATCAACACCTATCAAACTAAATTATAACAACAATAGTAATGATAAAATGAACACACCGGAAGCATATGAAGTATTATTACACGATTGTATGCGTGGTGATTCCACAAACTTTACCCATTGGGATGAAGTAGCCCTTTCGTGGAAATTTGTAGATATCATATCTAAAGCATGGGGAAACAAGTCTGCAGACCAATTCCCTAACTATGAATCAGGTACAAACGGTCCGAAAGAATCTGACGCGTTGCTACAAGAAGATGGCTTCCACTGGTGGGCTGTAACACCTGAAGAAGACTAATCACATCATAGCAACTGTCTCATTTATTATACCCTTTTATAAGTAAAGTACCTCACTTGGTTGGTTTCGCTATATAGCATTTAACTCAACCAGGTGTCCTACTTATAGTAAGTTAGTATTTGAATACTTTAATTATAACCTTAGTGTTTCAAGCTATTAAACACTAAGAAACAAAGAAAAGCAGAGTGCTTAGAAGCACTCTGCTTTTCTTTGTTTCTTATCGGATTGCTAATCTATTCTTTTCGTAGATTGACGGTATTGTATCGTATAAGGAACTATAATCCGTTTTGCAGGTTCTTCCTTATTTCTCGCTTTTTCAATCAAACACCTTGCTGCTTGCACACCAAGTGTGTATATTTGAATATCTACCGTTGTTAATGGTGGACGTGTTATTTCAGACAAATAAACATTATTAAAGCTTGTTATCGAAACATCCTCAGGTACGCTTAATCCCATTTCTTCTAACATATTAATAACACCTAGACTCATTAAATCATCAGCAATTACAAGACCGGTAGGAGGCGCCTCTAATGAGAATAGCCGTTCCACAGCCTTCCGTCCACCTGACTTTAAGAACTCAGCCTGTACCTTATACTCCTCTGGGCTAGGAAATCCAGATTCCTTAATAGCTGATTCATAACCTTGTAATCGATCTACGGTCACTACCAAATCTGTAGAACCACCGATGAAGGCAATATGTTGGTGCCCAAGCTCAATTAAGTGGTTCGTCAGTTCTTTACTTGCCTTAAAGTTGTCGTTATCAACATAAGTGATTTCATTTTCTTGATCATATGGTTTACCAACAACAACAAACGGGAATTTCGTGTCCAACAAAAAGTTCATTACCGCATCCCCAACACGAGAGTACAATAGTATAATTCCATCGACGCGGTTACCTTGAACCATTCGTTTAACTTCTTCAAATAATTCTTCTTCCGTA
The DNA here is from genome assembly GCF_014280935.1 of Aquibacillus kalidii. Taxonomy (GTDB): domain Bacteria; phylum Bacillota; class Bacilli; order Bacillales; family Amphibacillaceae; genus Aquibacillus_D; species Aquibacillus_D kalidii. The sequence continues at coordinate 14,400 of NZ_JACLZI010000007.1, forward strand.
CCACCAGTTGAAACATATAAAGAGTATTCTGTTTCATGTGCAAAAGAGCCAATACCTCTTAGAATCTCTGGAAAGAATGGATTTTGTAATGCCTTGTCAGCGGAAGACGGCATGACTACTCCGATAGCCTGTGTAGACCTAATCGCTAAATTCCGAGCATTAACGTTAGGATGGTAACCTAACTCTTTCATCGACTTTCGCACCCTCTTTTTTGTTTCTAAGCTGATGCGAGGATTATCTGCAATAACTCTAGAAACAGTTGATGGTGCAACGCCTGCCGCTTTCGCAACATCTTTGATTGTGACTGCCATAATTTCCACCCTTTAACTAGTTCTATAACTTCCTCAACTGGTCAAGCTATTATTTACATTATAAGCTACATGTTTCTATAAATAAATATGAAATCGGTTTATCAGGGAATTTCTTCCTTATGCTTGACTTTCTTTTTATACACCATTAGTTCCACAACAAAGACTATCACCGCCGTAATAAGCACTCGGTCGTTCGGATTTGCCTCAAAGACATTAGAGGTATCACCATTTTCAAAACAATCTACTGTATCTGTTCACTTACCAATCCTGTTCTTTTGCTTCCACTACCTGTATTGAAGTAGAAACGAGAGAACAAGAAGTATCGGCATTAATAAATACTTTAATCTCATCTCTCGTTTTTTCACACCTCATTTCTACTTATCCTTTTGTCGCACCAGCAGTTAAACCACCAATTAGATATCTTTGTAATATCAAGAAAACTAATGCAATTGGCAAAGCAATTAGAATTGCACCAGCTGCGAATACAGTAAAATTAGTAGAGAATTGGTCATTAATAAAGTTATATAACCCTAATGCTAACGTGTATTTTTCTGGACTTGTTAACACGATTCTTGGTAATAAAAAGTCCATAAAGGGTGCCATAAAGTTGAATAATGCAACAACCGCCAGAATTGGTTTCGCTAGTGGAAGCATGATTGTCCAGAAAATTCGTAAATGCCCTGCTCCATCAATTTTAGCAGCTTCATCTAGCTCTTTTGGAATGGTATCAAAATAACCTTTTACTAACCACGCATTAAATGGTATTTGTCCACCTAAATAAATAATGGTTAGGCCAATTAGGGAATCACTTAAACCTACTGTAGTTAGAAGGATGTATAAGGCAACCATTCCCATTAGTACCGGAAACATTTGTAGTAACAAAAACATGTATAAACCGTATTTTCTACCTACGAATTTGTATCTAGAAAAGGCGTAGGCAACAAATGATGTTAGCACTACTGATCCTAATGCGTTAGCAATAGCAACCCCTAGACTATTTTTATACCATGTAACATAATCACTATTTGGATCAGTAAACAACCACTTGTAATGCTCTAAGGTTGGATTTTCTGGAATTAACTGCGTCACGAGCATGTTTGAGCCTGGATTTAAACTCATGGCAATAGTCCAAACTAATGGATATCCGATTACAATAAACATTACTAAAAAGAACAAATATATGAACGTTACTTCTATTTTTGATTTTGTCTTTGCTTTCATAGCCATTAGTAACGCCCCTCCTCTTTGAATGATGCTGTTTTTCTGAATTGGAAAAATGCAAAAGCAGATATAATAATTCCCATGATGATGGTGATGGCTGCTGCCATATTATAGTTATTCGTTTCAAAGGTTAACTTGTATACCCATGAAATAAGAATATCAGTACCACCAGCGTTTTGACCACGAACTGCTGGATTACCTTCATTAAATAGATAGATAATGTTAAAGTTATTGAAGTTTTGAGCATATTGCATAATCAATAACGGGGCAGTTGCAAACAAAACGTGCGGTAAGGTAATAAAGCGGAACTTTTGCCATCTTGATCCTCCATCAACATCCGCAGCTTCATACATATCGGAAGGTACACTTTGAAGAACCCCTGTAAAAAGCGCAAACACAAACGGGAAGCCTAACCAGGTTTGGATCATAATTAGTGCAATTTTAGCCCAAAACGGATCTGTCAACCACGGAATCATTAAATTGAATTGACTCAAGATATCACGGTTTATAGCACCAAAAGTCGGGTTAAACAAGGCTGAAAATATCAAGATAGAAACAAACGCAGGTACTGCCCAAGGTAAAATAAGTACAGTACGGATCGTTCTCTTAAACTTAATACGTTTGTCATTTACGAGTAATGCCAAGAATAAACCAAGAACAATTTGTAAAGTAGTTGCTACTACCGTCCAAACAACAGTCCAAGTGAACACACTTAAGAAAGTGTCTTTCCAAATATCTACATTTACCAGACTCACAAAGTTATCAAATCCAACCCAGTTTAGAAGATTTCTAGGTGGCGCATTATATTGATTATAGTCTGTAAACGCTAAACCGATCATAAAGGCTAATGGTACAACTACAATAAATAAAAGCATGATCAATCCTGGTATTACCATGAAGTATGGGAAACCTTTATCATAAAAGTCACCAGCCGCCTTCAAAAAGGTAGGTTTTGGTCTTCCCACTTCCCTAGCTTTAGCGTCACTTCTTGCATCTAAGAGATTATAAATATAAAAAGAGATCCCAAACAGCAGAACAATGATGGAAATTAAGCCTTGAATTAGTAATTGAATTGAGTGATGTTCTCTAGGTACTGTACCAAGAGTAAATAAGCCCCAGATACCGATATCAATATAATTCCAAGTGGTCACAAGGAATGATGCGGCAATTATAAAGATCAGTATCCCTTTGAAAAAGCGTCGATTGTACAATTGCCCTAAACCTGGAACAATGGACAGTAACATCGCTATATTTCGAGGCTGTTTTAAATCAAATCTACTTTCACTATTTGTAGCCACGATTGTCCCCTCCTAAAAAAAACTAAGTTAACGCCAGAGCGATTCCCTAGTTTATCTTTACTTATTATTGGTGTTTATTTTTCAAAATAATTGCTATCTATCACTTATTAGATAAAAATGATATATGGAAAGAATGAACCTTCCCATATACCATTTAGATATTTCGTTACTCAGTCGCTCCTGATGCCGCAATATTATCTTTAATTGTTTGTACAGCTTCATTTAATACATCTTCAACAGGTTCTCCTTTAGAGATGAATGAAAGCGCATTGTTAATTGGGTCCCAAACTTGTTGCATAGCCGGTACTGCTGGCATTGCTTCACCGTATGTTGCTTGCTCAGCAAATGCAGAGTAAATTGGGTCTTCTGCAATTAAAGGATCGTCAATTGAATCTACACGTGCAGGCATTTCCCCTGCAACTTCGTAATAAGTCATTGCATTTTCTGTATTAGTCATAAATGCCATAAGATCTTGCGCCCACTCTTTATTCTCAGAGTAGTAAGAAAGCATGTATGATTTTACACCAACAAATGATTTTGGATGTTCACCGTTATCAAGTACTGGAAGTGGAGCGGCTACCAAGTCTTCTCCAATTGCATCAGAATACTCTCTAACCATCCATGGGCCATTAATAACTGCAGCCACTTTACCTTCTTTAAATAAACCATTCATAATATCTGGTGTTAGGTCTTGTGGGATATATCCGTTTTCATACCATGATTGGATTAATTTCCCACCTTTTACAGCACCTTCATTATTTAAACCAATATCATTGATATCGTAATTACCATTTTCATTTGCAAACACATACGCACCATTACCAGAGAAGAATGGGTATGTGAAATAGAAGTTAGCAGCTTCCATTAAGAAACCATATTTATCTTCACCAGGAACTGTTTTTTCTTCAGCAATTGTCATTAAGTCGTCCATTGTAGCAGGAGCCTCATCAACTAGTGCTTTATTATAGAATAATGCATATGTTTCTGTTACTGCCGGGTAACCCCAAACATCACCGTCATATGTTACCGCATTTACTGCAGTTTCCGTATACTCAGATTTCTTTTCACCTAGGTTTACCGGATCAACCAATCCACGTAGTACTAAATCACCGATACGATCGTGCGGTTGGAAGATGATATCAGGACCATTTCCAGCAGGACCTTCAACGTCTAATTTTTCAATCTGATCAAGCATGTTAATTGGAATCGCTTCCACTTCAATGCCAGTTTCTTCCGTATATTTGTCTGTAATTTGTTTTACAGCTTGTTCTTGTTTTTCTTCTGCGTTAACCCAAATTGTTAACTTTTCTGGTTTTTCAGGCATCGCTGCTTCTTCAGATCCACCTTCATTTGTTTCTTCGTTTTTTCCTTCAGAATCTTTTTCTGTGTTTGATTCTTCAGGTCCACATGCTGCTAGTATCCCAATAATAAGGATTAAGCTAAGTAATGTTCCTAACCACTTCTTCATGTAATTAACCTCCCAATATTTTATATAAGTTTCGGATAGACAATCATATTTGTGAAAACGATTGCGCATATCTTGTTTCTCATTATACATACCTTAAATGAGTTTGACAACCTTAAAATTATAAAATATTATTTTTATTAATTTGTTATATAATTAACATAGGTAACGCTTACAGTATACTGGTAAATTTGTTATAATTACTTTACTTCTATATAGTAAGAATAGATTAAACAGGAAAAGCATCCTGTGATCACACATATAACATATCTAAAAATGTCTAACGTTGTGCAATCGTTTGTACAAAGAAGGAGGAACTCAAGTTGAATAAAGCAGCAATTTACCATCGTCCGAAAAACAATTTCGCCTATGCTTATGACAAGGAAACACTTCATATCGTTCTTCAAACTGCGAAAAATGACCTTCAATCTGTTGATTTAATTTATGGCGATCCCTACGCTTGGGAAGAAGGAAGATGGACTAATCAAACTTTAGAAATGAAAAAATCTGGTTCCACAGAGATCCATGATTACTGGTTCGTCTCTATTAAACCAACCTATCGCAGAATGAGATATGGTTTTCAATGTACGTCTAGTGAAGAAATAGCATTCTATACCGAGAGAGGTTTTTATAATGAAAAACCTAGCGATGTTGGTTACTATTTCAACTTTCCATATTTGCATGAAGTTGATATCTTCACTGCTCCAGAGTGGGTAAAGGACACGGTCTGGTATCAGATTTTCCCTGAAAGATTTGGTAATGGTGATACCAAAACTGATCCAGAAGGAACCCTTCCTTGGGGAAGCACTGCACCAACACCCACTAACTTTTTTGGCGGAGACTTCCAAGGTGTCTTGGACCATCTTGACTACTTAGAAGATTTAGGGATTACTGGTATCTATTTTACCCCCATATTCAAAGCTTATTCTAACCATAAATACGACACGATTGATTATATGGAAATTGATCCACAGTTTGGAGATAAGGAAACTTTCCGCAAGCTAGTCAAAGAATGTCATAGCAGAGGAATTAAGGTCATGTTGGATGCAGTATTTAATCATAGTGGCTACTATTTTAATGCTTTTCAAGATGTACTGAAAAAGCAAGAGAAATCCAAGTACAAAGATTGGTTCCATTTATGGGATTTCCCTGTCCAAACAGAACCATCACCAAACTATGATACTTTCGGCTTCTTTTCTGCTATGCCTAAATTAAACACCGTTAATCCAGAAGTGAAAGACTACTTATTAAAGGTAGCTCGTTATTGGATAGAAGAGTTTGATATTGACGGCTGGAGACTGGATGTAGCTAATGAGGTAGACCATTCTTTATGGAGAGAATTTAGAACTGTTGTAAAACAGGCAAAACCCGATGTCTATATCTTAGGCGAGATTTGGCATGACTCGATGCCATGGCTACAAGGAGATCAATTTGATGCAGTGATGAATTATCCTTTTACAAATGGTGCAATTGACTTCTTTGCCAAACAAGAGATAACAACAAAAGAATTTGCAGACAGCATTACAAATGTCTTACACATGTATCCAGCTACAGTAAATGAAGTTTCCTTTAACTTATTAGATAGTCATGATACACCTAGAATTCTAACCTTAGCAAATGAGGATAAACGCCGTGTTAGATTACTATACTTATTTCAACTCTCCTTTATCGGAACACCTTGTATCTATTATGGTGACGAGATTGGAATGGCTGGTGGACAAGACCCTGGTTGCCGGGAATGTATGGTTTGGGACCAAGATAAACAAGATCAAGCATTATTCGCTTTTGTGAAACAATTAATTCATTTACGCAAAACAGTACCTGCTTTTGGTAATGAGGGAGAATTCCATTTTATTACTACTAATCAGGAAAGTATTGTAACCTATCAAAAATCTACAAAAGAGCAGCAGCTTATCTTTATACTAAACAATTCAAATGAATCGAAACAAGTTAATGCTGATTTTCTATCCAATAAGAAAGTAACCAATTTGATATCTAGAGAAAATCATACATTTACTGATCAAGCTCAATTGGAATTGGAAGCCTATGGATTTAAGTGTTTGCAGATTTTATAAAAGGGAGTCTTCTAAATGACCAAAGCATGGTGGAAAGAAAGTGTTGTTTATCAAATATACCCACGAAGTTTTAATGATAGTAATGAGGATGGGATTGGAGATATCCAAGGTATCATAGAAAAGCTCGATTATTTAAAAGAACTGGGGATAGATGTCATCTGGCTATCACCGGTTTACCAATCCCCTAATGACGATAACGGGTATGATATTAGTGATTATCAAGCTATTATGAGTGAATTCGGAACACTAGATGATTGGGATCAACTCATTGAGGAAATGCACAAACGAGACCTGAAGCTGCTAATGGACCTTGTTATTAATCATACATCTGATGAACACGCATGGTTTATCGAATCAAAAAAGTCTAAAGATAATCCGTATCGTGATTATTATATTTGGCGCCCTGCCAAAAATGGAAGGGAACCAAATAACTGGGAGTCTGCTTTTGGTGGTTCTGCTTGGCAATATAACGAAACGACTGAAGACTACTTTCTGCATTTATTTTCTAAGAAACAGCCTGATCTCAATTGGGAAAACTCGAATATGCGAAACGATATTTACAAAATGATTAAGTGGTGGTTAGACAAAGGTGTAGATGGCTTTCGCATGGACGTGATTAACTTTATTTCTAAAGATCAAAGGTTCCCAGACGGTGATAATCCTGCGGGGGAACAGTATGCTTCAGGTGCAGACTATTATATGAACGGGCCAAAAATCCATGATTATCTACAGGAGATGCATCACGAAGTTTTACAACATTATGACATTATGACAGTTGGAGAAATGCCCGGAGCTACACCCGAAGAAGGTGTACTTTACACTGGAAAAGATCGAAATGAATTGCAAATGGTCTTCCATTTTGAACATATGGATATTGATGCTGGCCCTGGCGGAAAATGGAATGTTCAACCATGGTCTCTTGTTACGTTAAAAGACATATTATCGAAATGGCAAGAAGAGCTTGAAGAAGATGGTTGGAATAGCCTATATTGGAACAATCATGACCAACCTCGTGTCGTATCACGATTTGGGAATGACCAGAAGTATAGGGAGCTATCCGCCAAAATGTTAGCTACTACCCTTCATATGATGAAAGGTACTCCATACATCTATCAAGGAGAAGAGATTGGTATGACGAATGTTAATTTTAACTCCATAGATGAGTATCGTGATATTGAAACGTTAAATATGTATCAAGAGAAAATAGCCAATGGTTGGTCTGAGGAAAAAATAATGAACGCACTGCACAGTAAATCAAGGGATAACGCTCGAACACCCATGCAATGGGATAGTTCAGAACACGCTGGCTTTACGGGTGGCACACCATGGCTGCGAGTAAATCCAAACTATAAAACAATTAATGCAAAAGCAGCCATCGAGAATCCAAAATCTATTTTTCATTATTATAAACAGCTTATAGCACTAAGAAAAAAGCACGATATTATTGTGTATGGGAAATATGAGTTATTGCTAAAAGAAAGCGCTGAGATATTTGCTTATACAAGAACATTAAACGAGGAGAAACTAATAGTTATCAGTAATTTCACTGATAAAGATATCAATTTTACAATTCCTTCTAGTTGCAAAGACTATTCATCAAGTAAGTTATTAATTAGTAATTACCAAGCAACAGATCAACTAGAAGACTTCACGCTCAAACCATATGAGTCAAGAGTTTACCATTTATCAAAATAGGTCCTAAATTAGGAAAAGCCAGGAAAACTAAGTTTTCCTGGCTTCATTTTTGTTTCTTTATGATAGACGTGGACAGCATCTAACGTCTATATTTTTTAAATAACCGCGGTAATATTTCCACCTGGAATTTTAAACCTAAACGATGTAAGCCCTACCTCTCTTACATCCTTACGACTCCGAAGTCGATCCAGTGTGAATAAGTCTTTCTATTAAAAACTATGGCAGATTGCCAGCATTTATTTGTCAGCATGTTTGACGAATGAAATATCATTATATAACAATTTCCTGTTTCTGTAAAGAGTCTTTGTTATATTTAGGATAAACACCGAGTAAATGATATAGTTGGTTTAAAAATAACACAAACTATGTTGCTTTCAGTATGACGCAGTTGAGATAAAATACGTAATAACTTCTATAAAACCTTTGGAAACTGCTTGAACTCGTTCCGGCAGAATACTCCGCTTTCCGTGGGCACGGCCTC
>NZ_JACLZI010000008.1 GCF_014280935.1 Aquibacillus kalidii
GAATTGACGCAATTCTCTCATGGATCGGCGCAATTCTCTCGTGGGAAGACGCATAACGCATATCTCTCATTAGGTGGCGCAATTCCCACGTGTATTGACGCATATGCCCAATAAAGTGACGCATTTACACTATGGACCAACGCATATCTCGCATGAAATGACGCAATTCCCAGTTTAAGAGGTTTCACTGATTCATATTTAAGGATTAATTTGTTTGTACTAGGATTTTTATAATGTTAAAAAAGTATAGCTAATGATAAAAAAGTGCTATTTAAAAGCGCTTACATGTAAGCGTTACCTTGCTATAATTGGGTTGTAATTAAAACAACAGTTTTGAAAGGGGTCTCAATATGGGGAAAAAATTTAAATTTTTACCAACTTTGTTTGCAATCATTACCATTGCGTTCATAGCTGTAGGTTGTAGTAGCGAATCATCGGGAGGTTCAGGTGGAAGTAGTTCAGTAGATGTTGGTATTGTATTACCTACCAAGGACGAGCCAAGATGGGTTCAAGATGAAGAAAGATTTAAAGCAGCTTTAGATGATTCGGATTATACTACTGAAATTTTATTCAGCCAAGGATCTTCTGATAAGGAAAAACAAAACGTAGAAACATTAATTAGTAAAGGCATTGATGTATTAATCATAGCTCCTCATGATGGTGCTGCTGCAGGTGCTGCAGTTGAAGCGGCTAAGGACGAGGGGATTACTGTTATTGCTTATGACCGTTTAATTACAGATACTGACGCGGTTGATTACTATGTAACTTTTGACAGTATTGCTGTAGGGGAAGCGCAAGGACAATATTTAATTGATAATGCTGAAGGTACAGGTATCCCACTTTATCTATATGCTGGTGCATCTTCTGATAACAATGCATTCTTATTCTTTGAAGGTGCATGGAATGTGCTTCAGCCTAAAATAGCAGATGGTACTTTTGTGATTGCTAATTCTAGTGAGGCAGAAGCATTGAAAGAAAAAGCTGAATTATCTAGAGATGAATTGGGTAAGATTTTAGGTCAGGTTACAACAAATTGGGATCCAAATGAAGCGAAAAACAAAGCGCAAACACATTTAACAGCAGCTAGCGCAGATTTAAAAGGGGATATTTCGATTCTTGCACCAAACGATGGAACTGCACGTTCTATAGCTGACGTATTTGGTAAAGATTCTGCTATTACTAGCTACACTATTACTGGTCAAGATGCTGAGATAGCTTCTATTCAATACATCATTGACGGTAAACAATCTATGACAGTGTTTAAAGATGTTCGTACATTAGTTACGGATGCTATGGGAATGGCGGTTGAAGTCCTAGATGGCAATACACCAGAAACAACAGGTTCATACGACAATGGAGCTGTAGAAGTACCAGCAAAACAAACAGATGTTATCGTGGTTGATCAAGAAAATGTTAAGGCAGAACTAGTTGATTCAGGATACTATGAAGCTAGTGAATTTACTGGATTAGAATAATAAATGGTAAGGAATAGGAAATAGGAGTAATAGTGTTAGATGAATATCTAACACTATTACTCGATTGTAAAGATGTCTGGTTAAGGAGGCTTAGTGATGAGCGATTATATTTTAGAGATGAACCAGATTACGAAGGAGTTTCCAGGGGTAAAAGCGCTCTCTAATGTTAATTTCAAAGTAGAAAGAGGAGAAATACACTTTCTTGTAGGGGAAAATGGTGCAGGTAAGTCTACTCTTATGAAAGTACTAAGTGGTGTTTATCCTTATGGGTCTTATGAGGGTGACATTATATATAACGGAAATGTTCAACAGTTTAACAAAATTAGCGATAGTGTGGATGTAGGGATTGCCATTATCTATCAAGAGTTGGCCTTATTCCCGGATCTTTCTGTTTATGAAAATATATTTGTAGGAAATGAAATACAGAATGGCGGAGTTTTGGATTGGAACAAAGCTATTGTTGAGTCGAAGAAAATGCTAGAAAAAGTAGGGTTGAAAGTAAATCCAGAAACATTAATTAAAGATCTAGGGGTAGGGAAACAGCAATTAATAGAAATTGCAAAAGCATTAAGTAAAGATGTAAAGTTGCTCATCTTAGATGAACCAACAGCTGCACTAAATGAAGACGATAGTGAAAATCTTTTGAATCTATTAAAGGAATTAAAAAAGCAAGGGATTACTTCGATTATGATTTCACACAAACTTAAAGAAGTAATTGCTATTGCAGATAAAGCAACAGTTCTACGTGATGGAGAAACAATTTGTACATTAGATGCTTCCAAAGGGGAAATAAATGAACCAACGATTATTAAAAACATGGTTGGTCGTGAAATTACAGATATTTATCCAAAACGGGTAGGAAATAAAATCGGTGATAAAATTCTTGAGCTATCTAACTGGTCGGCCTATGATGCACAGTTGGGACGACATGTTGCTAAAAATGTAGATATTCATGTTAAACAAGGGGAAATAGTCGGTATAGCAGGTCTAATGGGATCGGGTAGAACGGAACTTGCATTAAGTATTTTTGGGAATGCGATGAATTATAAAATACAAGGGGATTTATTTTTTGAAGGTCTCGCAATTAAATTTAAGCATACGAGTGACGCTATAAAAGCAGGCATTGCTTATGTAACAGAAGATAGAAAAGGTGATGGATTATTTCTATTACAGGATATAAAAAACAATATTTCCATTGGTAATTTAAAAGAAATTTCCTCAAATGGAGTTGTGAATGATAACGAAGAAATAAGAATTGCGGATGAATACCGAGAGTCATTAGGGGTGAAAACACCGTCCATTCAACAACTGGTTGGGAATTTAAGTGGTGGTAACCAACAGAAAGTTTCCTTAGGGAAATGGCTATTTGTAGGTCCTAAACTATTAATATTAGATGAACCAACACGTGGTATAGATGTTGGAGCTAAATTTGAAATTTATACAGTTATGAATGAACTGATTGATAAAGGGATGAGTATCATAATGATTTCATCAGAGCTGGGTGAAATCTTGGGGATGAGTGATCGCGTTTATGTCATGGCGGAAGGCAAAATTAAAGGGGAAATGTCCGCTGAAGATGCCAATCAAGAAAAGATTATGGAACTTGCGACACAATAGGAGGTAAAACTGTGAAATATATTAGGGAGTTATTAGGATTATTAAAGGTTAATATTCGGGATTACGGTATGTATATTGCCTTAATCGTTATTATGATCACTTTTTCTATCCTTACAGATGGACTATTTATGTCTTCTCGAAACATTAGTAATTTACTAGATTCAGCAGGTTATATTGCTGTACTTGCTGTCGGTGTAATGCTTGTAATTGTTATACGCCATATTGATTTGTCAATCGGATTTTTAGCTGGATTTCTTGGTGCGATTGCCGCAATATTATTGATGAATCATGGCGTACCTGTATATATCGTTATTCCAATTATTCTGATTCTTGGTATTTGTGCAGGCTCTATTACTGGCTTTTTAGTAGCGAAAGTTGGAATCCCAGCCTTTGTTGCAACGTTAGCCGGGTGGCTTATTTATCGCGGCGCAATCCTAATGGCAACAGAGAAAACGGGAACGATTATTGTTGATAACGATGCTTTTAATGCAATAGGTAACGGGTATATCCCTTCGATTGCAGAAGTAGGTGGATTGCATCTTCTTTCCTTACTAGTCGGTTTAGTGGGAATCTTGTTCTATATTTATAGTGCGATTTCTAATCGTAGAAATAAGATTAAATATGACTTTGACGTTGTATCAAGACCAATTTTTGTTTTACAGTTATTGTTTGTTTCAACTATTATTGGCTATATTACATGGCTTTTAGCAGGGTATAATGGGCTTTCCTGGACAGTAGTAATTATTCTTCTAGTAGTGTTTGTCTATCATTTTATTACGACGAAGACAGTTCTTGGACGTCATATTTATGCGGTTGGTAGTAACCCGGAAGCAGCACACCTTACTGGTATTAGTGTTAGTAAAATCACCTTCATCGTATTCGGGTCTATGGGAATGTTAGCTGCACTATCTGGTATTTTATTCACTGCTCGTTTACAATCAGCTACAACAACAGCTGGTACGTTATTTGAGCTTGATGCAATCGCTGCTGCCTTCGTTGGTGGAGTGTCTGCTGCTGGCGGAGTTGGTAAAGTAACAGGAGCTGTAATTGGTGCAATTGTTATGGCTACTCTAACAAATGGAATGAACTTAATGGGAGTTGGAATTGCCCCACAATACATGATTCGTGGAGGAATACTTGCTCTAGCCGTAATATTTGATGTAATGACTCGTAGACAAAGAGCGTAGGAAAGATTGCCAGCTATTCGTAGTTGGCAATCTTTTTTAGTTGTTGTAAGAAGGGAAAAAGTTAATGTTTTATCCTAAACAGTTCACATGGAACAATTACTAAAAGGGTGAAACCACTATCACAATGTTTCCACCTTTTAACTAAATTTTCTTATTGTATCGTTTAATTGACTAGCAATATAGTTTGCACCCATATCTATTTCTGATTTAGCAAAAGAGAGTCTTACATAACGCTCATCCATATCAAGAGCTTCTGCAAATAATCCACCAAGCCCTTTTGCGCGTCGGTCAACCTGGAGCAGTAATTCTACTGACTCTTCTTTTACAAAGAAAAATACTTCTAGTTCATCTAAATCGGATCTAAATTCACGTGAAGGGGTAAATTCAAACTCTTGTAAATAGCCATACCTATTAGAATATTCCATCTCTACTTGTCTTAACTGAAAACCTAATATGTTAGTAATAGCACCAAGGATAGTATCCACATATGCATGGGGTGATACTTCGATATAATCCCTATCCTTAGGATCAAGTGCTGATGGGATGTCTAACCCTGTTTGTATCCAAACCTTGGTACGTCCTAATGTTGGTGGAGTTTGGATTGGTAGAGTAAACTCAAAATCTAGTTCCTTCTTCTCTCCTTCTAAAATAGTAAACGATTCACTTAATGAGAACCTGCCTAGCTCTACTTTTTGATAATATTTTTTATCATCCCGTTCTCGAAGAGCTTCTGTCATGATAAAGAGGTTGATGCGATCAATTTGCTGTTCTGCCTTGCCACCTTCGATCAGTACTTTCCCTTTTACACTTTCACCAGGTATTAACCGCTCGCTATCTAATTGTGTATCCACTTTTGCACTACCAATACCAACGCTAGCCAACCACTTTTTTAACATGAATATCCTCCTAATAACATAAATTTAGGTCAAGTAATTCTTCTATTTATTACGTGTATTAACCATGTATAGTTTCAATAAATTATAAAGTATTAAAAAACATCACAGAATCGCCTAAATTTTTAGAAAAATACACATTGAAAAGGATTATAAAGACTGATAAAATAACGACAAAGATTATGTGTAACTGACGATAAAGCGGATAACCGCGGTGGAGCACATAATAGGAATTAGCCGTTCGTCTGGGCATACGAAGGTAAAGGCGTGGCCTTTACCTTTTCTAATTACTATAGAATAGGATGTTGCTAAAATGAAAAGAGTGTATAACTTCTCCGCTGGTCCTTCCATGCTACCATTGCCAGTTTTGGAAAAAGCACAGAGTGAATTACCTAACTATGCTGATTCTGGCATGTCTGTAATGGAGCTAAGTCATCGTTCTGGCTTATTTACTGAAATTATTACAGAGGCAGAACAGTTGTTACGAGATGTGATGGGTATTCCGGATAATTATAAAGTACTTTTTATGCAAGGTGGAGCATCTCAGCAGTTTGCTATGATACCACTGAATCTACTAGTTAATAGTAAGAAGATGGATATTGTAAATACAGGGTCATGGTCAAAGAAAGCAATGAGTGAAGCAAAAAAGTATGGAGATGTAAGAGTTATTGCAACTTCTGAGGATAAAAATTTCACTTATATACCCGATGTTGATCGCAGCATGATTGATCCAAAGGCAGATTATGTACACATTACTACCAATAACACTATTGAAGGGACTGCCTTTTCTGATATACCAGATACAGGGGATGTTCCACTGGTTGCTGATATGTCATCCAATATTTTATCGGTTGATATGGATATCTCGAAATTTGGTTTAATTTATGCAGGCGCACAGAAAAATATCGGTCCAGCTGGTTTAACTGTCGTAGTTATTCGGGAAGATTTAATCGGTAATGCACCAGAAACATGCCCAACTATGTTAAACTACAAAACATTTAGTGAATCTGGTTCATTGTATAATACACCTCCTACTTTCGGTATTTATATGGCCAAGCTTGTATTCGAATGGATAAAAGAACTTGGTGGGATTAAAGAAATGGAACGATTAAATCGAGAGAAAGCACAAATCCTATATAATTATATAGATGCTTCTGAATTATTTGCATCTCCTGTTGAGAAGGGAAGCCGTTCTATCATGAATATTCCATTTATTATTCCTAATCGTGATTTAGATGCAGTCTTTGTTAAAGAGGCAAAAGAAGCAGGTCTTGAAACGTTAAAGGGACACCGTTCAGTTGGGGGCATGCGTGCTAGCATTTATAATGCAATGCCACTTGAGGGTGTAAAGGCATTAGTTAAATTTATGAAAGATTTTGAAGCGAAGCATAAATAAATAAGATTGTAAGATTAAGAGGGTCTCTATGTTGGTAAAGAGACCCTTTTTACAGGATAAGAAGTATAAAAAATAAGAGATGTCTAGCTCCGGGCGCTTACCCCTCAAGGTCTTTGGACAAGCTTCTATGTGGCAAAAGACCGCCACGCCGAGCTTGTATTAAGCTTGTCGGGGTTGATCAAGGCACCCAGCGCTTTTCTTATTTATTACCTTTCTATACTCCACTTTTCTCCCTTGGCAAAACCCGAATAAACATCCTCAAGTCATATTTGAAGAAACAGATTTAATCCTCTTCTTTTTCATCCAAAAAAGTTGACCTCCTACTGCTGAAATGAGTTTAGGAATCCTATCCAAACTTTTGTCTGTTGGTTGTTGTATAAGATAACTATAAAATAGTGTTTTAGGTGAAGATTGGTCATAAGCCCACTATTAGCGGATAATGTCCCACCCATTCATGTTTGAGCATAAGATATAAAAAAAGAAATGGGGAGGGAGAGTGCAATGGGGTTATTTGTAAACAAATATGATCATCCGGACGTTTTTAAGAACGAATGTACAATTAAAGAGCCCAACCAAGGGATATATAAGAAAAACTATCTCACTGATTTGGTGGAAGAGCAGCAAAAAATGAATGAGGAATTGAATAAGTTAAAGAAATCTTATAATCAGCAAACGAGTAACCAGTCTTATCAGTGGAATAACCTTCTAGCGGAATTGGAAGATTTGCGAGAAAGAAATGATGCACAAGTTAAATTTGAGCAAGATGCGTTAGAGTGGTTTTCTAAGTTAGCAAAGGAAAGTAAGATGATGCAAAACGAGCAAGGTCAGGAGAAAGAGGTAACACAGCATCTAGTTGAAGAGGTAAATAAGATAGCTGACATGAATCATGAAATCGTCCAGTACATGCAAAGTCAAGAAGCTAAAAATCAGCATTTAACTAGTGAGATTAACGAGATACTAGGACTTCAAGAACAGGTTGTTAGCAAAATCTCTACGCAAGCAGACGATCAGACCACAATTCAGCATAGGCTAGACAATCAGGAAGCACTAATGGAGAAGCTTTCCAGACAAGTAACTGATTTCCGATCTATTTTATATGAACGTACTAATCACTTAGCTGAGAAAATAGAGAATAGCCTAAACCTAACATCCTCTTATCTTTATAAAGTTTTATCTCGATCTGACAAACCCTTGACTTTCTTCTATGAAGAAACCAAAAATGAAAAAAGTACAGATAGTTCCAGTAACTAATTTTTTCAGCAATGCCTCTATTAGGCATTGCTTTTATATTGGTTTTGTAAATCTGAAGTTTAAGAATATATGATCTAATGCTTACATTGTACTATTGGACGAGCGAATCTAACTTAATGTCGATCTAAGTGAAAACTATGATTGGAATTTGAAGATATAGGCAAAAAATCTAATAATGGAGTAACAAGAGTTCTTTGTCTAATTGCAGTTGCTGAAAAGACCTGATAATATCAAATGTGTCCTATTATGAAGCGTTTTTTATTTTGCTTTAGGGTTTATCTATGTATGATTTTTTGTCGTTTCCCGTCATTACAAAGAAGTTTATGACTTTGTTTGTAGAAAGGCTTTTATTTTGTCCAAATATTGCTCATAATGCATTATGTAGTATGATTTTTAGAGATAGGAGTTTTGAAAAGTGAATAACAACAAAATATTATTAACAAAAATTAATAAAAAGAGGCAAGAAATGATAGAGATAGGATTATCACAAGGATTAACTAGTAAAGAAACAGTTAGATGTAGTCAAGAACTAGATGCATTATTGAATAAATATAATGGTGAAAAAAAAGATCCTGTTTTGGCAGAATTAGCAGTTTGAAATATTATTAATAGGGTATAGAAAGAGTTCTGAAAAAATAGACCGAAAAAGTTTTGCAGGAATTATAGAATCGATAATAATACTAATAGAATGCGTTAGTGAAAAAACTCTTAGAAGAAAAATAAGAGTGTTCCTCTTTAAGCTAGAACACTCCTTCGAATGTTATAAAAATTAAGCTGAACGCTTACTGTTGGGATCGGGAACGAAAGTAAGTATGATGAATCCGATGATAAATAGTATGATGAGACTAAATACTCCAGCATTTGATTTTCCGGTTAATTGAGTAGTTAATCCCATTAATAAGGGCCCCATGATGGAAGCGAATTTTCCAAATATATTATAGAATCCAAAAAACTCATTTGCATTATTTTTTGGGACAAGCTTAGCGAAATACGATCTACTTAATGCCTGAATCCCCCCTTGAGATGTAGCTACAAGCATTGCCATTACCCAAAAGTCCAATACATTATCTAAGAAAAAAGCATAAATACAAACGATAATATAGACGGAAATCCCCACATAAAGCATAAACTTCCCTGTGAACCTTTCAGCTAATCTGCCGTAAATAATCGCAAAAGGTGCAGCAACTACTTGTGTGACAAACAGGACTATTAATAGGTTAGTAGGGCTAATTCCTAAGTCTGTACCGTAAGCAGTTGACATAGATATGATGGTTCCTACACCGTCAATATAAAAGAAATAAGCTAGTAAAAATAAAAAAACGGAACGGTAATTCTTTATGTTTTTAAACGTCTTACCCAGTCGTTTAAAGCTTTCTACTACCGGTTTTGGATGATGTTCAATATAGTACTTTTGTTTTACATTTAATACTAATGGTAAAGCGAATATTCCCCACCATAAGGCAGTAATTAAAAAGGCAATTCGACTTGCAACTCCACTAGAGATAGGAATGATCTCCGCCTGAGCAAGTAGAATTATGGCGATACTTATAATAAAAGGGATTGTGCTCCCGATGTAGCCCATACTAAATCCTCGAGCAGATATCCTGTTCATTCTTTCATCGCTAGTAACATCAACTAAAAAAGCATCATAAAAAACGTTAGCACCAGTAGAACCAATTGCTGCAATGGTGTAACACACTAACATGATCAACCATTGGTCACTCGGTATAAAGGCAAGTATTCCAGTGAATAGAACCCCTAATCCTAAAAAGAAAGAAAAGAAACGCTTTTTGTAGCCTTGGTAATCAGCGATAGTTCCTAAAATAGGAGCAATCATTGCTAAAATAAAGGTGAAAATAGAAATGGTATAGCCAAGATACGCTGTTGAGTCTGTAGCGCTAACCCCAGCGTTTGTAGCAGATGCTTTATAAAATATTGGGAAAACAGCTGTAGTGATAATGATCGAATACGCTGAATTTGCCCAATCGTAAAGCATCCAACTTTGTTCATTCTTCGTAACCCCTTTCATAACATTCCTCCTGTCTATTAGCTATTTTACTAGAAAACAATTTACTTTAAATAAAGATCTACAAAATTTAACAATTGTTTTACATAACATCCTTTTATAATTAGGCACTTTAGGTAAACTTTGTTGTTTTCTATTGTGAATTTGAGAGAAAATCTCTAGAAACTATATTCAATTCCTTACTCTTTACTTTAGTTGAGTGCAAAAGCGACGCTGCGGATTGTGAAGTAAATCGAATTTTAACGTCGCGAAAATAGAGAAATCATAAAAATTCGCTTTGTTAGAGAGCACCTAACGTCGCGAAAGTCGAGAAACTATAAGAATTCGCTTTGTTAGAGAGCACCTAACATCG
>NZ_JACLZI010000009.1 GCF_014280935.1 Aquibacillus kalidii
GGCTGAGGCGTTGCCCACGGAAAGCAACTGCCCGGAGCGGAAATCAACGTTGCACTCATCCTTTCCAGCTAAATATTTACACTATGTCGCATTTTATCTCTACTATCTAATAAAAAGTAACAAAGTTTACGTAAAGATCATTTCAGAGGTGGTGAATGTAATGGGGAAACCCGTTATCTTATATGACCAATATTGTTATCTATGTCAGCAAACTAAACGAATAATTACGGCTCTAGATTGGCTGAATCGTCTTAAATGGGAATCATTACAGAAATATAGTAAAGATCACACTGTTACGGAACAGGAAAAGAAAATGATGGAAGGCGAAATCCATATAAAAAGGGAAAATAAAGAAGACCTAAAGGGATTTTATGCAGTAAGGTTTATTTTATTAAGGTGTCCATTGACTACAATTATTGGGGCACTGAGTTATGTACCTAAAGCGGAGATAATAGGGGTGCCAATTTATCGGTGGATAGCTAGAAATCGCTATCGCCTGTTTAAAGATAAGTGTGAAAATGGTAGCTGTCAAATTCCTAGATAGTTTTCGTTTAATTGACATTATTCACACGTTTCGATACGATAAACTTCGAGCGGAAACTCTAAAACCAGAGTAAAGGGCCAATTTTAACATAAAAATAACCTTAATTGGAAATCCAACGTTTGTTGGATAACTTTACATATAAAAGTAAAAAAAGATGTGACAGGTAATTAGCAATTAAAATTCGCATCATAACGTCATGACTCATAATTGAAACATCAATAGTAAACACTGAATACATAGTAATCAGTAAGTTGAAAAAGAATTTTAAACTTCTAAGAAAATTTCTTAATAAACTAACATACTGGGAAAAGAGCAGTTCCGTATTATAGAAATATGAAGGAGGATTTAGCAGATGACTGCAAATCGTCGATTATTTACATCAGAATCTGTAACAGAAGGACATCCGGATAAAATCAGTGATCAGATCTCTGATGCCATATTAGATGAAATATTAAAAAAAGATCCTAATGCACGTGTGGCGTGTGAAACAACAGTTACAACAGGTCTTGTATTAGTGGCAGGGGAAATCACGACGTCCACTTATGTTGATATTCCAAGTATCGTTCGTAAAACGATCAAAGGTATTGGGTACACACGGGCGAAGTATGGTTTCGATGCTGAAACTTGCGCCGTATTAACCGCAATTGATGAACAGTCGCCAGATATTGCTGGAGGTGTTAACCAAGCTTTAGAAGCAAGAGAAGGAACAATGACTGACGATGAGATAGAAGCAATTGGTGCCGGTGACCAAGGGCTAATGTTTGGCTATGCAAATAATGAAACACCAGAATTAATGCCATTGCCAATTTCTTTAGCTCACAAATTGTCTAAGCGACTTGCCGATGTGCGGAAAGACAGTACGTTAGACTATTTACGTCCTGATGGCAAAACTCAGGTAACGGTAGAATATGATGAAAATGATAAACCAGTACGAATTGATACGATTGTAATTTCTACGCAGCACCACCCAGAAGTAGAATTAAAACAAATTCAGGAGGATCTAAAAGAACATGTGATCAAGCCCATTGTTCCTGAAGATTTGTTAGATCAAGAGACTAAATACTTTATCAATCCAACTGGACGATTCGTAATTGGAGGTCCACAAGGTGATGCTGGTTTAACTGGTAGAAAAATCATTGTAGACACTTATGGTGGATATGCAAGACATGGTGGGGGAGCATTTAGTGGAAAGGATGCAACGAAAGTAGACCGTTCTGCTGCATATGCCGCTCGTTATGTAGCAAAGAACATTGTTGCAGCAGGATTAGCTGATTCATGTGAGGTTCAATTGGCCTATGCAATCGGTGTAGCTGAACCTGTATCTATCTCCATAAATAACTTTGGAACAGGAAAAGTTTCTGAAGCAGAATTAGTACAAGCTATCCGGGCGCTGTTTGACTTAAGACCTGCTGGCATAATTAAAATGCTTGATTTAAGACGTCCAATTTATAAAGATACAGCTGCCTATGGGCATTTCGGCAGAACAGACGTTACGTTTCCTTGGGAGCAAACAGACAAAGTGGAAAGCCTAAAAAATTATCTTAATAAGTAATAAATAGAGAAGTGAGAAAGAAGAATCAAGCTATATTTTGCTTGGTTCTTTTCCTTTACAAACATCTGGTTTAAAAGGTGAAACAAAAGTATTTAATCGGACGTCTAAATAGCAAAGAATGATAAAACAATAAAGGATTTATTACTTATTTAGCTTCGATTTAATTTATGATATACTCATTATCATGTGATAAAGAAAGAGAGGCAAGAGCCATGTGTGGTTTTATTGGAATGATTAGAAATCATCCGGAAACTCCTGATCAAAAGAAACAAGGTTTATTCCAAAGTAGGAATAATTTGATTCAACATAGAGGGCCAGATGATGAAGGTTTTTTTCATGATTTATATATTTCGTTTGGCTTTAGACGTTTAAGTATTATTGATATAGAAAGTGGTCATCAGCCTTTTACTTATAATGACGAACGTTATTGGATGGTCTTCAATGGGGAAGTCTATAACTATGTGGAATTAAGAGATCAATTAATAAAAAAAGGCTATACATTCACTACAGAGTCTGACACAGAAGTAATTATTGCTATGTTTACTGAATATGGCACAGATGCATTTAAAGAGCTTAGAGGAATGTTCGCTATCCTAATTTGGGATAAAAACGAGGAAGTACTATATGGATTGCGAGATCCATTTGGTATTAAACCATTATTCTATAGAGAAACAGAACAAGGAACGTATTTTGGCTCAGAAAAGAAAAGTTTAACTTTTGATGAGACAGAACAAGTTAATACTAAAGCACTACAACAATATTTAAGCTTTCAATTTGCACCAGAGCCGTTAACTATGACAGAAGGAATTTATAAAGTGGAACCTGGTCATTACTTCGTTAAAAAGCCAGGGGAAGCAATTGAATTTACTCGTTATTGGCATGCAACATTTAACCCGGTATTAATGGATAAACAAGCTTGGATTAAACGAATTCAAGATGTTATGTATGATTCAGTTAATGTTCATATGCGTAGTGATGTTCCAGTAGGTTCTTTCCTATCTGGAGGCATTGATTCATCGTTGATCGTTGCAATTGCGAAAGAATTCAATCCCAATTTAAAAACTTTTTCTGTAGGATTTGAGCGAGATGGATACTCTGAGGTTGATGTAGCGAAAGAAACAGCAGATAAGCTAGGTGTAGAAAATATCTCCTATATGATTACACCACAAGAATATGTAGAAAAACTGCCTAAAATCATGTGGCATATGGATGACCCTTTAGCAGACCCAGCTTGTGTTCCGTTATACTTTGTAGCAAGAGAAGCGAATAAACATGTAACGGTTGTACTGTCAGGTGAAGGTTCAGATGAGCTCTTTGGTGGCTATAACATCTATCGCGAACCAGAATCGTTAAAAATGTTCCAATCTATTCCAACACCAGCGAAAGGACTGCTATCACGCGTTGCTGCTGTCCTACCGGAAGGTGTTAGAGGAAAGAGCTTTTTAGAACGTGGAACAACTCCGTTAAAGGATCGTTATATTGGTAACGCAAAAATGTTTGAGGATGTTGAAAAACGTGAATTATTAAAAGCGTATCATCCGAATTTGACTTATCAACAAATTACAGAGCCTTTATACAATAATGTAAAGCACGATCATCCTGTGAATCAAATGCAGTATATTGATATTCATACGTGGATGCGTGGTGATATTTTACTGAAGGCAGATAGAATGACAATGGCACATTCATTGGAATTACGTGTACCATTCTTGGATAAAGAAGTATTCCGTGTTGCTAATGAGATTCCAGTGGATTTAAAAATAGCAAATGGAACAACGAAAGCGATATTAAGAGAAGCTGCTAGAGGTATTGTTCCAGATCACGTATTAGATCGTAAAAAATTAGGTTTCCCAGTACCAATGCGCCATTGGTTGAAAGAAGAGCTTTATGACTGGGCAACAACCTTAATAAGAGAAAGTGAAACAGACCATCTCCTTCATAAGGATTACGTGGCAAACTTGTTAGAAGCGCACCGCCAAGGTAAAGGTGACTATAGTAGAAAAATATGGACAGTGTTGATGTTCATGCTGTGGCATCAAATTTTTGTGGAGAGAAAATTTTCGTTTGAAGAGTTAAGGGAAGAAGATAAAACAAAAAGCAAGCTTACGGTTTAACAACCGTAATAGCTTGCTGTCCCATTTGCACCCATGCTTCTTGGAAGTCCTTTATGGGTGCTTTTCTTATGTCTTTTTTGATAGGATCATTAAAATAAATGTAGTCTTTATCGAAGCCCGTAACTAAAACGGAATGCTCCTTCTTTGTAACTTTAATCGGACCATCCGCCGTTTGCCAAGTGGAGAACTGTTCCTCTGGCAATTTTTTATACGTTGTATTAGTAATAACCCAGACTGGACGATCTTGGTTTAGGTGCATAAGGATTTGATAAAAGGATTCTCCGCTAAAATCTAAAACATCGTCACCTACATACTGTTTAGCCAGTTCAGCAATTGGCTTATGGTACACTCCTAAACCAGGTTTTGTGAAGGAATACATATCACCGACAAATCCCCTCGATGGATTTCCGAAATATATACCATCCTCAGTCCGCTTGTACTTTGTTGGATCTTTTGTAACTTCTTTAGCCAATTCCATCTTATCAACGTCAATATTATAATATTGTAACAGCATAGCTAAGCTAGTTACTTCACAACCACGAGGTAATTCAGGGTATTGTCCGATTAGTGGTGCATCTAATCGGACAGATTCTCGCATTTGGATTTGTTCAACGAGTGGAAATACTGGTTCCAAGGCTGGAGAAGGGAGTTCTTCTGCCAAAGCGTAGCTCTCAGTACTGTGGGACTTGAACCAATTATAAATTTCATTTTTGTGCGTATTCATTAGGAACAGCGCAACCACCACACTTGATAGTCCAAATAGAAATGCATATATAAGCATGACGTATCGATATATGTGTTTAGGTGCCTTTGATTGAAAGACAAGCAATATGATAGCCATTGTTAGACAAAGGCCAAATATATAAAACAACATGGTGGCACCTCCTACTCCTAGAATAACGCATTGAACGATAAATCATAAGGTGTGAAATATTCCTTCAATGTAGATCATTGGAAAACTTTTAATTGTGTATTTGAGATAAAATCACTAGTAACCTTTGGATGTGTGTTTGAACTCGTTTCGGCAGAATACTCCGCTTTCCGTGGGCACGGCCTCAGCTTCCTCAGAGCAAAGAACGCTCTTCCGGGATCTTCGGACTCGTGCTGTTCCCAGTGGAGTCTCCGTATTCTGCCTACACTTATGATAGATTTCTTACTCTAAGAACAGTAATTACTAATTATCATATGATTCCTAATTCCAAAGCAAGTATCAACTATTATATTGTTACTTTTTGCTATGATTACCTATCGCAGAAAAATGGATTTAATTACGCATTAATAATACTGAAATTATATGCTCTGAGTGTAGTGAATTTCCGCAGCGGCAACTAATTTCGTACTGCAGAGTCTATGGAAATTGTGTCAAAAGTAACTGTATCATGAAAAGTGCTTTATAATATTTAATTTTCTGGTTTTATTGTTTTGTAATACTGTCCTTTTTCGATATAGGATTGCTTTATTCTTTCCATCTCTTCAATATCTTTATCGGTTAATTCTCGAACAACTTTAGCTGGTCTGCCAAATGCGAGCGTTCTTGGTGGAATTTTCTTTCCGGGCGGTACAAGACTGCCAGCACCTAAAAAGGCCTGTTCTCCAATTTCAGCTCCATCGAGAACAATCGAGCCCATACCAACTAAAGCTTTTTTTCTAATAATCGCGGAATGGAGCGTAACTTGATGACCAATAGTTACATCGTCTTCAATGATTAATGGCATATTAGGGCTTTGATGTAATAAAGATAAATCTTGGACGTTACTTCTTTTACCGATGACTACAGGAGCTACGTCCCCTCTAATCACTGTTTTAAACCATATACTTGCATCTTCTTCAATCGTAACATCGCCAGTAATCACTACATCATCAGCAATATAGGCATTAGGGTCAATAATTGGTTTTTTACCTTTATATTCGTATATCATTTGAAACTCCTTTCAAAATATGGTGATATAGTAAATAATACCATATACTAATTATGTTAGAGTTAACAGCACGAACAGAAATGAGGGGAACAGATTGGGCTATACGATACCAAAGACAGCGCCATTTTTGATGAGCTCTGTTTATCGAAAAATATTTCCGCAAGTGAAAAGAGAATTGAGTTATTGGAAAGGACGAGCTGAGTCAATTCCTAATGAAGAGTTTAGAAAACAAGCTTTGGCCAGCATAGAAGCCAAAAAGTTTCACTGTCAAGGTGGAGGCGTCTATAGCATTTTGGCTGGTGATAGTTGGCAGAAGGCAATAACCTTTATCGTTGCATATCAAACTATAAGTGACTATTTAGACAATTTATGTGATCGTAGCACGTCGCTTGATCCTACAGACTTTAGAATGTTACACCAGTCTATGGAGGATGCATTAACACCGGGAAAAGACATTCAGCCATACTATAAGTACCGTGATGAACAAAATGACGGAGGTTACTTGGCTGACTTGGTGAGAACGTGTCAAAATTGTATTCGTGATTTACCGGGTTATCACCATATAAAACCGTATCTCCTACAATTAGAATCCTTATATGGGGATTTACAAGTACATAAACATGTAAAAAAAGAGGAAAGAATTCCTAGGCTTGAGAAATGGTTTAGTGAATTTCAAGAGAGGTGGCCAACATTAAGTTGGTATGAATTTTCTGCATCAAGTGGTTCTACACTAGGTATCTTTTGCTTGGTTTCATATGCTATGGGGCTCACGATGACTGAATCTTTGGCAAAAAGTATCTATAATAGTTATTTTCCTTATATGCAAGGATTACATATCTTATTGGACTACTACATCGATCAAGAAGAAGATTTACTAGAAGGAGATTTGAACTTTTGTAATTATTATGAGGATATTTCTCATTTGAAGAACAGGCTATTATACTTTATTAAGGAAACAAATCGAAGTATTCAATTACTTCCACACAAACATTTCCATGAAATGGTTCACCACGGTTTAGTTGGACTTTATTTAGCAGACCCTAAGGTGAAGTCATTAAACAGTGGGAAAGAAGTAACAAGGACATTAATTCAAGGGAGCGGCCCTAAATCTAAATTTTTTCATTTAAATGTTCGTGTTTATAATAAGCTTAAAAGAAAAGGAGTCCTCTAATAATGGAGAACTCCTTTTCAATAAGTAATGCTACTTTTTTTCGATAGCTAAAATAAATGGTGGACTGTTTTTCTGGTTAATAAATCCGTATTGTAAAACATTAAATTGGCGTTGTTCTAATTTACTTAAGTGATTAAATAGTGCATCTCTCTCGGTGTCTCCGCCTGGATGTCCATGATAGACTACCAGTACAATTAGCCCGCCTTTTTTTAAATAGGCAACTAATGTATCAATTGCTTGAATAGTTGTGGTAGGAGTAGTAATAACTGACTTATCACTTCCAGGAAGGTAGCCGAGATTGAAAATGGCCCCACCAATTGATTCCACTTTATATTTCTTAAAGTAATGCTCTACATGCTCATGCCCATCATGGATAACATGAGCATTCTTTACTTCTTCTTGCTCGAGGAGAGCTTTTGTATTTGCAATTGCGTCAGCTTGTATATCAAAGCCTACTACATGTCCAGTTTGACCAACTAATTTACCTAAGAATAAAGTATCTTTTCCATTTCCACATGTTCCATCTACTACTGTTTCTCCAGGATTAACTGTCGTTTCCATTAGTTCATGTGCGTAGGAAATGACTCGCTTTAACATCGTATCTGTTCCTTTACGTTATAATATTTGCCCTGCCAGCTATTCCGTTTTTCAAGTTCTTGGTCGATTGCATTTAGAACGTCCCATTTATTTAAACTCCACATAGGGCCTATTAATAAGTCTGGAGGACCATCACCTGTAATTCGGTGAATGATCACTTCCTTTGGTAGTAGTTCTAATTGATCGACGACAAGGTTTATATACTCATCTTTTGAAAGAAATTGAACTAATCCTTTTTCGTATTGTTTAACCATTGCTGTCCCTTTTAATAAGTGGAGTAAATGGATCTTAATTCCTTGTACATCCATTTTGGATACAGCTTTAGCTGTATCCATCATCATATTGTAATCTTCTCCAGGTAGTCCGTTAATAATATGGGAACAGATTCTAATACCATGTTTTCTTAGTTTTTGAACACCTTCTAAGTAACAGTTCAAGTCATGTGCGCGGTTAATTAAGTCAGAAGTTTGTTGGTGGACAGTCTGTAAACCTAGCTCAACCCATAGATATGTTCTCTGATTGAGCTCAGCTAAATAATCCACTACATCATCTGGTAAGCAGTCAGGTCGTGTTGCAATTGAAATTCCTACGACACCTTCCTGATTTAAAACAGATTCAAATTTATCTCTTAATTCTTCTACTGGTGCATGTGTATTAGTGTAAGCTTGGAAATAGGCCATATATTTCCCGTCTTTCCACTTTTGGTGCATCTTTTGCTTGATCTGTTTAAATTGTGTTACTAAATCGTCTACCCGATCACCAGCAAAATCGCCACTACCAGACGCAGAACAGAAGGTACAACCACCAT
Source organism: Aquibacillus kalidii (assembly GCF_014280935.1). GTDB lineage: Bacteria > Bacillota > Bacilli > Bacillales > Amphibacillaceae > Aquibacillus_D > Aquibacillus_D kalidii. The sequence continues at coordinate 8,706 of NZ_JACLZI010000009.1, forward strand.
GTGCAACTGTACCATCCCTATTAGGGCAATCAAATCCACCATCTAAGGCAACTTTAAAAACTTTATGTCCAAATGTGTTTTTTAAATGATAATTCCAAGAATGATATCTTTTTTGATCAAAGGAATAAGGGAATGGATTATTCATGAGAAGACTCCTTGTATTTAAAATTATGAATTAATTGTAGCATGATAAGGTTGTGATAGAAAGACAATGAGCGGTCTAACATCTTCCATGAATTAAGTGAAACATATTAGAACATCTTATAAATGAGGTGATCACAAATGGCTACTAGAGAATCAGTTGATAATCTAATTCAAAGAGCAAATCAGTGCATTACTGAGGCCGAACAGCAATTATCGATTACAAATAGAAATGGGAATGAAGTCGATAGTGCCTACTCAGAAGTACAACGAAAGCTTGGGGATATAGAGGCAGAAATTCAACAAATGAAAAACAGTGCCAGTCATGAACAACGCGACCAACTTCATCGTACGCACATGGCTGTAAGTAACTACATGAATGATATGATTCTAGATCATATACAAATAAATGATGTAGAATAAATTTAGTTAATCCTCACCATCACTGGTGGGGATTTTTAATATTCGGCAAATTTCTGACTATTTCGACTTATTTAATAACGTTAAAAATAACAATCATTATGCCGATAGGTAGTTTAAGTACTATCTTACAAGGGAGAGTTATTATATGAGCATCAAGAAGATTGTTCTATTTATTTTGTTTGCAGTAGCCTTAAGTGGTTGTTCACAAGCAGAGTCAAAAAGTGTCATCGACGATAAGGTGAAGATTGGAATCATGCTATCAGACGTTGGTTTAGGTGACCAATCCTTTAGTGACCTTGCTTTTGAAGGACTAATCCATGCTCGAGACGATTTAGGTATTGTTTTTGATTATCGAGAGTTGGGGGATTCAGAAACATATGAGCAAGGGTTGAAGGAATTAATCGAACAGGATAATGACGTAATTATCGGTTTAGGATATATGGTTCAGACTGATCTTGAAAAAGTAGCGAAAGAGTATCCGGATCAACAATTTGTCTTGATCGATTCGACATCTAGCTTGGAAAATGTAACTTCTGTAAACTTTAAGGCTGGTCAAGGAAGCTATCTAGCAGGCGTAGTTGCCGCATTGACAACTAAATCGAATACACTCGGATTTATTGGTGGGGAAGATGTCCCGATAATAAACGATTTCGCCAATGGTTATATAGATGGTGCAAAATCAGTAAACCCGGATATTAAAATTTTATCGCAATATGCTAATAACTATGGCGATGATAAACTTGGTGGAGAAATAGCAAAGTCAATGATAAATGATGGTGCAGATGTTTTATTTGCTGCAGCAGGGTTTACGGGTGTTGGTGTTTTAAAGGAAGCACAGCACAACGGAGTTTATGCAATTGGTGTTGATACAGATCAATATTTTTATGCTGAAAAAGCAGTTATCACTTCTGTTATGAAAAATATAGATGTTGCTATATTTAACATTGCAGAACAATTAGTTAATAATGGAAAGATTCAATCAGGAAATATGGATTTTGGAATAGACAATAAAGGTGTTGGACTTGCACCTTTGCGCGTTCACCAGTATCCACCAACGATCCATGAACAGCTAGAAAAAGCTAAAGAAATGTTAGTGACGAAGGAATAGGGGGATACTATGTCAATTAAGAAAAAATTATTAGCGAATACGATAAGTATCGTAGTATTGGCTAGTGCTATTATTGCATTTATTATTTTTAATATGTTAAGTATTCAATCCTCTAGCCAGGATCAAGTTAGTTTACTACTTAATATCGAAAAGTTTCAATCAGAATTACATTCAGCTCAGCAAAGTTTAAGTAATTATTCCTTATCAGGTGCTGACTCATTAAAAAATGAAACAACAAACTCAATCAAACAAGCAGATCAGTTATTAAGTCAGGTACAAAAAGAAGTATCCTATAAAGAAAGCAAGCACTACTTAAATAACATAACGACTAAGTATGAGGACTGGAAAGAAGCAACTGCAAAAGCGTTAGATACAAGAGACTTAGCAGAAGCAAAAAGACAATCTGTTCGTATTAACGGATTTATCAATGACGTATTCATGCTTAACATGATCGAGAACAATCAGTATGAAGTGGTTCAAGATAACCTCAAGCAGCGTGTTCATAATATAATTATCTCTTCCGTAATAGGTGTGTTGATTCTTATTGTTCTGGCGTTAGTTGTTTCAAACCGAATAACAAGCCCGATCACAAAATCATTAAAGCAATTGGCAACACAAGCAGAAGAAGTAGCAGCAGGTAATTTACTAGTAAACAAAATTGCCTATAACAAGAATGATGAATTAGGTTCTTTAAATAATTCATTTACCGAGATGGTTAGTCAGTTACGAGGATTATTACTATCGATTGGTAGTGTAAGTAAAGAAGTAGAAAACTTTGCTGTAACAATTGAAGATGAGAATAAGCAATTAACAGAAATAAACCAACAGGTAGCTGTTTCAACGGATGAATTAGCAGCAGGCTCCCAAACTATCTCAGAAGATTTGCAAGATGCAGTAGTATTAATCGAGCAAATGGATAAAGAAATTGGTGGGAACGTACAAGCGACTAAGCAATCTGTTTCCTATGGAAGTGAGGCGATTGACGCAGTTAAATTAGGGCAACAAGCTATTGAGAAACAGCGTTTATTAATTCAAGAGAATACAGAAACAACTAAGCTAATCGATAAATCCACGAAAACGTTTATTGAATATACAAATAAGATTGAAGTTATGGCCAATTCCGTTGCAAATATTGCTAACCAGACTAACCTTTTAGCACTTAATGCAGCGATAGAAGCAGCACGAGCGGGAGAGGCAGGCAAAGGATTCGCAGTAGTGGCAGATGAAGTAAGGAAACTTGCAGAAGAAACGTCAGATGCTACTAGCCAAATATTCGAGATGGTGTCTTCCATACAAAATGGTATTAATGAGGTGACAACTGCAGTAGAACGTGGTGTTACAATTGTGGAAGAGGAACAAAAGTCAATGACTACGACCACTGAATCATTCGAGAATATTGACGAAAAGGTGTCTGCTATAAGTAGTGAGTTAGAACGATTACTTAATGGGATGGAAAGTTCTAAGCAACTAGGATCAAATGTATTAGAAAATGTAGAAAGTATCAGTGCTGTAGTAGAAGAGTCAGCAGCTGGTAATGAAGAGATTTCAGCTTCAGTAGACGGTCAATTGAAGGCTGTAAACACAATGTCACAAAAGGTAACTGAATTACGTAAACTAACAGATGAATTAAATGCTTCAATTACGAAGTTTGAAGTATAAGAAATAAATCAGCCTGTAATGGTGATATTGTGCGCGACGTGGCAAGCCTTGACAAAGAGAGGCTCTTTATTTACAATACGAATACAATAACTATCGATCGACTATGAGAAGGAATAGTAATAAAGATTTAGGTTCAAGAGAGACAGCGGTAGGTGGAAGCTGTTCCTAAACTTTATGAACTCGCCTTTGATGTTGCAGATGTGAACTTGTTAAGTAGCTTCTGCCGTATTCCGCGTTAAGGAATCAAGCGGGTGCAAATTATTTTGCGCTAATGTTGGGTGGTACCGCGGGAATAGCTCTCGTCCCATTTTGGGATTAGGGCTATTTTTCATACAATTAGAACTAATGTTCTGTTATTATTCACTATAAGGAGGCGTAATAGATGTCATTTAATCACAATAATATTGAAGCGAAGTGGCGGAAGTATTGGTTAGAAAATAAGACGTTTAAAGCAAATACAGAAACAAATAAGGAAAAGTTTTATGTTTTAGATATGTTCCCATATCCATCTGGTGCTGGATTACACGTAGGACACCCTGAAGGATATACGGCTACAGATATTCTGTCTAGAATGAAGCGTATGCAAGGGTACGAAGTGTTACATCCGATGGGATGGGATGCATTCGGTCTTCCTGCTGAACAATATGCGTTAGATACAGGGAATGATCCTGCAGAATTCACTAAGCATAATATTGAGACGTTCAAGCGTCAAATTCAAGAACTTGGTTTTTCTTATGATTGGGATCGTGAAATTAATACAACTGATCCAAACTATTATAAGTGGACACAGTGGATCTTTTTAAAACTATATGAAAAAGGGTTGGCTTATGTTGACGAAGTAGCTGTAAACTGGTGTCCTGCATTAGGAACTGTATTGGCAAATGAAGAAGTAATTGACGGAAAAAGTGAGCGTGGTGGGCACCCGGTAATTAGAAAGCCTATGAAACAGTGGATGTTAAAGATTACAGCATACGCAGATCGCTTACTAGAAGATCTTGAGGAACTTGATTGGCCTGAAAGTATTAAAGATATGCAGCGCAATTGGATTGGTCGATCTGAAGGTGCAGAAGTAAACTTTGGAATTGAAGGATATGAAGATACGTTTACAGTGTTCACTACAAGACCAGATACACTATTTGGAGCAACCTATGCCGTTTTGGCTCCCGAACACCCATTAGTAAATAAAATCGTTACTTCTAGTCAAAAAGAAGTAGTATCAAAATATATAGATGAAGTAAATACAAAAAGTGACCTAGAGCGTACAGATTTAGCAAAGGATAAAACAGGTGTATTTACTGGAGCATACGCTGTTAATCCGATAAACAACCAGAAGCTACCAATCTGGGTTGCTGATTATGTATTAATGAGTTATGGATCAGGTGCTATAATGGCTGTTCCAGCTCATGATGAGCGTGACTATGAATTTGCGAAGAAATTTGAACTTGACATTATCCCTGTTGTAGAAGGTGGAGACGTTGAAAAAGAAGCCTATACAGAAGACGGGAAACACATAAACTCTGGTTTTTTGGATGGACTGAATAAAGAGGAAGCAATTGAAAAAGCAATAGAATGGCTAGTTGAAAATGGCAGTGGAGAGAAGAAAGTAACGTATCGCTTAAGAGATTGGTTATTCAGTCGTCAACGATATTGGGGAGAACCAATTCCTGTTATTCATTGGGAGGATGGTACAACTTCGGGTGTAAATGAAAGTGAGCTTCCGCTTGTACTACCGAAAACTACCGAGATTAAACCATCAGGCACTGGAGAGTCTCCGTTAGCAAATATTGAAGACTGGGTTAACGTTATTGATCCTGTCACGGGTAAAAAAGGACGCAGAGAAACGAATACAATGCCACAATGGGCAGGAAGCTGTTGGTATTTCTTACGTTTTATTGATCCTGATAATACAGAGAAACTAGCTGATTATGATCATTTGAAAAAATGGTTACCAGTTGATGTTTATATCGGTGGTGCTGAGCACGCGGTGCTACATCTACTATATGCTCGTTTTTGGCATAAATTCCTATATGATATAGGGGTTGTACCTACGAAAGAACCGTTCCAAAAATTGTTTAACCAGGGTATGATACTTGGAGAAAATAATGAAAAGATGAGTAAATCTAAAGGCAACGTCGTTAATCCAGATGAAATTGTAGAAAGTCACGGAGCGGATACTTTAAGACTTTATGAAATGTTCATGGGTCCATTAGATGCTTCAATTGCATGGTCTACAAATGGTCTCGATGGTGCGCGTAGATTCTTAGATAGAGTTTGGCGTTTATTTGTTAACGATGAAGGTACGTTAACTTCCAAAGTTGTTGATAGTGTAACTAATGATGAGTTAGAAAAGGTATATCACGAGACAATCAAAAAGGTTACCGAGAACTTTGAGGATCTTCGTTTTAATACTGGAATTTCACAAATGATGGTGTTTATTAATGAGGCATATAAAGTAGAAGAGATGTCCAAGGATTATGTAGAAGGGTTTATAAAAGTACTCTCCCCTGTTGCTCCGCACCTTGCCGAAGAATTATGGGAAAAACTAGGCTTTGATGAATCAATTGCTTATCAAGCATGGCCGGCTTATGATGAAGCTAAGCTAGTAGAAAATGAAGTGGAAATTGTGATTCAGGTCATGGGAAAAGTAAGGGCTAAAATGATGGTAGATAAAAATGCAACCAAAGAAGACTTGGAAAAGCAAGCACTTGAAAATGATGATATAAAAGAAAGATTAGAAGGTAAGACCATTCGTAAGGTAATTGCTGTTCCTGGTAAGCTAGTAAATATTGTAGCTAATTAAAAAGGAAGATCCTTTCAGTTAACTGAAAGGATCTTTTCTCTTTATTTAGAAGATTAACAAGTTAGTAAAAAGAAGTATAACTTACTATTGAGTATGTGGTATAAACTACCAGTGATGAGTATTAGGTATTCTGTTGACTTATAACATTTATCAGTGTAATATGTATATTACTGTCACGTCATTGCAAGCTAGCAAAGACGAAATTTGATAGCCAGTAATTGGAATTGACATAAATCGTCAACGATGTTAATATTTAATTACTGTCGCATATGACAGTTAAATAGTTGATCTTTGAAAACTGAACAAAACAATCAGTATGTCAAGTAAGACAAGCTAGTCAAGTTTTAGAGCAAGCAAACACTTTATGGAGAGTTTGATC
>NZ_JACLZI010000010.1 GCF_014280935.1 Aquibacillus kalidii
GAAGCGTTCCCCACGGAAAGCGAGTGTTTTTCCGCAGCGTCGGATTTGCACTCAACTAATCAAAAAATAAGAAGTTACTGCAGATTTTATCTCAATTACACAGTTTTGATTGTGACAAATAGCAAAAAGGTTTTATGTAAATAGAAAAAAGCAATTCCTGAAGAGGAACTGCTTTTATCGTTAGTAGCGGCGGAGGGGATCGAACCCACGACCTCACGGGTATGAACCGTACGCTCTCGCCAGCTGAGCTACGCCGCCATAATATTTTATTAAGTTAAAGAGTCACAATTGATATATTACAATAGGTTGCTAAGTGTGTCAATATTAATTATAAGTAATTTTAACCTGAATATCGTAATACACTAATATGTCACATACTCCAAAAAATGGTAGGATAGTAATAATAAAATGGTAGGGGTGGAAATATGATCTGTCTAATTAGACACGGACAAACCGATTGGAACTACTTGGGAAAGTTGCAAGGAAAGACCGATATACCGCTTAATCAGGTTGGGATCAAACAGGCTAGTCAATGTAGAGATTACTTTAAAGGAGGAGATTGGGATTTAATAATTGCAAGCCCTTTAGAACGAGCTAAGAGGACTGCTGAGATTATTAATCAAGGTCTAGGAATTGACTTAGTCTTAATGGAAGACTTCAAGGAAAGGTCCTTTGGTGATGCAGAGGGGTTAACGCTTGAAGAAAGAAATGAGCAGTATCCAGATGGTAACTATCCAGGTATGGAAACGAGAAGTGCCCTAACAGATAGAGTAATGGGTGGCATGGAAAAGATAAACCTTACATACCCAAACAAAAAAATTCTCTTAGTTGCTCATGGTGCAGTAATAAATGCTATCCTTTCCGTTATGTCAGATGGTGAAATTGGTGTTGGTAAGACGCAGCTATTGAATGCTTGCATCAGCAATGTCCAGTATATGGAGGAAAAGTGGAAGATTCATAACTATAATCAAGTAGGTCACCTAAACCAGATAAAAGAATAGGAGGAAGTATATTGAAAGAGAACCTTGCTATCTTTGATCATGACTTTGTAGCGATGGGCACTGCAAGTAGAGAAGAAGTACATAAAAAAGGATTATGGCATCAAACATTTCATTGTTGGATCATAATAGAGGAATACGGTCAAAGTTATTTAGTATTTCAGAAAAGACATGAGCAAAAAGATACATTTGCAAACTTACTAGATATTTCAGCAGCTGGCCATTTATTGGCAGGAGAGGGACCAGAAGATGGAGTAAGGGAGCTTGAAGAGGAACTTGGAATAGCTGTACCATTTAGTGAACTTACCTCAATAGGAGTAATTCGCGAAGAATTAGTAGGTGCAGATTTTATTGATAAAGAGTTTTGTCATGTCTTTTTATATAAAACCTCAAAGAAACTAACGGATTTTGCAATTCAAGAGGAGGAATTAACTGGTCTAGTTAAAATAAATGTAGAGGATTTACTACTCCTAGTAGATAACAAGTATAACCATATAGATGCGACTGGGTTCACTTCAATTAATGGGAACAAGACGTCTGTTAGTTTTAAGGTTAGCAAAAGTGATTTAGTACCACATTATGAAAGCTATTATCTTCGAGTATGCCGTGCAGTTAAAAATTATAGTTCTATAGTAAAAAGCTGATTCCTTAAATGAAATCAGCTTTTTTAGTATAGAAATTTATTAAATCAGCCCCGCCCATACGTCGCAAAGTGGCGTTCTGCACTTTCGTTCTTGCCTTCTCATAAAAAATTATATCTGTCTCCATAATCTATCATTCGACTATAAAGTTTTTAACTCTATGTTTCGTCAAAAAACTTTATCTATTGTGAACCGTTAAAAACCCACTGTTTTCATATGATAGACCACTAGTTTTACTAAGTAAAGGTCAGGGTGAAAGGATTTATCAATCGACATGAACAGGGGAAGAAAGGTAGTTTTTATGTTGAAAAGGGTGCACGAACCTAGAATGAAGTCGAACATTTTTGAACGACACTTCTGTTGTTTTGACAAAATATTAAGTAGAGGTGTGTTTTAATAGACAGCAAGAAGGAGTGGTGTAGAATGATGGATTCAGCTACTGGGAACGAATCCAAATCAATTGGACTTCATAATCGAAAACTTGTTGAGTCGTGGAGACATAATATAGGGCAGAAAGCAAAGTATATTTTCCTTGAAAAAGGTTGGTTATTATTTATTGTCGGCTTTTTACTTGGACGAGCTATTGTGCTTTCATCTCTAGCTCCATTTGGACTAGCTTTTTTAGCTTCTGTCTGGTTCATGCGCAAAGATAAGTCATTTAAGTTAATACTTGCTACCGTTGCAGGTGCACTAACATTAAGCCTTGAACATGGTTTATATGCAGTTACTGCAATGGTAGTGTTTGTATTCTTTGCATCCTTGTTAAAGCATATGAATCATCAGCAAAAAATAATACCAATACTAGTATTCTTCTCAAGTGTTTTACCAAGAGTTTTATACTATTCATTATTTGAACAGTTAACCTCATACGAGTGGATGTTGGCAGCGGTTGAGGGAGTACTTAGCTCTGTCTTAGTACTTATATTTATGCAAAGTATTCCGTTATTATCACCAAAAAGATATAAACCAACGTTAAAAAATGAAGAAATTGTTTGCATGATCATTCTACTTGCTTCTGTTTTGACCGGAACGATTGGCTGGGAGATACAGGGAGCATCAATGGAGCAAATTTCATCAAGATATCTTGTATTGTGGTTGTCCTATGTTGGTGGAGCTGCAATTGGATCCACAGTTGGAGTAGTAGCAGGGTTAATCTTAAGCCTCGCCAATGTAGCAAGTCTTTACCAAATGAGTCTACTAGCATTTTCAGGACTACTAGGCGGTTTGTTAAAAGACGGTAAGAAAATAGGGGTCGGTTTAGGACTACTAGTAGGGACTCTATTGATCGGTATTTATGGTAAAGGAATAGATGCTTTAATGCCATCCATGTTAGAGTCGGGAATTGCGATTATCCTATTTTTCTGTACTCCAGAAAGTTGGATAAAGAAAATATCCAGGTACATCCCTGGGACAATTGAACACTCAAAGGAACAAGAACAATATTTACAAAAAGTTCGTGATGTAACGGCTAATGGTGTGGAACAGTTCTCTAACGTGTTCCAGGCATTATCAAAGAGTTTTACTTTGGAACAAAAGAATGTATTGGAAGAAGGTAATGATAAAGAGACAGACTACTTTTTAAGTAATGTAACGGAAAAAACTTGTCAAACTTGTTTTAAAAAAGAATGGTGTTGGGCCCAACAATTTGATAAGACATATGAGCTAATGACAGACCTTAAAGAAGAATTGGGAGAGGGCCAACATCCGAATAAGATTCTTCAAAGTAACTTTGAAAACCACTGTGTCAAGTCTAAAAAAGTAATCGATACAATGAATCAGGAACTATCCTTTTTCGAAGCAAACCGCAAGTTAAAGAAGCAAGTCACAGAATCTAGACAATTTGTCGCGGATCAACTATCAGGTGTATCGGAGGTAATGGGTGACTTTGCTAAGGAGATTTTGAAAGAGCGTGAAAATCATGAGCAACAAGAGGTTGAGATCGTTGCAGCTTTAAAACATATGGGTATGGAATTAGAAAAACTAGATATTTATAGTCTAGAAAAAGGCAACATAGATATTGAAATGAATTTATCCTTTTATAACTACCACGGAGAAGGTCCAAAGCTGATCGCACCAATGCTATCAGATATTTTGAAGGAGACAGTTATTGTAAAAGAAGAAGAAATATCACCGATACCTAATGGTTACTGTTATTTATCCTTTGGATCAGCAAGGAAGTATGTAATTGAAACAGGAGTGTCCCATGCAGCTAAAGGTGGAGGTTTAGTCTCTGGCGATAGTTATTCCACCATTGAATTAGGAGCAGGAAAATATGCGATGGCAATTAGTGATGGGATGGGAAATGGTGAACGGGCACATGAAGAAAGTACTGAAACATTACGATTGTTACAGCAAATATTACAATCAGGAATTCAAGAACAGGTAGCCATTAAATCTATTAACTCTATTTTGTCATTAAGAACAAGTGATGAAATCTTTTCTACATTGGATCTGGCAATGGTTGATATGCACAATGCTGCAGTTCGTTTCCTGAAAATTGGTTCAACACCGAGCTTCATTAAAAGAGGAAGTAAAATTATTAAAGTAGAGGCTAGTAATCTGCCAATTGGAATTATTCAAGAGTTTGATGTTGAAGTTGTTAATGAACAACTAAAGGCTGGCGATTACTTAATTATGATGAGTGATGGCATTTTTGAAGGGCCAAAGAATATAGAGAATGTAGACATGTGGCTAAAAAGAAAAATAAAAGAAATGGTTACAGAAGATCCCCAGGATATGGCAGACCTTTTATTAGAAGAAGTAGTGCGTACACAGAATGGTGAGATTGATGATGATATGACTGTTTTAGTAGCAAAGATAGAAAAAAATAATCCGAAATGGGCGGCAATCCCTACATTTCATCAGACGGCAAACTAGAAATACTAGTGGAAATAGTAAGATAGATTTCTAGGTATATCTTTCTCCTATTTTGGCGAGAATGAGGATATCGAAGTGGAGTATGCAAGTCGTTTAAGAAATGGTTTGTATCTCTGGGACTTATAGGAGGAGGAATATCTTATGAAAAAAGGTACATTAAAACAAATTCTATTAATTACGGATGGCTGTTCTAACAAGGGAGAAGATCCTTCAGCAGTGGCAGCACTTGCAGCCCAGCAAGGAATCACAGTAAATGTTATTGGTGTATTAGAGGATGACCGGAGTGAGGATCCGATGGGGCTTCAGGAAGTAGAAGATATCGCCATGTCTGGTGAAGGTGTTAGTCAAATTGTTTATAAACAGTCATTATCTCAAACGGTCCAAACGGTTACTAAACAAGCAATGACTCAGACGCTACAAGGTGTAGTTAACCAAGAATTGAAGCAGATTCTAGGCTCGAAACAAAGTCTTGAGGAATTGCCTCCTGAACAAAGAGGAGAAGTAATGGAAGTGGTTGAAGATCTAGGTGAAACCTGTGATTTAGAAGTATTAGTCTTAGTAGATACAAGTGCAAGTATGAGTAATAAATTACCAACAGTTCGTGAAGCATTAATAGATTTATCTGTTAGTATGAATGCACGAATTGGCAGAAATAGATTTGCTATTTACTCATTTCCTGGAAAGAAAAAAGCAATAGATAAAGTGTCAGATTGGGCATCTAAGCTTGATTCAGTATCCTCCGTATTTCCTAAACTAACTAGTGGTGGAATTACCCCTACTGGCCCAGCAATTAAAGATGCGATGTATGAATTTGGTAAGAAAAGCTTAAAAAGGAGCTTTATGAGAGAAGATGAACCAAACATCGAAGAAGCGGGCTATTGATTTTAGGCGAGGTCAGGTTGTCAGAGGGAAGTGGCACCATCATCACTATACAATTATTAGTAAGCTAGGTCATGGAGCGATAGGATCTGTTTATCTTTGTGAATCAAACGGGAAACAAATGGCATTGAAGATTAGTGAAAAAAGTTCGTCTGTAACAATGGAGGTTAATGTTTTAAAAACATTCCAAAAGGTCCAGGGAAATCGCCTTGGGCCTTCTTTGTTAGATGTAGATGACTGGGTGGATCCGAGCGGTGTTCAATACTCCTTTTATGTAATGGAGTACTTACGTGGAAAGCAGCTGTCAACTTATGTGAAAAGTCATGGTGAAGAATGGTTAGGTATCTTAATGTTACAACTATTGGGTGATCTAGAAAGTTTACATCAACAAGGGTGGGTGTTTGGTGATTTAAAAACAGAAAACTTGATTGTGACATACCCTCCTGCGAGAATGAGATGGATAGATGTAGGGGGAACTACCCAAATAGGTAGGTCTATTAAAGAATACACTGAATTCTTTGATAGAGGTTATTGGAACATGGGTACAAGAAAGGCTGAGCCAAGCTATGATTTATTTGCTCTTGCTATGGTGATGGTCCATTTCTATCATCCAAAACGTTTTGAACGAGGAAGTTCCCCTAAACGAACATTATTAACAAAGCTAAATCAAACAACACAGTTGAAAAAATACGAATCTGTTTTAAAAAATGCATTAACTGGTCAATACCAAACAAGTGAACAAATGAAACGAGATTTATCTCATGTATTAATGGAGAAACAAATTTCTAAAGAAAATTATAGTAGGAAAGATAAAGTTAATAAGCCAGTAAGTAGTAAGCAGCCCGTAACGCAGAAAAGGTCACAAATGCCTCAAGCGACTCAAAATAAAAAAAGTGTCCACCCGATTTTGGAAAGTCTTGGAATTACCCTTGTTGTCATGGTGTTCTATCTATTTTATCTATTTTTGAATTAGTTCTATAATTAAACTATCCTATTATCTCCCTTTTTGTTAAGATAAGGGAGGTAATGGGATAAGTAGTTATCGTACATAGGAAAAAGAAATCTATATAAGTAGTTGGAGTGTCTATCATGATTCAAGAGGTTAGCGACTTTATTTATAAACATCAGCTATTACACAAAAAATCAACCGTAATAGTAGGGGTATCAGGTGGCCCTGACTCGTTAGCACTCCTTCATTTGTTACATACGCTTAAGGAAACGTGGGAATTAAGACTGATTGCTGCATCAGTTGATCACCAATTAAGGGGAAAAGAGTCTGAACAAGATGTTGAGTTTGTTAAATCAATATGTAAGCAATGGGAAATTGAATTTGTTGAAACTAAAGTAGATGTTAAAACGTATAAGAAGGAATCTAGCGTAGGAACTCAACAAGCTGCTAGAGAATTACGTTATCAATATTTTCGTGAACAAATGGAAGTCTTCCAAGCAGACTATCTAGCCTTAGGTCACCATGGAGACGATCAAGCTGAAACTTTAGTAATGAGGTTAACGCGAGGAACCAATCCAGATGGCTTAAAGGGTATTCCGATGAAGCGGGAATTTGCTAACGGACATATCATTCGCCCATTTCTTTCCGTGACAAGAGTTGCTATTGAAGAATACTGTAAGAATAATGATTTAACACCAAGAATAGACCCTTCCAACAGTGAAGACAGTTATACACGGAATTTTTACAGGATACATGTTTTGCCCTTACTAAAACAACAAAATCCAAATTTGATTAGCAATTTATTTAGGCTTAGCCAAACTATTACCCATGATGAATTGTACTTAAATTTAGAGGCAGAAAAGGTTTTGAAACAAGCGGTTACTTTTTCGAGTGACACTAAGGAAGCAAGTCTTGATCTTCATCCTTTTTCAAAATACCCGATTGCTTTACAAAGAAGAGCCTTTCATCTAATATTAAATTATCTATACCATACGATGCCTGATGGATTGTCATATGTTCATGAGGATCAATTTTTTGAAATAATACATAATAGTAAGCCAAATGTTACGATTGATTTACCTAGTCAGTTGAAAATGAGTAAAGCTTACGATTTCGTTCATTTTTACTTTGTTAAGTTTGAAAGCGAAGTGAAAGCATTCCATTTGCCCTTACAAGTGCCAGGTAGTTGTCAGCTTTTAGATGGATCCAAACTAACAGCAACTGTCACATCAAATCCTGATAAGAATACTAAGTATTTAATGAGTTTCGCGATTGATGAGACATTTGCATTTCCTCTAATCATCCGTTATAGAAAGCCTGGGGATAAGATCCGAGTTAAAGGATTGAATGGTAGGAAAAAGGTGAAAGATATTTTTATTGATGAGAAGATACCTTTAAGCCAGCGAGACACTTGGCCCATAGTTGTAGATCAAAAAGGAAATATTGTATGGATTATAGGTTTAAAAAAGGGAATAGTTACAGATAGAGATATAGCAAGCAGTAATTTTCTTCAATTACATTACATTAAAGGCAACATGTAGGAGGATAAGGGATGCACAATGATATTGAAAAAGTATTAATTTCTAAAGAAGAAATTGAACAAAAGTGTAAAGAAATTGGAAAGCAGTTAACCGAAGAATATGATGGTAAATTCCCTTTAGCCATCGGTGTATTAAAAGGCGCATTGCCTTTTATGTCAGATGTACTAAGGCATACTGAGACATATTTAGAAATGGACTTTATGGATGTGTCAAGTTATGGCGGTGAGATGCGTTCATCAGGCGAAGTGAAGATTGTAAAGGATCTAAATACGAAAGTAGAAGGAAGAGACATACTTATAATAGAAGATATTATAGACAGTGGTCTTACCCTTAGCTACTTAGTTGATTTGTTTAAGTATAGAAAAGCAAATTCAATTAAAATCGTCACATTACTAGATAAGCCTGAGGGACGAACAGTTGATATAAAGGCTGATATTGTAGGTTTTAAAGTTCCAAACGAATTTGTTGTTGGGTATGGTCTAGATTATCAAGAAAAATACCGTAACCTATCTTATATAGGGGTATTAAAGCCTAAAGTATATGGTGGCGAATAATAACAAGATTAATTCAGTGGAATGAGTGGAAGAATTGTAACATATCCTAAAAGGGTAATTGCAATTAGTTGTAATGGTCCTTTTTAATATGGTACTATTTACTATAGTTTTCTCGTTTGGGAGGAGGTAGGCAATGAATCGAATATTTCGGAATGTGATATTTTATTTCCTAATATTCCTAGTAGTAATCGGAGTAGTTGGAGTATTTAATGGCTCGAATAATCAAACGGAAGAATTTAAAGTGAATGACTTTGTTGAGAAGTTAAACAACGGTGAAATTGCTGCTGTTGAGATGAGACCTTCAAATGGTGTCTATCTTATAACTGGTAAATTAGATGATGAAAAAGGTACTACTTTTTCAACTAACGTACCAAATAACAATTCTATTGTTACTGATATCTATCAAACGGCTCAAAGCCAAAAGATATTAGTGGACGTAAAACCAGAGAAACAACCAAGTGGTTGGGTAACATTCTTAACTACGATGATACCGTTTGTTATTATATTTATCTTATTCTTTTTCCTTCTTAATCAGGCCCAAGGTGGCGGAAGCCGTGTTATGAACTTTGGTAAGAGTAAGGCCAAGATGTATAGTGAAGAGAAAAAGAAGGTTAGATTTAAGGATGTTGCGGGTGCAGATGAAGAGAAGCAAGAACTAGTAGAAGTAGTTGACTTCTTAAAGGATCCGCGTAAGTTTACTGCAATTGGGGCTAAGATCCCGAAAGGTGTTTTATTAGTTGGTCCTCCGGGGACAGGTAAAACATTACTAGCAAGAGCTGTTGCCGGTGAAGCAGGCGTACCGTTTTTCTCTATCAGTGGTTCTGATTTCGTAGAGATGTTTGTCGGTGTCGGTGCATCTCGTGTTCGTGATTTATTCGAAAATGCGAAAAAAAATGCACCATGTATCATCTTTATTGATGAAATTGATGCAGTTGGTAGACAGCGTGGTGCGGGTGTTGGTGGTGGACACGATGAGCGTGAACAAACACTAAACCAGTTACTTGTAGAGATGGATGGTTTTGGTGAAAATGAAGGTATTATTATTATTGCCGCAACTAACAGACCAGATATCCTAGACCCTGCGTTGTTACGTCCTGGTCGTTTTGACCGTCAAATTACAGTTGATCGTCCTGACCTAAAAGGTCGTGAGGATGTTCTAAAAGTTCATGCTAGAAATAAACCTCTAGATGAAAGTGTAGACCTAAAAACTATTGCAATGCGTACACCTGGATTCTCAGGAGCAGATTTAGAAAATTTATTAAATGAAGCGGCATTAGTAGCTGCAAGAAGTGATAAAACGAAGATTGACATGGAAGATGTTGACGAAGCGATTGACCGTGTTATTGCAGGACCTGCTAAGAAGAGTAGGGTAATTTCCAAAAAAGAACGTAACATCGTGGCATATCATGAAAGTGGGCATACTGTCATTGGTATGGTATTAGATGATGCGGATATGGTACATAAAGTAACTATTGTACCTAGAGGTCAAGCTGGTGGTTATGCTGTTATGCTTCCGAGGGAAGACAGATACTTTATGACTAAACCAGAACTCTTAGATAAAATTACTGGCTTACTTGGGGGCCGTGTGGCTGAAGAGGTTATCTTTGGTGAAGTAAGTACTGGAGCTCACAATGATTTCCAACGCGCTACAGGAATTGCTCGTAAAATGGTAACCGAATATGGAATGAGTGATAAAATCGGACCATTACAATTCGGAAGTTCCGGAGGTCAAGTATTTCTTGGCAGAGATATGCAAAATGAACAAAACTATAGTGATGCAATTGCATATGAGATTGATCAAGAGATTCAAAACTTTATCAATCAATGCTACGAGCGAGCAAAGCAAATCCTTACTGACAAGAAGGATAAGCTTGAATTAATTGCTCAGACTTTACTTGAAGTAGAAACTTTAGATGCAGCACAAATTAAATCGTTGTTTGAAGAAGGTGTACTTCCTGATCCAGTTGTATCCGAACAGGATGGTAAAGATACTAAACAAGATAGTACCAAGGATAGTACAGAAGAAAATCCTTCAACTGATTCAAAAGATGTTCGAGTAAATATAAACTCGAAGTCAGAGGAAAAAACAGAAGAATCAAATGAAGATAAAAGCAAAGAATAATGAGAAAGAGCCTTTCCTTGAGAAAGGCTTTTTTCTATATGTGGGTTTATCCTTAACAATCAGTACACTTGCGCTTTTATTTGATAAATGTGTAAAATTAGCTACAGGTGTCATTCATTAAACCATACATAAGATTTGATAAAGGATTAAATGAGAAAAAAGTTATCAGTAATAGGACGACAATTACAGGCGCACATTATAATTAGAAGTGGTGAATAAGCAATGATTTTTGTTTTAGATGTAGGTAATACCAATACAGTCTTAGGTGTATTTAAAGATGGACAACTTGCATACCAGTGGCGGATTAAAACAGATCGTTATAAAACAGAAGATGAATTTGCCATGCTTATTAAATCGTTAATGGATCATGATGGATTAACATTCTCAGATATGGATGGAATTATAATCTCTTCTGTTGTACCACCGATTATGTTTGCATTAGAGAGGATGGCAGAAAAATACTTTAAAAAGAGGCCGATGATTATAGGCAGTAAAACGATTAATTCTTCTCTGAAGATGCTTTACCCTAATCCGAGTGAGTTGGGAGCAGATAGAGTTGTAAATGCAGTTGGAGCTATCCAAGAATATGGTAGTCCACTAATTATTATAGATTTTGGAACGGCAACTACATACTGCTATATTAATGAGAAGACAGAATATGTAGGTGGAGCAATTGCCCCCGGTATTAATGTTTCGCTAGAAGCTTTATATTCAAAAGCGGCAAAACTACCTAAAATTGAAATAAAAAACCCAGGTAATGTGATAGGTGCTTCTACTGTCGAGGCGATGCAATCTGGAGTTTACTTTGGATACGTTGGCCAGGTTGACGAAGTGGTTCGGAGAATAAAAGAGCAGTATTCGGATAACCCAAAGGTAATTGCAACAGGTGGCTTATCAACGCTTATTGCTAAGGATTCTGCAACAATTGATATTGTAGATACCTCCTTAACGCTTAAGGGCCTCTATCAGATTTATACTAAAAATGAAAAAAATAATACAAACAAATAAAGGAGCGAAATACAACATGGGTGATTACTTAATAAAGGCAACAGCGTTTAAAGGATCTGTACGTGCTTATGCCATTCAATCAACAGATACAGTTGAAGAGGCTAGAAGAAGACAGGATACATGGGCAACGGCATCTGCGGCTTTAGGTAGGACGATTACCATAACTGCAATGATGGGAGCTATGCTTAAAGGTAAGGACAAACTAACTGTTAAATTAGAAGGTGATGGGCCAACTGGACCAATTGTTGCTGACGGAAATGCGATTGGGGAAGTGAGAGGATATATTTCCAATCCTCATGTTGATTTTGATTTGAATGAAAAAGGAAAACTAGACGTAGCAAGAGCTGTTGGAACTCAAGGTACGCTGAGTGTTGTTAAAGACTTGGGATTAAAAGAGCACTTTACTGGCCAGGTACCAATTATTTCAGGAGAAGTGAGTGAGGACTTCACATACTACTTTGCTAACTCAGAACAGGTACCATCTGCTGTTGGGGCAGGGGTACTCGTGAATCCAGATCATACCATTTTGGCGTCAGGTGGCTTTATTATTCAAGTGATGCCTGGTGCAAGTGATGATACAATATCAATGATTGAAAATAGAATTAATAATATTCCACCAATTTCAAGCTTAGTACGTGATGGTAATTCACCAGAAGAAATATTAAATAAGCTTCTAGGGGAAGAAAACCTTAAAATACACGAAAAGTTGCCAATTGAATACCACTGTCATTGTTCAAAAGACAGAATCGGCCAAGCTATTAAAAGCTTAGGTAATGAAGAAATTGATCTAATGATCCAAGAAGATAACGGTGCTGAGGCAACGTGCCATTTTTGTAATGAGAAATATACCTTCGATGTGGAGGAATTAAGTGAATTAAAATCAGAATAGGGAGAGGAAAGTAATGATATGACCCGGAAGTTTCTATGGGGAGTAATCATCATACTATTACTAACGAATTTATTGACAGTAGCAGTATGGATGAAGGATAGAAGTGTTAATAATTTAAGTTTTTTAAATGTTGATGTTAAAGAGGATGAACCGGTAGCAACAATAGGAAATAGTGAAATCTCTTCTGAACAATGGTTAGCGGACTTGGAAACAAACTATGGGAAACAGTCATTAAAGGAGTTAATCAACAAAAATATTGTCACGAAACTGGCTAAGGATGAAAACCTAGAAGTAAACAGTAAAATAATAGAGCGGGAGATCTCTCTTTTATTAACCATGAAAGGTGTTCTAGGTAAGGAAGAAATTGAACGGAATATAAAGAAGTGGACCGAGGATATTCGCTACCGTTTATATTTAGAAGAATTGTTTACGAGGGACATAGAAATAGCGAATAGTGAAATAGAAGAATATTACGAGCATTATAAAAACCAATACCAGTTTCAAGAATCCATACAACTTTCGCATATTCTAGTTAAGGATAAAGAAACGGCAGAAAAGCTAATTCGCGAGTTGGAAAATGGTGAATCTTTCGAATCGCTTGCGAAAGAATATTCCATTGATGAAAACACTAGGCTAAAAGGTGGTTATTTAGGGTACTTTACAGAGGACAGTGAATTATTACCATCTGAATATTATTCTAAGGCAAGTGATATGAAAGAGTTATCTTACAGCGATCCTTTTCTGTCTGCAAATGGTGTTGCTATTATCTATCTCCACCAATTACTTCCATCAGTGACCTTTGATTTCGAGGAACTAAAAAGCCAAATAAGGCGTGATCTTGCATTGGACAAATTAAAGAGTTCAGTTAATGCTGACCAATTGTGGGACCAATTCGAAGTTAATTGGGTATATGATTAAAAAAAGTAATAAAATTCCGACCATTTAGGTTGATTTTTATGGTTAAATAAAGTAAATTGAAAATACAAACAAATCCAACAAAAATACTAGGGATTAGGAGTGATAGCATGAAAGCAGCACAATCAATTGCTGAATTAATCGGGAATACCCCAATCGTAAAATTAAATCGCACGGCAGGTTCAGAGGATGCTGAAATTTACTTGAAGCTTGAATATATGAATCCTGGTAGCTCTGTAAAAGACCGTATTGCCCTTGCTATGGTAGAAGCAGCAGAAAAGGCTGGTAAACTAAAGGATGGAGATACTATCATTGAGCCGACTAGTGGTAATACTGGTATTGGTATTGCTTTAGTAGCTGCAATTAAAGGTTATAAAGCGATTCTAGTTATGCCTGATACAATGAGTATGGAACGTCGTAATTTACTACGTGCTTATGGTGCGGAATTAGTGCTTACTCCGGGTGCTGAAGGTATGAAAGGTGCCATTAAGAAAGCTGAAGAACTACAAGAACAAAATGGCTACTTTATGCCGCAGCAGTTTAACAATGAAGCAAATCCAGAGGTACATGCTCGTACTACTGGTAAGGAAATTGTGGAACAAATGGGTGATCAATTAGATGCATTCATTTCTGGAATTGGTACAGGTGGAACTATTACAGGAGCTGGAAAAGTATTAAAAGAGGCTTATAAAGACATTACTATCTACGCTGTAGAGCCGGAAGCATCTGCGATATTATCTGGAGGTCAACCAGGACCGCACAAAATTCAAGGAATTGGTGCAGGTTTTGTACCGAAAGTTTTAAATACCGAAATTTATGATGAAGTTCTTACAGTAAGTAATGATGAGGCTTACGCAGCTGCACGTGAAGCAGCACGAAACGAAGGTGTACTTGGTGGTGTTTCATCAGGTGCCGCGATCCATGCAGCGAAACAAGTGGCTAAAAAACTAGGAAAAGGCAAAAAGGTTTTAGCAGTTATTCCTAGTAACGGAGAAAGATACTTGTCTACACCTCTATATCAATTTGATGAAGAATAAATAATAGTTAATGGGCGGTCTCGCTAAAAAGAGATCGTCTTTATTATTGTTGCTAGTTTTAACACAACTTAATTCTAAGTGTTAAACTGTAAGACAAAGGTCAAGAAAAAGGATGGTTACTTATGGACAAGTGGTTAACGACTAATGTAAAACGTTATAACTTGGATAGGAAAACGTTGGTAATGGGTATATTAAATGTTACACCTGATTCCTTTTCTGATGGGGGTAACTTTAATGAGATAGATGCAGCTGTAGAACAGGCAATCCACTTAGAAAAGGATGGTGCGGATATAATTGATGTTGGAGGGGAATCAACACGCCCGGGTCATCAACCAGTTTCTTTACAAGAGGAGCTCGATCGAGTTCTCCCAATTATTAAAGCATTACATGGTAAAATAAATATTCCAATATCTATTGATACCTATAAAGCAGAAGTAGCTAGACAGGCTGTATTAGCTGGAGCTGCGATAATAAATGATATCTGGGGTGCAAAGAAGGAACCGGAGATTGCTGAAGTGGCGGCTTCATTTCATGTACCAATTATCTTAATGCATAACAGAACAGATACAAGCTATACGTCTATTATGGATGATATGAAAGCAGATTTTATGGAAAGTATTGCAATTGCAATAAATGCGGGGGTGGAACAAAACAATATTATTTTAGACCCTGGGATAGGTTTTGCAAAAACACATGAAGAAAATCTATATGTCATGCGGAATCTAGATCAAATAAAAGAATTAGGCTATCCATTGCTATTAGGAACATCAAGGAAAAGAATGATAGGGAATGTTTTAAATTTACCTGTTGATCAAAGGGATGAGGGGACAGGAGCTACAACCTGTTTTGGAATAACAAAAGGTGTTGATATTGTTAGGGTACATAATGTACAATCAACGGTACGAATGACTAGGATGATGGATGCTATGATGGGAAAAGGGTGCGAGTAACTTGGATAAAATTTACCTAAATAAGATGGAGTTCTATGGTTATCACGGATTATTTCCGGAAGAAAATAAGCTAGGGCAAAGGTTTTATGTTGATTTAATATTAGCAGTTGATTTGTATAAAGCTGGAAAGACCGACAATATGGCAGACTCAGTTAATTACGGTAGCATTTTTCAAGTAACAAAGGAAATAGTTGAAGGTGCGGCTAGGAATTTAGTAGAGGCTGTTGCAGATGATATAGCAGAAGCGTTATTGGGTGAGTTTGATAAAATAACAGCTTGTACGGTTAAAATATATAAACCCGATCCGCCTATACCAGGACATTATCAATCTGTAGCTGTAGAAATCTATAGGGAGAAAAAATGATGAATACGGCATATATAGCGCTTGGTTCAAATATCAAGCCAAGGGACCATTATCTAAATCAGGCAATCAAAAATTTAGAAACAGATGATGTTAAACTGGTGAATAAGTCGTCTGTATATGAAACTGACCCAGTTGGATATACAGAACAAGATAATTTTTTAAATATGGTTTTGGAAATAGAAACCAATCTTGACCCTATTAATTTATTATTATATTGCCAGTCTGTAGAATTGCAACTGGGTAGAAAAAGAAAGTTGAGATGGGGCCCACGAACGATAGACCTTGACATTTTGCTTTACAATCAAGAAAATATTAAAACGGAACAATTAACTGTACCTCATCCTAGAATGAACGAGCGAGCTTTTGTGTTAATTCCTTTAAATGAGTTGAATCCATTGATTAACATACCATTGATAAACAAAAGTGTGTCCTCTATTCTAGATGGGGTATCGCCAGAAGAAAAAAAGGGAGTAATTAAATGGATGCCATCGAATGGGGAAGGCGAATAAAGGCCTATCGTAAATTAAAGGGATATACTCAAATTGAATTTGCAAGAGCATTAAGTATCTCAGTTTCGATAATGGGTGAGGTAGAACGTGGTAATCGCGTTCCGTCTGATGAATTAATAAACAGCATTGCAGAAGTTTTAAATGTATCCATTGAAGAGCTAGAGAATAAAGCATAATTGTAAGAGGACTAGCAAATGTATGTAGGTTGCACATATTGGGATATACTTAATCAGGTGAAGAGTCTCTTAGATACCTGTACTAGACGATGGAGATATTGATTTTTCTAAAATAGCAAAAACAGATCTTAAGGAACCGGTTCTTATTAAAGAGAACAAAAGTACCCAGTTCTGTAATGGGAAAAATACTTGCTATTATAAAGGAATAAAAGATTTGGAGAAGTGAGAAGTCAATTGAATCACGTTGAATTCGTCAAGGTTTAGAATAAATTCTATATAATTATGTAGAACAGCTTCAAGAACGTATTTCTTAAGGGTTTAACATTGACACGTTGCATCTCGTTTTCTATACTAAACCATATGTGTGATGCTGCCAGTACTCAACTGGCAGCTTTTTAATAATGAAAGTATTTGTTGAGTTATTAGTGAATTAACTTTTTGAAGTCTTTACATATATCTAGAAAAATTTAATAAAATGGAGTGAGACAAAAATGAGTGAAGAATTAAATGAGCATATGCGTGTCCGTAGAGACAAATTGCAAGCTTATCAAGGAAAAGGCATAGACCCATTCGGAGACAAATTCGAAAGAACGCATCTAGCTGAAGAACTACAGGTAGCATACGAACAACTTTCAAAAGAAGAATTAGAGGAAAAGAAAATAGAAACTACTATTGCTGGCCGTGTCATGACTAAGCGCGGAAAAGGTAAGGCTGGCTTTACTCATATCCAAGATCTAAGTGGCCAGATTCAACTGTATGTTAGAAAAGATAAAATTGGTGAAGAAGCATATGAACTTTTTAATACCGTCGATTTAGGAGATATTGTTGGAGTAACGGGAATAGTTTTTAAAACCAACGTTGGGGAATTATCTGTAAAAGCTGATAAATTTGAGCTATTAACTAAATCTCTTAGACCGTTACCGGAAAAGTTTCATGGTTTAAAGGATGTAGAACAACGATACCGTCAACGTTACCTAGATTTAATAACCAATCCTCAGAGTAAGGAAACGTTTGTAACACGTAGTAAAATTATTCAATCCATGCGTCGTTATTTAGATAATAGTGGATTTTTAGAAGTTGAAACACCAATGATGCACGGCATAGCTGGTGGAGCTTCAGCTAGACCTTTTATTACGCACCACAATGCATTAGATATTCCTTTATATATGAGGATAGCAATTGAACTGCATTTAAAAAGACTGATTGTTGGTGGAATGGAAAAAGTATATGAAATTGGACGAGTGTTCCGTAATGAGGGTGTATCTACACGCCATAATCCAGAGTTTACAATGTTAGAACTATATGAAGCTTATGCTGACTTCCATGACGTCATGTCACTTGTGGAAAACATGGTTGCGCATATTGCTAAAGAAGTAACGGGTTCAACCACTGTTCCTTATGGAGATTATGAAGTTAATTTGGAACCAAAATGGACAAGACTTCATATGGTAGATGCAGTAAAAAATCAAACGGGTGTTGATTTCTGGCAACAAATGAGTAATGAAGATGCAAAATCTCTTGCTAAAGAGCATGGAGTAGAAATAAAGGATACGATGACTTTTGGTCATATCGTAAACGAATTTTTTGAACAAAAGGTAGAAGAAACATTAATACAACCAACATTTGTATATGGACATCCAGTAGAGATATCTCCATTAGCTAAGAAAAATAAAGAAGATGAGAGATTTACGGATAGGTTTGAGTTATTTATTGTTGGTAGAGAACATGCAAATGCATTTTCTGAATTGAATGATCCAATAGATCAACGTGAAAGATTTGAAGCGCAAGTGAAAGAGAAAGAGCAAGGAAACGACGAAGCGCATGATATGGATGAAGACTTCCTTGAAGCATTGGAGTACGGCATGCCGCCAACTGGAGGTCTAGGGATTGGAATTGATCGGCTAGTGATGTTGCTAACAAATGCGCCATCCATAAGAGATGTCTTGTTGTTCCCTCAGATGAGAAACCGGGATTAATTATTATAGAAAGGCCTACTATGTTAGGCCTTTTCTTTATTTTCAAACAAAATAATAAGATAGAAGGTTTAAATAATACTATTTTGTGTAATGATAATCTCTGTAAGAAAAAATTACATTAAACATTCGTAAATTTTCTATTGCTTTGTAATTGAAAGCATGTTAAATTATATATCGTTGCCTTGAACGGTAACGCAAATGTTTTAAAATCATATTGACTAATGATAATCAACATGATATATTATCAAGGTCGCTATTTTATGTATGACAATTTATGAAAGAAAATACATTGTAAAAAAGTTGTTGACTTTCTGTTGTCGGCTTGATACAATGTAAAAGTTGTCGCTTAAACAAGTGACTGAATATTGATCTTTGAAAACTGAACAAAACAATCAGTATGTCAAGTAAGAAAAAGCTAGTCAAGTTTTAGAGCAAGCAAACACTTTATGGAGAGTTTGATCTTGGCTCAGGACGAACGCTGGCGGCGTGCCTAATACATGCAAGTCG
>NZ_JACLZI010000011.1 GCF_014280935.1 Aquibacillus kalidii
AGCTGAAGACCCCACAGGGAGCGTTCTTTGCGACCGAGGAGGCTGAGGCGTTGCCCACGGAAAGCAACTGCCCGGAGCGGAAATCAACGTCTCAATTACTGGTGATTCTATAGATAATGTGACAAAAGAAACAATAGTTACGAAAAGAGTTTTTTAAAAAAAGGAGTGGATTTATATGCCATATGTAACAGTAAAAATGTTAGAAGGTCGTACAGATGAACAAAAAAAGGCTTTGATTGAGAAAGTAACGGAGGCGGTAGTTGAAACTACAGGTGCATCTCAAGATAAAGTTGTTGTTTTTGTAGAAGAAATCGATAAAAAGTTGTATGGTGTAGGCGGGAAAAGACTGATTGACTAAAAACTAAATATGAACATAGAGAGAGCAAAGTGGATTTGCTCTTTTTTTATTGTCCTTCTGTACTCTAGTTAAGTGAAAAAGTACCTTCATATAAAAAGGTTTCTACAAGCTGATAACTTCTAGAAACCATGTAATAAAATATTAGTGCTGTATTTGTTCGATAAACTGCCACGCTTCTTCTAAGTCTTTACTTGTGTAGTTTGATTTCTTTTTTACAACCTGAATTTTTTCTTCTATTTCAGCCTTTGTTAAGTCATCAAAATAGAGCATCGTAGAGACTAGTTCTAAGAAACGTGAACTCTTTTCTTTCATTTTCTCTATTTTATCTTCGATTGGCGGAAGCTCAACCTGGGAGTGATTCAAAAATTCTTCACCTTGTTGTGTCATCCCGTAACGGTATTGATAATAATTACTTTTATCTTCCTTTACTTCCGAGATAAAGCCTAAGTTACAAAGCTCCTCAATACGTAGCGTTAATTCCTCAGAATATGGTCCATAGAAATGAAATTCATATTTTTCATCATACGGAACGCCACACTTCTTTAATATATAAATCATCTTTTGTAGTTTTTTTCTACCTACTACCTCTTCCGATGCAGAGAAAAATTTCATTAATTTTGCATGATTTGCTAACAAAACAAACATCTCCTATCTACTGTTAGAAAACTGCTTTTATATCCTATTTTATTGACCCTAAAACTATCATTTTAAAAGAGAGACTAGCTATTTAGGATTTCAAGTATCCTTGCCTTGGCCTCTGAATCATCTGGCAATGCTTCAACAAAATCTAATGGGAAATAAAGCTTATGGTCGGTTCGTTTTTTTCCTGATATTGCTTCAACTATATCCGATTCCCTAGAAAGCTCTCTTAAATCTTGGTTCGGCATAAGAAGGTGAATCGGTAAGCGCTCCTCTTCTTCACCAGGACGGTAGAAGTCATACGGTAAATCAGACGAGGAGTCGACAACCAAGTAATACTCCGGATCCATACCAACATCACGGAATAAACTGTATAGCTCCATCCATTCCTTCATTTGTAAATTCGGATTAAATTCCACATATTTAAACAGCTGTCTATTTGTGAATCTTACACAGAGGTCACTAATAATTGAATCCTTTTCATCCGCCCACATTTGAAAGTAAAATAAGACGACTGATTCATCAAGACGAAGATAATCTTCTAAATTAACGTCTCCTTCAAAAAAGGAGATAAAGTGTGTTGGTTCAAAATCAAACTTGTAATTTTGTTCATACAAATGTTTGGCACGATGTAATATTTTAGATAAAATTACCTCCGCACTCCTTGTTACAGGGTGAAAATATACTTGCCAATACATTTGATAACGACTCATAATATAGTCTTCAACAGCATGCATACCCGATTCTTTAATAACTACTTGATCTTCCACTGGTCGCATGACACGCAGTATTCGTTCCATATCAAAATGGCCATAGCTTACCCCTGTAAAATAGGCATCGCGCTGCAAGTAATCCATTCGATCTGCATCAATTTGACTGGAAATCAGGCTTACGACAAGCTTGTCTTCATAGGTCTTATTTATGACATCAGCAACCTTTTGTGGAAATTCTAAGTCTACACGCTTTAGAATTTCATTCACATGAGTATCTCCAAGGATAATCTTCTTGGTGAAATCCTCATGGTCTAATTTAAATACCTTTTCAAAGGAATGCGAAAATGGTCCATGTCCTAAATCATGAAGAAGCGCTGCACATAAACAAAGCAACCTTTCATCGTTATTCCAATCTGGCCGACCTTCAAAGTTCAAGAGAATTCTTCTAACTATCTCATAAACACCTAAGGAGTGGTTAAATCTACTATGCTCTGCTCCGTGAAAAGTAAGATAAGTAGTTCCTAGCTGCCTTACCCTACGTAACCTTTGAAATTCTGGCGTACCAATTAGATCCCAAATAACCTGGTCCCTCACATGAACATACCTATGTACAGGATCTTTAAATACCTTTTCTTCGTCTAATTTTTCGTCTTTGTATGCCATTAGTTGATCCTTTCTCTGCCTATTCGATCTCCTGTTTCTTGTGTAATCAGATAGTAGTTTCGGGTCTATTTAGATTCGTAATGTTCTACCATTATATAATAGTTTACTGCGAACAAAAATGGTTTTTGTTAAAAAAACGCACATGAAATCTTAGGTAATTTGTCTAAATCCCTGTCCTCACTAGGGAAAAGCATTTTTATTTTTTTAAAAAAGTTATACCCTATCCTACCTATGATTTACTAATCAGATTTTTCGCAATCTGCTATAATAGGATAGGTTTATTTAAATAAAATTTCACTAGCCCAGCCCTTAGTAAGGCGTTGGCCTAGTTTGACTTCTATTTTCCGCTCTTTAAGAGGGAGATAGATGATAAAGGAGCAAATAAAATGACTGATTGGCAGCAGTATTTTACTAATTCAACAATCCGCTTTATAGATCACGGCGAACCATCTGCACTACCAACTGCTATGGCTTCGTTTGCTGTAGATGATGCCTTAGCTATTTCAGTTGGGAATAGGATGTCACCCACAACGGTTCGCTTTTGGGTACACGATCCAACAATCGTTCTAGGAATTCCAGATGCAAGATTACCATATGTAAAGCCCGCGATAGACTGGTTACATTCTCAAGACTATCGAACAGTAGTCCGAAACTCTGGAGGTTTAGCTGTAGTTTTAGATGAAGGTGTACTGAATATGTCGCTCATCTTACCCAACGCCAAGCATGTTGGCATTCACGATGGTTATGATGCAATGGTTCAGTTTATCAAGCATATATTTAATGATCTTACTGACTCCATTGATGCTTTTGAAGTTGTAGGTTCCTATTGTCCTGGTGATTATGATTTAAGTATAAATGGCAAAAAGTTTGCAGGAATTTCACAAAGACGAGTGAAAAATGGTTCAGCAGTACAAATATATTTATGTGTTGAAGGTGATGGTGCCGAAAGAGCTAGCCTTGTAAAAGAGTTCTATCGTCTAGGCTTACAAGGAGAAAAAGGTAAATTTGATTATCCCATCATAGAACCAGATACGATGCAATCCTTATCGCAGCTATTAAAACGTGATTTGACTGTTGCTGATGTTAAAGACAGAATTGTCACTGCTATTAATAATTTAGCTAATGACGTACGTATCGATGATCTAAACGAAGACGAATTAGTTGATTTCCAAAAACGAATGGAACAAATGATTGATCGTAATGACAAAGCACTAGGCGATCTCACATGATGATGTGTTGATCGCCTAGTGCCTTTTTATAGTTGGATATTGTGGTTGTTAGGTCTGACGCATTTCCACATTTGACTGACACATATATAGCATATTAAACGCATTTCTTTTATTAAGTAACGCATATCTCATTTTATTTGACGCATTCCTTGGTCAAAATGGCGCATACCCTGTTGAAAAGGCAAAATTATTCTACTTATACTCTATTTTCTGAATGCGATAGGATTCCAATGCTTGCCAATCTATTTCAAAGCCGATTCCCGCAAGGTCTGGAAGCTGAACTAATCCATTATGCATCGTTACTTCAGGCGTAATGATATCTTTTTCCCAGTATCTAGATGATGCCGAGGTATCTCCCGGTAAAATAAACTGTGGCAATGTGGCAAGAGCTATACTATGGGCACGTCCTATCCCAGCTTCAAGCATACCGCCGCACCAAACAGGTACATCATGTTCTCTACAGTAGTCATGAATTTTTTTCGCAACTGTATAACCACCAACCCTACCTAGTTTAATAGTGATGATTTTACAGCTCCCCAATGCAATAGCCGTTTTCACATCGGATAATGTATGAATACTTTCATCTAAACAAATCGGTGTTTCTATTTGTCTTTGTAACATGGCATGATCTAAAAAATCATTATGACCTAATGGCTGCTCGATCATCTGCAAACCTAATTCATCAAATCGCTTTAGATGATCTAAGTCTTTGAGAGAATAAGCTGAGTTAGCGTCAGCCATGAGGGGAATGTCAGGAAACTGTTTGCGAACTTCCTTTAATATCGTCAAATCCTTACCTGGCTTAATTTTCAACTTAATTCGCTTATACCCTTCTGTTACATGCTGCTCAACCACTTTCAACAAATCAGACAGACTTTCTTGTATACCAACAGCAACCCCTACTTCAACAGGCTTTTTATTGTCTCCCCCTATTGCATCTGCTAATGGGATAGCTTGTCTTTTTGCATAAAGATCCCAAATCGCTCCTTCTAAACCCGCCTTCGCCATATTGTTTCTTCGTATCGGCATAAATAACTCAGCAACTTGATCCGGATGGGAGAGTTGTTTTTTTTGTAAAAGTGGAATTAAAAAGCTGTCCATCATGTGGAATACTGTTTCTGTTGTTTCTTCCGTGTACCAAGGGGTGGGGAAAGCAACAGTTTCTCCAAAGCCTTGATTTCCATCTTGGTCGATTACTTCAATAATATAAAAGTCTTTGTTCTGAAAATGATCTAGGCTAGTTGTAAATGGTGCTTTTAGCTTCATATTAAGTCGATGAAGGATAACGGATTCTATCGAGAAAAGATCTGCCATACACGATATTCCCTTCTAGCATTTGTTAGATTAATCATATCTGATACCATAATTTTTTACCAATATAACTTATGGAGGCAAATGTTAAATGTGATTATTTGTAAGAAATTGTTTACAAATTGTACGAAATATATTACAATTTAATGTGAGGTGGTAAAAGTGCTATCTAACAAGTTAGTCATCTATCGGGCAGAGAAGGGATGGACCCAGGAGCAGCTTGCAACAAGGGTGGGCGTCAGCCGTCAGACCATTGCTACTCTAGAAAAAAATAAGTATAATCCTTCCTTAATTCTCGCCTTCAAAATCGCCAGTGCTTTTGAAAAGCCGTTAACGGAAGTATTTGATTACAAGGAGGAATAACCACTATGTTTTGGTTGGAAGGTTTATTTATTGTAATGGTATTTATCAGTCAAATGTATGTGATTAGGTTTCAATCAAGTTATGAAGGGAAAGACGAGCGTGGTAAAGCAATACAATATAAAACAAATAATATGCTATTCAACATTCTTTACTTAGGAGTTGTTTTACTCGTTGTCTTGCATTTAGTTGAAATCGTTCCGACCAATTCCCTACCTAATATATTATTGTATTTCCTACTTTCTATTAGTGTTTTTGGAAGTATCACTACTTTTGTTAATAAAAATAAAACTAATTATTAAATCATTTTGTCATAAAACATTTAGCACCTAAAAATGAGCTCGAAGTCCAATAGACCTCGAGCTCTTACTCATTACTTATAAAGATTGCGCTGCTGTTATGATAGCTAGCTTATAGACATCATCAGAGTTACAACCGCGAGATAAATCGTTAACAGGCTTATTTAATCCTTGTAAAATTGGACCGACAGCATCAAAGTTACCAAGACGTTGTGCTATTTTATAACCAATGTTTCCTGCTTCTAATCCTGGAAACACAAATACATTTGCATCACCTTTGATAACAGAGTCTGGAGCCTTTTTCTCTGCTACAGATGGAACAAAAGCAGCATCAAATTGGAATTCCCCATCTAATACAAGGTTAGGCTGTTTTTCTTTAGCAATAGCTACTGCATTCGCTACTTTTTCTGTTTCATCAGATTTTGCTGAACCTTTTGTTGAGAAGCTTAACATTGCCACTCTCGGCTCTATATTAAATAAATGCGCTGTCTCTGCACTTGCTATGGCAATTTCTGCTAGATCCTGGCTATCAGGAGCAATATTGATTGCACAGTCAGCAAATACATATTTTTCATCCTCACGCACCATAATGAATACACCAGATGTTTTCTTAATTCCAGGTTTTGTTTTAATAATTTGAAGGGCAGGTCGAACTGTTTCTGCAGTTGAGTGAGCTGCACCACTAACCAATCCATCTGCTTTATTCATATAAACAAGCATGGTTCCAAAATAGTTTTCATCAAGTAAAGCCTTACGGGCATCATCTTCCGTTGCTTTTCCCTTACGACGCTCTACAAAGCTTGCTACCATTTCATCGAACTCTGCATAATTAGTAGGATCAAGAATTTCAGTATTGGTAATATCGACGCCAATTTCTTTCGCCTTCTGTTCTACTTCCTCTTGTTTTCCAACTAGTACAGGTACTAAAATTCCTTCTGCACCTAATTGACTAGCAGCTGTTAAAATTCTTTCGTCTAATCCTTCAGGGAATACGATTCTTCTCCCGTTTTCTTTTAAACTTCCTTTTAACTTTTCAAATAAATCACTCATGTTTAAACCCTCCAAAATCATTTCTGTTATATATGATACGCTTTTTTGTGTATGAATGAAAGTGTAACGAAAAATGAATACGCTTTTTTGGCAATTTTTTATTCTATTCTTGTCAAAAACGTGACAATTTACGGACAGCAATCGTTGGTAAATCAGATTGGCTGTTAGAGCGACAAGCGTTATAGCATTTTGCATTCCGATTACGTACTGCTTGCATCCTTAATGATTATCATTCCCTAATTATGTTATATTAAAAATAGAAGTTACGATGAAGGAGAGATATTACATGCCAGAAGCAGTTGAAACCATGGATGGTTGGTATTGTTTACACGATTTACGAAAAATAGATTGGAGCTCCTGGAAACGCGCAACTCAGGAAGAACGAGATGAAGCAGTTGCAGAGCTAGAAAATTTACTAACAAAATGGGATAAGATCGAAGAAGATAGACAAGGTAGTAATGCTTTTTATTCGATTGTGGGACAAAAGGCGGATTTAATCTTTATGTTTCTTCGTCCTACTATGGAAGAATTAAGTGAAGTAGAGCTAGAACTAAATAAATCCAAAATAGCTGAATTCACTATTCCTACCTATTCTTATGTATCGATAGTAGAGCTTTCTAAATACATGGCAAAAGAAGGCGAAAACCCTGAAGATAATCCAGGAGTTCGTGCACGTCTAAAGCCTAGACTTCCGAAATGGGAACATATCTGTTTTTACCCGATGGACAAGCGTCGCGAGGGTGACGATAACTGGTATATGCTACCTATGGATGATCGTAAAAAATTGATGTATGAGCACGGTATGACAGGCCGAAAATATGCTGGTAAGATCCGTCAAATCATTACAGGTTCAATGGGATTTGATGACTGGGAATGGAGCGTTACTTTATTCGCACATGATGCATTAGATATCAAAAAACTCGTGTATGAAATGCGCTTTGACGTAGTTAGTGCTAGATATGGTGAGTTTGGGCCATTTTATGTAGGGAACCTGTTAACAACAGAAGGTCTCTCTTCTTATTTACAAGTTAATTAATATACATGTAACAGATTCAAATTATATTTGGATCTGTTTTTTGTTTGATTTTTTCGTAGCTATTTATGATTTGGTCATCATATCTATAAAATACGTTGCAAAAATTATTCTATCCATTTCAATCGTTGCGGTATTTTGAGGTAGAAGAAATTAACCGCACTAATCCATCTCAATCGTTGCGGTATTTAAAGGCAGAACGAATTAACCGCACTAATCTGCTTCAATAAGTTGCGATTTTCTTTGTGGAAAGGGATTGTAAAAAGTTAGTTGCTACGCATTTTATCTCAACTACTTCACTCCGGAAAAATATGTGAGGAACTTTATTTTCGTCTACCTGATTTTGAAGGATTCCCCTTATTAACCCAATCCTGTCCACCACTTCACGAAATAGATCAATGTTTCCTCTACAATTAATCCCCTATCTTTTTCAAAAATATAGTCATTCTTTTGTTATGGTTGCATACCTATAGGTATTAGAGAATGTGTGCTTATCTCAGTACGACATTCACTAAAAGCTGTCTTGCTTCGAAGAGAGAGGTGACATCATGGCTGTAATACAACATACGGAGGAAGATGTGAAGCTACTTGCACGTCTTATGAGGGCTGAAGCAGAAGGCGACGGCCAACTTGGAATGTTAATGGTTGGGAACACAGGTGTTAACCGGGTTCGTGGTGATTGCTCTGATTTCAAAGATATCCGTAACGTCAGGGACATGGTTTATCAGAAACCAGGTGGATTTGAGGCTACAGTCAAAGGCTATTTCTATCAACGAGCTCGTCAGCAAGACATTGATCTGGCTAGAAAGGTGATAAACGGAAAAAAGTATCATCCTGCAAGCGCATCGCTATGGTTTTTTAGACCAGAAGGCAGTTGTCCAGCACAATGGTTTGATCAGTGGAATACAGGGAGATATAAAGCTCACTGTTTCTTTGCACCATCAGAGTCGGATTGTCCAAATGTTTATTAGTTAGGTTAATGGTTTGGAGGCATCTGCTTACGGAAGCTTCTTTCCATACACCATAAAGCCTTAAAAAAGTTTTAAGTTTCACATCTTGAAGGGAGAGGTTTACATGAGCAATGAAGAAAACAGACAAACGCCTGAAGGATATTATCCTGCGTACAATCCAGGAGCACAGGCAGTACCAGGGGCGTCTATCGCTCAAGGGCAAGGATATCCAGGGTATAATCCAGGCTATGGTTACGGCCAAACACCACAGCAGGTTCCTTACGGGTATCAACTAGGAACTCCGATTCCACAAGTACCACAACCAAATGTTCCAGGAATGCTACCAGTAGAAGAATCCTATATCGAAAACATCCTACGTCTTAATAAAGGCAAACTAGCAACTGTTTACATGACGTTTGAAAATAACGATCGTTGGAACGCAAAGGTGTTTAAGGGAATTATTGAAGCAGCAGGAAGAGACCACATCATCTTAAGTGATCCTGAAACAAATAGAAGATACTTATTACTAATGGTTTACTTAGATTACATTACATTTGATGAGGAACTAAATTACGAGTATCCATATGGGGCAGCACCAATATCCGCCTACCCACCAAGGTAACTTAGGTATTAAAAAGACCCTTGCCGCTTTCACGCAGCAAGGGTTTTGATTTTTACTATTTAGATTTTAACTAGGATTTGATTTTCAAGTACCAGCTTGTAATCGAAGTGCTTTTTTCAGAAAGGAGGATAATCCATGCGTCACCCGTTTCAAGCATATGTTCAATTACAATATTTCACAATGATCATCACCTTAATACTAGGTGCCATTGCACTTATAAATCAAAGTACGTTCCTGGCTCTACTAGGGTGTATAACACTTGCTCTTAGTCTTGGTTGTGAAGGGTTGGTCGAATGGAAGAAAAAACGAGTACTCCCTTTCGCTCAACAGATAATTAGATCCGTACTAATTGTTATCTTTGTGTGCTATATATACTTTAGGTAAACTTTATTACTGCATATCCTAACAATACCCAACCAATTAAAAAAGCAACTCCACCTAAAGGGGTAATCATAGCAAACATTTTTATCGCTGTTGTAGAATAGATGTATAAACTACCCGAGAACAATAGAATTCCAACAAAGAAGAACCAACCTGCCGTCACAAACTGAGTCCCTTGAAACTTAGATAGCAATAATCCAGTGACGAGCAGGGCCATGGTATGAAACATCTGATAGTTAACTGCCTTCTCCC
Organism: Aquibacillus kalidii; assembly: GCF_014280935.1. Lineage (GTDB taxonomy): Bacteria > Bacillota > Bacilli > Bacillales > Amphibacillaceae > Aquibacillus_D > Aquibacillus_D kalidii. The sequence continues at coordinate 9,861 of NZ_JACLZI010000011.1, forward strand.
AAGTGGATAAAGCCTTCTCCGATAATTTCCCTTCTAAACCGTGTGCACCAAAAGCACCAAGTGCAACTGCTAAAAATCCATTGAGAATACCTAATAATAAAAAGATTTTCATTTTCGCCTCTCCCTTTAACTACTAAAATTCAAATATAGAACTACCGTTAGCATCATCATGATCTATTTTATCATTTGAACGAGGCTTATCCACTGTAGGTTTCGCTAGAGATGAACTTAGGTCTCCCATCATCTTTCGCAATTCCAATTCTTCACTAGCAGTTTGCGACACTGACTCCATTTTTGAATCCGACTCATCATCTAATAGTAAATCACACATCAGGCGGATTGCATGGATGTGCTCACGAAATGAGTGTTTACTGTCCTTACTAACCATGGCCTGTTGTAGTTCTTTATTCATTTTGCTTAGTATTGTTTGGTTACTAATAGCCAATAGAATTCCTCCTTTCTAGCTAAAGAAAATACCATTTATGAAGATAACGATAATAATGATTGGAGCTACAAACCTTATAATAAATAGCCAAAAATTCCCGAGTGGTGAATCCTTTAGATCAGTCGCATCCAAAGCCTGTTTCTTCGTAAAGTACCATCCAGCAAAAGCTGCCATCACAAGCCCACCAATTGGCAAGAAAATATTGGATGCAATATAATCCATTGAGTCCATAATATTTCGCTTCCCTATTGGAGTAATATCCTTCCACTTACCCATTCCTAAAGATACTGCAATACCTAAGATAAACATAATTAAGCCAGATAGTACAGATGCTTTTTTTCTACTCCATTTCGTCACTCTAACTAAATAGGCCACTGGTACTTCCAATATTGATATAGAAGAAGAGATAGCTGCTAGACTCAATGCTAGAAAGAATAGAATTCCTACTAATCCACCGAATGGCATCTGACTAAAAATATCAGGTAGCGTAATAAAGACCAATGGTGGACCTGAACTCGGCTCAATATTGAAAGCGAAGACAGCGGGAAAAATAACGATACCCGAAATCACTGCGAAAAGCGTGTCCATGATCCCAATGCCTACCGTTGCACTTGGCAAACGATGTTCTTTAGATAAATAACTTCCATAAGTCATCATTGTACCGACGCCTAGGCTTAAGGAGAAAAATGCCTGGCCTAATGCCGCAATGTAAACAGATGGATCACTAAGAACAGACCAATCCGGGGTAAAAAGGAACCTCACTCCTTCCATTGCGCCATCTAACGTTAAACTATATCCAGCCAAAATTAATAATAATATAGCTAGTATCGGCATAAAGATTTTATTAGCAAGTTCAATTCCTTGCTTCACACCAGCTAATACAACAAAGATTGTGATAAACATAAATAACCCATGCCAGAATAAAGGCTGATATGTTGTGCTAATAAATGTTTCAAAAGCTGCTCCATATCCCTCAGTGGGTTCAATCGATAGGGAACCAGTTATATACTCCCATAGATAATAAAGCGCCCACCCAGCAACTACACTATAAAAACTTAAAATTAAAAACGCACTACCAACACCAAGGAAACCTGCTAAAAACCACGGCTGTTTGGGCGCTAGTGTTTGATAAGAGCCCACAACATCACTTTGTGCTTTTCTTCCAATACTAACTTCTGTTAACAGTAATGGAATACCAATAATTAAAATACTAGCTAAGTAGATGATCAAGAATGCTCCTCCACCATTTTCCCCTGCAACATAAGAGAAACGCCATATATTTCCTAATCCAACAGCTGATCCCATCGCTGCTAGCATAAATCCTAATCTTGATGCCCAATTTTCTCGCTGCACAAATTCCACTCCTTTTTATTGATTTGCAATTCTTCTGACCTCCTTAGTTAGTTGAGGCCATTTTCTTCACTATTGAAATCTTGAATTGTTATAACATATAATTTATCATTTCAATTACTATATTCTACACGAAACATCATTAAGCTAAAAGTCATATCCCATCATACTTATTTAAAACTAGAATGGAGCGGAGATTAATGGATAAATGGTTTGCAAAAGATTCCACGCAATATTTCGAAATTTTCTCTTCTAGTCACTTTACAATGCTAATCCTTTACTTTGTTGGAGTACTATTTCTTTTAACCATACTAAAATACAAAGATAAATTCTCCCCCTTACTTCCTTATATCCAGTGGACGTTATTTAGCTTTTTACTAATGTCTGAAACTTCCTATCAAACTTGGTCGATAGTCAATGGCCTATGGAATCCTAGTGGCTATTTACCACTCCATCTTTGTGGTATTGCTTCGCTAATAGCAATGGTAGCTTTAGCAACTAAGAATACACACCTTTCGTACATATGTTTTTTCTTTGGATTAGTCCCAGCCTTTATGGCATTGGTAACACCAGAGTTACCTTATGACTATCACCATTACCGTTTTTCTAAATTTTTTATCCACCACATGGCTATATCCTGGTCTAGTCTATTTGTCATGATCATACATGGCAAAAAGTTACACGTGCAAGCTTTAGTAGGTTCATATGGATTACTGGTGTTATATGCATTGGTTACTGGCTATTTCTTAAACCCTTTATTGGATGCAAACTACTTATTTCTAGCAAATAAGCCTACAGCCAATACGCCATTAGATTTACTAGGCACGGGATTCTGGTACTATATCAAATTAGGCGCCATTACTTTATTTGTTTTTATTCTACAATTTTGTGGATGGAATTATGTAATAGGTAGGAAAGGGTAAAGTTAAGGTAATACAATTAGACATTTTAGCGGTCGTACTTATAAATCAAAAAAACTCAGAACCTGTCATAAAGTTTTGAGCTTTTGTTATGTAATCATTATGTATGATGTGGTTAATACCGGACATTTTAACTATTCCATCAATTTGCTTTCAGCTTTTTCTCTTCTTTATGCTGTTGATATAGCCATGCCAGAAATTCTCGTTCCTTTTCGGAAAGCTTTCGACTCAACTCCTTTTCAACACTATCTACAAAACAAGAGAAGTGATTCATTATATATAACCCTCCTTATTGAAAGCGCTTACCGTTATCTATGTAACAAAAACGTTTTACTTATATTGTTATATTTTACAGTTAAATATGTTCATTATCAAGTGCTTACCAAATTTATGTAATATATTTAAAGTTACCCACCTAGCGTGTTACCTATTCCTCCCATCCCAATTAACCTTTACTATTCAACTATAAATATTGGTTGGAATAGTATAAAAGATATAGAAGTCTGATTAACGCATACCCTTTTCCCTAAATACAAATTACCTAAACCTATTTTTAGAATTTTTTTTACTTGAGGCAGATAGACTATGATAGACTATGCGCTAATAAATTAGCTTTAAAAAAATGAACTAAGGTTTAAAATTCCGTCAGACGCTTCCCAGTACTAAATTTTTCAACCAGAATGCACGGGGTATCCCCATACATACTGATTAAAAACAGCCTTAATGTACATTTGATTCTTTCATGCTTTTTCTTTTCCTTCGCTGTTTTAAGAAAAAAGATTGAAGGATAGAAATCTCCCATTCTATTAATGGTTCCGTCAACGCAACCACTAGTTTACTAGATAAAAACCACACAATAGTAGCTGTTATCACAACTAACCCTATCCCATCCAAAAATGTGTTAACCTCAATCAAATCATGAACCCTAAAATACTGGATGAATAAGCCGTGTAGTAGGTAAACATATATAGTTTTTTGGCCCAAATTTGTAAATGAATATTGCTTTTCAGGAATCCAAGCCAGTACACTGACAATCATTAATATTGATATAAGGTAAATAGCAAACCGTATCAATCCTCCTAGCTCTGCAGCTCCCATTGACTGATAGGAATGAGATCCTAGTAACCAGGAAATAGATAAATCGGGCATAAACAGTAGAAATATGAATGATGTTAAAAGAATAAAGATACTAGCTAATCTTATGAATTTCTGCTTTAACTGGGCTATATTCTTCTTCGTACACCAATAGCCTATTAAGAAGAATGGGAAAAAGACAAATGTTCTCGATAAACTAAACGTATGATCAATCATGTCCACATAGCCAATGATAATCCCTAACTCAACGGATAGAATGATTCCAAATAAAGGTGGCATCTTTTTAAAACCAATCAATAATAAATGCCAACTAAATAAGCTTACCAAAAACCAAAGCGCCCATTGTGGATCATAAAGACTTGATTCCCATTCAGGCTTGCCAATTAGATAATAGTAACCCGTGTATAGTAATTGAAAGAATAGGTATGGACCCAATAATTTTTTGGCTAGCTTCCGTAAATAACCGGTAGATGCGCTACCTCTTGCAAAAAAACCACTGACAAATATAAAAGCTGGCATATGGAATAAATAAATCCATTTATATAAAACTTCACTAATGTAATATTGCCCCGTGACTGGTTGAATAACATGACCAAATACTACTAAAAAAATTAAAAAGAGCTTCGCATTATCAAAGAAAGCTTCCCTTTTCATATAAATCATCCTCTAAGTTGTAGTTATAATACCATGTGTATAAAGCATTCGATCAATGGTGAACCATTTATATGGTTTGTAAACAAATTGTAAAAGCATTGTTTCAATTGAAATCAAAATTTTAACAGTTTGGAATCTCTATAGGAATAGGTACTAGTACCTATTCCTATAGAGATTCCATTGATATATTCATAACTATCTTTACTTATGAACGTACCTATATGATACGAAATAAGTAGAGTTTTTTTATCATTACTCACTAGGCTGTTTACTAAAACCTAATTGTTTTACTAATTTTCCTCAGTCGTTTTAACTGTAAAATCAGCTACTACAGGAAGAGGCATTATATAGATAAAGCAATCCAATAAAAAAATGCTCTGATCATTGTCAGAACATTTCTCGGATCATAGCATTTATGCTTTTTTCCTTGTAGCTTTCTTTTTGGGGGCCGCAACCTTAGGTTTAGTGAGTTTCTTTTCCGTTGCTTTCTTCTTAGCTGTAGTCTTTTCTTGTGGTGCAGCATCTTTTTCAGCAGTTGTAGTTTTCTGTTTTGGCTTTTCGGTAGCAGGCTTCGTTTGTTTTGCTCGATCAAGTGATGCTTCCAACGCCTCCATCAAGTTTGTTACATTTGTCGCAACAGGCTTCTCTTTAGCTGTTGTAGTTTGATCTTGATTTTTCTTTTCTTCAATTAGATCCAACAAGGATTGACGATACTCATCTTGATATTTTTCAGGGTCAAACTCCGCTGTTAATTGGTCAATGAGCATCTTCGCTGTATCTAGCTCTTTTGGTGGGATTTCCGTTTGCTCCGGTACATTGGGTACATCTTGCACATTTCGCACTTCGTCAGGATAATGAATGGTTTCCACGACAAGGGTATTATCGTACACTCGAATAACTGCCATTTGTTCTTTAGATCGGATAATCATTTTTGCGACACCAATTTTGCCCGTCTCTTGAAGCGCAGCACGGAGAAGGGAATAAGCTTTTCCTCCACCTTCGTTTGGAGAAAGATAGTAACTTTTTTCAAAGTAAACAGGATCAATTTCTTCTAATTGCACAAAGTCCACAATCTCCACTGCTTTATCGGTTTGCAGCTCTTGCAATTCATTTAACTCTTCTTCCGTTAACATTACAAATTTATTTTTAGCATATTCATACGCTTTGACAATATCATCATTCTTAACTTCAACTTCACACACCGGGCAAATTTTCTCGTATTTTATTGGTGATTGACACTCTTTATGAAGCTGTCTAAGTTTTACATCTTTATTTTCAGTAGCTGCATGCAGCTTAACAGGTATATTAACAAGGCCAAAACTGATGGTTCCTTTCCACATTGTATGCATGTTAGTTGAACCTCCTTTTTAGTTAGATTGTGCAGAATCCTTTGTTTTATGTTTTATGAAAAGAATAATAAGTTTCAGTAGGAGTAAAACTAAAGCTGAGGTGTTGATATGGCATTAATGCAACCAAAACCAAGTGAAGACATTCCATCTGGAGAACAGTGGATTTATGAAATAAAGTACGATGGATTTCGTGCGACCTTAACGATAAATAAGGATCGTGTCCAACTCATAAGTAGAAATGGGAAGGATTTGAGCGCAAATTTTCCCGAGATCATTGAATATTGTCAAAACAAAAAAGAAAAAGTAGCATCTTTGTTACCATTGAAATTAGATGGTGAGATTGTCATCTTAAATACAAAGTACCAAGCGAACTTCTCCCTATTACAGCAAAGGGGAAGGTTTAAGTCTGTGGATAAAATAACTCAAGCAGCAAGAGAAAGACCTGCTCATTTTATGGCCTTTGACCTATTACAATTAAACGGAAAATCCCTTTACAAAAATAAATTCCAGAATCGAAAATCAGATTTAAAGAAGGTCATGGAGCTATTAGCTATTACATATGAAAACGAGGTTGATTGGGAAGAAAGAATCGGTTACGTAGCTTCCCATTCAGACCCCAATCTACTTTGGAATCTACTTGATCAACATTTAGGTGAGGGTGTAATCGCCAAACGCGTGGATAGCAATTACACGGAAGGAAAAAGTCATGGTGACTGGTTTAAAATTAAAAACTGGCGGACATTATCTGGGTTTATTACCGCCTTTGATCAAGACAATGGTTATTTTGAAATATCCGTGTTTGATCATGAAGCACCTATTATTCTCGGTAAATTCAAACATGGATTAGAAGGAGATGAACTGGCAACAATCAAACAGTTCCTCCACTCTAATGGAACTAAGCAAGGAACTATTTTCACTGTGCCTCCAGGCGTTTGTGTAGACGTAAATTGTTTAGGAGTGGAAGAAGGAGAGTTAAGGGAGCCGCAGTTTAAGCAATTCCGTTTTGATCTTAAGCCTGTGGATTGCACTCTTTCAAAGGTTAGAGAAGCGTTATCTATGTTTCCAACATCCATTGAGCTTACAAAACAAGATAAGATATTTTGGGACAAACCGCATGTAATAAAAGGGGATTTGCTTAATTATTTAAGACAAATTTCGCCTTATATGTTGCCACATGTAAAAAATAGAGCGTTAACTTTGATTCGTTGCCCTGATGGAATTGACGGAGAATTTTTTTATCAGAAGCACATGCCTGATTACGCTCCAGACTATGTAGCAGGAATGAAGTCAGGTGGTGAAACGTTGCTAGACTGTAGTTCCGTAGATGCACTTGTTTGGTTTGGCAATCATGGGGCTATTGAATATCATGTCCCTTTTCAACTAATGGGGAAAAACACACCAATAGAAATAGTATTCGATCTTGATCCACCAAGCATCAATGAATTTGATTTGGCGATATTTGCTGCAACTTTACTTAAACAGTTGCTTGACCAGCTTCAATTAACTTCATTTGTAAAAACTTCAGGAAATAAAGGGTTACAAGTTTACATCCCCATCCCTGAGAACAGCTTAACTTATGATGAAACTGCAACATTCACACAAGCCTTAGCCCTTTTATTAGAGAAGAAACACGGAGATTTATTTACAACAGAAAGGTTAAAGAAAAATAGAAATAACCGCTTATATTTAGATTATATTCAACACGGGAAAGACAAAACATTAATCGCTCCCTATTCCCCTCGGAAAACGGATGCTGCAACCGTTTCTACTCCATTGTATTGGGAAGAGATTACTCAAAATCTTGATCCAGCCAATTTTACTATTCACAATGTTGTGAAACGTGTCCAGCAAAATGGGTGTCCTTTTATTAGTTATCACCAGGCAAGAGACCGACAATCTCTTGAGATGGTAAAGCAGTTTATTAGGGGATAGGATTTTAAAAATGTTTTATTAGGTGAGACGCATTCAGTGTTCTGTTCGGCGCATATTTGCCGATTGACGCATTTATTCTCCTATTCGACGCATTTGCTGCGTGGGGGGACGCATTCCCTGCTCTGTTCGGCGCATTTGACCCGGGGGGTGAAGCATTTGTTCTTCCGTTCGACGCATTCCTATGGATTGACGCATTTATTCTCCTGTTCGGCGCATTTGCTGCGTGGGGGGACGCATTCCCTGCTCTGTTCGGCGCATATTTGCCTATTGACGCATTTGTTCTCCTGTTCGGCGCATTTACCTCGTGGGGGGACGCATTCCCTGCTCTGTTCGGCGCATATTTGCCGATTGACGCATTTGTTCTCCTATTCGACGCATTTGCTGCGTGGGGTGACGCATTCCCTGCTCTGTTCGGCGCATTTGACCCGGGGGGGTGACGCATTTGTTCTTCCGTTCGACGCATTCCTATGGATTGACGCATTTATTCTCCTGTTCGGCGCATTTGCTGCGTGGGGGTGACGCATTTGTTCTCCCATTCGACGCATTTACCTCGTAGGTTGACGCATTCCCTGTTCCGTTCGACGCATTTGGTTTATCTTGGTTATCACGGTCAGCATATTAATCCCTACAAAAAGTAAAAAAGCAACAGGAGGAGCACCTCACTGTTGCTTTTTCTATCATTTATTCAAATGGAATAGCCCATGTGCCATTTCGGAATATAGGTTCTAACTTGCCATCTTTAGTTTCACCATCAATATTAAGTTCTGCTGAACCAATCATGAAGTCTTCGTGAATTAAGCTGTCATTAACACCGTGTTTATCCATTTCTTCCGTGTCCATATTTGAGCCATCTTTTATATTGGTAGGATAAGCTTTACCTAAAGCCAAATGACAAGATGCATTTTCATCAAATAATGTATTGTAGAAGATGATTCCAGATTGGGAGATCGGTGATTCGTGTGGAACAAGCGCGACTTCCCCTAGTCTTCTCGCCCCATCTTCATCTGTATCTAGCATATGCTTTAACGCTTCTTCACCTTGCTCAGCTGAAAAATCAACAACTTTTCCATCCTTAAATGTTAGGGTAAAGTTGTCAATTAAATTTCCACCGTAACTAAGTGGTTTTGTGCTAGAAACAGTTCCATTAACTCCGTATTTATGTGGCATTGTGAATACCTCTTCAGTTGGCATATTCGGATTGAATCGCACTCCTTTTGCAGAAGTTGCTGCACCTCCGTGCCAAATATGATGTTCAGGTAACTCAATTGTTAGGTCTGTTCCTTCTGCTTTGTATATCAACTTTTTATATTGCTTCTTATTTAGAAACTCACGTGCTTGTTTTAATGTTTCGTTGTGTTTATCCCATGCATCCATTGGATTTTGCTGATCTACACGTGCAATACTGATAATCTGATCCCATAACTTATCTTTTGCTGCTTCAGGGGATACGTCCGGGAATACTTTTTCAGCCCAACCAGATGTTGGATACCCTACAATGGACCAACGAATTTTGTCATTCATCATATAATCTCGGTATTCACTAAGCGCAATCGCACCTGCTTTATTTACTGCTGAAATCCTCTCAGCCTCGATCCCTTTTAGTAAATCAGGGTTTTCGCCGTACACAGTTAATACAGCATAGTCATCTTTAGCCATTTCGGTTAAACCATCAGCTCTCCACTTCGGAAAATTTTCCAGAACCTCCATTGTTGCATGCTTCATTTTTTCAAAAGTTAAATCTCCATCATTCCATTCAATATGTACATTTTTGGCACCCGTTTCATATGCCTCTTTAGCAATTATACGAACAAACTCTACTGCTTCAATTGGAGCATTAATTAATAGTCCTTGTCCTTTTTGAAGGTTGACCCCTGTTTGAATAGCGAGTTTAGCATATTTCTGTAACGTTTCCATGCTTACTGTCATTGATATGTTCCCTCCTACCTTTTCTACTATTATTTCACATCTTTTTTACAATGAAAAGAATTCACATCTATAATAATCGATAAGCTGCGATATTACTAATTATACCAATAATAAAATTTAATTTAATACCTATTGAAATCCTATTAATCTGTTATACTATTTATACAAAATAATACAAAATTCTCTTTAAAGAGACAAAATAACCTATAAAGTTAGGAAAATAGACATAGAAAGAAGTGGAAATATGGATAAAACATCCGTTATTGGTCTTGTCGTCGGTGTTATTGCAATTGGAGTTGGGATGGTATTAAAAGGGGTTAGTCTTATAGCATTATTTAATCCTGCTGCCCTATTAATTATCTTCATGGGTACCGCAGCTTCTGTCTTGATTGCTTTTCCAGCAAGTACTATTAAAAAGGTACCAACACTTTTCAAGATATTGTTTAGGGAAGAAAAAGGTAGTGATATCCCTTCTATCATTGATCGTTTTACTGAATGGGCTGAGCTAACTAGAAAAGAGGGTGTATTAGCTCTAGAAGCTAAAGTAGATGAAATCGATGACCCGTTCATTCGTTCAGGCGTTCAGCTTGTGGTAGATGGTCAGACACCCGATTTTATTAGGGATGTACTAGATGAGAAAATAGATGCCATGGAACAACGTCACCAGAAGGGTGCTGCTGTATTCACTCAAGCAGGTACCTACGCTCCCACACTAGGTGTATTAGGGGCAGTTGTTGGATTAGTTGCTGCACTTGGTCATATGGATGATATTGATGCACTTGGCCACGCGATTTCTGCAGCTTTTATTGCAACCTTATTTGGTATTTTTACAGGTTATGTGTTGTGGCATCCTTTTGCAAATAAATTAAAAGAAAAGTCAAAAAACGAAATGCAAGAAAAGCATATTATGATCGAGGGTCTTTTATCCATAGCTAATGGGGAGTCTCCGATGGTACTTAAGGACAAATTGAGTTCCTACCTTTCTGCGTCAGAATTGAAGAAGCTTAGAAAGGATGATGGAGATAATGAGCCGCAAAAAGAAACAGCATGATGAGCATCATGTTGATGAATCATGGTTAATCCCATACGCTGATATGTTGACCTTGTTACTCGCTTTATTCATCGTTCTTTTCGCAATGAGTGATATTGACGCGCAAAAGTATCAAGCTCTCTCACAAGTTATGAAAAGTGAGTTTGCTGCAGGTGGCGAAGGAATCATGGAGCATAGGAGTAGTCCTGTAGAAAGTCCTAAAGAGTCGATTACTGATATGCAAAACGATGAAGAGATGGAAGAGCCTGTAGAAATTAGTGAAAATGATGCTACAAAAAGTGAACAGGAATTAAATCAGTTAGAACAGTTACAGCAAGAGATTAATAATTATATTGATGAAAACAACCTATCCGCTGTACTCGGTACGAGATTAACAGATGAAGGTTTAATGGTTGCCATTTTGAATGATGTGTTTTTCGACTCAGGTAGTGCGGTAGTAAAAGGGGATGGGAAGGAAATTGCTAAAGAGATGTCTGACATCCTTTATACAGAACCTCCCCATCAAATTATCGTAAGTGGCCATACTGATAATCAACCAATTCAGAATAGTCAATACAAATCCAATTGGGACTTAAGTGTAATGCGAGCCGTCAATTTTATGCGATTAGTATTAACCAACTCTGAATTAGATCCACAGAAATTCAGTGCAATGGGGTACGGTGAATACAAACCAATAGCACCAAATGATACGGATTCTAATAGAGCAAAGAATAGAAGAGTAGAACTTCTAATTTTACCGAACTATAAAATTAATACAGGCAAAGAGTAGAATTAGAATAACCAACGGGAACCACACACCGATTATTTTATTGGTGTATGGTTCCTTTTCGCTCTAATCCCATTATCAATCCTACTTCTTATTCAAAAGTCCCTCGAAATTTTATTATTCACATATTGAAAGTCCAATTTATTTTTGTATAAAAACATCATGTTCCAGATCAATCTGCACATTCCCCCTTATTGCCCTGGAAATCATACAGGAGTCTTCCGCTTTTTCGGTAAGTCTAATTGCTTTTTGAAGCTGTTTTTCGGTTGCGTCTTTTTCTAATATAATCGTGGGCCTATGGATAATTTTTTGATAGGTAAAGATACCATTTGTGACGTCAACTACCCCTTCTGAGCTAAGTTCCATGAAATGAAGTGGTAGTTCCGCACGCTCAATCATTGCCGCCAGCGTAATAATATAACAAGTTGCAGCAGCCCCAAGTAACATTTCATCTGGATTGGTGCCTGTTCCAGGCCCATCCATTTCTTTTGGGATAGATATCTTCGTCTTTAAATTTTCCGCCTCTATACGGCCAACATTATTGCGCCCACCTGGCCAGTCTGCTTTTAAATGAAAATGATGTAATGTCATGGTTTCTCCTCTTCCTTTACGCTATAAGTGTAAAAAAGGTAGAAGGGATCCCTTCTACCTTAAATTTGTCTATTAACTAGATGGTTGGTTATCTTTTTCTTCACTCTTCTTACCTGACATGAACCAGCCGATTAGAACAATGGCTACTAAAACAGTGTAGAAGATAAGCTTCCATGTTACAGAATGAGGAAACTCGTGTGGGATTAAATGAACATCTTCGTGACCTAGTACGTTCATTAGCAACTTAATACCAACCCACCCTACAATTACGAAAGCTGCTTTTTCCAAGCTCGGACGCTCATTCAACAGTTTTACGAAGAAAGCTGCTGCAAATCGGATAACAATTAGACCTGCAATGGCTGCCAGAACGATGACGATAAATTTAGCTGCATCCATTCCTCCAAAGTGGCCTAAACCCGTTTCTGGTAAGGCAATTACTAATGCAACAGCTGCCAAGATAGAATCAATTGCAAAAGCGATATCAGCAAAAGCGATAGATGCTATTGTTGCCCGATAACTCTTCACTTTCACTTGTTTTTCGCCTTCGTCCTTCTTGGCTAAGTGCTTGATCGCAATGAATAGTAAGTAAGCTGCCCCAAGCGCCTGTACTTCCCATACGTGAAATAAAAATGAAATAATGAATAACGAACCTACACGGAAAGCAAAGGCCATCATAAGCCCAATATTTAATGCTTTCTTTTGTTGTTCCTCTGGTAAGTGTTTAGCCATAATTGCTAGTACCAATGCATTATCTGCAGATAAAAGTCCTTCTAATGCAATTAATACAAGTAGTACCCAACCATATTCTAACAATAGCTGTGCATCCAAATTCTTCACTCCTCCAAACTAATTTATAAATCCCACTAGTGGCAAAGTCCATAAAAAATGAGACCTTTACCACTGGTGGGTAAAGGTCTCGCTAACAACGTGAGTTGCCAATTAAGCCGGAGAGTTTCCTCTCGAAATGACGACTTTAATTGTACAGCTACTCCCCTTTATGTATAGCTATTATATTATAGATACAATTGCCTTCTGTCAAACAATTTAGAAAAAGGGAGTTTACCACCTACTGGTACGGTTAATATTCTCCCCTTTTCTTTAAATCAATATGCAATTTTAACTCGATTTGTTCATTTGTGTAGTCAGCCTTCGGTTACAGCGGTCATCCTTTTATCCATTTCTTGCTTCAGCGCTTCTAAAAGGTTATCACTTTCTTCATATGTGGTGCTTGATACACCAAAATAGCATTTAATTTTAGGTTCTGTACCAGATGGTCGTAAGCAAACCCAGCTATCTTTAGCTAATAGGTATTTCACAACATTTTCTTGTGGTAACTGTATTGCTTCTTTAGTATCCGTCTTAACTAGATGACGCTCCTGTAATTGGTAATCTTCAATACTTACGACATCAAGACCGCCAATTGTTGAAAATGGATTTTCTCTAATATCATTCATGATAGCAGCAATTTGTTCAGCACCGTCTTTTCCTTTTAACGTTAAGGAATTCATGCCTTCTAAATAGTAGCCGTGCTTCTCATATAGTGTATGCAAAGCTTCTAACAGTGTTTTTCCTTTTGCTTTCCAAAAGCTTGCCATTTCACAGGCAGCCATAGCCGCTTGTAAGGCATCTTTATCTCTTACGAAACTAGCTAACAAATAACCATAGCTTTCCTCATAACCGAATAAAAACTGATTATCGTTTGATTCAAACTCTTTGATCTTTTCCCCGATAAATTTAAATCCAGTTAACGTATCAATGGTATTTACACCATAGCTTTTAGCAACAGTTCTACCCATTTCTGTTGTCACGATCGTTTTAATTAAATAGCCATTTTTTCTCTCTTCTTCCGTGAGATGGGATAGCGTGTAATCAAGTAATAGTGTACCAAGTTGATTACCTGTTAGAACCTGATAAGAACCGTGTCCATCCTTAACAGCAACACCTAAACGGTCAGCATCAGGGTCCGTACCAATCAAGATATCTGCATCACGTTCTTTTCCTTGCTCGATAGCCATTGAAAAGGCTTGGTGCTCTTCAGGATTTGGTGAGGTAACTGTTGAAAACTCTGGATCTGGTTGTGCTTGTTCAGCTACGACATGTACATTTTCAAACCCTAATTGATCTAATCCTTTTAGTACTAAATCGTGTGATGTTCCATGTAATGGTGTAAACACGATTTGTAATGGACCATTTCCCTTGACATCAGTCGGAGATAGCTTAGAAATTGTCTTCAATTCTTTTAAATAGGCTTGATCCACATCTTCCCCAATCCATTCTAATAAGCCGTTTGATTCCACATCTGACTGCTGTTTAACAGGTATTGTTAATTCATTCTCTACCTGATTAACTTTTGAAATAACAGCTCCTGCTTCATCCAATGGAAGTTGACCACCATCTTCGTTATATACCTTAAACCCATTGTATTCGGGAGGGTTATGACTAGCAGTAATCATAACACCTGCGACTGCATTTAAATGACGAACAGCGAACGACAGTACAGGTGTTGGTCGTAGTGATTCAAATACATATGTTTTTATCCCATGTGCACCCAATACCTTTGCAGTTTCTACAGCAAATTCCTTTGACATATGTCTAGAGTCATAAGCAACCGCTACACCTCTAGCTTTCGCATTAGAATGTGTTTCACCTATGTAATTAGCTAATCCCTCTACAGCCTTACGAATCGTATAAATATTCATTCGATTTGTTCCAGGTCCGAGCATACCTCGCATGCCACCAGTCCCAAACGAAAGATCTTTATAAAACGCATCCTCTAGTTCTTTCTCTGATTTAGCCACTTCTTCTAACTGTTTTTTCAATTTATCATCTAGTGAAGTGAAAGAAGTCCATTTCTGATATGTATCTTTCCAAGCCATATTGCTCCTCCTTTAGAAACATTTATTAATAAGAAAATATTAACATATTACCTTCCCTTATTCTATCATGCTTCCTAAAGTTTGAAATAACATAACCTATGTTTATATCTTTCTCTTAAAGGATATGCTATTAATAGAATTAATGATGATAAATCTATCAATTAATTGTATAATTTAGTAAATAATAGAATGAAGGTTGTGTTCGTGTTGTTTCAAACTAGATGGTTTAAAAGCTTAGTAACAGCTATATTAATTTTTATCTTAATATACTTAATATCAATCACAAATTTTATTTTCGTACCAGTAGGAGCATACATTGCTGCTATCGCTGTCCCCATTATCGGTGCGGGATTTATCTTTTATGTGACAAATCCAATTGTTAATTATCTAGAAAAACATAAAATTCCTAGAATAGCTGGAATTATTATTGTATTTCTTCTTATACTTCTCGTCGGGTTCTTATTAGTTAATTACATTGCTCCTATTGTTGAAACACAATTTAATAAATTTATTAATAACATTCCGAATATGGTTAAGCAGTCTAAAACTGTTGTTAACCTATGGCAAGATAGTCAAACATTCTTACCAGAACAGGTATTAGACTACATTCAAGAGTTTACCAATAACCTTGATACATATGTAGAAAACATTACTGGGTTTCTGATTGAGTTTATCGGACAAATATTTGGATTTGTATTTTCCTTTTTCCTTATCCCGTTTTTTCTATTTTTTATGCTTAAAGACGGTGATAAATTTGTCCCATTTATTAGTCAGTTCCTTAGTGAGCCTAAAGCTAATAGTTTCAAAAAATTAACAACAAGTATAAATCATACACTAGCTTCCTTCATCCAAGGACAATTTATCGTTAGTATTTGCGTTGGGGTTATGCTATATATAGGTTATCGTATCATTGGTTTAGAATATTCCATGACACTAGCATTGTTTGGATTAATCATGAATTTCATTCCGTTTCTCGGACCTTTCTTATCAGCAATACCAGCGGTCTTGGTAGCCTTTTTCCAAGAACCGATGACGGCAGTGTGGGCACTTGTTGTCATGGTAATAGCACAACAAATAGAAAGTAATTTTATTTCACCTAATGTAATGGGGCGAGTACTAAAATTACACCCACTAACGGTTATTACGTTAGTTCTTGCAGCAGGAGGTATTGCAGGCTTCCTCGGCTTACTATTTATCATTCCTGCCTATGCAGTTCTTAAAACGATTACCGCCCACTTTTACCAAGAATGGAAGAAAGATCAACCACAGAATGAACAGAATATCATTTAACTATAATAATTAATTAATAGAAGGACTCCTTGAGATAAGGGGTCCTTTCTTATATTAGGATACTATGTTGGTTTCATTACAATTTTTTGCTACCTCTTTTTTCCACTCTATTCCATCAACCTCATATAGCTAATCCATCACGATTAAACATTAACCAGGTCATATACACAAAAAAATCCCCGGACATAAATGCCCGAGGATTATAGTTTAATTATTCAGTCGCAGCTTTAATTTCTTCTTTAAGCTTGTTAAGGATTTCGCCATCTACTTCAGATACATTTTCTATATAGTAATCTTGTAGAGGAACTGCTTTTTCCCTAAATGCTGCACGTTGCTCTTCAGTTAGTTCAATGATTTCAGTTGGGTGTTCTGTGTCATTTTTCATTTCTTCTAATAATTTTTCGTTTTGTGTTTTTTGTTCTTCGAATACCCAAGCTTGCATTTCTTCTACAGTATCATCAACAATAGTTTTTACATTTTCCGGTAATCCGTTATACCAATCTGTATTAACTGTTGTCATGGCAACATAGTTATTGTGGTTAGAGATAGTCATTGTATCTTGAACTTCATGGAATGCTGCGTCATAGATAAAGAAAATTGGGTTTTCTTGACCTTCAACAGTACCACGGTCTAAACCAGTGTACAACTCACTCCAGCTAAGCGCTTGTGGACTTGCACCATACGCTTTATAAGATTCCATCATAAGCGGAGATTCTTGAACTCTCATTTTAAGACCTTCGAAGTCAGCTGGTTCATCAATACCTACATTACTAGTCCATTGCATCGCACCTTCAGTCCAGAATGCAAGTGGAGATATTTGGTGCTCTTCATATCTTGCTCTTAGATCAGTATTTAATGCTTCACTAGTGTTTAAGATTTCTTGTGTTGTTTCTACACTATCTGGGAATAAGAAGTGTAGTGCGAAAAGTTGTCCTTCTTTTACCATATTCCCTGTAAAACCAGGTGACATAACTGCTAATTGAACAGCACCTTGTTGTAGAGATTTAACTTGGTCAACTTCACTACCAAGCCCACCATATTCATATGGTTCAACTGTTATTTTACCATCTGTTTTTTCACTAATTCTTTTAGCAAATTCTGCTGCATATTCATATTGCACTTGACCTTTCGTTTCTTCTGTAATAAATCTCCAAGTTTGTTCCTCAATGTCTGCGTTCGCATCACCTTCTGAACCTTCCGTACCCTCTGATTCTTTTGATGTATCTTCGCCTTGACTTTGATCTGTTTCGTCATCTCCTCCACCACATGCTACTAATAAGAAGCTAAGTGTGACTACCGAGATTAACGCAAATAGAAATTTTTTGTTAAAAATAATAATTACCCCCTAGTAATTTTTTGGTACTTATATTAAGGACTCAACTTTGTATGTGCAACGTATTTATATAAACAAAGCCGAATCAGCTTAAAACCTGTTTACAGTAACATTAAGGAAAGTTGTGGGAAAAGTACCAACAACACTCCTATGAGTAATAACATAATAATGAATGGTGGCGTCCCCTTAATAACATCTAAATAAGATTTATTAAAGACCGCACTGGCTGTAAATATATCAACACCAAATGGTGGTGTAGCTGAACCCAATGCTGCTTGGAAAGTAATAATAATTCCAAGGTGGATTAAACTTACATCTGCTGCAGTTGCAGCTGGTACGAAAATCGGTGTTAAGATTAGAATAACGACAATCGGATCTACGAACATACATCCAATAAAGAAAAAAATACTTACCATTATTAATACATATAAAGCACTTGGATCATTTCCCAATACCGCTTCTGTAATTTGCTGTGGTATTCTTGCAAAACCCAGAACCCAAGTAAATACCTGTCCGCCAGCAACTAATATAAATACTGCTGATGTAACCAACCCAGTAGATAAAGCAATTTTAGGCAGTTCTTTTAAATGAATAGATTTATAAATAATTACTTCTAAAATGAATGCATATAATACCGAAATCCCTGCAGCCTCAACTGGTGTAAAAGTACCTGTATATATACCTCCAATTACAAGAATCGGGAAGCCCAAAGGTAGAAGTGCCTTCCTAGTAAACTTAAATCTTTCTTTCCAGTTCACTTTGTCTGCCAATGGAATCTTTTTAATCTTTGCATAAAAGTAGCTGTAAATGGAGAAGCTTAAAAAGACAATTAATCCAGGAATGATCCCTGCTATAAATAGGTCCCCAACAGAAACTCCAGACCCTGCAGCTAAAGCATAGATAATCATTCCAATACTAGGTGGAACGAGCAATGCGACGTCACTGGAGTTAATAATAAGAGCAATAGCGCTTGAATCTTTATAACCGACTTTAAGCAACCTTTCACGCATTGGACGCCCTATTGCAACAACTGTTGCTTGTGTAGAGCCTGAAATAGCACCAAACAATGTACATGCCGCTGCTGTAGTAACAGCATAACCACCACGAAGGTGACCAACAAATGCTCCTATAAAATCTAATAATCTATTAGAAGTACGTCCTGATGTCATAATATCTGCAGCAAATATGAATAATGGTACACATAATAACACTGGTGACTCAATACCTGTTAACAATTGATCCATAAGTAAATCCGTATTTACAAATGGAAAGAAAATTAACGCAACAGCTATTGGCGCTACTATCAATGGAATCATCATCGGGAAATTTAACAGTAGCAACACAATCATTATCGCCATTAAAGTTAGTAACATAATGTATTCCTTTCTTATTTGTAATAGCCGTTCTTTATAGTACTCATCGTAAACTTACTTTAGACCTGAATTTGATCTTCTACGTCACGTTTCTCTTTATCATTGTAGTCAATAGCATCAATTCCAATATATACTTTGTCTTTAGATCTAATATTGATCCACGTATTACGTACGAATTGAATACCACCCATCAAGAAGCCAATTGGAATAAAGACAACCATTAAATATTGTGGAATTTGTAGGGCAGGTGTAACAGAGCCTGTTTTAAACTCTGACATTACGTAGTTGTAGGAATAATACGCAAGTACAAACATAACAATCGCCGTAACACCATTGATTATTATCATCATAACTTTACGTCCCTTTTTTGGGGCAAAATCATAAAAAGCTGACATACTAATATGTCTTCCTTTTCTTGCAGCGTAGGCTATACCCATAAATGTTGCAATTACAATAGCAAACTTACTGACCTCTAAGTAGAAAAAGAAAGCACTAGAGTTAAATATTTCTCGTGCAATAACATTACCTACGACCATTACTGAAATAACAATTACAGAAAAGCTTAGTATAAACTCTTCTAACTTCATGATGAATTTATCTATTGCTCTAAAAAAATTCACTTCGTTTGTTCCTCCCCTTTCAGGATGAAAAACCGTCTAAACTTATCAGACTATTATAATGTTACAAAAATGTTTCAGCATGTACAAACATGTTATATAGCTATAAATTGGAATTAATGTACAAATTTTAGCCTTAATAAAAAATGTGAGTCGCATCGTTATATATAAGCCAAAATCCTCTCGTTTCTTTTTACATCCTCAAAATATGCTTCTTTCTTGACTTCTACAAGGTTGTTTTATCGTATGAGACGAACTAAATATTAATGCGTGTAGTTATCCTTTTTTTATTGGAAGAATATATCTCAAATTAAAAAGCACTTTCACAGAAAAAACTTCTGAAAAAAGTGCTTTGGCATTAATCTATTTAAAAATATACATACATGAACTCCCTACCATATTGTAGCCTATTTTTTGATAAATACTGTTTGATGTTGGATTGGAAAGGTCTGTGTAAAGCGTACAGAACTTATTGCCTTCATCTAGAAGCTTCTGTGAAAGTGCCGCAACAGCTGCCGTTGCATAGCCCTTTCGCTTATGTTGATCTGGCGTGAATACCGCATTTATTGATGCCCCACTTTTTGACTTACGCGATTGATTCACCATTGAAACAGGTTCCCCTTGTTCTACCCACAAGTAGACAGATTCCTTTTTAATAAATCTCTGAGACATATTACTAGCTTCTTCCGTTGAGAGTGGTTCTAGCGCTTGTTCCCCGAATGCAATTAACCACTGCTTTATCAAGGATGCATGTTTATGTTCAGCTTTTTCTAACTTTCCACTTAGCTGTTTATAAGGATTCACTTGATCAAGTTGGTAAATTAATTGCTCCATTTCAAGTTCAAAGTTCACGTTCACTTTTTTAGCCCAAGACTCAGCAAAGTGTTTAGCTAAACTATCTCTTCCTAATACACCTGGTACAGCTACCTTCTGATCAAATAGAAATTCAACTACTTGATCCACGATCTGCGTATCTATTCCATCGACGTCCGGGAGGATTACATTATGTGGAGGTGTTTGCATAAATGCATAAACTACTTCCCCTTGATTCGTTACAAGCCATAGATTGGCATCCGTCTTTTCAGTTACTATGCGATTTAATAGGCCAAGCGGTAAGTTATTACATGCTTCTTTTTTTAATAACAATGGTTCGATAAGTCTTAGATATATAGCACTGTCATATTCTTGATATACTTTCACGGTAGCTCCTCCTTGATTTCCTTATTTAGATAAATTAACATTTATAGTAATTAAAGGTTGCTTAAAAAGCAATACTGGAGGAATATTTATGTCTAAAAAGGATATCGAGGACAAAATTGAAGAATTAAAATCAGATTATGTGAGAATTTCTGCTGACTTAGAAAAGTTAGATTCTGTAGGCGGCAACACGGCTAATGCAGAAAAACAACTAGAGCAGATTGAGAATGAAATAGCAGATCTTCGTAAACAAATGTAGGCTTAGTTTACTAGTCTATTGGTGGACAAGCCTTAATTACTTAAAGAATGGAAATGGTAGGACATCCCATACTTCGACTTTATCTAACTCTAAATAAAATAAAGAAGACGCAACGGTTACAATTTAATCCAACCATTGCGTCTTTTTTTTTAGGCACTTTTTACATCTATTGTTGCTTTTGTGAAAATTCTATAGACCCTGCAGTAAGAAATAGGATAGACGATCTAACGAAGCGAATTCTTATAGTTTTTCTAATTTCGCGATGTAAGGAGCCCTCTAACGAAGCGAATTCTTATGGTTTTTCTAATTTCGCGATGTAAGGAGCCCTCTAACGAAGCGAATTCTTATGGTTTTTCTAGTTTCGCGATGTAAGGAGCCCTCTAACGAAGCGAGTTCTTATAGTTTTTCTAATTTCGCGATGTAAGGAGCCCTCTAACGAAGCGAGTTCTTATGGTTTTTCTAATTTCGCGACGTAAGGAGTCCTCTAACGAAGCGAATTCTTATGGTTTTTCTAATTTCGCGATGTAAGGAGCCCTCTAACGAAGCGAGTTCTTATAGTTTTTCTAATTTCTCGACGTAAGGAGTCCTCTAACGAAGCGAATTCTTATGGTTTTTCTAATTTCGCGATGTAAGGAGTCCTCTAACGAAGCGAGTTCTTAACTTTCCTTTTATTTCACGACGTTAGAATTCCTTTTACGTCAACAAATCTACAGCGTCGCACTTAACACTCATTTAATTAAAGCGTAATAAGTTACCAGGTTTAATCTCAACTGCGTCATTCTGAAAGCAATAAAATATATCTAAAGAGCCTTTTATTCAGATACTAGTTTAACGCACGATTACTTACTAGTTATTTTTATTCGGCTCTTTACGTTGTTCGAGTAGTTTCTTTTGAATTTTGTTAAATTCCTTACTTGGTGGTGTGAGGCTTACAACTACATCACCAGACTCCGGTTTGATATTCATTTCCTCTGTATAAAACTCCAGCCTTTTCGATGCTTTTAGGATAAAGAGCAATATCGCATATTTATCTCGATCTCGCAAATATTGATCGTAATCGTATTGAGCAGTGATCGTTGTTTTTCGGAACACATATCCACTATTAATCTTTTGAATTAGATCTTCTAGCCCCATTTTTTCTGTAAATAAAACTCTACCACCAATTGTGCGCGTAATATTATCCATGTTGTCTCCGCTCCGGTTTTGAATCGAAAGCCGATAAACGTTATTTCTTCCAAATGTCGGAACAAAGGTTGTACTTACTAAAGCATTGTATGAGTCAGATTCTGTAGTGCTGATCAAGAAATCATATGGAGTCATATCTAAGGAATATTCGGTTTGCTCTGACAAAATCTCACCATGATGAAAATTTGCTCCAGCTTTTCTAGCTTTTTGTAATCTTGACCAAGATGAATCTGTAATAATAGCAGGTATATCAAGCTCCTTAAATATAGCTGCTAAGGTAACAGAGAATTGATTACTCCCGACGATAATAGCCCCAGGGTTTCCTTCTGACGAAAGCTTTAATTTTTTCGCTAACCAACCAATAGAAAATCCATGTGCGCATACAGTAGAGAACACTAAGGCAAAGGTTAAGGATGTAATTATAGTCGCATCTGGAAACCCTTCTTCCGCTAAAACTGAGCCGAAATAGCTAGCTACCGTTAATGCAACAATTCCTCGTGGCGCTATCCATCCAACTAATAGCTTTTCTGCATTTGTTAAATCTGTTCGCCAGGTGGATAAAAAGATCGATAAAGGTCGAACGATAAATAACATTAATAAAACATATCCAATTATGTTGGGGTCAAAAACATCCATTAATGTATCCCTAGTTAAGGATGCTGTTAACATAACAAAGATAGTTGAAATTAGTAAAACAGAAATATTTTCTTTAAAGTGGCGCATATCCCTGATGGATGATATCCCCATATTTGCAAGCGTCATTCCCATTGCAGTTACTGCCAACAAGCCTGTCTCATGAGCAATTTCATCCGCAATAGTAAAACATGCAATCACCGCAATAACAACAACTGGTGACTTAAGAAATTCTGGGATATGCCCAGATTCAAATACCCAACCTATCCCTTTACCAAAGATGGCACCTAAGATGACAGCAAAAATAGCCGCTAATAAGAAAAATAATAAGGAAGTGGGTTGCTCAACACCAGAGATAAAGGAAATGATTTCAAAAGCTACCACAGCCAATAAAGCACCAAATGGGTCAACAATGATTCCTTCCCATTTTAAAATCTTAGCAGGCCTAGGTTTCAGCTTGGATTGCCTTAAAAGCGGAAGAATCACAGTTGGTCCTGTCACGATGAATATTCCACCAATAATAAAGGAAACTGCCCAAGATAAACCTGCTACATAATGTGCAGTTAGAGAACCAAGCAACCAACTGATTAATGCACCCCAGGTTACAATGCGAAAGACTGGTTTTCCAAGCCCTCTTACTTCCTTAAAATCTAAATTAAGGCTACCTTCAAATAGAATAATAGCTACTGCTACTGAAATAAACGGTCTATATAAATCACCAAAGTCCTGCTCTGGATTAATAATCCCAAATATCGGTCCTGCAAGAAGACCAGCAATAGACATAACGACTATTGCTGGCAATCGAAGACGCCAGGAAAGCCATTGTGAACCTACTCCTAAAATACCAATAATCATAAATTCTAATAACAAGGAATGCACCATAGCTCCCCCTTCTTTTTTACTTTTTTGTATATTAACGTGTATATATACATATAGGTAAGATATTAAAGATATAGACCTTATTCTAACCGGGGTATTTTCTAAAGTAAAACGGTTTGTTTATTCTACATTCCTTTTATATATAATGATTAAACTCTATTTTGTGACAAAATTCATTGACAAATGCACTATTGATTGGTAGTATTGACCTGTTTTTTTACTTTCTAAATAGTAAAAATTGGCTGACTATATTGGAGGAACATCATGAATAAACAAACATTTTTTATTGGTTTTATGCTCTTTGCATTATTCTTTGGCGCTGGTAATTTGATCTATCCACCTACACTTGGAATCGAAGCGGGTACTTCCTACTGGAGTGCAATAAGCGGCTTTCTTTTAACCGGTGTCGGTTTGCCTATTTTAGCAATTGTAGCGATTACAATATCTAGTAACCAATCGAAAGACCTGGGTGATGCCATTCATCCTAAGTTTGGACTAATTTTTTCATCCGTTATTTATTTAGCTATTGGACCATTTTTCGGTATTCCTCGAGCAGCAAATGTTGCATACGAGATTGGAATTGTTCCTTTTTTTAAAGAAGATGCTGTACAGTCGATACGTTTATTATTTTTTTCTATCATTTTTTTCTTGTTAGTATTTATTTTTAGTTTAAATCCTTCAAAGTTAGTAGACCGAATTGGGCAATGGTTAACACCATTTCTACTTTTAGCAATAATTTCACTTGGAATTGGAGGCTTTCTACTACTTGATTCCCCTTGGCAAGCTCCTAGTGCCAAATATGAACAGAATGCTTTTTTCACAGGCTTTATCGAAGGCTATGCCACAATGGACGCCATTGGAGCCATTGCATTTGGAATCATCGTAATCACTTCTTTTAAACAAATGGGCATTCAAGACCCTAAGGAGATGATTAAATCAACTCTAAAGGCAGGACTAGTAGCTGGAAGTGGGCTAGTAATTGTTTATAGTATGATTGGTTGGATTGGTGTAAAAATGGCATCAACTGGAACTTACACGAATGGAGGACAAGTTCTTTCTGTTGCTGCTGAGCTTATTCTCGGTAATAACGGAAGAATTTTACTAGGTGTGATCGTTGTTCTTGCTTGTTTCACAACATCAATTGGACTTGCAGTAGCATGTGGCCAGTTTTTCTCTAGAAAAACACCACTTAGTTATCGGGGAGTAATAGCAATCGTTACGATCGTAAGTTTTTTGATTACTAACCTAGGTCTGAATCAAATTATTGCGATTTCCATTCCTATCCTCGTGATGATTTATCCAGTGGCCATGACTTTAATTGTCCTAACGTTAATAAACCAGCCACCAATGGTAGTTCGATTCGCTGTCTTATTTACAGCCTTTATTAGCATATTTGAGGGGTTAATGAGTTTCGGTTTAACTCTTTCATTTATTACACCAGTGCTCGAATCCATGCCTTTCCATTCTATTGGTTTAGGTTGGGTAATTCCTACTTTAATTGGTGGAATAATCGGTAGGGTAATGGAATATGGGAATAGACAGCATGCATGAGCAGCTGTCTATTTTTTTGTTCTTTTATTCCTTAATAGAAATGACTATTTTACCTTTGGCATGATGTGTTTCACTTAATTCATGGGCATCCTTTAATCCCTGCTCACTAAATGGAAATACAGTCCCTACTATAGGTTGTACATAACCATCCTCTATTAAGGCTCCTAATTCCCCAAGTTGTTTCCCGTTAGGATTTAACCAGATTAGTTTTGAATCTATTTCTTCATATTTTTGTTGGATTTCTTCACTTGGATTTTGTACAATAGAAGCAAGCTTTCCACCTTTTTTCAGGATAGAAAAGCTTTTTTCCTGTATTACTCCTCCTAATGTATCTACTACTAGGTCATAGTCCTCTAACAAGGTAGAAAAATCCTGTTCCTGATAGTTTATGACAAGATCCGCACCTAAACGCTCCGCCAGTTCTATATTTTTACCACTTACAGTCGTAGCAACATAAGCGCCATAGTATTTCGCAATTTGAATAGCAAATGTCCCAACACCACCTGCACCTGCATGTACTAGTACCTTGTCCCCTTTTTGAATATTGCCAAAGTCAACTAAGCACTGCCATGCAGTAAGTCCTGCCAACGGTACACTTGCTGCTTCCTCAAAGCTGAGATTGTTTGGCTTTGTGGCTAGTAACTCCTCATCGACAGCGGCGAACTCTGCATACGTTCCCATTCTGGTTGTCGCTGGACGCGCATACACTTCATCCCCAATTTTAAAAGATTGGACCTTATCTCCAATAGCCTTTACAACTCCAGCTAGATCCCATCCTAAGACGATAGGAAATTCAAATGGCAGCGCTTGTTTTAAATACCCTTCTCTTAATTTCCAGTCAATAGGATTAATAGAAGTAGCATGTAGCTCTACTAAAACTTGGTTTTCATTTATTGCTGGGACTGAAATTTCTCTTTCTGTTAAAAGATCTTTCCCTCCGTATTGGTCAATTACTATTGCTTTCATTTTGCAAGACTCCTTTAATTTTATATCCATATTGGATATCGTTTCCGATTTTCTTTTTAACAAAACATGTTAGGATAGAAATAGTAGAGAAATATTTGCCAAGAGTCAATTGTTTTACTCTTATTTTAGAGGTAAGTTTGATATTATTGCAACGTTAATTTCTATTATTGATCTTTTCAAAGGCTGATTTAAAACCCATAAAACCTCGCCTTTCATGTGTAAATTCTGATTATAAAAAGGATGACATTTATATGCTAGATACTGCCCGTCAATTATTAAAAGAATATTATGGTTATGACTCCTTTCGCCCAGGACAAGAAGCTATTATAGAACAAATTTTCAGTCAAACTAACTCACTAGCTATTATGCCAACTGGTGGGGGAAAATCACTATGTTATCAAATACCTGGTTTAGTTCTAGATGGAACAACAATTGTTGTATCGCCACTTATATCTTTAATGAAGGATCAGGTTGATTCCCTTGTTGCTTTGGGAATCTCCGCTACCTATATTAATAGTTCCATTTCATCCACTGAACAGCGTGAAAGAATGAACGCCTTAAGTCTAGGCGAGTATAAATTTGTTTACGTAGCACCCGAACGGTTTGAATCCCCTTCTTTTATTGAAACAATAAGCCACATTAAGCTATCGCTAATCGCTTTTGATGAAGCGCATTGTATCTCACAATGGGGACATGATTTCAGACCTAGCTATCGTTCTGTCGTACCTATTTTAAACACCATTCCCAATTTACCGGTTGTTATTGGTTTAACTGCGACTGCCACACAAGAAGTTATTAGTGATATCGGACAATTACTTTCCGTAGATAACAATAAGGTGGTCAATACTGGATTTGCGAGAGAAAACTTATCCTTTCACTTGATGAAGGGAAGAGATAAACAAGACTTTATCCTTCACTACGCTAAAGAACATAAGCATGAATCAGGAATCATTTATGCCACAACACGCAAACAAGTTGATTCGATCCATCAAATTTTAACAAACAAAGGATTCTCGACAGCAAAATACCATGCTGGAATGTCGGAGTTAGAACGAAAGCAGTCACAAAATGCTTTTATCCAAGATGAGGCTTCCTTAATCGTAGCAACGAATGCATTCGGAATGGGTATTGATAAATCTAACGTTCGTTATGTCATTCATTATGCTCTGCCAATGAACATTGAGTCCTACTACCAAGAAGCAGGCCGTGCGGGACGGGACGGTGAACCTAGTGATTGTATATTATTGTTCTCCGGACAGGATATTCAACTCCAGAAGTTTCTTATTGATCAATCGCCGATGAATGAAGAAAACAAAACAAGTGAATATAAAAAGTTACAAGCAATGGTGAACTATTGTCATACTAATAATTGTTTGCAAACCTATATCCTTGACTATTTCAATGATCACTCCAATCCCTCAGACTGTGGCAGATGTACAAATTGTCAAAGTACTGGGGAAAAGCAGGACATGACAAAAGAAGCTCAGATGGTTCTTTCCTGTGTGAAGAGAATGGGTGAACGATTTGGAGCTGGCTTAACAGCAAAGGTATTAAAGGGATCAAAGGATAAGAAAGTAAAAGATTTTAACTTTGAAAAACTCTCTACCTATGGGTTGATGTCAGCCTATACGGAAAAAGAAATAACTAATTTTATCCACTTTTTAGTGGCAGAAGACATTCTATCTACAGGTGACCAGCGTTTTCCTACGCTAAGTTTAAACAAAAATGCGGAAGCCGTATTAAAAGGAATCAAGCAAGTTTGGATGCAACTTTCATCTGTTACCCAAGTAGTTGATGAAACTTATAATGAAAGTTTATTTAGTGAATTACGTCAATTAAGAAAACAACTTGCTGACGAACAGCGCGTTCCACCGTATGTTGTCTTTTCGGATGCCACTTTAAAGGATATGTGCAGGTACTATCCTAAAACGAGAGATGCTATGCTAAACATCAAGGGAGTAGGAATAAGAAAGTATGACCAATACGGGGAATACTTTGTGAAGCTGATAAATGAATGGACAGAGGTTCATGAAGTAGAAACTTATAGCGCTCCAACAAGAGAAGAAGTAACACCATTAACTAAAAAGAAAGAATCCGAGTCACAGCCAAGCTATCTCGTTAGCTATCAACTGTTCATAGAGGGGAAGGAAATCTCCGAAATAGCAATCGACAGAGAAGTTACAGAGCAAACAGTGACCAATCATTTATTTCAAGCCTATAAGCAAGGCATGGAATTGCAGTGGGAATTATTTTTTAATAGTGAAGAGGAACGTCAAGTATTAGAGGCAAGAGAACAGATAGAAGAACCAAAGCTAAAATTACTGAAAGAGAGTTTGCCAGAACACTATTCTTACCCACTTATTCGTGCTGTTTTGGTCAAAAACGGTATATTGTGATCATGTGATCCACCTAACATATTCGTTGGGTGGTTTTTATTTACTATTTTCAGATTTTTACGCTATCTTGATCAAGATAAGATAGTATTTATCAGGAAAATATTGTAAGATTAAGTGAATTCATCACTGATACTTTAAAGGAGCAATGATATGAAATTTTGGATTAGGCTAAATTTAATAGGAGCTTTATATGGCCTTTTACCTTTTGTGGTTTTAGAGATGATGGTCAATGTATATCGCCTTAGTAGGCTTTCAGGTTTGTCTTTAAAAACGGTTATTGTAACTATCGCTATCATTAATTTGCTTGTTATGTCTATAATAACTGCCCTCGTTTTGTTTCTAATAAAAAGGTGGATGGCTAACCGTAAATCCACTTATTGGAGTTTGCTGTTTTGGATACCTTATTTCATTCTATTTGTAATTCTATTTACCTTAACCTTTCCTATTACCGACCCTGGAGAAATCCCCAATCCTGGAATAGGATTACTTGTTATGGGAACACTAATTTTTTATCCATTTTACATGCTGCTTGTTAATTATTTTGGTTTGAATCAGAAAAACTCTACTACTAAAGCTAGTAAAGATAATAAAATGAACTTATCATAGGTTAGCAGAAGGTACTAGTAACTTTTGCCAACCTATCTTTGTATGAAAAACCAAAAAACTTATAATAGCTAAGTGAGTTTTCCCTTAAGGGATATATAAGATAGACGGAATAGGAATAATAAATAAAAACACTAGGATAATTCCTCAATTGACAAGGTTTCCACACTCTTGTTTCTATTAAATATAATGTAAATCAAAATAAACAGAATTTATACATTTGTAAACACTAAGTATACTCATTTGAAAAAGCACAGCGATTATTGAAATCACTATGCTTTATATTAATTCATATTGTTAACTCATTTTATTGTTGCACATAGATCGATACAGAACCACCGTTCACATAGAATTTGCCGAAACCATCTTGGTTTATCGTGACAGTATCTCCTCTATTACCGGTTATGTCATACCAGGTTTCTCCGGCATTTCGTTTACCTACATCCATCCATTTATAGCCACCACTACCGTCCGTCATAATTGTAGCTAATCCTGAATTAGAATGGCTATAATCCCCTTCACGAGTCCATCCAATTACATTCCAATGGTCAATATAATCATGCTGAGTTCCATAAGCATAATCTTTTCTTGCCTTTAAAATAGGATCTAAATCACTTTGAAGAGACGGAATTTCATTTGATGAGCCCCCACTAGTTCCATAATAGTCCCCATAAAAAACGGTAGGATATCCTTGATTCCTTGTCAGTATAAAAGCATAAGCAGCAGGTTTAAACCAAGATTGTACAGTAGATTCAAGAGCCTGACCTGGCTGAGAATCGTGATTTTCAACAATTGTAACTGCTTTTGACGGATGTGTTGAAACCAATGTTCCGTCCAAAATATTTCTCATATCATAGTTACCACCATTAGTAGATGCATTGTAAAAATTATAATGTAGCGGTACATCAAATAGAGACTGATTATAATTCACTTTTTCTAAGTAATTCTCAAGGGAAGATAAATCATTTTTCCAGTATTCTGCAACAGTAAACATTTCTTTACCTGTATTATTTCTAACATTATTAACCCAATTTTCTAGAAAATCATATTTTATATGTTTTACTGCATCTAGTCTGAAACCGTCTAAATTAAGCTCGTTCGCATACCAAGTTCCCCAGTTTTTCATCTCATTAACTACATCTGGATGATTATAATCAATATCCGCATACATTAAATAATCATAGTTTCCGTTTTCTGAATCCACTTCCCAATCCCAGGATTTTCCCGTTCCTCTGAATTTAAATACATTTTTCAAATGGCTTCGTTCATCCCAGTCAGTACCATCAAAATGATACCAATGCCATTTAAAACTAGAATACTTGTTATTCCGTCCAGTAAAATCGAACCCAGTCCAAGCATCGATCTCGTATTCTCCTGATATTTCACTATTTCGGTTAGTTGCATCAACTTCTACAGCTGTCACAGCTTCGGTATAGTCGGCACCAGCCTTATGATTCATCACTACGTCCCCATAAACATCAATTCCTTTGCTATGAAGAGAATTAATGGCTGATTCCAATTGTGATTTTGTTCCGTATTTCGTTCTTACTGTACCTTTTTGGTTAAATTCACCCAAGTCGTAGTGATCATAAACACCGTATCCAACATCGTTTTGGGATGTTCCCTTGTAAGGTGGTGGCATCCAAACTGCTGAGATACCAAGTTCTGCTAAATGGGATGCATCACCTGCCATTCGGTTCCAGTGATTACCATCGCTTGGCAAGTACCATTCAAAATACTGCATCATCGTTCCATTAGTGGTTGCAGCCTTCACCTCATTAGATGAGGTGGTCCAAAATATTGATAATAACAAACCAAATACTAGAGTTACAGAAAACAACGCTTTATAGGTTTTTAAAAAAATACATACCACTCCTTTTGGTGCAACCGCTTGCATTTCCATACAAAAAAATTGGAGTACACTCCTGTTACTATAAGACACATACAAAGAAAACGTTTTCAAAAATAATGATAAATGAATAACCTTATCAAGTCAACCCGTCGAGCGTAACGCTATTTTCTTACCAACCACTCAAAATTCAACGTAATAAGCACAACTACCCAACAACGATACCTCATACATCTTTCTATTAGCCTATAAGACTTTTAACCTATACGATAACTGTTCAAATGAGGAAATATGTATGATACCAATTAGATTCTCCATTGGCTAACCTTAGAGTAGAAATATTTTCCAAGTGAGTCAATTTCATCATTACCTTATAACGCAACCTTCGTCCACTCATAGTTAGAAAATGATCTAATCCAAGCCAAGTTTGTTACCAGCCCATTTAAAAGATTGCTTCAGATTAGTTGCAGGATCAACATATTTATAGAGTTTTGGATAATTAGTAGCATTAGTCCCAGAATAAGCCCCTTTCTTAAATCCGCCTAATGGAAAAGGCGATTCTATTGGGGACGCAATAAAAAAAGGAACGACCAAAGTTATTGATAAGATAGGATCATGGTTTGACTAAATAATAATTTATCCTCCCAATCCTTCTTATAATAATTGGATTCATACAAAAAGCTCTAATTTCTGAATTTGGAGGTACCACTTTGAATAAAAAGACAGATCAGAAACTAATATTATCATACATAAATAATTTCCAACCTCCTAATATTAATAGGCATAATGTTATTGCCTTTCTATTAATAGGGGTAGATATCCTGGGGGTAATACCTATCATTAGCGAACCATTTTCACCAATATTTTTCTGGTTTTCAATAATCCCAATTATTTTTGTACACCTATGGGGAATTATATACATTTTGGCTCCTTATAAACATGAAAAATCCTACTATTTATACTTTGGTATTTTAGCAATTGTAAACACATATGTCTATTTTATTGTCATTCAAAAGCTATTGTATATTCACATTGGTGTACAAGGATCCTTCTATTTTGTAATTGGAGTCCTGTTATGGATTGGTTTGCTCCTATTTTTCCAACTATTTCATTTAAAAATGTTGTATTCCGGTCGCCTTGCAAAAGGTCAGAAGAAAGGTTCTTTAGCTATAAATACAAACCCAATTATTATTGCATCAAGCTCTGGTTATGTATTGGCACAGTTTGTTATGTCTCTTAAAGCTATTAATAATATAGTAGAGATTTCGATAATAATAAGTTTATCCCTACTTTCTTTAATAACAGCTTATTTTTCTATTTTCATACACAAGTATTTCTTTATCCAAAAACACTTGGAAACTATCAAAAAACACAATCCAAGTTTTGGATTACCAAAAAAACTCAGAAAAGATGCATAGTCTCATACATTGATCTTTGAGATAAGTGAGTCCAAACTGAAAGGCAGTTATTCTTATGAATCAGTGGCTTTTATCTAACAAAGACCTTTTTCTATTAACAAAAATGTTAGGTGGAACCGTACTAATTGGTATTTCAAATCCATTTCCTAACTACACCGAGTAATCTTCTTTGTTTCCTTGCATCGAGGAAACCCACTTCGAAATGTTACTAGAAGACGCAGGTTTATGCACTTTTGCGAAAGAGGAGGGTGAATCGTTCCCCACGGAAAGCGAGTATTTTACCGCAGTGTCGCATTTACCTTCGACTAATTAAAGAGTGAAAAATTTAAATATAGTTACTACGGATTTGTCTCAACTGCTTCATAATTTTAAGCCATAAGGCATGAGAAAAGTAGAAAAACAAAAAAATGCACTAAGAGCCTGAGGAGGCGTCCTAGTGCATTTTCTATTATGCGTTAAAGTCTAATGTCCAAGTACCCTTACGGAACACCGCTTCTGATTTTCCATCAGCTGTTACGCCATCGATGTCTAAATCAGCAGATCCAATCATGAAGTCCACGTGTGTTAAGCTATCATTTACACCATGTTTATCTAACTCTTCTTCATTCATTGCCGAACCACCTTCAAGGTTCGTTGGGTATGCTTTCCCTAATGCAATGTGGCAAGAAGCATTCTCATCATAAAGAGTATTGTAGAAAATTAACCCTGACTGTGAAATAGGTGATTCATGAGGAACTAAAGCAA
Source organism: Aquibacillus kalidii (assembly GCF_014280935.1). Lineage (GTDB taxonomy): Bacteria > Bacillota > Bacilli > Bacillales > Amphibacillaceae > Aquibacillus_D > Aquibacillus_D kalidii. Next base: position 43,109 of record NZ_JACLZI010000011.1, read on the forward strand.
GTTCTCCAAGTCGACTAGCACCTTCATCTGTTTCAAGTAAATGCTTCAACGTGTCATATCCCTTTTCTGCTTGGAAATCAACTACTTTTCCATCTTTAAAAGTAAGGCTAAAATTATCAATCATATTCCCACCATATATAAGTGGCTTCGTGCTTGCTACTGTGCCATTAACACCATATTTATGCGGCATTGTAAACACTTCTTCAGTAGGCATATTAGGATTAAAATCTAAATCTGTCCCAGCTAACTTAGCCGATCCACCCTTCCAAATATGTCCCTCAGGTAATTCAAATGAAATATCTGTACCCGGTGCTTTAAATACTAATTTTTTATATTTTCTCTTGTTAAGAAATTCTCGAGCTTTTCTTAATGTTAGGTTATGTTCATCCCATGCAGCAACAGGATCTTCCTTATCAACACGTACAATCGTAAAGATCTGTTCCCATAAAGCTTCTTTAGCTTCCTCTACAGATTTACCAGGGAAGATTTTTTGTGACCAATCACCTGTTGGAATAGAAATAATTGACCAAGGAATTCGGTCATTCATTGTGTATTTACGGAATTCCTTCATTGCTTCTGCACTAGCTTTAGTTGCTTTAGCAACTTTACTTGCATCAATATCTTTAAGTAGATCTGGATTAGTTGAGCGAATCGCAAGAAGTGCAGCTCCATCTTTAGCAAAATCTAGTTGCTTATCTATTTGCCATTGTGGAACATTTGTTAAAACTTCCTCTGGCGCGTACTGATACTTCATTAGCGTTAATTCATCGTCTGCCCAGTTTACAAGTACATTCTTCGCTCCTAGTTCATAGGCCTTCTTTACAACTATTCTTGTAAATTCAGCACCTTCGATAGATGAATTAATCATCAACGCCTGCCCTTTTTGAAGATTAACCCCAGTTCTTAGCGCTAACTCAGCATATTTCTCTTGCATCTGTTTATCAGCCATGACTATCCCTCCAAAATTATGTATTCCAAATTATTATACCATAGGTGCCTGTCACCACCCGGTTTTTGTCGAATGGTGTTAGGCTTGGTTTTCTATTTCTTCGACGAGCATGGATAGTTCTGTCCAACGGTCCATTGCTGTTTCAAGCTCTGTTTCTAGTTTCTGTTGATTCTCGTAGGACCTTTGTACTTTATCCAAATCACTACCTGCGTCCACTATTTCTTGTTTAACTGATTCTATTTTCAATTCTAGATCAGTAATTCGATCTTCTATCTCATCCCAATCTTTCTGGTCCTTGTAAGAAAGCTTTTTACGTCTAGAACGAGGTTTCTCCGCTTGTTTAACCGTTTTTTGTTCTTCTTGTTGCTTCTCTTTAGCTTGCTCCATATATTCCGTGTAATTCCCAAAAAATTGTTCAATCTTACCGTCACCCTCAAAAGCAATCACTTGATCAATTACTCGATCTAAGAAATAGCGATCATGGGATACAGTAATAACTACACCTGGAAAATGATCTAAGTAATCCTCCAACACCCCTAATGTCTGGGTATCTAGATCATTGGTAGGCTCGTCTAGGAACAAGACATTTGGTTCGGCCATTAAAACACGTAACAAATATAAACGTCTTCGTTCGCCGCCCGAAAGTCTCCTTATATAGGTCCATTGTTGAGATCGAGGAAATAAGAAACGCTCAAGCATTTGTTCTGCCGTAATGACTTCCCCTTTAACAGTATGGACAACTTCAGCTTCTTCTCTAATGTAATCAATCACTCGCAGATTCTCATCCATTTCCAAATGATCCTGTGTATAATAGCCAATTTTCACAGTAGGGCCAACTTCAATAGATCCAGAGTCAGGCTCTACACGCCCCGCAATCATATTAAGGAGAGTAGTTTTCCCACTACCGTTCGGACCAATTATGCCAAGTCTATCACCAGGTACTACCAATAGATTAAAGCCGTTAATTAGTGATGTACCTTGATAGGATTTACTAATGTCCTCTATTTCCAATACTTTTTTCCCTAATCTAGTAGAACCAATTTGAAAACTAAGATCTGATTGATTTGTGTCAAAGGTTTCCTCTTTCATCCCTTCCACACGTTGTATTCTTGCCTTTTGTTTAGTTGTACGTGCTTTGGCACCGCGCTTTAACCACTCCAACTCTCGACGAAGTGTGTTACGGTGCTTTTGCTCTCTTTGAATTTCTTGTTCTTCCCGTTCTGCCTTTTTCTCTAAAAACATTTCATAATTACCGTCGTAGGCATACAAATTCCCTTTATCTAATTCATAGATACGATTCGTTATACGGTTAAGAAAATAACGATCATGTGTAACAAGAATAATAGAGCCTTTGTATTGCGGCAAAAAGATTTCTAGCCATTCAATTGTTTCATTGTCTAAATGGTTGGTAGGCTCATCTAAAATAAGTAAGTCTGCTGGTTGAATTAAAGCTCGTGCTATTGCAACGCGTTTTTTTTGCCCACCAGATAGTTGGCCAACCTGCTTATCAAATACAGTTATTCCTAGTTTAGAAAGAATAGTTTTCGCTGTCGTTATAGCATCCCAAGCATTTAGTTCATCCATTTGTTGCTGAGCTTTCAACAATCTATTTTGAAGCTTTTCATTTTCCGGTTGCTTTTCTAGATCTAGAATAGTTTGTTCATGGTTACGCATCGCAACCATAATATCAGAATCACCAAAATAGATTTGCTCTAATACTGTTAAATCCAAATCAAGCTCAGGGTCTTGGTTTAAATACTCAACATGAAAATCATTGGCATGCTTTATCGTTCCTTGTTCCTTTGACTCGATCCCAGCCAATACTTTAAGCATTGTCGATTTACCAGTTCCGTTTACTCCAATTAATCCGATCCGTTCTCTTTCTTCTATTGTAAAAGATATGGAGTTAAACAATACCTTTTCACCGTACGATTTATATAGACCTTCTACAGATAATAAACTCATATATTTCACCCTTCATTTAAAACATCTCATAGTCAAGTATAAAGCAAGCAGAACCATCTTGAAAACTTTTTCCATGCAGATGATACTTTCTTACATAAAAACCATAGGAATTGTGTTAATTCCTATGGTTTTCTTCTGCTTATTTGATAGATGACTCCAAACGGATCTACCGCTTCATCTGTCTGTTCATCTATTATTTGTCTTGCTCGTATTTGTAGCCAGTCTGATTCAGTTATTTCAACAAAGACTTTTTTCAACCCTACCACAGGATGTTTAGGTACCACAGCACTAGTTCCATTCCATGTATTTAAACCTATGTGGTGATGATATCCTCCACCTGCAACGAATAGTACTTGATCCCCCATCTCGATCATCGGATCTAAACCTAATTTATCGACATAAAAAATTCTAGCAAGTTTGGTAGATGATACATGAAAGTGCAAATGACCAATTATCGTTTTGGCAGGGAACCCTTTCCACTTCTCATTGGTGGCATTCAATAAATCCTCTGCATTTAATGGAAGTGTAGCAGCCTGAAGTTGACCATTTTCATACTGCCACGTCTCCCTTGGTCTATCCGCATAAACTTCTATCCCGATATTGTCCGGGTCCTGAAAATAAATCGCTTCACTAAATAAATGATCAGATGCACCTACTAAAGGATAGCCACTAGCCATCACGTGTTTCAGGAACGATGCCAAGTATTTACGCTCTGGAAGTAGAATAGCAAAGTGGTATATACCAGTTTCTTGCTTACCTTGTCTGCAAGCCTCTTTATTTTCATAAAGATGGATTAGTTCTGTGTTATCCGCAATACCTAATCTTGCTTCAGAGGCTGTTTTACTTAATAGCTGAAATCCCAAAACATTTGTGTAAAATTCAATTGATTTATGCAAATTGGTAATAACTAAATCAATCTGTTTTATATGGAAAGAATGGGCCATATTTACTATCACCTGCCATTATGATATAATAGATATTCAGTTACTTTTAGTAAGTTAGTTTATATAAGTAATTCCGTGGTGTCAAGTAAGTTTTGTAATATTCTTCATATAGATTATAGTATAGGGTATAGGGGTGATTCGCTATGAAAGAACTATGTCCACGATTTGAAAAAGCGATGGAGCTTTTTAGTAAAAGATGGGTAGGTTTAATATTATTTGAATTACTGGATGGATCTAAACGCTTCTCAGAGATGGAATCAGAGCTTCCAATTAGCGGTAGATTATTATCAGAACGATTAAAAATGCTAGAACAAGAAGAAATAATAGAAAGAAACATTTACTCAGAATTTCCAGTTAGAATTGAATATAAATTAACTGATAAAGGGAAAGCTTTAGAACCTGTTATAAAAGAAATTCAATCTTGGTCAGAGAACTGGGTTACTCATGAAGAAGTGGAAGTAGACAAGGAGAAGGAATAATCATTTCTTTATTCTTTATAGTTTTCAAATTCACTTTAATATGAACCAATAAACAGCCGCTCTTATTTATTATGGGCGGTTTTAATATTTAAGGGATTCGTTGCGCTTTTTTTATCCTATGGAAAATTATCTGTTTATTCTAGATGCATTTGCATATTGAACTGACTTTATAAATGAAAACAAACAAGCCATACAAATCTAGACCCACATGCACAGCTTGTTTTTAATAGTTTATTTCGATGGGTCATCGCCAAAGCGGCTTGTTTCATTCCATGGAAAAGAGGTCCCAAAAGAGCTTGCCATTTGTTTGGAGTTCTTTCTCCGCTCACGTCTTATTTCGGCACGACGGGCGGCATCCTTATGAAGCCACTTTTCATCTTCTGATTCAGGATATACTCCTGGCACTTCAGTAGGTCGCTTATTCTCATCCAATGCGACCATTGTAATAAAAGCTGTTGCACAAATTTTCCGATCCCCACTCACTAAATTTTCGGTAACAGCTTTGACAAAAACCTCCATGGACGTTTGATGCGTCCACGTCACAAAAGCCTCCAGACAAATTGTGTCCCCTTCCTTAACAGGATAAAGGAAGTCTACAGAATCAGTAGAGGCTGTCACTACTGGCCTTCGGGCATGCCTTGTAGCAGCTATGGCCGCCACATCATCAATATGTGCCATTAATTTACCTCCAAATAGCGTACCGTAACTGTTCGTATCTGGTGGCAAAACGTGTGAATTTTTAACCGTCAATGATGCCACACAAGGTTTTGGTTCCATCCATATCTTCCTTTCTTAATTAAAGTAACCCATCCTTACAGAATTGGTGAAATTAGCCGTGAAATAGACTCCTTAAATCGGATCCAAAGAGACCTTTGCTGGTAGAGTTTAAGTGTCAATTGGGAAGAATACATGATGTCCCTCGTAAATTCATTAACGAGCTGACTAGCGAGACCTTCATTATATAAAAATGCATTCACCTCAAAATTTAAACGGAAGCTACGTACATCGATATTCGCCGTCCCTACTGAAGCAATATTGCCGTCAACGACAATTGTTTTAGCATGCAGGAATCCATTTTGATAAATATAGACTGACGCACCTGCTTTAAGTAGTTCCCCTATATAAGAATAAGTTGCCCAATAGACAAAAGGGTGATCTGGTTTATTCGGAATCATAATTCGCACATCGACACCAGACAATGCCGCAATTCGTAACGCGTCCAGCAAGCTATCATCAGGAATAAAGTACGGCGTTTGAATATACACATACTCTTTTGCCGTCATAATCATCTTTATGTACCCATGCTTAATTTGCTCCCATTCTGAATCAGGTCCACTCGAAACAATCTGAATACCAACATCACCAGCAGGCTTAGAATTATAGTAGCGGTCTTCATAAACAATATCATGACGAGATGCTTGATTCCAATCCAAGATAAACCTCGTTTGCATTTGCATGACAGCACTACCCATTATTTTTAAATGGGTATCACGCCAGTAGCCGAATCGTTGATTAAAACCAAGGTACTCATCCCCTATATTAAAGCCCCCAATATACCCAATTTTCCCATCAATGATTGCAAGCTTACGATGATTACGGTAATTTATCTTTAGATTAACTTTAGGTATTAGCGGTGGGAAAAACGCCTCGACTTCTGCGCCAGCGTTACGAATTCGTTTAATGAGTTTACGACTTAATCGCCTTGAACCCATGTCGTCGTATAGAACACGTACTTTAACACCCTCTTTTGCCTTCTTTATAAGTGTATCAGCAACACGCTGACCTAATTGATCATGACGGATAATGTAATATAATAAATGGATATGATCAGTAGCTTGCTCCATATCGTTAATCAACGCATGAAACTTTTTCTCACCATCTGTGAATACCTCCACATCATTATCCTGTGTAAGAATGGCATCATCGTTTCTTAGGTGTAAATAAAACAAATCCTGATATGGATAAAGGTTTTTTTCTTTTATTTTCAACGTCCCATTATCAAGAGATCTTAACTGAAATTGAACTGCCTTTTTTACTCCCAATTTACTTTTTGTATCCCAGGTAAAAATCTTTTTGTTACTCAACTTACGTCCAAAAATTAAATATATAATAAAGCCGACAACTGGAATAAACAACAGAACCATTAGCCATGCCCACGTCGCTGTGGCATTTTTCCGCTCTAAGAAAACAATCGCAAGGGCCAATAATATATTAAAAAATAAAATAGAGCCTAAAACATAAGAAAAGATGGTCACTAATTCTGCCTCCTATTATAAATTCCCCCCTCCTAATATAGCACAATTCATTCTATCTGTTTTATTTGGAGTATTGTCTATTTTCCTTTATACCCGTGTAAGTTATACCGAATATGATCACAATATATACAAAGGAGGTTTTATCAAAGTGAACTTTAAAGATCGTACAAATCCAGAGGAAATCAAACGACAAAATGAACAGTCTGGGATGTCTTATAATGAAGCGAAAGAATATATTGCACGAACTACTGGTGGACACAATACAAAGCAGTTTAGTAATACGGATATAGAAAAGGTTAAACGAGAAATTAACGGATAATTTCCCAAGAATAAGTGTAAGGGTAATAGTTCTTTCTATACCTTTACACTTTTTCGTTGCTAATAGCTTGCATTTTCCTACGTACACTTCTAAACTTAATCATATTATTAAGGGGTAAATGAGGTTATAGTATGGACAATAAGGAATTTAAAATCGGAATTATTTATGCTGCTCTATCCTATATTTTGTGGGGATTTCTTCCGATTTATTGGAAAGCTTTTGACAATGTATCAGCTGGTGCCATACTTGCTCATCGTATTGTTTGGTCTTTTGTGTTTATGGTATTTTTACTTTTAATTACACGTAGCTGGCGTTCTTTTGTAAAAGAATGTGTACAGATTTGGCATGATAAAAAGAAACTAATTGGAATATCAATGGCAAGTCTTGTAATTAGTATAAATTGGCTTATTTTTATTTGGGCTGTTAATTCAGATCATGTTATTCAGGCAAGTCTTGGTTACTATATTAATCCATTAATAAGTATCCTTTTAGGAATGCTAGTTCTAAAGGAAAAATTAACTCGTTGGCAGGTGTTTTCTTTTATTCTAGCAGGTATCGGGGTTATCTATCTAACCTTTAACTTTGGTGTATTTCCATGGATTTCTATCGTTTTAGCCTTATCGTTTGGATTATATGGCTTATTAAAGAAAACAGTAGACATAAACTCCATGTTCGGACTAACTATTGAAACGATGATTGTCTGTCCATTTGCATTTATTTTTCTTTTAACTACACAAGTAAACGCGAGTACCTTCCAGTTTGAACACTTATGGTCAGCTACTACTGTTTTATTATTAGGATCAGGGATTGCAACTGCTGTTCCTTTACTCTTATTTGCAAGTGGGGCAAAGCGAATTCCGTTATCTATGGTTGGATTCCTACAGTATTTTGCACCAACTTTAATGTTAATTTTAGGTGTGTTTCTTTATCATGAAGTGTTTACACATGCACATTTAATTGCATTTATTTGTATCTGGACCGCTCTAGGAATATATACGGTCTCTAGAACGAAATGGTTCAATCGATTTGAACAAAAACTAGCAAGAGGAAACCGTAAGTTAAGCTAATAGGATTACCTATTAGCTTATTCTATATCTAGCTGATAATCAGCTCTTGGTTTTTTAGGACCATGAATTTTTAAAACACCATTTACGTACCTCGCTTTAGCCGTTCGTTTGTCTACAGCATATGGCAATTGAACCGTTCTTTCTGAATGGCGATAACGTCGCTCACGGTGATAGAAGTTGTAATTTTCATCATATTTCTTCATATCACTATCATCGCTAATTTGTATTTTTACACGATCACCCACAACATCAATGGCTATATCTTCCTTCTTTAAACCAGGTAAGTCAACCTTCACTACCCACTCTTCATCTGTTTCATAGACATCAACTGGAATCCGATTAGCGGCAGGCGTATTTTGAAAGAAAGAATCAATTGTATTAAGGAAATTTTTAGTTGGTTTACTATGGAAGAATTCATCCATTTTGCGCATTAAATCTGCACCCGTATCTTGGGAATTTGAATTTTTCTTCTTAGAGTACTTAGAATTTTCCTCCATTCTTTCCCCTCCTTAAAGTTCTTTTCTTTTTAGGATATGTGCATTAGCCTTAATTGTTAAAGCTATAACAAAAAATTTACAACTAGCTATAAGGTAAGATAATTGCCAGTAAATAGTTGACTAAAAGAAACGGTTACACTATAATCCAAACTAGAACGATTAAACGAATATCTCTTATCCAGAGTGGCAGAGGGACTAGGCCCTATGAAGCCCGGCAACCGTCAAGAATTATTTTGAAATGGTGCCAATTCCTACAGGTATAAACCTGATAGATAAGAGGAGGAACTGTCTTTTAAAGCCCTCTTCTCTAAGGAAGGGGGCTTTTTTGCTTTATCCTTCCACTTGCAATACCTTCTCATCTAAGAACTCCCATTGCACTCATATTAGAGGAATTTTGTTTAAAAAATATTTAGGAGGCTTTACATATGACAAAATCTTTTGATTTCCAAGGTATCGAAACAACACTACTTCACGGCGGACAACAACCAGATCCAACTACAGGTTCTCGCGCAGTTCCAATCTATCAAACTACTTCTTACGTATTTAGAGATACGGAGCATGCACAAAATCTTTTCGCTTTAGCAGAGCCTGGAAATATTTATTCTAGAATCATGAACCCTACAGTCGATGCATTTGAACAAAGGGTAGCACAACTAGAAGATGGTGTTGCCGCTGTAGCTACTTCCTCAGGAATGGCCGCTATTACTTTATCCATCTTGAATTTAGCCGGCTCAGGTGATGAAATTATTGCAGATAGTAATCTTTACGGTGGTACATATAATCTATTTTCTACTACACTACCTAAATACGGGATTAAAGTTACGTTTGTTGATGGTACCGATCCAGAAAATTACCGCAAAGCGATTACACCAAAAACAAAAGCACTCTATGGGGAAATCATCACGAACCCTAGCTTAAATGTTTTTGATGTTGAAGCAGTAGCAGATATTGCACATGAAAATGAAATTCCATTAATCATTGATAGTACGTTTGCCAGTCCTTATGTGTGCAAGCCAATTACTTGGGGTGCTGACATTGTTATCCATTCCGCCACTAAGTGGATCGGTGGGCACGGAACCTCAATTGGAGGTATTGTTGTCGATGGCGGCCGTTTCAATTGGAATAATGAGAAGTTCCCTGGTTTTACAGAACCAGATCATAGTTATCATGGTATCCATTATGGAACCGATGTTGGTCCTGCTGCATTTGCAACGAAATTACGTGTTCAATTATTGCGTGATATTGGTGCATGCTTAAGTCCACAAAATGCATTTAACCTACTACAAGGCTTAGAAACACTAAATTTAAGAATTGAACGTCACAGTGAAAATACGAAAGCTGTAGTAAGTTACTTACAAAACCATCCCCAAGTAGAATGGGTATCTTATCCTGGGCTAGAAGAGCATCCAGCACATAAATTGGCGAAGAAATACTTACAAAATAGTGATGGTTCGATTGTTGTATTCGGCATTAAAGGCGGACGTGAAGCTGGTAGAAACATTATCGATAATATTACGCTTTGGTCTCACGTTGCCAATGTTGGTGATGCAAAATCACTAATTATCCATCCAGCCTCCACTACGCATCAACAGCTTTCTAAAGAAGAACTAAAGCTAAGTGGGGTAACAGAAGAATTAATTCGTTTATCTATCGGATTGGAAAATGCATCAGACATTATCAAAGACTTGGATCAAGCGATTGCCAAAGCTACTAATACAGAACCCACAATAAAAATAACGCAGGAACAAGCGATTAAATGGGCGCTTAGCTCTCCGTTCGCAAGAGAGAATGGGCAACTTAGACAGAAAACAATTGCTGTTGTTGGCCTTGTTAACAACCCTATTGATCAAGATTACCAAGCATTGGAGAAGTTGCAAAAACTCGGTTATAAGCTAGCGCCAATTAGTACAACAGAAGACGAGATTCTAAATGAAAAAGCTTACCCAGCGATTTCAGCAATACCAAGCGAAGTAGATATCTTATATGTGCTAGACCCTGAACAGGTTGCGAACTTGGATGAAAATCAGACGAAGCTTATCTGGTTCCAATCTTCAAAGGATTATTCAGACCTTAAGGAAAAAGCGAATGCATACCAAATTACTGTTATTGAAAATTTAAATCCGTTTGATGAAGCAAATCGCCTACGAAGCAGTTCTGAAACGCAAGATGTTGTTTATAGCTAAGATGACCACAGTGGTTATCAATAGCACCAAAACATGAACTATATGTATATATGTAAAAAAAAAGCGTACTTATCTTTTTTGATAAGTGCGCTTTTACCTCTTTTCATGATGGGTGGAGAAGACTTCTAAATTACCCTAAATTTCCGTTGTACGATAACTTCTTAAGGTGGTAAAATGGATTGAACTTATCCAAGACGTTTTATGGTAAATAGTTTAGGGAAGTATATAATGATATTATAACAAATGGCAGGTGTGGTGTAGACGTGCAGGTTAAAAAAGCAATGTTCATTATTGCTGGTCTGCTCCTGGTTGGTTTCCTTATTTATATTTTTCTTCCAATATCAAATGATACTAGTACAGAAAAAACTCCATCCTCCATACTAAAAGAACAGATTGAGGAAAATCTTAATTCTGATACAAACGTCGCTGATGAGGAACAACAAGAAGAGACTGTCGATAGTGACAAACCATTAAGAGAAGAAATTAAGGACAAAGTGAAACAGGCGTTAGAAGGCGCAATTGGTTTGTTCGTAAATCAAGACCTTGATATAGTTGCGATAGGTGATTCTTTGACACAAGGTGTTGGAGATGAGACAGACCACGGAGGTTACGTTGGAATTTTAAACAATACATTTGAAAACGTTGAACAAGATATCACAATAGAAAACTTTGGTAAACGAGGCAATAGGACGGACCAATTATTAAAGCGGTTAGACAAAGAAGAGATTTCTGAATCAATACAAAAAGCAGATATCGTACTCATTACCATTGGTGCTAATGACATTATGAAAGTAGTCAAAAATAATTTTACGGACCTACGTCTAGAACAGTTTCAGACTGAGCGTGAAGACTACATTACTCGGCTTCATGACATTTTTGATAAAATTAATTCAATTAATCCTGACACCGAAATTTACTTTATTGGTTTTTACAATCCATTTGAGAGATATTTCACTGAAATTGAGCAATTAGGTTTAATCATTGATAACTGGAATGACACGAGCAAGAAGGTGGCCGAGGAATATGATAACGTTCATTATATTCCTACAAAGGATCTATTTTCTAATTCCAATCAGGAGCTATTATCAGATGATAACTTCCACCCTAATACAAGTGGATACAAACTAATAGCACAACGGGTATTGGAATACTTAAAGTCATCCATTGAAGAAGAAGCGGAATAATAGTTAAGAAGGTGACTAATGATGGAAGAACAGCAACGAAAAAAACTAACATGGAAGGTATGGTTTTTCACTTTATTAGGGATTAATGGATTTTTACTTTTACTATTTATTGCTGTACTTCTTTGGCCTGTTTCTAGATCTGATATGCCAGATAAAGAGTTTATCGAAGAAGAAGTCGGTGCTGAATTTACGATTCATTCAAGTAAGCAGAATTTAAATGAGTTAGTCAACGGCTATGTAGATAAATTTCTAAAGGATAAGGATAATAAATACACGGTTGACTTTGATGACGATGTCCATTTAATGGGGTCGATCGAGGCGTTTCAAACCGATGTTCCTATCTCGATAACATTAGACCCAGTTGTACAAGAAAATGGAGATATCATTTTAAATCCGACCGAGATGTCCCTAGGCTTGTTAAACTTACCGAAACAAAAGGTTCTAGAATATATAAAGAAAAAATTACCTACTCCAGAATGGGTAGTTATCAATCCAAAAAAAGAAAACATTTATATAGCAGTTACCCAAATGGAAGTAAAAAGTAACTTTAAGGTTAAGGTACAGCAATTTGATTTGAAGAACGACAATATCTCTTTTAGAATAAAGGTACCGAATAAGACTTTAGGGTTATAAGCTCGAAAGGGTGTATCGATATAACGATACACCCTTTCCCTTATTTTACATCTATCTCACCAATGTCCGTTACTACTTGAAGCTTTGGTCCATTGTTTCCCAATTCAACATATAGGTCATTACCAGTCGATCTACCTACACCTTCGAAATTAGATACTTCCACATCTCCTATATCACTCTTTAAGTCCAGTACCATATCCTTTGGCTTTTCAATAATAGAAACAAGTACGTCACCTATATCAGACTTTAAATAGGTATCTTTTGAAAGTTTCAGTAGATTAAGCTCAATCTCACCCGTATCTGTTTCAACGTGATAAGCTCCTTGACCTTGTGTAACCTCCACATCTCCCACGTTAGAAATTAGCTTAGCGTTTTCACTTGTGACTTGATCAAGCTCAGTATCACCAACATCAGAGGTTGTGTACAAATCAGATACGTTTACATTTCCTATTTGAATATCTCCCACATCAGAAGTGACCTCGATTTGTTCATACACTTTTTCTGGAAGGGAAAGATAAAGATCAACTGAACCCGTATTTATAAAAGAACCAAGTGAAAAGTTAAACCCAAAGTTGCTTTCTTTTTGTGTTTTTAACGTAACATTTAATACCTTGTCGTTCTCTTTAACTTCGAATTCCATGTCATCTATTGGTTGTTTCGTCGTATTCAACTTCACTGTGATCTTATCCCCGTCACTAGGTAATACATGGAGATCCGCTACATCTACATTGACTATTATATTTTCAATATCCTTTGCATCTATTTCCTTCGTTTCGGTAACCTTTTCCCCTTTAGTAACCGTAATTAATTGTTTACCATAGATGACGGAACCGATCACGCCTATAATCAAACATATAAACGCACTTAATGCTACCTTTTTCATAGAATCACCCCTTTATGATTCGAGCGTTGAATTTAAAATATGCTGCAAAGCCTTTAAATAAGTACTTACCTACATAGACCATTGCAATGGTAAGAAGAACTCCTAAGCTACATAGAGTAAGAACAACAAAGAACTCTGCCACCATATTGGTTACGGTACCGAAGACGATCGAACCAACCCAAGCAATTGGTGATAATGACAACGAAACACCTACTGCAAAAAATGAGATATAAACTCCTATAATTCCTACCGCTGGACCTAATACAAATATTAGGTTAAAGAGAAACAAGGCACACCCTGCAATTATTGCCCGTGCAATATTCGTATCTGAATGAGATGCCCTAGGTCTTTCTGTTTGTGGGTGTGTTGCTTGGTAGTCTAGCAACACATCCCGGGCCATTACCTTCGGGCCGCCTAATTCCATAGCCACTTCATTCTCGGTTTTACCATCTAAGTCACCAAGTACAAAATGCTCTTCCACTTCATGCAAAATTTCAACTCGATCTATTTTCGGTATTTTTCTTATATGGTAATCTAGCTCTCTTATAAATGCCTTTTTATTCATTCGACTATCCTCCTTTTTTAATTTTCAATTAGAGAATTTTTGTAAGCATAGATAGCGGCCTGTGTTCTGTCTTGCACCTCTAATTTGCTTAAAATATTACTTACATGAACCTTTGTTGTTTTTAACGCAATAAACAATTCGTCAGCAATTTCTTGGTTTGTTTTCCCTTGTGCGATTAGCAACAATATTTCCATCTCTCGTGTCGTGAGAGATTCATGAAGAGCCAGATCGCGTTTTTTCCGCATTTTCGTTAACACTTTACTGGTAACTTCCGCTTCGAAAACAGATTCACCATTGTACGTATCCCGAATCGCATTTGCAATTACACTAGCCTTGGAAGTTTTTAATATATAACTAGTTGCTCCAGCCTCCAATGCAGGATATACCTTATCATCGTCAATAAAACTGGTCACAATTAAAATCTTAGCTTCTGGCCAGGCTTCCACTATTTGCTTCGTCGCTTCAATACCATCCATTTCGTCCATCACCAGGTCCATCAGAATAATATCCGGGCGCATTTCTAGCGCAAGCTCCACTGCCTTTTTTCCGTTTTCCGCTTCAGCAACTACTTCAATATCCGCTTGTGTGGATAGAAAAGCACTTACTCCGATTCTTACCATTTCATGATCATCAACAAACAGTACCCTAATCACGGTTTTCATCACCTTCTGTTTCAATAATTGGAACGCGAACTTCTAATCTGGTACCTTTATTCGGAATACTTATCATTCTAAAATCTGCACCTATTTCTGCTGCTCGTTCTCTCATATTCATCAAACCATATGAGCTTGCCTGGTCTTCATCAACTTGAAATCCTACCCCATCATCAACAACCCGCAGTATGACAAAGTGGTCTCTTTCTATGAGAAGAACATCGAGTGCATGTGCTTTAGAATGCCTTAATGTATTGGAAACGGACTCCTGTAAAATTCTGAAAAGGTGATCCTCTACTCCTTTACTCATCTTTACATTTTCCATTTCCCAGGTTACTTCAATCGGAACCTTCATCTTTAGTTCCTCCAACAGCTGTTCCATTCCATCTTTTAACGATTTATCTTTTAAAGCAATTGGCCTTAAATGAAGGAGCAAAGCTCTCATTTCAAGCTGTGCTTGCTGAATCATTGCTTCAATTTGTCTTAGCTGCCTATTAAAAAGTTGATCAGTATCTGCATATGCTTCATTTACTGCCGAAACCATCATAGATGCTGCGAACAATTCTTGACTAACGGAGTCATGTAGCTCCCTTGCTAACCTATTTCGCTCTTCGGAAATTACCTTTTCAATCTGTTGCTCTTGATCCTCGACTCGCTCATTAATTAGTTTCTGCGTTCTCTTTTTCTGATCTAGAATATATGTTTGAACTTGATGTAGTTTTTCAGTAATGGGAGACAACTCCTCAAAGGAGGAAAGTTTTTCGGTGATAGGGGTAGTGTTTGCTTGCTGAACACTCTCGACTGCTTCTTCTAAAAGGGAGATGCGTTTGCTCCAAGTAACCGCTATAATCAGCCCAACCAACACTCCTATTAAAATATTTAAAATAGGTACTACTAAAATAAACGGAAGCTCCAACACTGTTCTTTCCCATAATTCACTCCAGTAGTCGAAAGGAAACGCTAAAAACACGATTGCTAACAGTGTTATGGAAAATAGAAAGCTGATGATAATACTAAAGGTAATCGATCTTGTGATGACAGAACTCATCCTCTTTTCACCTCTACCTTCCCAACGAGCATCGAGGTGAAAATACGTACTTTTTGTTTGGATGTACTATAATTAGGTGTTTCCATGTGTAGGACCTTATTCCATACATTCGCTTCCAAATAATTTAGAATTTGGATTGAACCGAAAACGACTGAATGATGCACACTCACTTCCACATCATAAGGGACAAGAATTTGTACATTCCCAACTAAATTACGAATCACCATTACAGGATCATCTTTAGGAATCACGGTGTAGTTTAGATCGACCACAATATCTCCTATTCCAGATTGGATATTAACATCACGCCATTCATAAGCCCGTTTTCTTGTTCGCTGTTGCCCAAACCATTTATTTGAAAACAAAATATCCTGGTGAATGACACCTTCATCGCTACTATTTTCTGAAAACTGTGGCTGATAGAATGTTGGTTCTTGCTTGGAGCGATACCACTTATAACAAAAGTAGATTACTGCTGTCATAATTAAAAACCGGAAAGCAATTGTGTTGATTAACATGATAAATAGAGCAACAATGCTAATCCAAAACATGAATTTGCCCCGCGGTCGGTAATAGGAACGTTTGCCAAAAAATAGACCAGCTCCACATAGCGCTATTAAAAAGAGAAGAGCTGTATCAAGGAAGATCACTTCCACTAAAAATAGAATAATAGTTGCCATTAACAATATATCTACGATGTTCATCTTATTACTATTTAACATAGGCTTCTCCTCTTTACATTCAGTGTTTATTAGGACTAGAGGTCAACTGCCTCTAGTCCCTAATAGCTTACCATGAATCTATTTCGAAGTAGAAACACTTTTTTCCAATTCAGCAAACCTTGCATCAAGTGTGTGGAGTCTGTAGTCTGATTGCACTTGATTTTCAATTCGTTCAATGTAGCTTTCTAGCTCACTAAATTTTGCCGCACTCTTTGACGCGATATCCGCGTGAAGCACCTTATTCATCCCTTTATGCGCTCTAGCGATATTTTCCCGGTTTTTCAGCTCCATACGTTTAACATAAAGATCCTTCAATTTATGCTTCATTTGCACATATTTAGCTTCAAGCGCTTCTAGTTCCTTAATTGTTTTATCATTGATTTCGTTTAGACGACTAACACGTGCTTCAAATAATTGTTGTTCCTGAGAGGCTTGTTCATGCAACTCTGTTTCATTGGCTTCTATTGCCAGGTTAGCCTGACGCGTTCTTTTTTCCAGCATCATTTTTGCTTGATTTAATTCCTTGGAAATTTCTTGCTTAATAACATATTGTTTTTCAACTAAATGCTTCATACGACGAACCTCTTGCTCACATTCCCTCACGTACTGGTTAACGTGTGAAATTGGGTTCCTTTGTTCCTTTTGATCTAATAATTCATGAAAATCAGCCGCTACCGTGTCTTTAATTCTTGTAAATAAGTTTGCCATTTGTTTAATCTCCTTTTATTATTAAAATTTATCTGTTGCGAATAACTCATCTTCCATGTATCTATCTTTCTTGTCTTGTTTCCATTTTTTATAAGTATAGTAAAGCACCACAAAGGAGGCGACGCCGATTAAAGCTGGGATGTTAGAGAACGAAATCGCTAAGCTTATTAGTATGACTAATCCCCATAGTACCTTCCCCGAAACGGAGTATGCCAAGATGAACTTTTTTGTTGCGTAGTAAGCGATACAAATGCTTACAGCTAACATAATCATTGGTCCTAGGTTTGCCAAGGTGATAATCGCCGCGATGATTCCTAGTACTACTAGTAAAAATGTTTTCATGTTTTATTCCCTCCTTTCTTTCATGTTTCTATCATATCCTGAACCCTTGGTCTGGATAACGGGCTTGAGCTATATTTGTGACTAGGACTTGAGGCTTAGCGCCTAACTTTGAGTGAGGAAAGGTACTTTTATGCAAGAACATTAGCGCAGAGCGACGGTTAGCGACGCAGGACTGGGACTCGAAACAAGTAAAACACTTGTTTCTGCGTTGATTACTCCAAGTAGCGTGCGGTTACTCGTCCAACCGGAAACATTGGACTGGGCCATAGGAGATAAAGGCAACACAGTGAACGAAGTGATTCCAGAAATTCGACTGAGCGTAGAATTGTTATCGTACTGAGGCGAGGGAAGGTCTCGCTAGTCGCTGGCAACTAGGGTGGATGAGGCTGATTTTGCATGTTATCCACATTTCACAGATTTTCTAAACAATAAAAAAAACTTGGTTTGTTAGACCAAGTTAAGTTGCTTTTCTGTGATAATGGTTGAGGCTGATTCTGCTGAAGTAAGATAAGATGATAGATCCCCTTGATAGATTAGTTTAAGTTGATACCATTGCCTTAAATCCTGGGGCTTCGTTAAACAGTGAGGTTTTTTATTTTCATAAATACCACAGTCTGAAAGAATCGTTGCGATAAATTGGGAGCAGAAAAAGGCATTTTTTCTTTCCAGCTCTTTGTTGATAAACACTCCGAATAATCCCAATACATTATATCTATATTCACTTTTATTAGCTTCCATCTCATAAATAATCTTACGTATTTTATTAAACTCTAGATCAGATACTGAAAAACTATAAACTGCACACTTAGCTTTATTAAAAAAAGGTATACGAAGATCCTCTTTAACAAAACCACCAATGAAAGGATTGCGTGGACTCTTTCTACCGAAGCTATACACTTCCTGTAACCCCTCATCCAATGCAATCGATGCGTGATTTAAAGTAGAATTCGTGCAAATATTTATTGCACGAGTAAGTAATGTGCCTGTATCTGAAAAGAGAAGATATACTTTCCTTGTGCCCATCCTATTCCCCCCAAGAGAGCCATTCTCTTTACTATCTGCTAGCAACAGTACGATTTTAGATTGTACTTAGCCAACGACTTGAAAATTGATTGTTGTTCTTAATATAGTATATAGGTTGGAATCTGGCAAGAAGTGGATTTTTGGAAAATGATTTTCACAAGCATTTAAGCAGCTCTTCTTTTTCATTTGGTTAACTGCCCTCTTACGTCGCGAGTTTTCTCTTTTAATTCTTTTTCACTTCGTTAACTGCCCCCTTACATCGCGAGTTTTCTCTTTTAATTTTTTTTCGCTTCGTTAACTGCTCCCTTACATCGCGAGTTTTCCCTTTTAATTCTTTTTCGCTTCGTTAACTGCCCTCTTACATCGCGAGTTTTCTCTTTTAATTTTTTTCGCTTCGTTAACTGCCCTCTTACATCGCGAGTTTTCCCTTTTAATTCTTTTTCACTTCGTTAACTGCCCCCTTACATCGCGAGTTTTCTCTTTTAATTTTTTTTCACTTCGTTAACCGCCCTCTTACGTCGCGAGTTTTTTCTTTTAATTCTTTTTCGCTTCGTTAACTGCTCTTTTGTCATTAGTTAAGCAACATTCCTTAAATATAATAACAATGTTGACCTTGTCCTTGCTGTTTCATTTCTTTTTGCAATACTCTCCGTATTGTTAACTTAGACTCTACCACATCACACCATTCAAAGATGCTATTTGTCGTTATCTTACGCTTAGGGAAAAGAATTTGAAATTCTCGTACACTGCGAATTATACCTGCATCAATTCTTTCGACATGTCCACATTTCTCACATAATAATTTTAGCCTCGGAAAAGCGGTTAATCCATTATGACATTCCGGGCATAAAATCCCCTTCCGCACCTCGGAATACTCATAATCTGGTAAGCGAGTGAAAGGAGATTCCTCTATGTGTAATGACAATAGTTTGGAAGCTAACTTCTCTTGCTTGGCACTAATCACGTTTCCGATTAAACCGTTATTTAATTGTTTTAAATAACGTGAAATTTGTGGATAGAATACAATTGGTGGGTCTATTGGAGCTTGGTATAGATAAAATTCGGGGTTAATAAAAATTAAATGAGATTCTATCAGAAGGTTGATTCGGAGAGATTGGAGTAATTGACGGAGCATTGCTTCACATCTTCTTAGCTGGTGGAGGGGGTTCTTGATTTCGGTGCCAGATTTTGAAAACCATTGCTCTCCTTGGGCATAAAAGTCTCCTTTGTAGTTTTTCACTTCAAACACTATAATTTTTTGTGGCGTTATTACTAGGGAATCAATCTGAAACATCGTACCATTATGCTCTAATAGGAGGTCGTTTAACACGATACTGCACTTACCATCTAACGCTTCAGACAATAACTTATCAAATTCACACTCCCCATCAAATCCTTGCAAACTATTTAAATAAGATTGTGCGTCTTTATCCATTAATTCAGATCTACTATCCAAGCACCCAAGCAATTCAAGTTCTTTTGGTTTTGAACGCATTTTTCTAATCATAGCCCACTTCCTTTCTTACCCTTACTATAAACCAAAATAAATAGGGTGCCAATTCCAATTTGGACACCCTAAAATTGATTATTTCTTCAGTTTTGCTAACGCTTCTGCTAATGCTGGGTTAGTGAATTCTTCATTTTGCTTCTTCAAATACTTATTAACATCGCGTTTTGTTGCTTTACTATTATTTTGATTTTTTTTGCGTTTGTTGAAGGTTGATAATTTTTCACGGTGACCACAGCTACAGGTGAACATTTGCCCTTCCCCTTCACCACGTAAATCAAGCTTCTTATGACAGTTCGGACAACGCGCATTTGTTTTCTTGGCAATGTTTTTCTTTTCTCCACAAGAACGATCTTGGCAGACAAGCATTTTACCATTTTTGTTGTTGATCTCGAGCATTAACTTACCACAGCTAGGGCATTTTGTTCCGGTAACGTTGTCATGCTTAAATTTAACATCAGTGCCTTTAATCTCTTGAACAACTGCTTTTGCATAACCTTTCATTTCCTTAATAAAAATATCTTTTTTCAGCTTACCCTCCGCAATCGCAGATAACTTTTGTTCCCACTCTGCTGTTAAGGATGGTGACTTCAAATCAGCCGGCACTAGATCCAGCAGCTGTTTTCCCTTTGAGGTAATAAAAATATGCTTGCCGCGTTTATCCATATATGCACTGTTAAATAATTTTTCAATAATATCCGCACGCGTTGCAACAGTACCTAATCCGCCTGTTTGATTCAACGTTTTCGCTAAATCTTTGTCCTCACTAGTTAAATATCGGGTTGGATTTTCCATTGCTTGTAGTAAAGCACCCTCGGTGAATCGTTCTGGAGGCTTTGTCTGCCCATTGGTTAGCTTCACATTAATTCCTGATAGTGACTCTCCCTTTGATAGTCCCGGTAAGGTCTGATCCTTCTCTTCTGAGTCATCATCATCGTATCGATTATTGTAGACTTCTTTCCATCCTTGCTTCTTAATTACTTTCCCTTTTGCTGTAAATGTTTCTCCACCAATATCGACAGCCACCGTTGTTTGCTCATACTCAAAAGCTGGTGACAATACTGCTAAAAACCGTTTAATAACTAAGTCGTAAATTTTTCGTTCTTTATCATTAAGGTCGGATAAAATAACAGCTTGTTCCGTCGGGATAATGGCGTGGTGATCGGAGACTTTTTTATCATCGACAAAGGACTTGTTCACTTTGATATCCGTTTTCACTAGTTTTCCAGCTACTTTCGCATATTGGTCGACTCCACACGCACGAAGACGATCCTTCAATGTTGGTACAATATCTGTAGAAATATATCTAGAGTCTGTTCTAGGGTACGTTAAGACCTTATGCTGTTCATATAACTTCTGCATGATTGATAACGTTTGTTTTCCAGAATAACCGAAAATACGGTTCGCATCTCTCTGTAATTCGGTTAAGTCATAAAGCTGTGGAGCAAAGCTTTTCTTGAACTTTTTATCAACAGATGCTACCACTGCGTCCTTATCCTTCACTTTAGCAAAAATCTTTTCGGCTACCTCTTTAGAGAAAATTCGTGTATCATTACTGGCACTTTTCCATGTTAAAGAGAATCCCCTATTCGTATCGGCTTTCAAACCATAATAGTCTTTTGGTTTAAATCCTCGGATTTCTTCTTCCCTTGCTGCAATCATAGCTAATGTCGGTGTTTGGACTCGTCCACTAGACAGTTGGGCATTGAATTTTGTCGTTAAAGCACGTGTCGCATTTAAGCCTACATACCAATCCGCTTCAGATCTAGCTACTGCTGACGCATATAGGTTTTCGAATTGTTTACCAGGCTTTAGTTGATTAAATCCATCTTTAATAGCTTTGTCGGTAACGGAGGAAATCCACAGTCTTTTAATTGGCTTATTTACCCTAGCCTTTTCGATAATCCACCTTGCAACTAGTTCCCCTTCACGCCCTGCGTCAGTAGCAATGACAATTTCAGATACATCTTTTCTTGTTAGTTGGGTTTTAACAGCACTAAATTGTTTCCCTGTTTTTTTCATTACAACTAGCTTTAAGTTTGGTGGAAGCATTGGTAACTCTTCTAGCTTCCATGTTTTATATTTATCGTCATATACCTCAGGGTCAGCTAACGTCACGAGGTGACCTAGCGCCCAGGTAACAATGTATTTTGATCCTTCAAAATAGCCATTGCCTTTTTTACTGCAGTTTAGAACTCTTGCAATATCTCTACCTACAGAAGGCTTTTCAGCTAATACTACCGTTTTACTCATATTATTCCATCCCTTTCGAAGGTTTGCTTCTATCACTTTATCACATTTTCTTCATAATAACGAAAATGGCACGTACTCATGAAAGCACGCACCACTAAATTAAATTAACAATGATTCATTTTCATATATATAGGAATAGCGGATATCAATAAACAGGAAGTACTGATCTGATAACGGAAAACTAAACGTACGGATCATTTCTCTCGTATCAATATCAGAATAAATATCTGATAACGTACCCCTATTCCATGTTTTCATGTTAATCATATTTTCAAGGAAATAGGGACGGAATGCCCAGTTTGAACCTTTCTTATCAGGTTCCACAACCCAATCCTCTTCTTGTTTTCGAAAGTTGGATGATATTTGTTGACCATTACTATCACATATATACATACGGAAACTTTCTTTATTAAAGTTGGCTGTCACCAGTTCGATAAAGGAATCCACTTTCTTATTACCAGACCATTGTGGAAGCATTGCCTTAATCCGCTCTTCCCAGTTTAAAACGTGAACCAAGCGTTGCTCTATTAACGATTTCTCACGTTGAATATATTCAGAAACTTTTTCCCCTATATTAACTGTTAGTTTATGCTCCGCTTGTATAGTTAACTCCGGCTTAGCGAGGTAATAACCTTGATAGTAACGCCCTCCATATTTCCATGCAAAATATAGCTGGAAATCATCTTCAATATATTCGAATAACATAGCCGCACCGATTCTTCGTGCTAGCATGGAGAGGGAGTACATGATATCTTGAAAACCATCTGAGTTATGGTTGCGAATGGTCCTTGTATCTATTTTTAAAATATGTGGTTCAAGCTGACGAATTCGGTCAATATTGGAACTCTTTGCACCAACTCGGTCAACGGCAATTTGTATTCCATAGGTTTTATAATAAAGAAGTAAATGATTGAGCGCTTCAAAGTCTTCATCAAAATCATGCTCCGTAACCTCTAGCACAATCCTGTCCATAGGGAAACCTTTTTCCTCATATAAGATAAGCATATTTAATAAATCCTCGCCGTCATTAACCATTAATTGCTTTGCATTACGGTTTATAAACAATAGCCCAGTCCTTTGTGATTCCAAAAAATCATTAATAGCGATTTCCAAAATGTGTTGATCAACCTCCACTTTAAATTCCTCGGGTACATCGGTATCAAGGAAAAAGTCCCCAAGGCTTATCAACTTTTCTCCGTCATCGTAACGACCAAGCACTTCGTATCCGATTACATTATGCCTAATAGCACTAATAACTGGTTGGTAAACTGGCTTAACTTTATGTAAATTACTCACTATGTCTAAAGGATCCATACGTCTCCCTCCTCTTAATCACTAAATTGTAATCAAAAATTTACAAAGCGTACTTCTATTATAAATCATGAAGAAATATGATGGCTATAATTAGGTAATTATTAGTTAATTTGTGTAAAAAATTCACTCATACATCTTACTGTAGCACACTTTCCTAGTAGAAAGGCATTCCTTGTTCATTCATTTGACATGAAATTTACAAAAATCATCTTGAAAAAATATAATGGGATGTATTATAGTATTCTTACAGTTTTCATAAGAAAATTGTCCACTATTAAATTGAAATATTAAATGCAATGTAAATCGTTCTTTTGAAAGAGGAATCTATAATTATTTGAAGTTAGGGTTTTTAACTGATAGATTATTATTATTTTGATAAATAAAGTATGTAAAGGAAACCTCTCTTGCTCTTCATTCGTAAAGAAGTTATACAGACTAGATCATAATGTGAGCAAATAATTTCAACTGTGATAAGGGTTTACAACAATTTTAGGAGGTCCCTAATTGGTATCAAAATTGCTAAGTTTCATCAAATTCGCTGCACCAAAAGTAGATCTTGTGCTAAATACGTCCGAGCTTAAAGCTGGAGAACAACTATCAGGTAAGTTTTTTCTAAAGGGCGGCTGGGTTTTACAAAAAGCTAAACGATTAGAGTGCGACTTTATTAGAGTTTGTCCTGGAAAAAAACCAGAAGTAATCGAGCCTGTTAAAACTTTACTAATGTCTAGATCGATCGAAGCAAATGAGAAAACGGAAATCTGCTTCACCTATCAATTACCAAAAGAATTACCACCAACATGCGCACATGTCTCTTATCGACTCCAAACGAAGCTTGTATTGGCCGATGATTCGAAACATACCGATCATGATGAAGTAATTGTAACTGCCTAACAAGGAATTAAATCTATACAGAGCATATAATTGTAAAAGCTGCTGATTATACAGCAGCTTTTTTAAAGTCTTTTAGTGTTGATGGTGGTGAGAGTGTGTTGCTTGCTCTTCTAATTGGCACATAATGGAATCATCATGTGGATGTTCATCACTTTCTAATTGGATCGTAACATGCCCAATTCCTTTGTGCTCCAATTGGTGCTCAATTTTCCTTAAAAGCGCTTGGCTTTCCTTCATGGTCAAGGTTTCTTTGACTACTGCATGACAGGACAGCGCATTTTGTCCACTTGTTATGCTCCACACATGTAAATCGTGAATGCTTATAATCCCATCTGTACTCTCTATGCATGTAACAATCTCATCGAATTCTACGTTGCGCGGAGTACCTTCCATGAGCACATGCACAGAATCCTTCGTAACACGCCATCCACTAATTAACACAAGAATTGCTACAACTACACTAGCAAGAGGATCTGCCCATCCCCAGCCAAAAAACATAATAAGTAATGCTGCTAAAATGGCCCCGACTGAGCCTAACATATCTCCGATTACATGTAGAAAAGCAGCTCTTACATTTAAATTTTCCTCTGTATCTCCTCTAAGTAAAATCCAGGCAACGATGACATTGACTAATAAACCTATTATACCTATAATTAACATTCCTGTTGAAGCAACTGCTGGTGGATCGATAAACCGCTGAAATGCCTCATAAAAAATATACCCTGCTATTACTACTAATGTGACCCCGTTAAATAATGCTGCTAAAATCTCGAAGCGTTTATATCCGTATGTTTTACTGTAACTTGCTGCTTTTTCTCCAAGTATAAAGGCAACTAACCCAACGCCTAAGGCAACAGAATCACTGAGCATGTGACCTGCATCTGATAGTAAAGCAAGACTATTGGTTAGAAATCCTCCAACTGCTTCAATGAGCATATATCCTGTTGTAATAATAAAACTAATGAAAAGTGCTTTTTTATTGGCACCGTGTGTATGATCGTGACCGTGGTCATGTCCCAAGAGAACGCCTCCCTTGTATTTTAATATATGAGTATATTATCATATATATAATCATCTGTTAAGGAATTATACAAAAACTTTAAAAATACAATCATTTAATTTTAAATGAATTCGCCTTTTAAGCTCTTACCATCCATCCACTTAACATGATTGATTGACAAATAGGACAGTATCTCTATAACATAACGATAACTAATAATATTGTCCTTTCAAAATGAGGTGATTAAAAGTGGATAAGTTCACAAATGAAAACAATATAAACGAACAAACATATAAAGATCTCGATGAGGAAACTCTATTTGTCGTATCACAATCGTTTAAAGCATTAAGTGATCCAACTCGAATTCGTATTCTCCATTTACTATTCACAAAAGAATTCTCTGTTAATGAGATTGCTGAATGTTTAAAGTTAAGGCAATCAACGGTTTCACACCAACTTCGATTTTTGAAAAACCTTCGATTGGTCAAATATCGTAGAGAAGGAACAACCTTATACTATTCTCATGATGAT
This sequence comes from Aquibacillus kalidii, assembly GCF_014280935.1. GTDB lineage: Bacteria > Bacillota > Bacilli > Bacillales > Amphibacillaceae > Aquibacillus_D > Aquibacillus_D kalidii. The sequence continues at coordinate 69,024 of NZ_JACLZI010000011.1, forward strand.
GAACATGTGATTAATATGCTAAAACAGACGATCGAACACGCTTTACATCATTAAGAAAAGTGCTAGCAGCCTTGCTCACCCCAAGACAAGCTTAGGACAAGCCTCGGCGTGGTTGTCTTAAGCTTATTGGAGAAACGCCCGGAGCTAGACATAAAAAAAGAGCTGCCAAAATTGTTTATTAAAACATTGGCGGCCCTTCTTGTTTTAGACACGAACGACAAGATAATCACCGTTTGTCATTTTGACCACGTCCGCTTTCAATGCTTTGGCGATATCTACTGTCATTTCTTTCGAATCTTGTTCTGTTTCTGCATAAAGAGAAAGGCACGAGCTTGCTAGTAATCGATTCTTATCCATTGTAATATAAGCAAGTATTTGATAATCAGGCTTCATCGATGACTCTCTACCCATTACTTTTCCCCCTTTAGATTTGTATTCATTACACTATGTGACTTTTTTGCACTTTCAATTAACGGGCACTTTTTCACGACTTCAATTAGGGAATCAATTTCCTGTTTAATAGGGATTAAGGCAATCACGACTCTTCCTTTTTCATATTCCTTTCGTGTAAAATGAAACCGTTTATTCCCTAATGCCCGAGTAGCTTCAAAAAGCGCTGCCTGTCGCTGTCCAAAGTTATCTAAATTAATACGAAAATGATCTTCCTTTGGATAAATAACAACAGCCATTCCTTCCTCTCGAAACATCTTTTCTGAGTTTTCGGTACCTAATAAGTTGCTAACATAAATATCATCTACATAAAGACTAGAATCTCTTATTTCTACCTTGCCTTCTTCCACATCCGCAATATCACCTATTGTCTTTCCTTTGGTAAATTGTTTCAGGCAATACAATGCAACAAATCCTACAACAATACCAATTGCAATATCTACCCACTGACTAATCGATAAGATCGTTATGGTTAAGGAAACCGTAAATGCTGTAATAAATGCTAGATAATTACGTGATTCAAATGTTTTAGCAATACCGTCAATATACGCTTCTCCACGATACGTATATTCCGTGTTCTCTAAGTCGGAGAGACTTTCCTTTTCCATTTTTCGAACATCTCTAAATTGCTGTAATGCTAACGTTAAAAAAGTTACGGCAATAAAATTCTTAGTCATTAAAGCAGGGATAGCTACTGCTCCAAGAGATGCTGCAACAAATCCAATAATAATATGAATTAAGAATCCATTAGGATAACTCGGGTACTGGCGGTAATCTTCCTTAAGTATCCACGCTCTCGCAATTGTTCCACATAAAATCGCCGTTACAATTACACTAAGCTCATCCATTGTTAAACTTTGTTCAGCCAATTGATCACTTCCCTAAATTAGATTTAATGATTGAAAGAACAGAGGAAATAATCCTCTGTTCACTATTAATTGATTTGGTTAGGGTTAGATTGCTGCTGGTTCATTTGCTGTTGATTCATAAATGCTTGATTCTGAACTGGATTAACAGGCATCATCGCAGCCTTTTGTTCTGCAATAGTTGCTTCAGGCGCACTCATCCACCCCATTTGCACCATAAAGGATTCATACTTTTCTGCAATGGTTGATTGTTGGATTCCCATTTGTGAATGTAGCTGCTTCACTTGTTTATCCTTCATATTTTCAGATGAATTGAAGTTCTCTTTTGCCATGGAACTAGCTGTAAAATGGGCATCCATTGCTATATCCTTCTCTTCCATAGACATTTGTGCAACATTAACATTAAGTTTAGGCATACCTGGTGGGAGTGGAGGCAGCGTCACTTGAATTTGATTAGGCTCAAGTAGTTGGTTCATTACTTGCATGTGATTTTTCATCATTTGAATTTGTTGCGTTATTATCGTACTTAGTTGTGGGTTCTCCAAATTACCAAGATATAATTCAAGGCGACTTATAACTGCCTTATGGGCCATTTGGTGATTTGCCATTAATCCTACATCGACTGACTTTAACATAAAAAGAACCTCCTGAAATCAAATTAAAACCATTATTAGGTTGTATCATTTTTCATAAATTATGATTAATAATTGTGATTTCGCTATTTATTCACTATTATAGAAAAATAATTATCACTGCTTGAAAGATTAGACACTAACTGTAAGTTCGGGGGATTAATGATGAGCAGACCAATTATAGGCATTTCAGGAAGTACACAAATAGATGAAGGAGGGCGCTTTCCAGGGAGTAAACGAGCATATGTTTATGAGGATTATGTTAGATCAACCGAAAGGGCAGGAGGGGTTCCTTTTATCTTACCTGTAATGAAAGATGTTGATAGTATTAAACAACAGGTAGCTGCTTTAGATGGAATCATTATTTCTGGTGGGGACGATGTGAACCCTTTAATGTATGGTGTGGAACCACATATTCTTCAGGGTGAGATTAACCCGGAGAGAGATGCGTTTGACGAACAATTAATAAAAGCAGCAGTTGAAGCAAATAAACCTATTTTAGCTATATGCCGAGGAATGCAAATTCTAAATGTTGTTTTTGGTGGGACACTTTATCAAGATTTATCTTATATAGATGGATCCTATATAAAACACGACCAATATTCTGGTCCGTCTTATCCTTCTCATTCTGTTTCGATTGAACCAGATTCATTTCTATACACCATTTTTGAGGATAAGGTCACGATGATTAATTCTTTTCATCATCAAGCTGTTAAGGATATCGCACATGGTTTTAAAGTAACCGCACGGGCTAAAGATCGTGTCGTAGAAGCGATCGAGAAAGACGACGACAGTAGCTTTGTAATTGGTGTCCAATGGCATCCTGAAATGATGACTGAAAGTAATTCACAAATGTTAGCGTTATTTGAAGCTTTAATAGGTAAAGCAAAATAATAGTTTGAGTCTAATAAAGTAAACGACTAGAATTTTGATTTTCACGCCTATTTTAAGCCATGATAATTATTAACATCACAAAAATACTGTCGAACAATAGTAATAGTTCCTAAAATACCCGCTTTCATTGACTTACAAGGCTAAATTGCTTAAACTAGGCTAGACTCAAGTCTTTTTTTTGGAGGAATAATTTATATATGTTACAAGCAACTAATGTTAGTTTACGATATGGCGATAAGAAATTGTTTGAAGATGTTAATATAAAGTTTACACCTGGTAACTGTTACGGACTAATTGGGGCAAATGGGGCTGGTAAATCCACTTTCCTTAAGATACTTTCTGGGGAAATCGAAGCCCAATCAGGAAATGTATCTCTTGGTAAAGATGAGCGCCTTGCTGTACTAAAACAGGATCACTATGCTTATGAAGAGCAAGAAGTATTGCAGACAGTCATCATGGGACACGAGCGTCTTTTTCAAATCATGCAAGAGAAGGATGCTATTTACATGAAGGGTGACTTCACAGAAGAAGATGGTATGAGAGCAGCGGAACTGGAAGGCGAGTTTGCTGAACTTAACGGTTGGGAAGCAGAATCAGATGCAGCTGTCCTATTAAAAGGACTTGGTATTGATGAAGGCCTTCATTCAAAGAAAATGGCTGATCTTAATGGTGGAGAGAAAGTTAAAGTTTTATTAGCTCAAGCCTTGTTTGGTAACCCTGACATTCTTTTACTGGATGAGCCGACTAACCACTTAGATATCTATGCAATTCAATGGTTAGAAGAATTTCTGATTAATTTTGAGAACACAGTTATTGTTGTTTCACATGACCGTCACTTCTTAAATAAAGTATGTACACATATCGCGGATGTCGATTATGGAAAAATTGAATTATATGTTGGTAACTATGACTTCTGGTATGAGTCTAGTCAACTAGCTTTGAAAATGGCACAAGATCAAAATAAGAAAAAAGAAGAAAAGATTAAAGAACTACAAAACTTTGTTGCGCGCTTTAGTGCGAATGCATCGAAATCAAAACAAGCTACATCACGTAAAAAAATGCTTGATAATATTACATTAGATGACATAAAACCATCATCTCGTAAATACCCATATGTAGCATTCACTCCTGGACGTGAGATCGGGAATGATCTGTTACGTGTCGAAGGTATATCAAAGACCATCGATGGACAGAAGGTTTTAGACAATGTTAGTTTAATTATGAACCCAAATGACAAGATCGCACTCGTAGGTAGAGATGAACTAGCTAAAACAACATTGATGCGAATCCTTATGGGTGAAATAGAACCTGATGAGGGTACTTTCTCATGGGGAGTTACTACATCACAATCTTATTTCCCTAAAGATAACTCCAAGTATTTTGAAAATGGCGATTTATCACTAGTGGATTGGTTACGTCAATATTCTCCTGAAGACCAAACAGAAACGTTCCTACGTGGTTTCCTAGGCAGAATGCTATTTTCTGGAGAGCAAGCATTGAAAAAGGCTAATGTTCTATCCGGTGGAGAAAAGGTTCGTTGTATGTTATCTAAGATGATGCTTAGTAACGCAAACGTATTATTACTAGATGAGCCAACTAACCACCTAGACCTAGAATCGATCACATCTTTAAACGATGGATTAATTAAATTTAAAGGCTCCATCCTGTTTACCTCTCATGACCAACAGTTTGTAAACAGTATTGCGAATCGTTTAATTGAAATTACTCCTAAAGGTATTATCGATAAAGAAATGAGCTACGATGAATACGTAGCTGATAAAAAGCTTCAAAAAGAAATATCAGAAATGTACGCTTAATCTATACTTTGCCGCAGTGGATTTTTTACACTGCGGTTTTTTTGTCTAGGTTCATCTAAGGTCGTTTGTTCTTTTCCCTTATTCTTTTTGATAGAAGTCCTTTTACGTCGCGGATTCACTCTATTTACTCTTTTCCACTTTATTAAACACAATACCGTTCAACTAACTATAGCTATCATGCACTTGTGACATTTATGTGAAAGTAATCACATTATACTTGTGAAATAATAAACATAATGGTATATTAAGTTTACAAACAAATTATGTGAATTAATTCACTATATATGTGAAATAATGAGCTTACGGAGGATGATAAAAATGAAAGTAGCAGTAATCGGATGTACACATGCAGGAACAGCAGCCATTTCAAATATTTTAAACCTTTACCCAAATGCGGAGATTGATGTTTTTGAAAAAAATAATAATGTATCTTTCTTATCTTGTGGAATCGCCCTATACGTAGGTGGCGTGGTGAATGATGCTAACGGTCTTTTCTATGCATCAGTTGATCAGTTTGAAAAACAAGGTGTCCGCATGCATATGGAGCACGAGGTTACAGATTGTAATATTAATCAAAAGCAATTGACAGCAAGAGACATGAAGTCAAATGTTACAACAACATATAACTATGACAAACTAATTATCACTTCTGGTTCTTGGCCTGTAACACCACCTATTCCAGGTTCTGATTTAGAAAATGTACTATTATGTAAGAACTTTGCGCATGCAAATGAGATAATTAAACGATCAGAAGAAGTAAAAAATGTAGTGGTAGTTGGTGCAGGTTATATCGGTGTAGAGCTTGTTGAAGCATTTCAGGAAAATGGGAAGAATGTAACATTAATAGATAGTGAAGAAAGAATTTTAAACCGTTATTTGGATAATGCTTTCACAGCACCGGTACAACAAACATTTGAGCAAAAGGGAATTAGTTTGGCACTTAGTCAAACAGTTTCTAAATTTACAGGTGAAAAGAAAGTAGAAACAGTTGTTACTGATAAAGGTGAATATAAAGCTGATCTTGTTGTCATGTGTATCGGCTTCAGACCGAACACGCAGTTATTCAAAGACCAAGTTGATATGTTAGGAAATGGAGCCATCATTGTTGATGAATTTATGCAAACAAGTGTAACAGACGTGTATGCAGCAGGTGATTGCTGTGCAGTAAATTATAATGCCACAAAACAACCCGCTTACATTCCTTTAGCTACAAATGCTGTAAGAATGGGAACATTAGTAGCACATAACCTAGTTAAACCTGTATTAGCACACCCAGGTACTCAAGGAACATCAGGTTTAAAAATATATAACCATAACATCGCATCCACTGGACTAACTGAAAGTGCAGCAATGTTAAACGGTATGACTGTGGGTAGTGCGTATATAGAAGACAATTACCGACCTGAATTTATGCCTGATAATGAGGTAATTAAAATGAAGTTAGTCTATGAGTTGGATACGCATCGTATTGTAGGAGCTCAAATTATATCTGATCAGGACTTTACGCAAGCAATCAATACCATTAGTGTAGGGATAGCTAACAATATGACTATTGAACAATTAGCATTAACTGACTTCTTCTTCCAGCCACATTACAATAAACCTGTGAACTTTATTAACCAGGTAGCTATGCAAGCAATGGCTAATCAAGCTAGTGGAACAAACGTAAAAGAAGCTGTAACAGTATAATATTGAACTAGAGTGTGATCCTCGTGGTTGCACTCTTTTTTTATAGGTCGCCTCCATCATCACCTCCATCTGTACCGCCTGTTTCAAACCAATCATTTAGTTCGTTAATCCCACCCTTTACATTCTCTTTCCAACTATCTAACCCACTCCCAGAACCTTCCGTTTTCCCCTCCGCAAATTGTTGAAAAGAAAAGCTCTCTAATGCTTGATCCCTATTTTTCCGAACAAGAAACATAACCAGTCCTATCAAGAGAATAGCTAAAGGAATAATAACAATCATTTCAATCCCCCCTTGGTAAAAGCTATGCTATGTCGAAAAAAATATAACTCAGAAGTGCTATTCTAATAGCACTCCATTATAATGGTAATACTGATAAAAATAGGAGGTACATAATGTCTAATTCAATCGTTCAATTCGCAGATACAATCAAGCAAATAAATCATTTAAAGTCTCTACCAACTGCTGTACTAGAGAAACCACTTGCAGATGGGAAATGGTCAATAAGAGAAATCATTGCACATATCATATATTGGGATAAATTTATTCTAAATGAGTTGGTCCCTCAAATGACAAATGAAAATGAATTACCTCCATTCCCTGATGATGACGAATTTAATGATAAGGCAGTTCGTTATTATGAAACATACAAAACACTAGACATATTAGAAGAGTTTGTCACCGTAAGAGAGAAGCTCATTAGTGAAATACAAAATTTAGAGCCTACTGTCACCTTTAAAGTTAAGAGATGGAACAAAACACTCACTCCTGAAAGCTTCATTAATATGTTTGTTTCTCATGATCAACACCATTTAAAGCAAATAAAAGAAGCCACATCAATCTAGTGCTTTAAATTTCTAACGACTCCTTTCATCTAATTGCCTGTGATATAACCTCTACCGATGGATCGTAATGTTATCCAGTTCATCCACTCCCGCTTTGTACAGCAAACGGAAAAAGGTAGTATATTCCGGTCCAGTCGTTGGTCGAGCGGAGGGTAGTTGACTCCTGAGGGAAATGTGATAGGTAAAACTCTAGATAACATGGCATGCTTTGATAGCATTATATCGCACGCAGAAAAAGGAACTGGTTTTCTTCCAACCAGAAATAAAATAGGACCAATCATGTGATTGGTCCCTTAGCTACATCACAGTTAATATACAAGCCTTAAAGCTTTGTTTTCTGTGACGGCCTAGCAGATTGAATTAGTTCCCGTATCGTATCGCGATCACCTTTATGTAATAGATCAACAATACGGCTTCCGACAACTACCCCATCACAGCTTTTCGTTAATTCCTCTACATGCTCCGGAGTTGACACTCCAAAACCAGCTAGAACAGGTGCATTTGATGTTTTTTGTAAGTCTTGTAAGTGCTGTGCTAAATTTTCCTTAAATGAACTTCTAACTCCTGTTGTACCAGTAACAGTCACTGCATATAGAAATCCTTCTGTTCTTTTAGCAATCTCTGCTAATCTTTCCTTTGTACTAGTTAAGGCAGCAAGACGAATTAATGCAATATCGTATTCACGAATGTCACCTACGATAATGGTCTCCTCTTCTAAAGGAAGGTCTGGAATAATTAGCCCGTCAACACCAGCTCGATCACAAGCCTGTGCAAATTCCTTTACACCATATGCATAAATTGGATTAATGTATGTCATTAACACAATTGGAATATTTCTAGACTCCTTTGTTTCAGCTAATTTATCTAATACCGATCGTAAGCTAACATTATTTTGAAGCGCACGCAATCCAGCTTCTTGAATGACAGGTCCATCAGCGACTGGATCTGAAAACGGAATTCCTAATTCAACTACTGTCGCACCACTCTCTTCTAAAAAATGTAGCTGCTCATCCAAGTTTTCTAATCCACCGTCACCTGCCATGATATAAGGAACAAATGCCTTATCACCATTTTCTAAGACACGCTTAAAAGCTTGATCCATTTTTTTCTTACCCATTTGCTTCACCTCCAAGTGCTTCTCTGACTGTTTCTACGTCTTTATCACCACGGCCAGATAGACAAATCACCATAGTTTCCTCTTTGTTCATTTTCTTAGCGAGTTTCATCGCATACGCTATAGCGTGGGAGCTTTCAAGCGCTGGAATAATACCTTCAGATTTTGATAAAACCTGCAGCCCTTCCAATGCTTCATCATCTGTAATGGAATCATATATAACGCGGTCAATTTCTTTGAAATGACTATGCTCTGGTCCAACTCCAGGATAATCCAATCCTGCTGATATAGAATGAGCTTCTTGAATTTGACCATTTTCATCCTGTAATAGGTAAGTCATCGTTCCATGTAAAATACCAACTTTGCCATGGTTCAACGTTACAGCATGTTTACCAGTTTCTACACCAGCACCCCCTGCCTCTACCCCGTACAACTTTACTTCTTTGTCATTTACAAACGGATAGAACATTCCCATCGAGTTACTACCACCACCAATACAAGCAACAACAGCCTCTGGAAGCTTGCCTTCCTCCGCTAAAATTTGTTTTTTCGTTTCTTCCCCAATACATGCCTGGAAATCACGAACAATTTGTGGGAATGGGTGTGGTCCAACGACGGAACCGATAATGTAATGAGTATCCTCTACATTACTTACCCAGTAGCGAAGAGCCTCATTAACTGCATCCTTTAATGTTCCACTTCCTTGTTCAACACTTTCCACACGAGCACCTAACAGCTCCATTCTGAAAACATTTAGTTTTTGACGACGAATATCTTCTTTCCCCATAAAAATGACACAATCTAGACCTAGTAATGCACAGACAGTAGCCGTCGCAACACCGTGTTGGCCTGCCCCTGTTTCTGCTACTACCTTCTTTTTACCCATGCGGACGGTTAATAAGGCCTGACCAATTGCATTATTAATTTTGTGTGCACCAGTATGGTTTAAGTCTTCTCTTTTTAAATAAATTTTTGGTCCACCAAGTAATTCAGAGAAACGCTCTGCATAGTAAAGTGGTGTCTCTCTTCCTACATATTGCTTTAAGTAATAATTTAACTCGTCTACAAAGGCTGGATCAGCCATTGCCTCTTTATATGCCGCTTCTAACTCAAGAACTGCTGGCATTAATGTTTCTGGAACAAATCTTCCACCAAAAGAACCAAAGTGTCCATCCTGATTGGGTTGCTGATATACTGACATCTAATCACCTTTCTCCACTTGCTTTGCCTCTTCTATAAAGGCTGCTATTTTTTGCAAATCTTTAATACCATCTGTTTCTACACCACTAGATACATCAATTCCAACTGGTCCTACTTCTGCAATAGCTTGTCGAACGTTGCCAACATGTAACCCGCCAGCTAAAATTACCTTTCCTTTTAAATCAGTTAATCCCTTTGCGAGGCTCCAATCAAATGCCTCTCCGTTTCCACCACGATACTTACCTGCTGGGCTATCTAACAAGAAATAATCACAAGAGTATTCGGTTAACTTTTCAAGGTCGCCTTTTTCTTTTATTTGAAAAGCTTTGATTATAGGATAACCAATTTGCTTACAAAATGCCGGAGACTCATCACCATGAAGCTGGACGTAATCCAATCCAACAGTACTCGCTATATCTCGAATGGTCTCCAATTCCTCATTAACAAACACGCCAACTTTTTTTATAGTGGTAGGAATATGGCTAGCAATCTCTGCTGCTTTATCTTTATCTATTTTCCTTTTACTTTTAGCGAAAACAAATCCGATATAATCGGCTCCGGAGGCAACGGCCTGCTTTGCAGCTTCAACGCTTGTAATTCCACATATTTTGACTTGCATGTTTACAGCTCCAGTCTTAATTGATCAAAAGTCTCTTGTAAATTGGAAGAACGCATCATTGTTTCACCCACCAAGATCCCTCGTACACCCGACTTTTTAATACGCTCCACGTCTTCTGTTGTCTTAAATCCACTTTCACTTATAAGCAACGTTTTATCGGTATCTACCATAGTAGCTAATTTTTCTGTAATCGCTAAGTCAACTTCGAAGGTTTTTAAATTTCGATTATTAATCCCGATGATGTTTGCACCTATTTCCTTTGCGATTGCCATTTCCTCTTCATTATGAACCTCAAACAGCACTTCCAGGTTGTAGTCTGTTGCATACTTATATAATTCTGCTAGCCTCTCTTTTGGCAGCGCAGCAGCAATTAATAATATGACATTTGCACCATAATCTTTAGCGCGATCAATTTGTATTTCGTCAACAATAAAATCTTTATTCAAAATTGGCAGACCTACTGCTTCTCGAACCGCTTGTAAATCCTCCATTGTTCCTTTAAAAAAAGGTTGATCAGTTAAAACAGATATTGTTCCTGCCCCGTAGTTTTCATATTGTTTCGCCTGTTCAACAGGATCGACTCCTTCATTAATAATTCCTTTTGATGGTGAAGCACGTTTAATCTCAGCGATGATATTCATCCGTTCCGATTGCATAAATGTTTCATACAAAGATACACTTAAGTTATCAACACTATTTTTCCCTGGTGTATAACTAATTTTCAAATGCGCAACTTCCTTGGCTTTTTCTAGTAAAATATCGTCTAAGATTGTCATATTACACCCCTTGTTTCACTTTACTGCTATATTCTATTAAATAGTTTAATTTGGCAAGTGCTGCACCTGAATCAATACTTTCTTTCGCTAGGTGGACACCCTCTTGTACTGTCGCTGCTTTTCCATTTGCGAAAATTCCAAGCCCGGCGTTTAACAGTACTGTATCTCGATGTGCACCTTTCTCACCTTTTAACACGTTGCGGAGAATAGCAGCATTTTCTTTGGAGTCTCCACCTTTAATCGCTTCATTATCATAAACTGGCAACCCTACTTCTTCAGGATGTAGGGTAAACTGCATTAGTTCGCCTTTTTCAATTAAGACAAGATGATTTTCTCCAGCAAGTGATGCTTCATCCATATGACCTGCACCGTTCAATATAATGGCACGCTTTCTTCCTAATTTGTGTAAAACACTAGCCATTTGATCTAACATATCTCGTCTGTATATTCCGAGTAACTGTGTAGTTAGCGCAACAGGGTTTGTCAATGGACCAATCAGATTAAAGATAGTCGGAACACCTAAATCTCTTCGTACCTTCATCACTCGTTTCAATGCTGGATGAACATTCGGAGCAAATAAGAAAGAGATTCCGTTCTCTTTCAGAACTTCATGGGTTTGCTCTGGATTAAGGGTAAGAGACACACCTAGATTTTCTAATACATCTGCACTACCTGTTTTACTTGATATACTACGATTCCCGTGCTTCGCCACAGTAATACCAGTCCCCGCAATCACGAAAGCAGATGTTGTACTAATATTAAAGCTTTGCGAGCCGTCACCACCTGTCCCGCAATTGTCCATCACACCAGTTAGCTCTTTCGGCAGTGTTAATGACTTTTCACGAATAACATTAACTAACCCAGTGATTTCATCTGCTGTTTCTCCCTTAAGTTTTAAACCAGTTAAAAAGGCACCTATTTCCGTATCAGTAGTTTCTTCCGAGAACATTTGTCTCGTCGCAACTTCCATCTCCTCTAAGCTTAATGATTGGTTGCTAGTAATTTTATTTAGAAATTGTCTCATAGTACTTTCTCCTTTCTTATTGCTTTAAAGAAGTTGTCTAAAATCCGTTTTCCCTTACTCGTTCCAATTGATTCAGGGTGAAATTGTAATCCATAGACAGGTAAATAACTATGTTTGATCGCCATAATTTCATTATCATCCATTGACGTTGCTGTCACGATTAACTCAGATGGTACATGGTCTTTGCTTATAATTAACGAGTGATATCGCATGATTTCTAGTGGTTGTTCAAGATAACTAAATATCTCATCATTTTGATGTCGAATCATGGAAGTCTTTCCGTGTTTTACTTGTTTGGCATGTGTAACTTTGCCACCATATGCAGCACCAATAGCTTGGTGTCCTAAACAGATTCCTAAGATCGGGAATTCACTTGCCAATTGTTTTACAACAGCCATACAAATTCCTGCATCCTCTGGTGAACCAGGTCCAGGAGATAAAATAATTGCTTCCGGTTTTAATAAACGAATCTCCTCTATCGTAATTTTGTCATTACGAACAACTTTTACCTCTTTACCTAATTCAGAAACATATTGATATAAGTTATACGTAAACGAATCATAGTTATCTATTAACAAGATCATGTTTATTTACCTCCAATAATGATTTCGCTTTGTTTAACGTTTCTTGGTATTCTGATGCAGGATTGGAGTCATATACAACACCCGCTCCTGCTTGAACATAGGCGTTCTTTCCTTTAATAACCATCGTTCGTATAGCTAGAGCCAAATCAACATCCCCGTCCATGTTGATATAGCCAACTGCCCCTGCATAGACTCCACGTTTTTTATTTTCTAAATCATTTATAATTTGCATGGCTCTTATTTTCGGTGCTCCAGACACTGTACCGGCTGGTAAAGTGGATACTAATGCATCAATACCGCTATAAGCGGGTGTTAACGTTCCCTGCACTTCTGAGACAATGTGCATAACATGTTGATAACGTTCAATATTCATATATTTTGGTATAGATATACTTCCAATTTCACATACACGGCCCAAGTCATTTCTACTTAAATCAACAAGCATCTTATGCTCGGCAAGTTCTTTTTCATCAGACAATAACTCTTCAGCAAATGTTTTATCCTCTTCTACTGTCTTACCGCGTGGCCTTGTGCCTGCAATCGGATTAGTTACCACTTGTTTTCCGTTGGTTTTTATTAAGCTTTCTGGCGATGCCCCTAGTACTATATAGCCTTCAAAGTCGATAAAATACATATATGGTGATGGGTTTGCAATACGTAATTTACGATAAAAAGTAAATGGATCTGCGTCGAAGCTCGCTTTCATCCGTTGTGATAATACAACTTGAAAAATATCACCATTGACGATATGTTCTTTTGCTTTGTCAACCATTCCCATAAATGTCCGCTTATCAATGGAAGGTTCAAAACTTACATCGATTGGCGACTCTGGCTTAGATGATTCTGGTGTACCAATTTGCTTCTCAATCTCTCTAATATTCTCTTCCAGATCTAGTTCCGTTCTCTCGCCATCCAAATTAATCGTAATAACTGTAACGGTTTGCTTCACATGATCAAATACCACGACGTCTTGGTAGAACATCAAGTGAATATCAGGCATTTCAATTTCATCATCTAGCTCAGCTCCAATATATTCATACTGGCGGATAGTATCATAACTAATGTAACCGATCGCCCCTCCATAAAATGCAAAAGGAAGTGGTAGCTCCTGATTTGGAATGTGACGCTTCACTACGTCAAGCGGCTTACCTTCTTCAACCTTTGTAGTGCCGTCTTTAAGGTCCTTAACGATCGTTTGCTCTTTATCTCCAATGATTTCTTTATAAGGGTTCATTCCGATGAAGGAAAATCTCCCTTTCTCTCCATGGTTAGCTGAGCTTTCAAGTAAAAATTTCTTCTTCCCTTGTATTCTCTTAAATACTGAAATAGGGGTAAATGTATCTCCGTTTAATTGGCTACTTTTATAGGATATAGGACTCATCTTAGTAACTCCTTTATGTTTTATTTTTGGCTATAAAAAAGTCCCCTATGAAAACAGTTTTTCTGTTTCATAGGGGACGGTATCGACCGCGGTGCCACCACTATTTGAAGGATCAAAAGTATCCTTCCGCTCTCACCCTTAACGTGGGATTCCCGGTTTTCCGTACTCTTTTTCAGGAAAACTCTCGTAAGTCCATTCAGTCTACCTAGCCTACCGGGTTCCACCTGTTCCGGCTCTCTATAAAGCAGTTCAGTAGCTTACTACTCTTACTCAGCGATTTATCATGTGAATTATTAATTTTGGGTAATAAAAAAAAGCCCCTACATCCTTAAAAAGGACGAGGAAACCCGTGGTACCACCTTTATTAGCTTAAAAATAAGCTCACTTTACACATCCTTTTACAGATGCTGTCTCTTTTAACGTTGAGACCATTCGCCAAAGCCTACTGATCAGAAGATGTTCGGTTTGGGGCTCAGAAGTCCATTCCCTTATCTACCACACTGGTTCACACCAACCACCAGCTCTCTTTTGTGCTAAAATAAGTTACTACTCTTCTTCAACGCCATCACGTTTTATATTGATTATAATCTTAATATGGCTCGATGTATTTGTCAATGCATTGTTCAAATTTTCTAACTTTTACCTGATTTATCTTATAACTCTTGTTATTTCCCTTGGACAATTAAAAGATAGCAGCTAAAGCCTAACATAAGCTATTTTGTCAAAATGTGTGGAGCGCTTTAACTTATATGGAAAAATCCATTTCACTTTGCGTTTGGATAGATTTATCCCTGTAATGTCAGCTTCAAGCGTAAACCAAAAGGCTTGCCAGATAAATTTTGAGCAATAATTAAAGTCAATATTATCTAAATTAGGATGAAATACATATTTCCTAACGTTTATTATTTGCTTACTTACCCACTCTGCAGCTTCTACCGCTCCTTTTTTAGGTCGAAAAACGACCATTTTCCCACCAAATTTATGGCGAGATAAATAGCCTGCAATAGAATCTGCAAATGCACCCCGTGGATGAGAATGGTAAATCCGTAAATCCGGACCTACCATTCCAACATGACCAACTAAAAAGGTTGACCACCCTTTAGAAGAGTATAGAACATCACCAGGTTTAAGCATGATAGTTGTATTTGGAAAATAGATATTATCTGTTGTCATCTCCTAAATCCTTTGCTTCTACTTGTTTTCTTTTTAACTGCCCTTTAATGCCCTTCTCAATCATCTTCAAATATTGGCTATCTTTTGGTGCAGCAAATGTAATGGCAATCCCTTGTCCGCCAGCACGACCCGTTCTTCCGATTCGGTGAATGTAGCTTTCCACGTCTTCCGGGATATCGTAATTGATAACATGCGTTACCCCTTCCACATCAAGCCCACGAGCTGCAACATCTGTTGCCACTAAGTATTGTATTTTCATTTCGCGAAATCGCTTCATAACCTTTTCCCGTTTTGCTTGAGATAAATCACCATGCAATTCATCTGATAAATAACCAAATCCTTGGAGGGCAGCATTTAACTTCATCGCTCTTCGTTTTGTACGGCAAAATATAATGGCTAAAAAAGGACGGAATTGATCGAGCACAGTCATTAGCTTAGCCTGTTTTTCGCGATCTGTTGTTTCAATTACCATCTGTGTAATTTCATCTAATGTAATTCTACTACCTTCTACCTTAATATTTTCTGCGTTCTTTGTATATTGTTTAACGAGCTTCCTAACTTCTGTAGGCATCGTTGCTGAAAACAACATCGTCTGCCTTTCCTCTTGTAACTGCTCCATAACGGACTCTACTTCAGGCAGAAATCCCATATGAAGCATCTGGTCTGCTTCATCAAGAACAAACATGGAAACTGAGGAAAGATCGATTGTTTCTCTTCTAATATGATCAAGTAATCTTCCTGGTGTTGCGACAACAATGTGGACACTATTTTTTAATTTATTTAACTGCGCCTGAATATCTTGTCCACCATACACAGCTAGCGTATTAATCCCCTCAACCTCTTTTGCTAGTTTATTTAGCTCAGACGATATTTGTAAGGCTAATTCACGTGTTGGGGAAAGAACTAACGCTTGTACTTCTTTCTGTTCAGGGTTGATCATTTCTAAAATCGGTAACAGAAAGGCTAAGGTTTTTCCAGTCCCTGTCTGCGCTTGACCAACTACATCTTTCTTTTTTAATAAAACAGGTATCGCTTTTTCTTGAATTGGAGTTGGTTCCTGAATTCCATTATTTTTTAAAATATTACTAAGATGTTCACTAACTCCTAAGTTTGTAAACTGTTTCAATGCAATCACTTCTTTCCACCTTAGACTTTATAAGCCTATTGTTTCCAACTGAGTTAAATTCATAATTACTATTACCAGGCTTCTTAAAGATAGAACCTATATTTTCACAACTATAGAAGCCTACTTACTTGAGAAGGTGATAAGCAAATTATGTCATCGATCATATGTAGACATTTAAAATTCAGATATCTCTTCTTCTATTTTTTCTCCTAAATGACGTCCAGGTTGGTCTAGATAACATACCACACGATCACCTTTTTTTAAATCAATAACTGATTTTGCCTCTCCATCTGCACCTAATAGATGAACACTATTCGATTCTTGGAGGCAAGCAGAAATCTCTACTTCATTCACCTTACATACTATCCGTAGGAACTTACGTTTTTCGATCTTAACCCTACCAATCGATACTTTCCGTACTTCCCCATCCTTAAGAACAGGTATCGCTTGTCCCGGACGAATCTCAGCTAAATAAGTTGTTTTGTTTTCACCAATGTTTAAATATTGATGAATCGCACCACAATTTATTCGAAAAGGTCTAGCTGGATATGTTTCAGTTATACGGTTCTCTGATAGTACCTGAAGATAGCCATAACCCGTATTTCCTACTAGTACACCTTCTGTTGGATCAAGTTGATCAATTAAATCGACACAAACTCTAGAACCATATCCAATTGATTCAACAGCTAATACTTCTGCTTCCTGTGCCTGTTGCTCCATTTTGGCATCCTCCTTTATTAAAACTATCGCAGTTAGAGCTTTTTTTCTTTGTAGTAGAGATAAAATGCGTTGCAATTGTGCGGGTAATTTCTTCTTCCTCAAAATACCGCAACGATTGAAGCAGATTAGTGCGGGTAATTTCTTCTTCCTCAAAATACCGCAACGATTGAGATGGATAGACGCATTTTATAGAAATTCCGTCATAATAATTAGATAAACAAAGATTGATTTTAGGTAATAATTGCTATATCAAAGTTAGTGATTATCATATACAATAATTAATAGATTTACAAACAGGAGGCAAGGATTATGAGGAAATGGTTAGTAGCATTGTTTCTTCTATTAATAACAACGTTTGGTGTAGTAGGATACGTAAATGCGTCAGACACAAACGGCGTTGATTCTATTGAAGTTGAAGAGTAATTATTTATAAACGAGAAATATAACCTAAACCAATAATTAAATTAAAAAAATCGAGGGTATGATTCCTCGATTTTTTCTATGTTTCTAATTTGGAGTTAGTCTAAAATTTTTACTTCTACCTCTCTAACTCCCCATTCATACGCAATATCTTTTGTAGGGACATGTATATCGATTCGGTTCCCTTTGATTGCTCCACCAGTATCTCCAGCAATAGCTTGTCCATACCCTTCTACATGAACCTTCGTTCCGAGTGGGATAACATCAGGATCAACAGCGATAACTTTTTTATCTCGGTCCTCGTTTAAATTAATTCCTGTCGCCGTTATACCAGAGCACCCAGTACATTCAGCTGTGTAAGCAGTAGCGACCATTGTTAAGGTCCTTTGAGATTCACTAGCAGATGGTGCACTACTAACAGGCTCAGATCTTTCTTTTGTTGAGGGGGTTGAAGTTGATGCTGCTTTAACTTCAGTTGATTGTGTATTACTAGTTTTAATGATTAGCTCTTGTCCTATTATAATTAAATCGGTTGTAAGTGAATTCCAATCTTTGAGTTCCTTTACACTTACTTCGTGCTCAACGCCAATTTCGCTTAGCGTATCTCCTTTTTCTACTATATAGTTCTCCTCTTTATCTATTTGCAAGATTTGCTCTGGATAAATAAGATCTGAAGTTAACTCGTTCTTTTCCTGTAAATCCGTTACTGTCGTCTCATACTCTTGGGCGATTTCCCAAAGGCTATCCCCTCTTACCACTTGGTACTCTTCTGCAGATGTTGGTACCGCGGCCATTCCTGTTAGAAACAGACCAAAAGCCAACGATACAACTACTTTTTTCATCTGTGTTTCCCTCCTTTATTTTTGACAGGCAATATCCTAACATATTAGTAAGCTCGTTGCGGTTACAATCTATTTAAGTATTTGTTACACACAGCTAACTTACTTTTGCTAGACTGTCATATTTGTCATTGTGGGAAAGAAACGCTAGATTTATACCTATTTTTTTAACTTTATTTAAAATAGTAGGGAAGGACTAGAATGCTAGTTGATAGATTTGTAAAATAATGGTTTTTTATATTGAAGTTGTTACTTTTAAAAGTTAAAAATGTAATATTCGATTAATCTGCAGACTAGGGTGAAGTGGAGCTATATCAAATAAGATTCATAGCCTTCAACTAATTCCTAATCATAACCCTGAATAACTATATTTGAGATAAAACCTGTCATAAGTGAATTTCTTATGATGCGAAAATAGAAAAACAGGTCTTTTCGCGACGTAAAGGAATCTTTAAGTAAGCGAATTTGGTTAAACTGATCTCTTTCGCAAAGTAGGAGTAACTCTTACATTGCGAAAACGGATAAGCTGACCTTTTTTACGACGTAAGAGCACCTCTTACAAAGCGAATTCAGAAAAGCTGATCTTTTTCACGACGTTAGAGCACCTCTTACAAAGCGAATTCAGAGAAACTAAACTTTTTCACGACGTCAAAGAGCACATCATCTAACAATAATAAATAGAGCATTCTCAAACGAGAATGCTCTTTAGAGTAGTCTGTTGGCCTAATCAGAAACTGGTCTCATGATCCGTAGGCTTTGTTTGTTTATTAATAAGGATCTGCTTCGTGCCCCTTATTAGCAGCACCTTCTGCTGCTTCATTCGCAGCTAGGGAGCCTTGGCCGTATCTTGATTCGCCTGACTTACGACCAGGAACTTTACCTAGTTCCATGTCTTTCATTTCCTTCATTTCTTTCATTTTCATTTCGATGCCTTCCTTCACACGGCGACCATAGTCCTTATCTGCTTGTGTAAAGTGTTCAATCATAGCATCTTGAATTTTTTTATCACATATAGAGAGTGCATCGGATAGGTTATTAATTAATTCATCCCGCTCCCAATCTTCAAAGCTTCTGTAGGTGTCGCCAGCTTGACCGTAGTTATTCGGTCGATCAATTGGAGCACTCATTGCAGCAGCGTTATACGTTGGTTGGTGTGGCGTACGCCCTTCTGTACTAGCTTCTTTAAAGCCACCTAGCATCGATGGTTCATAGTTAATATGCGGATTTTCACCAGATTCTTTAGGATCACGAACATCCATTTGTCCACGTTCTTGATTGGAACGAACAGGTGCTTTTGGCGCGTTAACAGGTACTTTTAAATAGTTTGCTCCTACGCGGTAACGTTGCGTATCGGAGTATGAGAAGGTACGGCCTTGTAACATCTTATCATCTGAAAAATCCATTCCATCAACAAGAACCCCGGTACCAAAGGCAGCTTGCTCAATCTCAGCATGGAAATCTACAGGGTTTCGATCCAGTACCATTTTACCTACAGGTAACCATGGAAACTTATCCTCTGGCCATAGTTTTGTATCATCAAGAGGATCAAAGTCTAACTCTTCATGGTACCCATCCTCCATAATTTGAACAAAAAGCTCCCATTCTGGATATTCTCCTCGTTCAATGGACTCATATAGATCCTGTGTGGCATGACTTACATTCTTTGCTTGAATTTGGCTAGCCTCTTCTTGTGTTAAATTTCGAATTCCTTGCTTTGGTTCCCAGTGGTATTTCACCAATACAGCCTTACCTTCTGCATTCACCCATTTATAAGTATTTACACCAGAACCTTGCATATGACGGTATGTAGCTGGAATACCCCATGGAGAAAAAAGGAATGTGATCATATGTGTTGCCTCAGGTGTACGGGAAACAAAATCAAACATCCGCTCTGGGTTTGGAACGTTTGAAGCTGGATCTGCTTTAAAAGCGTGAATCATATCAGGAAACTTCATTGCATCACGGATAAAGAAGATTTTTAGATTATTCCCTACTAGATCCCAGTTTCCATCCTCTGTGTACATCTTCACTGCAAAGCCACGAGGGTCACGGTCTGTTTCTGGAGCATCCTTTGCACCTGCTACCGTAGAGAAACGAACCATTAGTGGAGTCTTTTTCCCTGCACCAGAAAATACTTTTGCACGCGTGTATTTCTCTACTGGTTCATTGCCCACTTTTCCGTAAGTTTCAAAATACCCAAATGCTCCTGAACCACGTGCGTGTACCACACGCTCGGGTACTTCTTCCCGATCAAAATGGGAAATCTTTTCAATAAAATGATAGTTCTCAAGTGTTGCCGGACCACGATCACCAATTGTACGGATGTTTTGGTTATCCGTCACAGGATGGCCCTGGCGCGTTGTCAGCGTTTCACGGCTATCATCTTGTCCGTTAGTAACATTTTTATTTTTGTTATCAGCCAAAAGATTACCTCCTTAAAATAAGTTACTTTCAATTTT
Source organism: Aquibacillus kalidii (assembly GCF_014280935.1). Classification (GTDB taxonomy): domain Bacteria; phylum Bacillota; class Bacilli; order Bacillales; family Amphibacillaceae; genus Aquibacillus_D; species Aquibacillus_D kalidii. The sequence goes on from NZ_JACLZI010000011.1 coordinate 89,650, forward strand.
TTCACTATTTTAATCGATTTATACATTTAAGTTGGTTAAATCTATTGGAGAATCTATCTAAGATTCAAGTAACTGAGATTACTAAATGTACACTATATTAAGAAAGATAACCTAATATTTACATGAACTTTACTATCTATTAACACTAGCTTTTCATTCTAGTGATATAGTTAAAGTTGTTCCAAGTTGAGCAATGCATGAAAGATTGCTTTTCTCACAAATGATAGCCCCTTTTTTTTGTGTCTACTTTATTTAAGGTAGACTCTTTTTTTCGCTAAAAAAACTAGACTCTCCTCGCCTGAGTCTAGTTTCATTTTGTATAAATTGTTTTAGTTTAGCTCCGTTACTTTTTCATTTGCTCCTGCCCTCGGCCTTTCCTTTGGTACTTTTTGTGGATAGCCCATCTGTAGCATTCCAACGACCTTTTCTCCTGGTCTCGCTCCGATGACCTCTCTAAATTCCGGATTAAAGGTTATCGCACCTGTTTTCCAAATCATTCCAATCCCTTGTTCCCACGCAAGTAAACTTAAATTCTGGATAATACAACTTGTTGCCGCATAATCTTCTTCTCTTAGCTTCTGGTTTGGATTCTCTTCCATAAGCACCATAAGATGCACTGGGACATCATTAATCTTTTTATACGCCTTTTCTCCATTGGCTCGTTTTTCTTCTAAACTATTACCTTTCTCACCTAGTTGTCTATTGATTTCTGCAATTTTCTTTTTGGATTCACCCTGAACAATAACAAACCTCCAAGGCTGTGTCATTTTATGATTTGGGACCCAAATTGCTGTATCTATTAATTCTTTTAATAATTCCACTGAAACAGGACGGTCTTCAAAAAGTTGAACGGATCTTCTCTCTTTGATTAATTGGGATAAATTCATTTTCTTCGCTCCTCATCTTAATTGATAATGATTATCATTTAAATTAATCATACCAATCTTTCTGCTACTGTCAAGGAAAGGAAATAGATAGTAAGACAATCTCCTCATAAATCATTCCCTTAATTACTATGCATGTTTTAAAAATAATATGAAATACCTATTGTAACCTCTCACACTAACATGTAATATGATAACAAAATAAATACTAAATGAAATTCTCTTATCTAGAGAGGTCGAGGGACTGGCCCGATGACACCTCAGCAACCGTCTATAAAAAGACAAGGTGCTAATTCCAGCAAGTAGTATATCTGCTTGAAAGATGAGGAAAATCCTTATATATAAAGGGTCTTCATCTTTACGATGAAGACCTTTTTTGTTTGCTTTGAAAGAGGTGATTTTTATTAGCAAATAAACGAAAAATGAAAACACGAAAAAGAATGGGGATGGTAATATTTTTTAAACTAAGATGATTTCAACCTTAATCCCACCAAGAATATTAACCCACCAACGTTGCCACTTCGCTGTACATACACCACAAGACAATTAGCAAGTTATTCAGATCAAATAATTAGTTAAGAGAAAATTTTCAAAATGAACGAAGGAGGAGAAACAGTTTGCCAAATTACATTAGTTCGAATCTAGGATACCCTAGAATAGGTGAAAGCAGAGAATGGAAGCAAGCACTAGAACAGTATTGGAATCAAACAATTTCTAAGGAGGATCTATTAAAACAAACGGAGTCCATTAGATTAAACAACCTAGAAAAGCAAAAGAAGCATGGTATTGAGTTAATTCCGATCGGAGATTTTTCATTATACGATCACGTTCTTGATACATCAGCAATGTTCGGCGTAGTCCCAAAAAGGTTTGCTTACAAAGGTGGCAAGGTGGATTTGGATACTTATTTTGCCATTGCAAGAGGAACAAAAGATGCGGTTGCTTCTGAAATCACAAAGTGGTTTAACACTAATTATCATTATATTGTCCCTGAATTACAGGGTGTAAAACCTGTATTAACCTCAAACCGTCCATTGGAACTTTATAAAGAGGCGAAGGAGAAATTAGGCATTGATGGAAAGCCAGTAATCTTGGGACCTATCACGTATCTAAAGTTGGCAAAAGGATATGAAGATAAGGACTTTGGTAAGCTTTTACAATCGTTCCTTCCACTTTACATCCAAGTTTTGCAGGAATTAGAAAAGGAAGGTGCGTCATGGATTCAAATTGATGAACCTATCTTTGGCACAAACTTATCAGAGGAAATCCTTGATTTTGCTGATCAAGCCTATCAAGAGATTAGTGAATCTGTTTCAACTCTAAATATTCTATTGCAAACCTATTTTGGACGTTTACCAGAGTATGAACGCGTAGTGAATTTGCCTGTAGATGGGATTGGCCTTGACTTTGTCCACGGGGATGCGATTTCTTTAATCAAGACTCATGGTTTTCCAAGTAACAAAGTGCTTGCAGCTGGCGTCATTAATGGCCGTAATATTTGGCGTGCTGATTTAGATCAGTGCTTGCAGCTGTTGAAAAGCATTGATCAACTGGTTGCTGTTAACACCATTATCATTCAGCCATCCACATCTTTACTGCATGTTCCTGTAACGAAAAAACCAGAAACAGAATTAGATCCTGTAATTAAGGCAGGACTATCTTTTGCTGACGAAAAGTTAGAGGAAATTACAACTATAACCAAAGGACTTCAGGATGGGATAGAAACGATTAGAGAAGATATAAATGCTAGTACACAATCATTGCATCATTTAAATCAATCCAAATATCGAACCAATAGACAAGTGCAAGACCGTGTTAATACACTAACTGCAGACGATGCCGATCGGTCCCTACCATTCGAAGCAAGAATTGAATTCCAAAAAGAACGTTTACAACTGCCATTGCTTCCTACCACAACTATAGGGAGCCTACCACAAACATCGTTACTTAAGCAGATACGTAAAAGTTATCGTAAAGGCGAAATTTCAGCCCATGAGTATGAAAATTATATTCAAGAATCGATTGAGAAATGGATTAAAATCCAAGAAGAGCTTGAACTAGATGTACTCGTACACGGTGAATTTGAACGGACCGACATGGTCGAATACTTTGGGGAAAAGTTAAATGGATTTACTGTTACACAATACGGATGGGTGCAATCGTATGGCTCAAGATGTGTGAAGCCCCCATTAATTGTTGGAGATGTTTCCTTTAATCAGCCCATGACGGTAAAAGAAACTTTATATGCGCAATCTCTTACCAAGAAAACTGTTAAAGGAATGTTAACAGGGCCGACTACCATTCTTAATTGGTCGTTTGTTCCTGATAATGTTACAAGGAGCACTGTCTTAAACCAAATCGCTTTGGCGTTAAAACATGAAATAGAGGCATTAGAGTTGAGCGGTATTAAAATTATCCAGGTCGATGAGCCGGCATTAAGGGAAGGGTTACCGTTGGATCGCAATCAATGGAAGGAATACCTAGATTCCGCAATCTATGCCTTTAGACTTACAAACTCGTCTGCCTTAGCCGATACACAAATTCACACCCATATGTGCTATTCGAACTTCCACGATATTTTCGAGGCAATTGATCAACTTGATGCAGATGTTATATCCATTGAAACTTCTAGAAGCCATGGTCAATTACTAAACACGTTTAAAGACAATACCTACGATAAAGAAATTGGTCTCGGTGTATATGATATTCATAGTCCAAGAATTCCAAGTATCCACGAACTTAAGGAAAATATAGAAAGTGCATTAAACATTATTTCTGCAAATCAATTTTGGATAAACCCTGACTGTGGTTTAAAAACAAGAAAAGAAGAGGAAACAATAGCTGCTCTTAGAGTGATGGTAGAAGCAGCTAAGGAAATTAGGGAAAAGTTACTTTTACACAAATAAGATTAACCATAATACTTCCATCAGGGGTTCTTCTCTTACCTGATGGAAGTGTTATTTTTTAGAAAAAAATATTGCGGGGTAATTTAAAACTTGTTGATAAAATTAAAAATTTACATTTATTTGATTGAATATTTATTGGTTTTGTCTTAAAATATAGTTAGTAAATTAATTTAATTAAGTATATTAACGGTATCAAATAAGGAGGAAAAAATCGTGGAATTATCTATATTGATACAAGATTTTCAACACATTTTTCATACATCTGAACAACCTAGACTTTTCTTTGCACCAGGAAGAATTAATTTAATAGGAGAACATACAGACTATAACGGTGGTCACGTTTTCCCGGCGGCAATCTCTTACGGAACGTATGCATTAGCAGTAAAACGTAATGACCAAAAAGTGCGCTTCTATTCCAAGAACTTATCTGATGTTGGAATAATCGAATGTGATTTAGCCGACTTAAACTACCAAACGGAACATGACTGGGCCAATTACCCTAAAGGTATGGTTAACCACTTTGAAAAAGAAGGATATTCTTTCCCGGTAGGATTTGATGTACTGTTCTACGGCAACATTCCTAATGGTGCCGGGTTATCCTCATCAGCATCGATTGAACTAGTGACAGGGGTTATGTTGGAAGGCCTTTATGACTTATCTATTGATCGCATCCGGATGGTTCAACTAGGGCAAATGGTTGAAAATAATTATATTGGAGTCAATAGCGGAATTATGGATCAGTTTGCGATCGGAAAAGGTAAGCAAGATCACGCCCTTCTATTAGATTGCCAAACATTAGACTATAGCTACGCTCCCTTAAATTTACAATCTCATGTTATTATAATAATTAACACGAATAAACGACGTGAATTAGCTGGGTCAAAGTATAATGAAAGAAGAAGCGAATGTGAAAGTGCGTTAAAGGATTTACAGACAGAATTAGATATTACGAGTTTAGGAGATTTAGAGCCTGAACAATTCGAACAATTCAAGCAGCTTATCAAGGACCCTATAAAGCAAAAGCGTGCAAAACATGCTGTTTATGAAAATCATCGTACATTAGAAGCATTGGAAAGTTTAAAACAAGGAAATTTAAAACATTTTGGTGAACTAATGAATCAATCTCACTTATCACTTCAACACGATTATGAAGTAACTGGGCTAGAGCTAGACACAATTGTAGAGGCAGCTTGGGATCAAGAAGGGGTACTTGGAGCTAGAATGACAGGTGCCGGATTCGGCGGGTGCGCAATTGCCATTGTTGATCAAAATCATGTAGAGGATTTTAAAAAAGATGTAAATAACACCTACCGTAATAAAGTTGGCTATGACGCTACTTTCTACGTAGCCACTATAGGTGATGGAGCAAAAGAATTAAACTATAAAGGAGTGCTGTAAATGAGCGTTTTAGTTTTAGGAGGAGCAGGATATATCGGGTCGCATGCTGTCTACCAGTTAATTGATAATAATCAAGAAGTGGTTGTCATTGATAATTTGCAAACGGGTCATCGAGGTGCTGTTCATCCTGATGCAAGTTTTTATCAAGGGGATATCAAAGATATTAACTTTTTAAGAGAAGTTTTCGAACATGAAGAAATCGACTCTGTTATCCACTTTGCTGCCAATTCACTAGTAGGTGAATCTATGATCGATCCAATTAAATACTTTGATAATAACGTCTACGGTACTCAAGTATTGTTACAAGCAATGAAAGAATTCGGTATTAAAAATATCGTATTTTCGTCAACTGCAGCAACTTACGGTGAGCCACAGGCTGTACCTATAACCGAGGATATGCCGACACTTCCTACAAATACGTATGGAGAAACAAAATTAACGATGGAGAAAATGATGAAGTGGTGCGAAAAAGCTTATGGCATAAATTATGTATCGTTACGCTATTTTAATGTTGCTGGGGCTAGAGAAACTGGAGAAGTTGGCGAAGACCATCATCCTGAAACACACTTAATTCCGATTGTTCTTCAAGTTGCTTTAGGTCAGAGAGAACACATTACGATCTTCGGGGAAGACTATAACACAGAAGATGGAACCTGTATTCGAGATTACATCCATGTAGAGGACTTAATAAGTGCACACCTACTTGCTCTCTCCTACTTAAAAGATGGTGGGGAAAGCAACGTGTTTAATTTAGGAAGTAGCCAAGGTTTCTCTGTCAAACAAATCATTGATACAGCAAGAGCAGTAACAGGAAAAGAGATTCCTGCTAAAGTTGGTGAACGCCGCGCAGGTGATCCGAGTACACTCATCGCATCATCTGATAAAGCTAAAAATATCTTAGGATGGAACCCGACTAAAACTTCCATTAATAAAATCATAGAAGATGCATGGAATTGGCATCAAGCACATCCAGAAGGGTACGGAGAGGACGTGTAAGTGACTATGGAAATCTATTCATATATTTCACAAATAGTGGATAAGGGAATTCAAGCAGAACTCATTGAAGACAATGATTCTATTTATGTTCGTAATCAGGTATTAGGTTTACTAAGTTTAAACACTTACGATGATAAACCAGTAGCCCCTACTGAGAAAACGATGCCTGATTTACTAGAGTTACTAGTAGACTATGCTGTTCAAAACTGTGTCATTGAAAATGCAATGGATGCAAAGGATATCCTTTCTTCCAAAATTATGAATTGCTTTATCTCCAAACCATCTGAAATAAACCGGGAATTTTATAGAAGATACAAAGCATCACCGGAAGATGCTACCGATTACTTTTATGAATTAAGTAAAAATAGTAATTATATTCAAATGAAACAAATCAAAAAAAATATTCACTACAAAACAGAAACACCATTTGGTCCTTTAGATATAACGATTAACTTATCTAAACCCGAAAAAGACCCTGAACAAATTAAACGAGAGCGCGAAATGAAACAAACGATTAATTACCCGAAATGCCTTCTTTGTTTAGAGAACGAAGGCTACATTGGCCGTGTAGGACACCCAGCACGCTCAAATCACAGGGTAATTGAGGTACCGCTGGAAGGAGAAAAGTGGTTTTTACAATATTCGCCTTATGTTTATTATAATGAACACAGTATTCTCTTTGCAGAAGAACACCGCGATATGAAAGTAGATCGAGGTTCATTTGAACGACTAACTGCATTCACAGATCAATTTCCACATTATTTTATTGGATCCAATGCAGATTTACCTATCGTTGGAGGAAGTATCCTAAGCCACGATCACTATCAAGGTGGTAGATATGAATTTGCGATGGCTAAAGCAGATAATGCCTTTGAGTTTAGTCTAAACAACTTCTTAGATGTGGATGCCTCTATTGTAAAATGGCCAATGTCTGTGATTCGTTTAAATAGCAAAAACCGACAATCTATTATAGATGCTGCTACGTTTATTTTAGATAATTGGAAAAACTATAGTGATAAGAGCGTGGATATTATTGCATATTCTGACGAAACACCACATAATACGATCACACCTATAGCAAGAATACGTGACGGAAAATATGAAATGGATTTAGTACTAAGAAATAACCGGACTACTGATCAACACCCACTCGGTATCTTTCACCCGCATGAAGATGTTCACCATATAAAGAAAGAGAATATTGGTCTAATAGAAGTAATGGGGCTTGCCGTATTGCCTCCAAGGCTAAAAACAGAATTGGATGATATCGCCGCTTATTTACTTGATGGTAAAACAAAAGTGGCAGATTACCACCAAGAATGGGTAAATCAAATAAAATCAGACTATAAAGACTCGCTTCATCCTGAAAATATTGATAAAATAGTGAAGGATGAACTTGGGAAAAAGTTCACAAAAGTTCTTGAAGATGCAGGTGTTTTCAAATTAGATGATCAAGGTCGTCACGCTTTTAAAGCTTTCATTGACTCTATTAATGAATAAAAAACTGTGCTAGCATCTTGAAACGAGGTGCTAGCATAGTAATCAGCATCTTCCCATGCAACAAAGAGACACTCTCGTGTACTAACCTATCACCCAAGTAACTAAAAGGAGGCACTTTTTATGCAGATTAAAACAGAAATAGCACGCATTAAAGATCAAGATTGCAAACTTTACACTTTAATTAATGATAATGGTATGGAAGTAAGTTGTTTAAATTACGGGGGTATTATTACAAAAATACTAGCACCCGATCGAAATAACAATTTTGAAAACGTTGTCCTAGGTTTTAAAGACTATGAAGACTACACATCTAATCCCGCCTTTTTTGGCGCATTAATTGGTAGGATTGCCGGAAGAATCCAAGAATCCAGTTTTGAAATAGATGGAAAAAGCTATACAGTACCAGAGAATGACGGCCCTAATCATTTGCATGGTGGCACCCCTGGTTTTCATAAAGCAATATGGGAAGCGGAACCATTTGAAGGTAGTGATGAAGTAGGTGTAATACTTACTCATACTAGTCCTGATGGAGAAAATGGTTATCCTGGTAATTTGAAAATGAACGTTACATATACATTAAATAATAACAACGAATTTTCCATTACCTACGAGGGAACTTCTGATCAAAAAACAGCACTAACTGTCACAAATCATTCCTATTTCAATCTAAGTGGGAATTTAAAATCAGACATTCTTGACCATAACGTTACACTTAATGCAAATAAATTTGTCGAGTTGGACAGCGCACTCATTCCTACAGGTAATATTCTACCAGTTGAAGGAACCGTTTTTGATTTCCAAAGTGGGCGCAAAATAAAGGATGGCGTTAATTCAGATTATGTTCAAAATTTAAACGCTTCTAATGGCTATGATCATTATTTCTTATTCGATAATCAGCAAGAAAACAATGTTGTCGTTGTTGATGAGCATAGTGGACGTACACTAAAAGTGAAAACAGACCAACCAGGAATGGTTATGTACACTTCTAACAATCTACCTGAACAATTACAACTTCAGGAAGGACCTTCTAAGCGTTATCTTGGAGTATGTTTAGAGACACAAGCATCTCCTGCATCTCTACACCATCAAGGATTTCCATCTGTCTTATTGGATAAAGATGAAAAATATTATACTAAAACAACTTTTGCTTTCGGTGTTAAATAAGGCTAGAACAAAAGCACAGAGCGCGGGCTAACAGAACAGATAAAGAATCACGGTGAACGACGTGATTTTGTAAATTCGACTGTAGTCAGTATGTATAGTACGTAGGTAGTGGCAGTTTCACTAGTATGGTTGCATGATTGGATAAGGTAGGTCTTGCATACCATCCACTCTCAGCATATTTCATAATTTTATAGACAACAAAATCACTCTGGCTAATCAAACCAGGGTGATTTTTTTATTTATTAGATTTCTTCATTTGACACATCAAATAGTTCTACTAATAATAAGGCAACTGCGCCTTTTGCAGTAGCGTGTTCACCCAATTTTGACTCAACAACTACCGTCCCCTTCGTTTCAGATGTTAACGCAGATACAGCAATCGTCTGTTTTAATGGGTCAAGAATAAAGTTACCAGCCTTCGAGACACCACCACCGATAATGATCTTGCTAGGGTTAAATACATGAATAAGGTTAGTAAGTCCGACTCCTAAAAATCGACCCGTATCATGTAATACCTTAATTGCCAACTCATCACCTTGAAGTGCAGCCCGATGGACAAGTTCACCAGATAAAGGAAAATCACTATCAATTAAACTACCAATCATACTTTCCGTTCCTTTTGCTAGTTCCGACTTAACTTTATCGATAATCGCAGGGCCAGAAGCAACGGTCTGAAGGCATCCATTATTTCCACATTGACACTTTTCCCCGTTTATATCGATCGTCATATGCCCAATTTCACCGGCAATATTATTTTCACCGCGGTATAGCTTTCCATTAATAATTATCCCTGCTCCAATACCTCTTCCAATATTGACAGCAATCATACTACTCACATCACTATCCAAACCAAACCATAATTCTGCTAATGCAAGAGACCTAGCGTCATTTTCAACTTTTATAGTGAAATTGAATTCTTTCTCAAGTTCTTCTTTTATCGGAATATCTCTTAGATTTAAGATAGGTGCAAATAAAGAAGTACCTGTATCGACATCCACGACACCATGCATAGCAACACCAATACCGATTATTTTTTCTTCTATAGTGCTGTGTTTATTTAATATTTCAGTAATTCCTTGTTTTAAATCGCTTAGAAATTTTTCTTTTGTAATGCCCAACTCAATCTCTGTGATAACATGTGTGACAATATTACCAGCTAAATCAGATAGTATAAATTCCAAATCACTTGGGCCTGCATCAATACCAATGATATAAAATTCCTCATTATTAATAACTAGCATAGTTGGCTTTCGTCCACCTTGCGAAGTGCCTTGTTCGCTTTCCTTCACTATCCCCTGTTCTATTAATTCTTTTACGATACTTCCTACAGTTGGTGGTGTTAACTTAATATCTTTGGCAAGCTGCGCACGTGAAATAGGACCATTTTTTCGAATTTCATTTAGAATAATGGATTTATTTAAAGATTTCATCCATTGAAAGCTACCTCTTTGCATAAAACTTACTCCTTCTTAAGATGGATATTTTAATCCATTATAACACAGTAGTAAATTAACTTAATTTACAAACGAATAAGCTAGCTATTTCGCATGATTTTGGGTATATATAAACAATATGGATCACTTTCTAAATAATCACCAGTTACTGCATAGGCTCTTGATCTTGAGCCACCACATACAGTCCGATATTCACAAACACCACACTTTCCTTTATACAAATCAGGGTTTCTAAGTTCTTTTAGGATACTAGAGTTACGATATATGTCTTTTAAAGCATTCTCACGTACATTTCCAACCTTGATCGGTAATAGGCCACTTGGTAACACGTCACCAATGTGAGAAATAAAAATAAATCCATTCCCATCATTAACACTTTTAGGTGCTCTTTTTAACCCATCAACTTTGGATGCATAATCAGTAGCAATGGTATCCTCATAGCGAATCGTGTCTTTATCTAATTGATGTTCTCGTACCTTTTGTTGAAGTACAACCCTCCTGTAATGTTGACCAGCCGTTGTTTTAATATCATATGGCATTTCCTTATTTAATTCATATAGCCATCTAAACACCTTTTCATGTTCCACTGCACTAATACATGCATCACGTTGTGCTCTACCAGTTGGAACGAGTAAAAAAATATACCACATTACAGCTTTTAGATCCTTGACAAGCTCCGCCATTTCCTCTAGATGGTCATAATTATACTTAGATATAACGGTATTAATTTGTAATGGCAAACTCAGTTCATGCAGTTCATTAATCTTTTCTAATGTTAAGTGGAAGGAACCTGTTGTTCCTCTAAATTGGTCGTGTATCTTAGGACTTGGTCCATCAAGACTAAATGCCCAACGCGAGAGCCCAACCTTTTTTGCCAGCTCCATTTTTTCTTTTGTCACATTATTTGTTGCACTTGGAGTAATGGAAACTCGCATCCCTTTTTTAACTGCATACTCTGCTAGCTCAAATAGATCCTCCCGTAACATACAATCACCACCAGAAAACACGAGCATTGGATTATTCATTTCATATATTTGATCTATCAGCTGTAAGCCTTCTTTATGGCTTAGTTCAAGTGGATGTGGTTTTGTTTGAGCATCTGCTCTGCAATGTACACATTTCAATTCACACGCACGAGTGACTTCCCAAATTGCAATAAATGGATTCTGACTAAAATCTACTTGTTTGTTTAACGAATGTAAATGTCCTTTACTATCCACAGTTTCACCTTTTTTCTAAATATTTGTTATGATGTATGTAGATGGAACTTTCCACCCTCTTATTTTCAGGGTAATAGTTAAACTTATTTTATCTTTGCTTATCGTTATGTGATCCACCTTCGTATCTTAGTGTACTATATTTTAGGCATATTTGTGAAATGATGAACAATATCTAAAGGAGGAAATCTAATGACCTTTCGTCACATATTTACAGAAAGCAAAATTGGTGGTTTAACAATCAAAAACAGAATTGTCATGCCAGGAATGAGCACAAATCTGGCTAGTTCTGATGGAGCAATAACGGATTCGCTCATCCGTTATTATGAAGAACGAGCAAAAGGGGGAACTGGATTAATTATTACAGAGTTCACGACCATTGATTTTGCTTATGGAAAAGGAGCAAAAAATCAGCTTAGAATTGATGAAGATAGGTTCGTGTCAGGGTTCGGCCGTTTAGCAAAAGCGATACATATACACGGCGCAAAACTATTCGTACAATTACACCACGCTGGAAGAGAGTCCAATTCGGCGCTTATTGAAGGGAAGCAAATTGTTGCTCCAAGTGCTGTCGTATGTAAAGCTGTTGGTGAACTACCAAGGGAATTGACTACGTCAGAGGTAAAAGAAATCATACAAAAGTTTATTTTGGGTGCACTTCGTTGTAAACAAGCCGGTGTAGATGGTGTAGAGCTTCATGGTGCACATGGCTATTTGATTAATCAATTTTTAAGTCCAAGCACAAATTTAAGAACAGATCAGTATGGTGGTAGCTTTGAAAATAGAATGCGCTTTTTAAAAGAAATTGTAGAAGGTATTAAGCTATACTGTGGAACGGACTTCCCGATTATTGTACGCTTAAGTATCGATGAATTTGATGATGGTGGAATAACTATACAGTTAAGTAAAAGAATTAGTAAATATTTAGAAATGATCGGTGTAGATGGGCTTCATGCAAGTGCTGGAAACTATAACTCTTTCGATAAAATAATAGAATCGCCATTATTTGAACAAGGCTGGCGCGTCTATCTGGCAGAAGCCATCAAAAACGAAGTTAACATCCCTGTGATTGCCGTTGGAAATATTAGAGAGCCTAAGTTCGTGGAATCAATTCTTGCTGAAGATAAAGCTGACTTTGTTGCGATTGGCCGTGGACATATTGCTGATCCGGAGTGGAGTAAAAAGGTTTTCGAGAGACGTGAAAAAGAGATTAGAATGTGTATTTCCTGTTTACACTGTGTCTATTCAAGCACTACGGTAGAATGCTCCATCAATGTTCAAGCAGGACACGAGTTGGAATTTACTGAATGGGAAACAATTGGTAAAAAACGACATGTTGTTATAGTAGGCGGCGGTCCAGGAGGAATGGAAGCAGCAAGGGTGCTAGCCTTGAGAGGTTATCAGGTTACCTTGTTTGAAAAGGAAGCACGGTTAGGTGGTCAGTTGCATTTAGTCTCGGATCCAGTTTATAAAAGGAAAATGAATTGGTACATTGATTATCTAGTTCATGAGATGGAACGTCTACGTATAGATAAACAATTACAGACCGTGGCCTCTGTAGAAAAAATCCTAGCACTTGATCCTTATGCTGTAATCTTAGCAACTGGCGGGCAACCGTATGTTCCGGAGATAGTAGGAAATAATCTTCCACACGTCCACACGTATGAAGATATTAAGACAGAACGCAAATTATTTCAACGTAGTAGAATCATTGTCTTAGGAAGTGGGATGGTTTGTCATAGTACTGCTCGTCGACTTGCAGAACAAGGAAATCAGGTAACTTGGATAGAAGCTCCCAAGAAGTCTGGCCGTGAAATAAGCCCAGAGACAAGATTGAGATTAATAAAGCGATTAGAGGACAACAATGTAGAAATCCTTACCGAACACCACCTATGTGAAATATTACCGAATTGCGTACGAATTGAGAAAAAGGATTCTGGAGAGCAAACTACAAAAGAAGCCGATCACGTTGTATTTGCAATGGGAGTTGGGCCCTATAACCCTTTGGAAGCGGACCTTAAGAAATGCTATGAAAATGTGTTTGTAATAGGAGATGCAGCAGGGCACGCTTCTCTTGCCGATGCGACCCGTGAAGGATTTCAAGTAGCATACAATCTAGGAAATACAGGATCAGATCTTTCGCTTATAGGCTCTTAGGTATTTTAAACATAATAAGTAAGCACCCTCCGATGATTTATTACAATCGAAGGGTGCTGATTTATACAATTCACACACTTTTATTATTTTAAATAAGTCTATTAATATGGCCCACGAATATGGTCACGTACTTCTTCCTCATAGAAGGTTTTGATCTTATCCATTTCCTGTTCAGAAAATGACTTTACATTCACTGTTTCAAGGTTATCTTCAACTTGTTTTACATTTTTAAACCCAGGAATAACAGAGGAAATCGCATCATGCTCAAGAATCCACTTAAGACTAGCTCTTGTCATGTTCCCACGTCCATCTGCAATCCATTTCAACTCGTTGCTGAGCTCCACACCTTTCGTGAACTCAAGTCCACCGAAAGTTTCGCCAACATTAAACGCCTCTCCATCTTTGTTGAAGTTTCGGTGATCATCCGCTTCGAATTGATAATCATTTGTAAATTTACCAGTTAATAACCCACTTGCTAATGGAACACGTGCAAGAATACCAACATTCTTCTCTTTTGCTTTAGGGAACAATTCCTCAATTGGTTTCTGACGGAAAATATTAAAAATTACTTGAAGTGTATCTACATTAGGTTGCTCTAAACAAAACAGTCCCTCTTCCACCGTTTCCACACTTACACCATAATGACGAATTTTACCTTGTTGCTTTAACTTATCTAATACTTCGAACACTTTACCGTCTTTTAAAATCTCAAATGGTGGACAGTGAATTTGCAAAAGATCAAGCTGGTCACGTTGTAGTCGTTTTAAACTCGCCTCACAATAATCTGTTACTGCCTTCTCGGAATAAGTTTCGGGATTAAAAATATCACCTGCCCGACAAAACTTTGTTGCAATGTAAATCTCAGACTCCTTACCCTTTGTTGCCTTTGCTAGTAATTCTTCACTGTGGCCATCTCCATAAACATCTGCAGTATCAAAAAAATTGACACCTGCATCCATTGCTCTTTCTAAACCTCTTAATGCTTCCTCATCATTTGTTTTCCCCCATGCACCACCAATCGCCCATGTTCCAAAACTGAGTTCACTTATTTTCATATCCGTTTTACCTAACTGTCTGTATTTCATCTACTATCTTTCTCCTCTCTTAATTGAGCATATTAATTTCTATTATTGCCTTTCATAAACACATAGAATCTGATTTGACAATCGACTATCTCCCTGTTCTAGATGCCTGTAATAATGTGCTCCGACAGAATACCCACTAGATTGTACTTTCTAATTATGTAATGCGATGGATTAGCTAATCAAAGAAGAATTTTGTAAGAAGTTACATCTCCACGTATAGTGTGTTCTTGCCAATCAACTACTTTTCTTATTACTTACATCCATCCGTTGTTTGCGCTTTCAATTATATTATACTAGCATCGTAGTAAATAGGAAATCATATGCATCATTTTTCACATACAATTAAACAGAAAATTTTGAAACAAAATCACTCCCATCTACGTATTACAAAGATAGTAAGCAAATCTAATTTTCATCCGGAAAGGGATGTTTATGCAAAGAAACTTTATTAAAAAAGTTACGATCATCACATTAACACTAGCAATCCTTGCCACCGTAAATTTTGGCATCACATATTTTTTAGATCAAAAATTCATTGATTTTGCCTTCATCGTTGGTATTGCTGGCACAGTAGTTATCTATTTTTTCAGTTCATCAGGTGGATATACTAGTAGAACTCTAGATTTACAACTCCAAAGTCAGACAGGCATGAAACAAGAGCAAAGCAACAACACTTTCAACCCAAATTTGGCCCTCTTTTCAGCTGTTTTTTATACTTTATTAGCCGCTATATTTACATTTATCTATTATAAAGATTACTTTATTTAAGAGCAGGACTATTGTATAAGATTAAAAAATCGAGTGAGCAAGCCTCACTCGATTCCCTTTAATTCAAATTTATCTTTTAAATAGTGATAAACACCATCCTCATCACACGAAAAAGCTGTTACCTCATCCACTAATTGTCTAACTTCATCGGACCCATTTTTCATAGCAATAGGATATCCTACCATTTTCAGCATTGGAATATCATTATTACTATCACCAATGGCCATAGCCTCTGATTTGGATAATGTAAATTCTTTTAATAAATATTCAATTCCAGTTGCTTTATTAATGTTGGCTACCATCACTTCGACATTATGGTTGGATGATGTCGAGGTAGTAAAACTTTGCTTTTCTTTTAATTTTTCTAACTCTTTTATCCATTGCAACATCTTTTCTTTATCTCTGCTAAAGAAATACATCTTTGAGTATTTTTCTATTCCAACGGAGGAAGTCCACTTTATATCCTTATCGATAGCAGCTTTCCTTGACAGCCATTCACTTAACGCTACACTATTAGGCTTTGGATCCTGGACAATAGCTTGTATGTATGCTTGATCTTGTTTCAAAGTAATTCGTGATCCTACATTTGGATGGATTTCGTAATAAATTTCTAGTTGTCTAGCTTTTTCTACTATCTCATTTATCAATTCATTCGGTAAAGAATTTTCAACAATGGTCCGATCCCCAATTGAGGCAACCATTCCGTTAGCACTTACGATCCCGTCAACAGAAAGGTGGTTAGGTGCAACATCTTCTATTTCCTTCATAGACCTTCCTGTTGCAATACATACTTTAATTCCCTTGGACCGAAGTGCATCAATAGCTTTAATAGTTTTTTCAGTTATTCGGTTATGGTGATTTAATACCGTACCATCCATATCTAGAAATACTACTTTAACATCATCCACCAAAATTTATCCCCCTCAACTGTAATTTCCTTAAGTATAGCATTCCCAAGATGGGGAGAAAAATAAAGAAACCCCATCCATACCCATTTAAGTAAGACGTTTCGGTGGAGAAATATCTTAAAAATAGCTTACCAATGAGCAGACAAAATTCGCATATGAATTGGTCTCTTAATACCCTGTATATCAGGTCTATATAATTAAAAAAGGTAATTGTAAATTCCTCTACTTAATTGTATTGACTGTTTTATTTAGTTACTACCGTTGATTCTACCAAATCTTTTCTACGGTATATACTTAAAATAAGTCCAAGTATAGCAGCTGAAACGATCAGCATAGTTCCGCCATAGCTTATAAACGGCATGGAGACTCCAATAACCGGCACTAGCCCTAATCCCATGAGGATGTTATAAATCATAGGTACTGTTAAAAATCCTGTACCACCAATTATTATCAATCTTCCATACAGATCCTTTGTTTTAAAGGCATTTAATGATATACGCAAAATAAATGCGGTAAGAATTAAGCAAAGGATAATTCCAAACGCCCATCCAAGAGAATAGACGAGATAAGGAAAAACGAAATCAGTATGTGAATTTGGGAGCGACTGTAACTCACTATTAATCCCATTGCCAAACCAGCCTGCTTGGGTAAGTGCTTCCCTAATTTTGTGATATATATATCCTTCTCCATCAGGATACGCATTTGGATTTAGAAAAAAGGATAACCTATCATAGATATATGTCCCCTGAATGCTATTTATAATTGCACCAATAACACATACTCCGAGTATCACATTTACTGTAACTAACTTTGTAGCTAACTTTTTTTGAACAGGAGAAAAAGCAAACATAGTGACTATACAAATTACATAAATGAAACTTACCATCAAATCTGGAAGCATTAAATAGATCAATATTGGAATCCAAAAAAGAAACACCAGTTCGACTTGCTTGAACCCACTAGCAAACTCATTAATCCTAGTAAAGATGTCTGCCCAAGCGAAGATAAATAAAAATAAAGTTATTATGGGTACATACATGGTTGCTCCCGGAATGAAAATCCAATTTTTTGCACCATTGATTATTATTCCGAAAAAATAAGTATATACGTGCAGAATTAAGCCAATCCCATAAAAAAACATCCACAAGTTCTTTAGTCTCCGATAATCAAAGAACAGAAGGGTAATAATCGTTAGGATAGCCAGTGTGTACCATATTGCATGTTTTGCTACAGAGTTTGGCAATTCTGAAACTCCATTTATTAGTGGAAGAAAGCTAATAACGGCAATGACTCCGAATAACACAATTAGAACCCAATCTATTTTCGGTTTATGAAGTTTATTTAAGTTCTCGCCTAGTGTGAATGGATTTCCCATTTCTTTTATAGCCTTTTCTTCTGCTACCTCTTTAGTAGATTGTTTTTGAAAAGACTGACTCAACTCTTGTAAGTGATTGCTCAGTTCTTTTCTAATCAAACCATGCGCTTCCTTAGACTTCACTTTAGAGGTTACTTTGCTTAAAAATTCTTCAAATTTGAAAGAACTCATAAAGACGCCTCCTCGAGTAAATGTTTTAAAGATACTTGTTTTTTAGTGCTTTCTTGTTTGGAATTAGCTAAATGTTTTATACCTTTCATCGTTAATAAATAATACTTCTTTTCATTGATCCATTTTGATGTGACAATTCCCTTGTTTTCGAGTAAATGTAAAAGTGTATAAAGCTGCCCTTCATTGCTTTGAAAGCTAAAATCATTTTTTTGAAAGAGGTGAGTTGAAATGTCATAACCATGTTTGGATTCATGTTGAACCGATTCTAGTACAGCTATAATGGTTTTTTCCTTCCAAGAGTGTAGCTGTTGTGAAGAATGTTTTTCCCTTATTGTTTCTTTTACTGCATCCTTTCGCTCGTCTGAAAAGGAAAAGTCTTTAAAGATCGTTTCTTTCATTGCACATTTCAAATCATCGAATGGATTTTTCATTAATTAAACCTCCTTCAGCATCTTATCTTTTAATAATTCCTTGGCGCGTTTCAATCTAGTTTTTATTGTATTGATATTTATCGTAGTAACTTTGCTTATCTCTGCTAGTGTTAAATCTTCATAGTAATGGAGAAAAACGACTTCTCTATACTTGATAGGTAATGCCATAATTGCACGAGATAAACTGGTTTCTTGATTTTTTGCAATGATTTCCTCTTCCACTTGTTTTGATTTGGAAGGGATATGGTCCCACATCTTTTCGTCGAGTTTTATTTTGCGATAATGCCAGCTTCTCAAGTAATCTTTACAATGATTACTAGCAATTCGGTAAACCCAGGTTTTAATGGATGCTTGATGATTAAATTGATCTAACTTTTCATAGCATTTTATAAATATCTCTTGTGTTAAATCCTCTGCAGTCGTTCGATTTTTTACATAGGTAAATACAAGATACAGGATGCCCTCGCTATACGCCTGCATTAATTGATCAATTATTTGTTCCTTATCGTTCATACATGTATCTACAATCGTTAATTGCTCCAATTCATTCATCTAGGTATCACCTCTTCCATAATCTTAGACGAAACTAACTACATTTTGGTTTGGAAAAAAGTAAACGGATAATAATTTTTACTGTTAACGTATCATCCTTATAAGTTCCGCACCTTGGTGAAGAAGGTTTTAAGAGGTCTGAGAACTTTTGTAAACATTATATTGGAGTAATCCTAAAGTATGGGGGGATTACAAATTTCACAGTAAAAAAGCTATTGGAATTTTATGTTAAAATCAAATTACAAGTAATCATATCTACAGTAACGTGAGACAAGAGTAGAGGTCACTTGTAGTTAATAAATAATTGGGGCAAAATGGGGCAAACCTTGTTAGAGGATTTTCATTCAGTTTCATACTCTATGGAACCTCGAATTATGTGAACCTCTTTTTTAAAATTAAGTTAATACTATCAGGAGGAAAATAAGTGCGAGATAATCAGAAGCTCTATCTAAATATGATTTTAGGTGAATTTGGTAATACACTTATTCTACTTTGTGTTGTAAAGGCAATTTGGGAACCTAGTAGTATAGCTGAATTTTACCTACTATTTTTTGGTTTGGTGTTATCTACTAAATATACGAACTACCTTGAGAAATTAGTAGGCTTAAGTAAGAAATTTATAATGATTAAATTATCTGTATTTTTATTAGTATTGTTACTATCAATAATTATAGGTTTTAATTTCAGGTAAAGATAACAATAATTAGAAACCCAAATTTGTGCTAATGTTTAAACTCATTTCTTATTAATTTAAATAGACAGTTCTTACAGGACGAGAATATGAGAGGGGATATAGTATGACTTCGTATCAAATAGAGAAATTAAACGCCGAAGATTATAATAAGTGTAGTAATATTTGGGATTTTGAAAAGAAACCGAAAATGGCTAAAATGTTTTATGACGAAATAGTAAGTGGTAATAGAATTACATTTATTTACATGGAGAATAGCGAGTTTATAGGAGAAGGTTCATTAGTGTTGCATCACAATGACCCAGATTATACTATTCCGAATAAACGAATTTATCTATCTCGTATAATTGTGAAAAAAGAGTATCGTAATCGAGGAATAGGTGGCATTATTGTTGATTATCTGATTGATTATGCTAAACAACTGGGATATGAAGAAATAACACTTGGTGTAGATACAGATAACCTAAACGCCAGACATCTATATGAAAAGAAGGGATTTACTACCTTATTATATCTTGGTGAAGATGAATATGGTGAATATGTAAAACTTCTAAAAAGATTAGCATAGACTTCTTAATAGTATTGTGAAGTGCGGGTATGTTTTCTTTTATTACACTGGGGTGGTTAGTCAGCATTGTTCAATCAACATAATTCTACTGAGAATGTTAAAATAGTCGGTATCCCATATGTTTTTCGTAACGTCACAGGTTCACATAATATAAAACAACGCTTGGACACAATTAAAATCCAAGCGTTGTTATTTTAGATTTTTTCAACGGTATCGGAACTACCTAATACTAGATAGGTACCTTCTAGGTCATCTCTTAGTATTTAATGGTTTAAGTTTCGCCTCAATTTCTTCCCTTCTATCCTCGAAGAATGGCGGTAAAGCAACAGTCTCACCTAAATGCTTAACTTCTTCATCAGTAGCAAAACCCGGTCCATCAGTAGCTAATTCAAAGAGAATACCATTTGGCTCTCTAAAATAAAGGGACTGAAAATAATAACGATCTACTAATCCAGAATTAGGCATTCTGAGCTTTTGAATTCTTTCCTTCCACTTTACTAATTCTTCTTGGTTTTCAACCCGAAATGCTACATGGTGTACACTTCCTCGTCCTGGCCTTTCTTTTGGCAGATCTTTTCGATGTTCAATATGAATCTCTGCCCCAGTTCCACCTTCACCTGTTTCATACACTTCAATTGCAGGTTGATCCGTTAGTAACGAAGGATAATTACCGACATGTCTAAATCCCATTGTTTCTGTTAGAACTTTTACTGTTGGTATTGGATCAGGGACAGTTAATTTAACTGGTCCAAGTCCTGTTATCCCCTTATCTTGAGGAATAGGACTCTTATTCCATGGAGTACCTGCTTCTACTCCATTATTCGTTTCATCTGAAACTAACATTAAGCGTTGACCTTCTGGGTCTCTAAAATAAAGTACTTTACGGTTAAACTGTTCCATAATCTCTTGATGGTCAATATTAAGCTCTACAAAACGTTCTTTCCAATACTGTAACGCAGCATCATTCGCCACCCTCAAAGATGTTAATGATATACTATTATTCCCCTCGTAAGTGTGGCCAGCTCTTATAATTTCAAAAAACGTTAAGTCCGTTCCAGGATTACCAATCTCATCTGCGTAAAATAAATGGTACATACTCGTATCATCTTGGTTTACGGATTTCTTAACAAGACGCATTCCTAATACCCTTGTGTAAAAATCATAATTATTTTTAGCTATTGCTGTAATAGCTGAAACATGATGAATGCCTTTTAGTTCCATCCGATCCAACTCCTTTTCATTTGTCATCCTTCTATTTTTCCGTGTTTCCAATTAATTACTATAAATAATTCGTTATTTATAATTTGTTGCTTTCATAACTCCAATGTAATTCATTTGATTTCTTTGAGATATCTAAGTTCTTGCCAAAGCAAGTGAAATGATAAAACCTGCTTAAGCAGAATTAATGTTAGTTAAATTTTTATTAAATGCAATTTATAGTAATAATAAACTTAATTTATCTCGAATTCAAGATGAATGCATTTATATTTTCTTTTCCTTTTAGCTAATTAGTACCGTACCTAAAAGTAGTTGACTGTTCCAGAGACTATGGTAAGCTTATTTTATACAATTTAATGACTTACTACTAGGGGTGCCTATTAGCATAGGCTGAGAGAAAAGCGCGATAAGCTTTTTAACTCTTAAGGACCTGATCTGGTTGATACCAGCGTAGGGAAGTAGAAATAATACTTATGGTGCTAACCAGGTCCTATTTTTAATGGGGTCTGGTTTTTTTATTTCTAAAAAAGGGGAGAGTACAATGAATAGAACAAGATTATTAACTACGATGGCTATTTTTGTTGCAATTGGAACTGTAGGTGCTTCACTGTTATGGTTTCCCACAGGCATAGCCAAAGCTTACCCTGTACAGCATGCCGTTAATGTGATGGCAGCTGTTACCCTCGGACCAATTCCAGCAATGATTATTGCATTTGTTATTGGATTATTACGTAATATGCTTGGACTTGGTACGTTATTAGCCTTTCCAGGAGGCATGATTGGGGCAGTACTAGCTGGTTACCTTTTCCGTTTAACAAAGAAACATTATATGGCAGCCACTGGTGAAATAATAGGAACAGGAGTTATTGGATCTTTAATTTCTGTACCATACGCTAATATTCTAATGGGGCAGTCCGTTGGAGCAGTTGCTTTCGTGCCAGGTTTTTTAGTAAGTAGTTGTACCGGGGCCATTATTGGGGTATTGATTTTATCTAGAATAAGACATACTGAATTGGTACCATCCTTTAAGAACTAATTAATAGGCTTAGGAGGTGTACCTCTTAAGCCTATTATCTTTAATTTGCTATCGGGATCCATATTTCTGTACGATAATTACTTGAGTGAATGCTTTCCTTCTGATCAGGATAAACCTCTATCTCCGGCGATCCAGCATGCTTGTAACCTGTAGCGGGGAACCATTCAGAATAAATCCTCTTCGTCGTTTCTTGAATCGCATCAGGCATAGCACCAACGACAGGAAACACAGCCCAAGTAGTTTTAGGAATCTCTTTAACAACCAAGCCATCTGAGTAATGATATCCCCCTTTCTCGACACCAATGAAATAGGTAAACTCCTCTTGGTCTGGGGCAAATTCCATACAGATACCGAGCATCCCCAAAAGTCCAATCTGCTTTTCTAGAACTTTAGCTGTTTCACTATTGTTAAACTCATCCCAAAATTGTGGGATCCTCCTAAAATTTTCTCCATTTCTAGTTGTAACTCGTAGCTCCTTACCGATTACTTGAAATGAATTCGTTTCCTTAATATTGTAGTCCATACTTTCTTCACCCTTTACTTTTATTTGAAAAGAGAGTGGTGGGAAGGCTTTTAGATTGGTAGCTTTTCGTTTGGCTTGTGTAGGGCTAATGCCGTGAAGTTTTCGAAAGGCTTTGGAAAATGACTCTGGTGTTTCATAACCGTATTTCAAAGCTACATCAATGATTTTCATATCGTGGGTAATAATCTCACCGGCAGATAGCGTCAGTCTACGATTACGAACGTATTCCGCCACCGTAAAACCAGTGATCATTCGGAACATTCGTAAGAAATGAAACTTCGACGAACAAAAAATAGTCGCAAGTGTATCCACATCAATTTCTTGATCTAATCTAGCTTCAATATAATCGATACAGTTACTTAGATGTTGAATGCCATTCATACCAAATCTCCCTTCATCTATTACTCTACTATTCTCAAAAAGTAATTTCCGGTCATTTCTTGCTCACTATGAACCATATGTAATTTGTTGATTATCGAATAATAGGAGCGCTCTTACCTGACAAAAAGTCCTTGATTACCTGTTCATGACTAGCAAACATGTTTTCAGGTAATTGATCTAATGGATAAAATCTTGTATCAAATGTTTCCTCGTTCCGCTTTATTAAATCTCCTTGGAACTCCCTGCATGTAAACCAAATTTGTACAAGTGCTACTTTATCTCCACTTTCTAGGGTCTTATCGTTACCTGGTCCAGAGTGGATACTAAACAATTCTACTTCCCCCAGCTCCAGTCCCGTTTCCTCTCTTACCTCACGCTTCGCGGTATCAGTAATAGACTCTCCCATTTCCATATATCCACCGGGTAATCCCCATGTATTGTTATCTGATCGCAATTGCAGCAATAATTCATTTCGGTTATTAAGTACTAACGCACCAGCAACTACCATAATCACCCGTTCATGTCCTACCATTGATCGTAAATAGCTAATATAGTCCATACCATTTTCCCCTTTTAGAATTTAGTTATTATGGTTTATAATACCAGATAAAATCAATCTGAATATATGCCAAAAGAGCCAACAACCTATTTATTACAGGTGCCTTAAATAGCAATCCCAACAGTATCAATATTAATTCAATAAAAAACCACTAACCTCAGTAGTTAGTGGTTTTTTTTTAGCTAGCAAAGAAAGCCTCTGCTTTTTCTAAATATTTTTCTTGCTCTGGTGTTAAATCATATTCTTCTTCAATTGCATCGACAGGACACACTGATTTACAAGCGCCACAATCAATGCAAACATCCGGATCTATATAAAATTGGTCTGCGCCTTCTACGATACAGTCGACTGGACAGACCGTTGCACACTCTCCCGCTTTTTCTGTCTCACAAGGACCCGTTATTACAAAAGCCATGTTACTCCCTCCCAGTTTTACGTATCTTATCTATTTAATTAAATAATAAATACTAAAAGGATTCAACCAATCCACTCATTACCAAAGGCCCTTATCATAACTATTGTTCCCTTTTGTCGTAAAATCTATAGAATCACCAATAAGTAATTTTATTATTTACTTATTTGATGGGTGCGTCACTCGCTTCGGCAGAATACTCCGCTAGATTTGTGTTATCTAGTCAGTTTTGGTTAATACCTAAAATCAAATAATTAAAACACATCTCTTTTTTTATGAAAGTTATGCTAGTGGAGGAAATATACGGAGACTCCTGCGGAAACAGCGAAGACGGTGAGACCCCACAGGGAGCGTTCTTTGCGACCGAGGAGGCTCAGCGCGAGCCCGCGGAAAGCGTAGAATATTTCCGGAACGGCTGTCCAACATTTATCTCATAATAATCATAAAGAAGTTAGTTACTGCAGATTTTATCTCAACTGAGTATTATAAAGGGAACTGGGTTTATGAAAAGAGCCTTAATAAAAATAATAGGCGCATTATTGCGCCTATTATAAGGTTAGTATTTATTCATTTCATCTGGATCAGCGAAAGCTCGCTTACCAGTATCTAATTTATCAATCTCTTCCATATCCTCTTGTGTTAATTCAAAATCGAATACATCTGCATTATCGATAATGCGGTGTTCTTTTGTAGACTTAGGAATTGTAATTACCCCACTTTGGAGATCCCAACGAATGATAACCTGAGCAGGAGACTTACCATATTTTTCTCCAATTTTAATTAAAGTGGAATCATCTAACAATTCCCCTTGTTTCAATGGAGACCATGCTTCTACCTGTATTCCTTGTTCTTTACAATAGGTTCTTAATTCTTTTTGTGCAAAATTAGGATGGAATTCAACCTGATTTACCATAGGTTTTATCTCTGCATCCTTAATTAGTTCCTCTAAATGGTGTTCCTTAAAGTTACTTACACCAATAGCACGAACTTTCCCATCTTTATATAACTTCTCTAATGCTTTCCATGTATCTTTAAATTTCCCTTGAGCAGGAGTTGGCCAGTGAATTAAATATAAATCTAGATAATCTAATCCTAATTTGTTAAGACTTGTTTCAAAAGCAGCAAGGGTAGATTCATAGCCTTGATCACTATTCCAAACCTTGGAAGTGATAAAAAGTTCCTCACGAGAAACGCCAGATTCCTTAATTCCTTGTCCTACGCCTTCTTCATTTTCGTAAATAGCAGCAGTATCAATACTTTTATAGCCATTCTTGATTGCAGCCTTGACAGACTCAGATGCTTCTTTACCATCCTTAACTTTGAAAACACCCAGCCCTAACCACGGCATTTTCACTCCATTATGTAACGTAGTTGTATCCTGTAAGCTTTTTACCATAGAACATTCCTCCTTGTACTTTTTCTATTATTATTTTGGCAGATTTAATGGAAAACACAAACAAAATGCTTAGCTTTCTAACACCTAAAACCTAAATTTATTCTACCCGAAAAAAAGGCCCCCTAATACAATTAGAGAGCCTTTCTTGATTTACTGTTCACGGTATACAGTGTGTATCTTGTAATGCTTATATTTCTGTTTAGGTACTTGCTCAATAAAAGGACTAGGTGTACCAATAGAAAACATCAATAACTCATGCATTGCTCGTGTACATGCTGTATAGAAAAGGTTTCTTTCTAATTCATCTTTATAATTGGAGTCCGATGCGTCATAGATAATAACTGCATCAAATTCAATTCCTTTTGCCAAGTAGGCAGGAATAACTAATACACCCTTTTGGAATGTATGGGTTTGTTGATCCATAAGCATTACATCGACATTGCTTTGTAATTGATTAAATACCTCTCTACTTTCTGCCATTGTTTTACAAATAATAGCTACCGTTTGATGACCATCGTTCTTAAATTCCTCAATCGATTGGATCATTTTTTCCTGAACAATCGATAAGTTCTCCACTTCCATTAACACCGGTAAGTTACCTTCACGGGTAAAAGCCTCAATTAGATGGCCATTCGGCATAAAGTTCTTTGTGAATTCAACAATTGGTTGCGTCGAACGGTAACTTCTTGTTAAAGTAATTCGTTCATGTTTTTCTTGGATCTTCTCAGACAACAATGTTTCTTCTTCTAACGCATGTGCATAGATTGCTTGGTTTATATCACCCAACAATGTCATGCGACTACTCGGAAACAATTCTTTTAAGTAAGCAAACTGGAATGGTGAGTAGTCCTGCGCTTCATCAATAAACACATGCTGAATAGCGCGATTAGCATCGAAACCAACTAATTTTTTTTCAAAGTATAAATACGGAGTTGCATCTTCCCAAGGGAGATATCTATCCATTAGGTTATCAATTGTTTGCTTACAAATATCTCGCCAAAATTCTGGAACTACAAGGTCTTGATTTGGCTTAAATTCCGTAAACAACTTTAGGTATGTACTTCTAACATCTACAAAGTACATACGTTTAATTTTTTGTTTCATTGGTCTAAATTTCATTTCTACAATTTTTTTTCGGAGTAATTTCTCTTCTCTTTCAAAATCATCAAACGTATCATCACTAAATTTATTTTCTTCTTGAAGTTGGTGATGTACTTGTAAATATTCTTCTTTATCGAGTAATTCACTTTCTTCTATAACCCAATCTTTAGAACGTTCTTTCACTTCAAACTTCTTTAAATTGCTAAGTAGCCATTTTGCCACTAATTCCATACGATTGGCAATAGGTATATGACTATCTAATGAATAAAAGTAATCTTCAATTTCTTCTTTTGTTATTAGCCTTTTACCTTTAAATTTTATATTACGAAACTTAATTCCTTTTTCCGCTAGTTGATTAGTATAAGCATCAATGAGCTGTTTAAAATCTAGACTTGCTTTATAACTCATTGCCTTTACCCTCACCCGATGACTTTTATTAGAGCCCTCTAAGTAGTACTCCATTTGCTCAAACGGAGTTTCAATAGTATATTGCTTTCCAAGTTGGATATCCATATAGTTATGAAACGTAGTTTGCCTCATATTTTCTTCGCCTAATTCTGGAAGAACAGTAGCAACATAGCTGTTAAACAATGGATTAGGAGAGAAAAGCACGATGTTTTCTGACGTTAACGTTTCACGATATCTATAAAGTAAATACGCAACTCGTTGGAGGGCAGCAGATGTTTTTCCACTACCAGCCACTCCCTGTACAATTAATAAATTACTTTTTTCATTTCGAATGATTTGATTTTGCTCGCGCTGAATTGTTGCTACAATGCTTTTCATCTTTGTATCTGCATTGTTGCCTAGTACTGCTTGAAGAAGGTGATCTCCAATTGTTAAGCCTGTGTCAAACATTCCTTTTATTTCGCTGTTCCGAATGATGAATTGGCGTTTAAGAGTTATTTCCCCTTCAATCTCACCTTCTACCGTTTCATATTTAGCCGGCCCTGGTGGGTAATCATAATAAAGACTTGAGATAGGTGCTCTCCAGTCGTATATTAAAAACTCCTCATCATTTTCATCCATCACCGAAGATAAGCCGATGTAGATTTGATCAGAATTAGAGTAGTCATTTTCCAGAAAATCAATGCGTCCAAAATAAGGGGATGATTCTAAGCGTTCCAATGTATCTAACGTTTGACTCAATTGGCCATGACTTCTTTCACGCTCAGATAAAAACTCTGCCTGTTGCTTCAGACTAGCTTGTGTTTCTATGATATCGTCCGGTTCATCTAAATTTACGGTAACATCTTCCCAAAAGTTTTTCCTAATATCAATAACCCGTTCCTTCAGGTCCCCAGCCTTTTCTTTCAATGTGACTATTTTCTTTTTTATTTCATTCACTACCATATTGACTCTTGTTTGTTCACTGAGCCAATCTTTATCTTTATTTTGTTCACTCATCTGGGCTACACCCCCATTTTTATCATTAGTGTGTTCATTACGATTATGAATGTAATTAAAATCATACTCGGGGATAAAGGTCTTTTCAAGTAATAACATTATGGACAATGCTCTATGTAAACAAACGTGCCACTTGTTATTTCGCAAGTGGCATTGCTTTTCTATCATTTAATTAATTCAAATTCCCTTGCTAACAATTGGTACCCCTTTACCTTAGCATGAAAATCATAAATCATACTTGTCAAAATAAACTCTTCCGCCTGGTACTCTTTACTCAACTTCTCAATTTGTTGTTTTATTGTTTTTGGGGATCCTACCAATACCTTTTTTCGATTTTCCATAATTATTTGGTAATCCTTATTAGAGAAAGGATATTTAATAGCTTGTGCAGGCGGTTGAATGCCACCTGTTTTTTCTCCCTTTGAAATTTGTAAAAAGTGAACATCAAGTGATGCTGCTAATTGTTCTGCCTCTCGATCTGTTGATGCACAAACAACAAAGAATCCAACCATTGCATTTGGTTGCGTCTGTATTTCAGATGAAGAATAGCTGTCGTGATAGCTAGCAACAATGTTCCCTCCATGCTGCCCACTAATAAATTGGGCAAAAGCATATGAGACACCTTTTTTAGCAGCTAATCCAGCACTTCCCCCACTTGAACCTAATACCCACAGCTCCGGGCATGTATTAATATCAGGCATTGCCTTTAATCCTTTAAAACGATGACTTTGTTTTTTCGAACCAGTTAGGTAGTGAATTAAGTCATCCATTTGTTGCGGAAATCTATCTACCATTTCATCACGATTTTCTTGCAGCGCCATAGTTGCAAGTGGGATCCCACCAGGCGCTCTCCCAACCCCTAGATCAATACGACCAGGGTAGAGCGCTTCAAGCAATCTAAAATTCTCTGCTACTTTGTATGCACTGTAGTTAGGAAGCATCACACCTCCAGAACCAACACGAATCGTTGTTGTCTTAGAAGCAACATGCGGAATTAATATTTCAGGACTAGAATGACCAGATGTCTCCAGATGATGTTCTGCCATCCAAAAACGGTGGTATCCTAACCGTTCTGCTATTTGCGCTAATCTAGTCGTATTTTCTATCTCTACTTGAGCTGTACTACCTTCTGGTATAACAGTTTGATCTAGTATACTCAAACGAACCACCAATATTTCCCCCATTCTGAAAATAACTATAAGCTATGGTTATCAGTGCAATTGTCAGGGATATATAGGAAGATTGATAATTTTTTTACGATTTCCCTTTGCGTAGACTACGCGAATTAAAAACCGATAATCATTTAGCTTATACTATTTTAATAGGTGAAGAGGAAAATCATGCATAAATTAGGTTATTTATATCCTTTGTGGCCTATAAGACTATTACTTCTACTATTAATCTCCACTATTCCCAGCACGGTTTTGGGTCGAAAATAAATTAGCATAAAAACCATCCTGATGCAGTAATGTTTGATGGGTTCCTTGTTCGATTACTTGACCGTCATTAAGTACAATAATCTTATCTGCATGTTGAATGGTATTAAGACGATGAGCTATGATGAAGCATGTTCTGCCTTTCATTAACGTATTTAACGCCTGACTTATTTTCATTTCTGTAATCGTATCAATACTGCTTGTTGCTTCATCTAAAATTAGTATAGAGGGATCTGCTAACATTGCACGCGCAATCGAGATTAATTGACGTTGCCCCTGGCTGATCCCACTACCATTTGAATCCAGAACTGTATAATATCCTTCAGGAAGTTGTCTAATAAAGGAATCTGCATTTGCAGCTTTTGCAGCTTCTATCACTTGCTCGTCGGTAGCTTGTAATCTTCCATAACGAATATTTTCTATAATGGTCGTATCAAATAAATAAGAATCTTGTAACACCATTCCCATTTGTGCCCTTAAACTAAACCTTGTTATATTGTTTAAGTTCTGACCGTCTATGAAAATAGCACCTTTCTCCACTTCATAAAACTTTGAAAGCAAAGAGATGATAGTTGTTTTCCCCGCTCCTGTTGGGCCAACTAGTGCAATTGTTTCACCAGCAGATACGGAAAAAGAAACATTCTTAACCGTATCCATCCCTTCGTTATAGGAGAAGTGTACGGAGTCAAAATCAACATCACCTTTTATTTGATTAATATCGTTTGCCTTATACTCGTTTTGTTTTTCTTCGGGCTCATCCATTACTTCAAATACTCGTTCCGCACCTGCAACAGCGGATAAGATCACGTTGTACTGATTGGCTAAATCATTTAGTGGTCTTGTAAATTGCCTTGAATAGGTTGTAAAAGTGACAATTACCCCGATTGTTACAACATCTCCATTAATAGCAAAGAAGCCCCCTATTCCAACAATGATTGCAAAACTAAAATTGTTTAGGGTATTCATAAGCTTTGGAATAAATCCTGAATACACCTGTGCCCAATAACTTGCATCTTTTAATGCTCTATTTTTTTGTTTATATTTTTCTATTACTCTCTTTTCTTGATTGAACAGCTTTATCATCGTATGACCAGATAGCGTTTCTTCTACATAACCGTTCATGTCCCCCAATTGTACTTGCTGTTCCTTAAAGTAACTACTCGTTCTTTTCGTAATCCAATTCATTCCAACAAACATAATCGGGACGATAATAAGTGTAAATAGAGTAAGTAACGGACTTAGCCATAGCATAAACACCACTGTTCCAACTAATGTTAATACACTCGTCGTTAATTGAATAACAGTAGAATTTAATGTACGACTAACATTTTCCACATCATTCGTCAGACGAGACATTAGCTCTCCACTCTGAACAGTTTGATAGTATTGAATTGGTAAATGTAAAACGCGTTTGAATAAATCCTTTCTGATTCTATATACAGTTTGTTGCGCGATTGTAATCATCCATGAATTTTGGAACCACAGCGCAATGGACTGCCCGACAAAAACAAGAAAGAGTATAATCATAAATTTAAATAACACAGAAGTCTGTGAACCGTCAATTACCGCATCTACTGCTTTCCCCAATAAGTACGGGCCAAGTAATGAAAGAACAGAACTAATGACTACTAAAACAATGACAAGAGCAAATAATGGCTTGTTATAGGACATATAGCTCCAAAGTCTCTTTATTGTTGCGGTTATATTTTTTATTTTTGGCTTTTTCATTTTTAGCCCTTGGTTATGACGAGAAGTTGTCTGTTGTACACGGTTACTATTTTCTTTACTTACCATCAAAGCCCACTTCCTCGTTTTGCTGTGATTGATAGATCTGTTTATATAAATTACTAGTTTCCATTAGATGTTGATGACTACCCCTGGCTACTAATTTACCTCTCGCAAGAACAAAAATTTGGTCAGCATCGATAATAGAGCTAATCTTTTGCGCAACAACAATAGTTGTGCACGCACGTTTTTGAATCGCACGAAGGACATCTGACTCGGTCTGAGCGTCTAAAGCACTTGTACTATCATCTAACAATAAAATTCTTGGATCCGCCAAAAGTGCTCTTGCAATAGACAATCGTTGTTTTTGCCCACCTGATAAATTAACACCACGTTGTCCAACTACCGTTTCGTATTGATCTGGAAGCGTGGAGACAAAATCATGTATCTTAGCCTCCTTGGCAGCATGAATAATAGCGTCCATTGAGGCAAACTCCTTACCCCAAGCGATATTTTCTTTAATCGTCCCAGAAAAAATATAGCCATCTTGCGGAACTAACGTTATTGCGTTTCGAACTGAATTTCCCCATTTATCCAGAGATTTCCCATCAATCTCAATTACACCCGACTTTATGTCATATAATTTAGGGATTAAGTGTAAGAGCGTCGTCTTCCCAGATCCTGTTTCACCGAGGACTCCGACTGTTTGACCCTTCTTAATATGGAAGGACAAATCAGAAAGAACCAGATTGTGTGCATTCGGATAAGTAAACGAAACATCTTTAAACACAATATCTCCATTTACTTTATCTACTGGATTTGATCTACTTTCCACTTCCTCCGCTTTACTTTCTAATACATTAGAAATACGCGAGGCAGATGCTCGCCCCCTGGATAAACTCGTCAATAAAAACGAGAAGACACCAAACGATCCCATAATCCTTGTAGCATAGTTAATAATCGCAACAATTTCACCAGGTTGTGCTTGTTGATTATTCATTTCAACTGACCCAAACCATAATAATATAATCATACTTAGATTCATGACTAACATGACAGTTGGCATCGTTAACTCCATGAGTCTAAGCGCCTTTTTGTTATCTTCCATCAAGTCATCATTGGCCTTTGAAAATCTAGTCTGTTCATGCTCTTCATTATTGAATGCCTTAACTAAGCGGATTGCCAGTAAATTTTCTCTAATAGTACTATTCACTGCATCAACTTTGACTTGTACCTTACCAAACAGGGAAATTCCCTTTGTCATAATCATGTACATCACGATAAATAACAGAGGGACAACAATTAAAAGTACAGTAGCTAACTTCGCATGGACAGTAAACGACAGAATAATACCACCAAAAATAAATAAGGGCGCACGTAACATGATCCGCATTAATCCGAACAACAATCCCTGTACTTGTGTGACATCATTCGTTATCCTAGTTAGAAGAGTAGAAGCTGAAAACTTCTGCATTTGCATGGCCGAGAAAGCTTGGACTTTAGAAAATAGATCTCTTCTTAAATCATGTCCCACACCTTGACTTACTGCTGAAGCAAAAAATGAACTTGAAATCCCTGCTGTGAATGCGATTAAAGTAAGACCTAACAGGATAGATCCCCAGACTATTATTGTAGATAAATCTCTTGTGACTACCCCTTCATCTATTATTTTAGCCATTATTAACGGTTGTGAAAGCTCTACAGCTAATTCAGTAGCCATTAGAAAGAGAGCAATCCACATTGATTTACTATAGCCTTGAACATAGTTAAATACTTTTCTCATTTAATAGGACTCCCCCAATAAAAGCTCAGTAACGCAATTATATATGATTGATCTCCCCCACTCCATTCTTATACCCACGAAATAACCCATCATCAAAAATTAAATCCATTCTGCTTCGAAAGTTTAATAGCATTATTTCGTATTTTATATAGAATCACCAGTAAGAAGTTGGATAGGCAATATAACAAAGCGAAATCTTATGGTTTTTCTAATTTCGCGACGTTAGCTGCCCTCTAACAAAGCGAATTCTTATGGTTTCTCTAATTTCGCAACGTTAGCTACCCTTCAACAAAGCGAAATCTTATGGTTTTTCTAATTTCGCGACGTTAGCTGCCCTCTAACAAAGCGAAATCTTATGGTTTCTCTAATTTCGCAACGTTAG
>NZ_JACLZI010000003.1 GCF_014280935.1 Aquibacillus kalidii
CAAACTCTCCATAAAGTGTTTGCTTGCTCTAAAACTTGACTAGCTTGTTTCTTACTTGACATACTGATTGTTTTGTTCAGTTTTCAAAGATCAATTGTTTATGGTGGGCCTAAGTGGACTCGAACCACCGACCTCACGCTTATCAGGCGTGCGCTCTAACCAGCTGAGCTATAGGCCCTAAAGTTGGAGCGGGTGAAGGGAATCGAACCCTCGACATCAGCTTGGAAGGCTGAGGTTTTACCACTAAACTACACCCGCATATTAATGTAAAAAAACTAAATGGTCGGGAAGACAGGATTTGAACCTGCGACCCCTTGGTCCCAAACCAAGTGCTCTACCAAGCTGAGCTACTTCCCGGTAATGGCGCGCCCGAGAGGAGTCGAACCCCTAACCTTTTGATCCGTAGTCAAACGCTCTATCCAATTGAGCTACGGGCGCTCATCAAGGCGACATATTTAAATATATCACACAGCGTTCTGTACTGTCAATCTTTTTTAAAAATTATTTTCTAGTGCGGTCGAGAGGACTTGAACCTCCACGGGATTACCTCCCACTAGGCCCTCAACCTAGCGCGTCTGCCATTCCGCCACGACCGCATAAAGCAAATCGTTTATAAGAAGCAAAAAACTTTGGTGCGGGTGGAGGGACTTGAACCCCCACGTCATAAGACACTAGATCCTAAGTCTAGCGCGTCTGCCAATTCCGCCACACCCGCTTATAAAAAACATAAGCATTGGTAGAAATCATTATCGATCCCCACCAATACTATTTGATGAGCCATGGAGGATTCGAACCTCCGACCCTCTGATTAAAAGTCAGATGCTCTACCGGCTGAGCTAATGGCTCCTATCGTTTCGTACTTTTATTATACTGTTCATACATCAAATGAGATTATTAGAAGCTGTAATGTAATACTCTAATAGGAAGCAAATGAGGTAATTATATAAAAGAACAGATTGAAATGGCTGGGCTAGCTGGATTCGAACCAGCGCATGACGGTACCAAAAACCGTTGCCTTACCGCTTGGCTATAGCCCAAAAAAATGGCGGTCCGGACGGGACTCGAACCCGCGACCTCCTGCGTGACAGGCAGGCATTCTAACCAACTGAACTACCGGACCGTGATTTTTGCTAAGCAAAAAAATCTATCATTTTTAAAAGTGACCCGTACGGGATTCGAACCCGTGTTACCGCCGTGAAAGGGCGGTGTCTTAACCGCTTGACCAACGGGCCATTTTAGAATGGCGGAGAAGGA
>NZ_JACLZI010000012.1 GCF_014280935.1 Aquibacillus kalidii
GGGAGCGAGGGGGCTACTTGAGTAACCATCTTGCTCCCTTGCACCGAGGAAGCCTGCTTCGAAGCGTTACTAGAAGACGCAGGTGCACGCACTTTTGCGACCGAGGAGGCTCAAGCTCCGCCCGCGGAAAGCGTAGTATATTTCCGGAACGGTTGTCCAACATTCACTTAAAAAAATATAGAAGTTAGTTGCTACGCATTTAATCTCGATTGTGGCATAAAGAGAAGGTTATAGAAACAGTTGGTTTAAATTGAAATAGTGATTTTGTGAGAATGGACCTCATACTCTATTGTGTAAGGAATATATTTTAAAAGGAGAAGGATATGCGGAGAATCGAATATGGAATTCCTGAGATATTGGAGCAAGAGGCTTTTGGACATCTTCATTGTTTGTACACGGATATTAAATATGTGTTAAAAGTACCAATTGTCAATTTCATATTTAGGGCATTAGCACCTTACCAAACATTTTTACATATTGCTTGGCATCAAGTTAGACCGAATATGCTTACGACTACTATGGAGAGAGAAGCGGAAGTGTTAAGGTATCCTGATATTTCATTCCATCCTAATACGATAAAAAAATGGTCAGATGTCTATTCCGCACAAACACTAGATCATTTACAAAAAATAATTTTCACTTTCAACTACGTTAACCCTAAACTGTTGCTAATTGCTACAGCGTGGGAAGAGGCGCTTAGTCACCGGCAGATAAAGGGTACAAGTAAGGCTGAGAGTTACATAAAGCCGGGGATTATTCAAGGGCTACCAAACATTCCTTTATTACAAGTTTCGGATGCACCTGATAGTATCCGTGAACTATTAATGGATATTAAAAATACGGAACACACATATGATGTTGCTAGTGATTTTAGAGCGCTGGCCTATTACCCAGATTTTTTAGAGGTGGCATGGAAGGCAACAAAACCATTCATTGGTTCTGAAGAATATGTATTAAAGAAAAATAATTTAGTGAACCAAGCGCGTAAAGCAGTTTCTAGAATGCCATATCCTGTATTAATAACACCAGAACACTTAAGATATCACTATCCTGGACATGACATCGCGGGTATTATGGGACTAATCAACATGTTTAAACACTTTATTGCAGGTTTACTAATTGATTTGGAATGTTTTAGAAGAATCTTAAATATGTGAAAGGAGCAGTCATACCGAAAGCTGTTCCGGTGACGTATTATGTTTAGGTTAGGTTAAGTTCATTTTATAACCATTCTATCCATTTAAAAAGTAAATAAAGTGATATAAGATTGTTTTATCATGAGTGGATAGGAGTAATGAACGATGGAACCATTTATAAAAAGTTTTCAATATAATTTTATTCGCAAACAAGTTATGCACATTGTGAACAGCAAAGCTACTGTAAATGATGCAGATGTTATCCAAGCGGTGAAGTCAATCGCTGAAGAAAGAGTACTGGCTTTATTCCCTGAACTCAATGAACAGCAAATACAATTATTGACACCAATTCAAGATATAAAGGATAAAGAAGAAGCAGAGTCCTTTCTAGTAACGATGAAAAAGTACGTTATTCCCTTCAAGACTTTAACGGAGTCGACTATTAAAAAGTTGTTTCCTAAAATAAAGAAGTTAAAAGCACCGGCTACAGAAGATATAGATCTAAGAGAAACAACCTATATAAGTTGGCGAGATGCGCAATCCAATAAAACATTTATTGTTGCTGATTATAGAGGGAAGTTAGTAGGGTTAGTTGGAACATTTCATAGTTTAAATCAGAAAGGGATTTGTACGATCTGCAATGGGCATGAGGAAGTGGGTATGTACACAGCAGAAAAAAAGGGAGCAAACAAAGACAGTTATGTTAAACGAGGGAATTATATTTGTAAGGACAGTGTACAATGCAATATAAATCTACAAGATCTTGACAGACTTTATGCTTTCATTCAGCGTTTAAAAAACTAAGAATCTTGAATAGAGTGCAAAATAATCCAAATGTTTAGTGTTATCATGAAAGAAGAGCACATCTAGGTGCCCTTCTTTTTTTAGAATCTCTTCGCTATTTCAATCGCCTGTAGTAGTGCGTTTTCTTTAATTACTTCTTTATCTTGAGGATAGGAGTCATGGCCTTCTACAAATAATCCTTCAAACGATGGAATCCCAAAAAACTCCATTAGAGTTTTTATATAGCGATGCCCCATTTCTTTTTCGGCGCCCGGTCCTTTAGAATAAACACCACCGCTTGCTTGTATGTGTAAAGCTTTCTTATTCGTTAATAATCCAACGGGCCCTTGTTCTGTATGCTTATAAGCTTTGCCCGCAACTGCTACAGAGTCAAGATAAGCTTTCATAATCGGTGGGAAAAGTAAATTCCATAATGGAGTTACAAATATGTACTTATCTGCACTGATAAATTGCTCACTTAATTCAGCTAAACGACCAACTTTTGCTTTCTCATCAGTTGATAGGTCTTCGAACCCTTGACCTGATTGTAGCTTACCCCACCCTTGGAACACATCAGCATCAATATGTGGTATGTTTTCTTTATACAAATCAATATGAATAATCTGGTCTGTAGGATTAGTCTCTTTATAAGAGTCTATAAACTGTTTCCCTACTGCCATACCATATGATTGATTTTCACCAAATGGATTCGCTGTGATATATAATACAGTGGCCATTTTTCAATCCTCCTTATCCTATATAAAAATTTATAAATTAAATACTTTGTGAAATCACTATATTATATCTATGTTTAATTGTATGTGAACTAAATCACAAATTGTGGTGCGATTTGTTGTAAATGATCATAAACTAAAGGTGATAAAAAATAGAGCAAACTCAGCTGAATTTGCTCTATTTCCCCTTAAAGATTAGTGACGTTTACTTAACCAAAGCACCCCTGATTTGGCTAATCGAGGTAAAAGACCAGTAACTGGCTGTTTATACATATTACCGAAACCGTCTGATTTACCTAGAGAACCAAGGGAACCTTTAAGCTTTATAGGTTTGGGCTTTCTAGGTTCGATGTTGTAAACAATGGAAGTTAGAACTTCCCCAATTTGTTCACCTTGTTTCCCGGCTAACTGTGCACTCGGAGAAAAGCTAGAAGAGGCACAATCTCCAACAACAAAAACATTTTCTTGGGAAGGTATCTGGCAATAGTCATTAACGATCACTTTTCCTTGTCTATCTTTTTCATATGGTAATGTCTGAATAAGATGGTTTGGTTTTACCCCTGCTGTCCAAATAGTGACATCATTAATAAAACATTCGCCATTATTACAAACGCCGTCCTTTTCGACATATTCAACATTAGAATGGTGTAAGATTTCCACATCATTTTTATGAAACCAATCCTCAACATATTGTTGAACTTTTTCATCAAAAGCACTTAATACCGATGCACCTCGATCTAATAACCTGACATTTAAATCTGGTCTGCTTTCTCTGATTTCTGATGCCACTTCAATCCCACTAAGGCCAGCGCCGACTATAGCCACTTTGCCATACGCCTTTAATTCATTTATCGTATGACCTGCTTGGCGTGCTTTAGAAATGGTTTGAACACTTTGTGTAAATTGTTTTGCGCCATCAATTCCGTGATAATTGTCTTCACAACCAAGTCCGATAACTAAATAGTCATAAGGAATTAGCTCTTCAGAATGATCAATTTCGATCCTATTCTGCTCTGTATAAATAGCTGTAATTTCACCATATACCAAGTCAACTTGTTCATGGATGGGAAATACTTGTCGCACATCTTTATCTGCAGAAGTTCCAGCTGCAATTGCGTAAAATTCTGTTTTCAATGAATGGTATGGATTTCTATCAATAAGTGTAATGTGTGTATCAGTCGGTAATTGATTATCTATTAATGTAGTTAGTATTTTCATACAGCCGTAGCCGCCACCCAAAAGTACTATTCGTTTCATCGTTAACCCCTACCTCTATGATTTGTTAATGGAAACCTTTTCACTAACTCGATCAAGCATTTAGTTCTCTTTCCCCCAATTTACAGATTAACAAAAAAAAATGATAAAAACTAGGAAAAAATAGCCATACATTGGGAATAATAAATTTGGCTTGGATAAGGGATAATGGTATGTGTGAAACAAGTATGACAATTGTCATATTAAATTACTGACGTTTATGACTTCTTTTGTTACATTGGAAACTTTACAATTATTATTATTAATGGTTTAACTTTAAGGAGGCACTTATGAGCAAACAAAAGCAGGCCCAACTCAGAAAAAATGTTGCACCTTATGCAACAACGAATACAAAGACGAGTATTATACAACTTCTAAATACGATTCCCCCATTTTTTATCCTTTGGTTTTTAGCCTATCAGAGTTTATCCGTATCCATATGGCTTTCTATTCTATGTTCAGTCATTGCAGCTGGATTTGTAGTAAGAACCTTTATTATCTTTCATGATTGTGCCCATCAATCATTCTTTAAGAATAAAAAACTGAATCGAGTTATTGGTACTATTACAGGTGTAATTACGCATTTCGCTTATGAGAAGTGGAAGAGAAGTCATTCCATTCATCATGCAACAAGTGGGAATT
Source organism: Aquibacillus kalidii (assembly GCF_014280935.1). GTDB lineage: Bacteria > Bacillota > Bacilli > Bacillales > Amphibacillaceae > Aquibacillus_D > Aquibacillus_D kalidii. Next base: position 4,550 of record NZ_JACLZI010000012.1, read on the forward strand.
TAGATAAACGTGGTACGGGTGATATCTGGGTGATGACAGTAGATGAATATATTAATGCTTCTACTTGGGAAAGAATCCAGTATCGTTTATACCGTAACCCTTTTGTGATGTTTGGATTAGGCCCGATTTACTTATTTTTAATCGATAATAGATTTAACCGTAAAGGTGCTAAAAGCAAAGAAAGATTTAATACGTATTTGATTAATTTTTCTATCGTGTGCATTTATGCGGTATTAATATGGTTAATTGGTTGGCAAGCGTTTTTAATTGTTCAACTACCTATACTCTTTGTAGCTGGTTCTTTAGGGATCTGGTTGTTTTATGTCCAACATCAATTTGAAGATTCTTATTTTGAAAATGAATCAGAATGGGATTATGTTAAAGCTGCTGTGGATGGAAGCTCTTATTATAAGCTTCCTAAATGGATGGAATGGATGACAGGTAGTATTGGCTATCACCATGTGCATCATCTTAGTCCACGGGTGCCAAATTATAATTTAGAAAAGGCCCATACATCAACACCACCGTTACAGAAAGCAACTACTATTACATTAACGTCTAGTCTAATTTCGATCCGTTTTAGACTTTATGATGAGAAGAACAAGACATTCGTTAGCTTTAAAGAAATAAAATCTAGATTAAAAAAGTCGGAGGCGAGATTACAGGTCTCCAGTCCACGTTTACAGGAAAAATAAACCCTTCTTTCACGAAGGGTTTTTTTATAGGTTAAACTGGAAAACAAAGTTTATAAAAATGTTCCGCGAAAGTATTAAAGGTTGGATAACTATATTGATATACTTGAAATAAACCTCTAGGTACAAAAAGGAGTTTGAACATGCAAAACTGGTATCATATTTTTCCTAAAAACACAGGACTTAGTTTGTATATATGGATAATATTTTGTATCCTACCTTTTTATTTTATTTTTAGATCTTCTATTGTTATAGAAATAGTATTTGGAATTGTAATGATTATCCTATTCTTTTTATCTTATAGGCTTTCCTTTATTTCAAAGGGTGGTCTTGTTTATATTTGTTTAGGAATAGAAATGATCATCAGTGTCATTATGACGCTATTTTTTGGTTATGTATATTTTTCTTTATTCCTAGCCTTCTTTATCGGTAACATTCAAAAAAGAGCGGGTTTTATTACGCTTTATGTTGTCCACTTAATAACTACTATAGCTGCAATTGTAGTTGGTTTTATTATGAAAATGGATGCATTTTTCCCTCAATTACCCTTTATCATTATAAGTATCATTGGTGTCATTCTAATGCCATTTAATATGTTCAATCGAATAAAACAAGAGAAATTAGAAGGTGAATTAGAAGTAGCTAATAAAAAAGTATCACAGATGGCACTTCTTGAAGAAAGGCAGAGGATTGCTAGGGATTTACATGATACATTAGGTCAGAAGCTCTCCCTTATCGGTTTGAAGAGTGATCTTGCCTCTAAATTAATCCAACGAAATCCAGATTCAGCCATTAGTGAATTAAATGATATTAGACAGACAGCCAGAACAGCCCTTAAAGAAGTACGAGAAATGGTTTCTGAAATGAGGGGCGCGAGATTAAAAGATGAACTTATTCATGTCGAAAAGATTCTGGATGCTGCTGAAATAGATTGCCATGTGGAAGGTAATCCAATCTTAACGGATACGCCCCTACTCGTGGAAAATGTTTTAAGTATGTGTCTAAAGGAGGCTGTTACGAATATCGTTAAGCATAGCCAAGCTTCAATTTGCTTTATCCATATTGAACAGTCAACCAAAGAGTTGCTTATCCAAGTAAAAGACAATGGTATTGGCATGGATAGTCAAAAGCAGGACTATCAGGGTAATGGATTAATTGGGATGAAAGAAAGACTTGAGTTTGTTAATGGTTCATTATCTATTGATTTTGACAAAGGAACAACATTGTTGATAAAAGTACCTAATATAATTAAACAAATAAAAGAGGAGGATTAGCATGATCCGTATTGTTATTGCTGAAGACCAACGAATGTTACTAGGAGCGCTTGGTTCTTTACTAGACCTAGAGGAGGACATGGAAGTAGTGGGAAAAGCCAAAAATGGGGAAGAGGTTTTAGATTTAGTAAGACAACAGGATCCAGATATATGCATTCTGGATATTGAGATGCCGATAAAGAGTGGGTTGGATGCAGCAGAAGAGTTAAAGGATCATGCTTGTAAGGTCATTATATTAACAACTTTTGCTAGGCCAGGATACTTTGACAGGGCTCGTAAAGCAGAGGTTAGTGGATACTTGCTAAAAGATAGCCCTAGTGAAGAATTAGCCAACTCGATTCGTACCATTATGGAGGGAAGGCGTATTTATGCTCCAGAATTAGTAGATATAGCATTCGAAAATGAAAATCCTCTAACAGATCGGGAGGAACAAGTCATTAAGCTAATGGCAGATGGTAAAAATACGAAGGAAATAGCTAGTCAACTTTATCTTACTAATGGAACTGTAAGAAATTATATCTCAGTCATCTTAGATAAACTAGATGTTAGTAACCGAATAGAAGCGATCTCCCGCTTTAAAGAAAAAGGCTGGTTCAAATAGTTTACTGAAACGTCCATCCTAGTCCATACGTAAACAAATTACTAAGTTTCCTAGGAGGTAGGTTATGAGTAAGTATTCAATTGAGCAATTTATTAAGGAAACAAAGCAAGATGAACAAGAAAATGATTTTTTTGAATTAGAGACTCCTCGTATTTTAGAAATAAACTTAAAGGGAAAGGTTTGGGCTAAAGCTGGTTCCATGATCTCGTATAATGGAAGTATAAAATTTGAGAGAGAAAAGGTTTTAGAGCATGGTGTTGGTCGAATGTTTAAAAAGGCATTAACCGGGGAAGGAAGCTCTCTAATGAAAGCAGAAGGGACAGGGCGACTTTATTTAGCTGACCAAGGAAAGAAAATTACAATCCTACATTTAGAGGATGAGGAAATTACTGTAAGTGGTAACGATTTATTAGCATTTGAAACCGATATTGATTGGGATATTAATTTTATGAAGAAAGTAGCTGGGATGGTCTCTGGTGGTTTATTTAATGTTACCTTACGTGGGACGGGAATGGTTGCGATAACATCACATTATGAACCATTGACGCTATTGGTTCACCCAGGAACTCCAGTTATTACAGACCCTAATGCAACCGTTGCATGGTCAGGTCATTTAGAGCCAGAATTCCGAACAGATATTAGCTTTCGAACATTTCTCGGTAGAGGAAGTGGTGAGTCCATTCAAATGGAGTTTAAAGGAAATGGATTTGTTATTGTTCAACCATTTGAAGAAGGAGTTTCTAATAATCAATAAGGAAGTTGACTGGATAAGGAAGGAATAGCCAATGATGGTTATTCTTTTTTTTATGTAAAATTATATAATTGGTAAGTTCTTTAGATAGATAAATAAAACAAAATAATGTAATCTATATAAAGTTGAACTTATTGGCGAATTATATGATTTAAACGGTATAAATTAACTGTTAGACAGAGGGGGAAATCCATTTGATGGAAGCATCTAATTCGAAAAGAACGACAATAGTGGCACTTTTATTAGCCGGGTCATTTATCGCTATATTAAACCAGACGCTTATGATTACTGCCATTCCACCCATTATGGAGGAAATGTCGATTACAGCAAATTCGGCACAGTGGCTAACAACTGTTTTTATGTTGGTTAACGGGATAATGATCCCAGTCAGTGCCTTTTTGTTAGAGAGGTTCACTACACGGCAATTATTTATCTCGGCTATGAGTGTTTTTGCCTTTGGGACGTTGGTGGCAGGTTTGGCGCCGAGTTTTCAAATTTTATTACTTGGTAGAGTAATTCAATCTACTGGTGCAGGCGTCATGCTTCCGCTAATGCAGACAGTATTCTTAATGATTTTTCCAGTCAATAAACGTGGTTCAGCAATGGGCCTTATTGGTTTAGTAATATCTTTTGCACCTGCAATTGGTCCGGCACTCTCAGGCTGGGTTACTTCTAATTACTCTTGGCGTATCTTGTTTGCCATCATATTACCGATTGCTATTATTGATATTATTATTGCTGTATTTGCATTAAAAAATGTGACAGAAGTAACCAAACCAAAAGTGGACTTTTTCTCTATCACTTTATCTTCCTTTGGATTCGGGGGATTGCTTTACGGGTTTACAAGTGCGGGGAACAATGGATGGCTAGCTACCTTAACACTTGTTTCATTAGGTATTGGAGTCGTTTCACTTATCTCGTTCATTGTAAGGCAATTAATGATGGAGCATCCAATGCTTGAATTTAGAGTATTTAAGTACTCCATCTTCCCATTAACTGTTTTTATTGGAATGATTACCTTTATGGGTTTGATAGGTGTAGAAACGATTATTCCGTTGTACATGCAGGATTACAGAGACTTCACTGCATTTGAAGCAGGATTAGCTCTGTTACCAGGGGCGTTGATAACTGGAATAATGTCGCCGATAACGGGTAGAATTTTTGATAAAGTAGGGGCGAAGTGGTTAGTAATTACTGGTCTAGTAATTATTACGGTTTCTTCTTTTGCTTATACCGATTTGGATGAGAATACATCCTTTACCTTTATAACAGTCCTTTATGGTATCCGTATGTTTGGTTTATCAATGGTTATGATGCCGAGTGCGACTGCAGGCTTGAATCAGTTACCAAAACGTTTAATTGCACACGGAGCAGCAATGGATAACACAATGAGACAAATTGCTGCATCAGTAGGTACAGCGATTCTTGTCACAGTAATGACTACTGCATCTCAAACTGCAGAAAGTGACCCTACTGTTTCTAATCCTGAAATATTCGGGGCTAATATGGCATTTATTGTAGTTGCTATTCTTTCTGTAATAGGTTTAATAACAGCCTTATTTATTAAAAATAGTAGGCCGAGTGAAGAGGATGTAGAAGAGAAAGATAAACAGACAATGTCACCGGAGTGAATAAGTAATAAAAAGCGGTTGTTCGAATTGAACAACCGCTTTAATTTTTTCTATGTTTAGGTATAGACTTAGAATAAAAGTTAGTAGCTAGGTCATCGAGTTGTTCCCGTAAAGTCTCGCCATCCATGGGTAGACCGTGTCCAGAAATGACAAGGTTAGGCTCTAGCTGAGCTAATTTTTTTACGGACTGCTCTGCTTTATCCCAATCCTGTGTGAGGTAGGAAGGTGGTCCGTGTATTTTTTGGATAGGTAAAAATACGGCTAAACTGGATTCAGGCTTTTCTGTAACTACGGCATCGCCTGTTATTAGCGTTTTATCCTTTTCTCTATATAAACATATATGTCCTGGTGTATGACCAGGGGTGTGGACGTATTTCCAATCGTTAAGAAGCGGAATTTGACCATCATCAGGAAGAGTAAAAACAAGACCTTTTAAATTAACAGGCTCTTTTGGAAATACAGTAGAGATTAAGGATAAAAGACCTCCACCAACAGTAGGATCAGCGGGGGGATAACCCTTCTCCCCTGTGACATAGGCTAATTCTTCAGCGTGTATATAGATTGGTATATCCCAATGTTTTGCTAGATCTTTGGCTGATCCAGCATGATCAAAGTGACCGTGCGTCAGGATGATTGCCTTAGGAGGATTATGGCCAAATCGTTTTTCAACAGCTGCAATAATCCTTGTGCTATACCGACCAATGCTAGTATCCACTAATACCCATTCGCCGTCGGGTTTTCCTATCATGCATACGTTGGCGGCGAGGGTTCGATAAAATGCTACATCCTCGAGTACTTCTTCTGGATCTGCGTGTTGAGTATGTAATATTTCTTCCTGCTGTTCGATCTCTTTATCCATTCGACATAACCTCCTTTAACCTTATTGTGTATTATAAGTACTTTTCTTATTCGTTAATGCGATATAACAAAACGATATCACGAATTATTTACTTTTTAATTAAACGAGTGCAGTATTTTGGACGTAGTGTTTTGAGTGATAAGTAGAATAATATTGCGACGTAAAAGGTGTCTGTCGGTGGAAAAAAGATGGAGAGAACGTGATGAACGTCCATATTAGAGATCCCCTCATACATCGCATTTTCTATTAAAAATTAACGAAAAGAGCCTTATATTAATGAGATACGATATTCTTTGATCAAGTCTTTTAGTACAGGTCTTGTATTACCATTTCGTCCTGTGATAGAGGTTGCTGTAATGAGGGAATTTAAAACAGCCTCTTCTGTTGCTTCACCAACTGCTCTGAATGCTAAATCCATATCACTTTCATGAATAGTTTGGATGAGTAAATTATTGTTAGGTCTTTCATGTGGTATCTTGTTTGCAGTGGAAAATCCCATAACAATTTCACCACTTCCGGTCGTAATGATAGATCCTGTTCGTGATAGCCCGGTCACTGTCCGTTTAAGAATCCTATTAAGCTGCCTCTCGGATGTGGGCAGATCTGTGCCTACTATAACAATAACAGATCCTTTATCCTCTAGTTTTTGATCTTCACCAATAGCATTTTTAAGCTTCTTTCCTATTGTTTTACCGTTGACCCTGAAATCTTCCATCAATCCAAAATTTGTAAGTACTAATACACCTATTGTATAAGTACCATGATCGTATGTAATGGTTCTTGAAGCGGTACCGATTCCTCCTTTCATTGAATAACATAGCATTCCTGTACCAGCACCTACGGCTCCTTCGGTTACGTTTTTGGATGCATTTTGTATGGCTTGCCATACATCTTCATTTGAGACATGGCGAGCTCGAACATCATTTAAAAACATATCATTACACTCTGCAACAATAGGATTAATCGTTCCGGTAGTTCGTCCAATTTCTGGATTAGCTTTAAGCATATAATCAATTAGTGCATTGGAAGCGGTGCCTACATTTAGAGTGTTTGTAAGAATTATTGGTGTTTCAATTGTGCCTAATTCATTTAACTGGATTGTACCGATTGTTTTCCCATAACCATTAATCACATGGCTTGATGCAATCAGTTTCTCTCTGAATAAATTCCCTTGGTGGGGAATTACTGCTGTGACCCCTGTTTGCATATCGTGATGACTTAAAGTCTGGTGTCCAACCGTAACACCATCTACATCTGTAATTGAATTAAGAGGTCCTGAATTTAGTTTACCAATTTCAACACCATAATCTCGGATCCTTTTTTGTTTAGACATACATATCATCCCTTCTTTACTTTTTTCTCTTATGCGAAACTTTGTTGCTTTTTAATTGCATAGTTGAGAAAAAATCTGCGGTAACTATATTCAACTCTTCATTCTCACTTTAGTTGAGTGCAAATGCGACGCTGCGGAAAAACACTCGCTTTCCGTGGGGAACGCTTCAGCTTCCTCGCTCGCAAAGAACGCTCTCTGTGGGATCTTCAGACTGTTCCTTTCCCACAGGAGTCTCGCATTTTTCCTCCGCTTAGCATAGCTTTCTTTTCTAAGTTAAAAAAGCCGGATTCGTTGATATATTGGTATTTCGCATCACTATACAAAATTAGAATTCCTCAATGAGCGTAGGCAGAATATGGAGACTCCTCGAAAATACAACCCGATTTTCTTCGTGCGATGTATCGCTTCCGTAGCATTCCTTGTCCTGTGGGAACAGCACGCGTCCGAAGACCCCGGAAGAGCGTTCTTTGCTCTGAGGAGGCTGAGGCCGTGCCCACGGAAAGCGGAGTATTCAGCCGGAGCGAGTGACCGCAACCATCAAATAAGTTGTTATTACTGGAGAGTCTATAGATTCTGCGACAAGATTAACAATAGTTATGAAAAGAGTCTGTTCTTATTATCTCAGAAATGTAAAGGTAGGACATATAATAAACAGATTATCTCCAAAATCACTTCCTTTCTTTCTTTAATAGTTATATAATTTAATTTTCAGTCTTTTATTATGAATTTACCGGAAAGAAGGAAACGAATGAGATTTAGAGATTTTCATCAAAATATAAAAATAAGAATAATTGAATCATTCATAAGTCGATTTGTGGGTAGTATGATCTTTCCTTTTATGGCAATTTATCTATCCCACCACTTTGGAATAAAGTTAGCTGGTATATTACTACTAATAAATGTCCTCGTTGGCATTTGTCTTAATTTTGTGGGAGGCTATTTTGCTGATCAGTTCGGCAGAAGGAAGATCATGCTTTTTGCTGAACTCCTTAGGTTTTTAGCGTTCTTTACAATGATGATCTGTAATTCACCTTGGTTTACCTCTGCGGTTATTACATTTTTCATGATGACGGTTAATAGTGTTTGTTGGGCGTTAGCAGGACCTGCCAATCAAGCGATGTTAATAGATGTAAGTACACCAGACCAAAGAAAACTAATGTACTCTATCATGTATTGGGCAAATAATTTATCCATTGCAATTGGTGGAATAATTGGTGCGTTTTTATACAAGGATTACTTATTTGAACTTTTCATCGTACTGAGTGTGGTTGCTGCTGTAGTAGTAATGTTAATTGCGCTATTCATTGATGAAAGTTATAAGCCGGATAAATCAAAGCACCGCCCATCTGAGCATGTGCTTCGAATTTTTTCAAGTTATAAACGTGTCTTAACAGATCGCTTATTTGTATGGTTTGTTATTGCCGGTGTGTTAGTTATGTCTATGGAATTTCAATTGACCAACTATATTGGAATTCGTCTAAGTGATGAGATGGGTACTCAACAGCTTTTACACTGGGAGATAGACGGTGTCAAGATGATGGGTTTCTTACGTAGTGAAAACACTATTCTTGTTGCATTGATGGCATTATTTGTTGCTAAAGTTACTGGTCGCTTTAAAGATCGATCAACTTTAGTAGTAAGTTGCTTCTTTTTCACTTTAGGGTATGCGGTAATAGCGTATTCCAACAATATATGGCTTCTTTTTATCATGATGATCATATTGACTATTGGTGAGGTTTTCCGTGTTCCAGTAGAGCAATCCTATATGGCGGCAATTCCACCAGATGATGCAAGAAGTTCTTATATGGCCTTTAATGGGCTAAAATTTAATCTAGGAATGTTGATTTCATCTTTAACAGTCACAATTAGTGCGTATGTATCGTCGCTCGTTATGGCAATCATTTTGACTATGATTGGCTTATTAGGCACTACTATCTATTTCCTTATTACACCTCAGTTAGATAAGCGCAAAGCAGAAGCGGAATTAAGGCAAGCAAGTTAAGGATGAATACGAGTAAAGTACTATTCATAGGATAGTGCTTTACTTTTTTGTTTTCCTTTGGTGGTAAAACTATAGAAATACAATGCTCTCCTGGCATTCAATTTTATGGATTAGCATAATAATGGAAATAATACGTTTGTAAATAAGTAATTTATGTGTAAAATGTGTTACGCTTTCATTAAATATTGCTAGAGTTATAGACTTTTTTCTAGAACGTGATAAAATTTAGATAAGATATTAAAAAAGGGGGACAGGAATCATGAGGCTTTGGTTAAAAAAAATATCAGTTGTATTAATTACATTCATGACTCTTGGTATATATATTCCTCCTACATATCTAGAAGCGAGCGTAGATAATGAGGAGCTTGTTTCAACTGAGAATGATACTAGTGATAGATTTCTAGAAGATGATATAGATACAGATGATGTAGAAGAAATTAATCTAAATGACCAATATATATCAACTATAACGGAACAGGCTAAGCTACAGACTGTTTCTAAGTTAGGACCGAAAATTACAAAACAGGTAGAAGATGAATTTACGACGTTAATCTTACCTAATATCGAAGCAGTTGTTAAGTCAATACTAGAAGAGGCAGAAGAAGAAGTGCCTTATTTTGCGATTACAGAACAACCTTCTTCTGGTTATGGAGAAAAGATCTTCAATATTTATAACTATCGTACCAAACAGGATATTGCTCGCTTCCATGTGAGAAGAGTAAATCGACCACAGGAAGGGTATTATTTCAATTTTCATTATCATGTAAGTACTGATGGATTTGAGGAACACCATGATATTGGAGAGATTTATTGGGACAAAAATACACCACCTAAATGGATGTCATAATCTTAAGTGTCAGTAACCTAGTTCGGTTAGTTGGCACTTTTTTTTGTGACCTCGTATAATATTGTTGTATTAGGGATTAAGTGTGTTTAAAAATGCATATAACTTGATAATTATACTTTATACATTGATTAAGTATCGTGTTACAATAGTTTTTACTGGAGTTAATCTTTAGCTACTGATTGAAGTGTTACTTTTATTAGAAGGAGAAATTGTTTATGCCCATAAAGATTCCCGATCATCTACCTGCTAAGGAAATGTTAAAAGATGAAAATATATTTGTTATGGATGAAAGTAGAGCTTTTACACAAGATATTCGGCCATTAAAAATATTAATATTAAATCTTATGCCGCTAAAAGAACAAACGGAGACTCACTTACTTCGTTTATTAGGGAACAGTCCATTGCAGATTGATGTTACGTTACTTCATACAAGCACGCATAAACCACGTAACACCTCTCATGACCATTTAAACCAGTTCTATAAATCAATTGATGATGTAAAAGATAATAAATATGATGGATTAATTATTACGGGGGCACCAATTGAAAAATTGGCCTATGAAGAAGTGAATTATTGGCCAGAACTAAGCCAAATAATGGAGTGGAGTAAATCAAATGTTACTTCAACTTTACATATTTGTTGGGGGGCTTTGGCTGGATTGTACTTTCATTATGGTGTGGATAAATATTTGCTTCCTGAAAAAGTATCTGGAGTATTTCCGCATACAACTGGGTTTCCAACTGAGAAACTATTAAGTGGTTTTGATGAGGAGTTTTTGGCTCCACATTCAAGAAATGCGGATGTGAAGAAGGAAGATGTTGAAAAAGTACCTGAATTAAAAATATTAAGTGAGGCAGAAGGTGCTGGGCTATATATAGTTGCTTCAAACAACAATAAACAGATTTTTGTTTTGGGTCACCCTGAATACGATGCTTTTACGCTTCAGAAGGAATATGAAAGGGATCTAGCTATTGGAATTGATCCAAAGCTTCCGGTTAATTACTTTCCGAATAATGATACAAATAAACGACCGAGATTAAGTTGGCGAGCACATGCTAACCTTTTAATATCTAATTGGCTGAATTATTATGTTTACCAGGAAACACCATACGAATTAAAATAGAAGAAAGCAGGTATTAACCTGCTTTCTTCTTTAATGTTGGACACTTGTATAGTGGTCATACGTATCTAATGCTAACGTAACACCTTGCGAAAATGCTGCGCCTCCACCTAGAGCTGCACTAACAGCAATGGTTTCCATAATTTCTTCCTCTGTTGCACCATGCTCTACAGCACCCTTTGTATGATAAATGATACAATACTCGTCCTGGGCATATACGCTAATACCTAGCGCCATCAATTGCTTTTCTTTTTGTTGAATGGTTCCCTCTTTAAAGCATGCTTGGGTAAACTCATTATAACTTTTTGTTACATTAGGAATTCGCTCTGACAAGCGACTGTTCCCTTCTTTGTAATCCAACATAGATTGATCAAAATAGTTATAAACTTCTTCTGAATCCATTTCCATTATGTAGACACCTTCTTTTCTCATTTTTTTATGTTTAAACCTAAATACGGCATAAACCCACATTTCTATCATGTTTATAAATGCGCTAATTATTAGTGGAATAAGATGGTAAATAACCCGAATAATACTGGACACCTTTTTAATGTATCGGTAAACTTTTAACAAGGGGGTAATGAAATGAGTGAAAGTAAGAAAGCAACACTTAAGATTCGTGATAATGGTTCAATACTTATCACAGGTGATGTAGAATTAGTGGATGCGGAAGGAAATGTTTACGAGACAAAGCCAGCATTTTCATTATGTCGATGTGGAATGTCTAGTAATAAACCATTTTGTGATGGAACACATAAGGAAATCGGATTTGAAAGTAAGCCAAGGGTAGAAAAAGAATAACTATGGAAATGGAGCTCCTTCATAGGGCTCCATTTTTTTATTATGGAAAAGGTTACTGTTACAAGAGTATGTTCCGAAAAAGATTGGTCACTATAATACATACATATTATTGAAAAAGGAAGCGGTCGGATGAGAGAACTCTTTGTATTACTTAGAAAGGGTAATAAATCTGCCCTCTTAGCAGGATTAGTTAATACGGTAATTTCTGTTGTGAAAGGAATAGCTTATTTTTTAACTGGAAATGTAGCGATGTTCGCAGAAACGATGCATAGCATTGGTGATGCCGCAAACCAATTCTTTGTTTTTATCGGATCAGCTTTAAGTAAAAAAGCACCAACACCTAGGTTCCCAAACGGGTTTGGACGGCTTGTTAATCTTGTCTTACTTGGGGCAGTTTTAGTTGTAGGGATTATGGCTTATGAAACCATTGTTGAAGGTTATCGCCATATTGTAAATCCGGTGGAGGAATCTAAAGGTTTTTATATCAATGTAATTGTTTTAGGTATTGGCGTAATCTTGGAGTCATTTGTGTTAGTTAAAGCAATGAAAGAAACCTTACATGATGTTGGAATCGAAGCAAGTGGTTTAGGCATTGTGATAAAAAGTATTGCAAATGTCAACAAAGCAAAACCAGCAACAAAGCTTGTTTTCTTGGAAGATTCAGTAGCAACTAGTGGTGGTTTGCTTGCTTTAGGGGCGATAGTAATAGCAGAATTTACGACTTTCCATGAAGCAGAAGGAATAGCTTCTATTATAATAGGGTTACTTATGTTGTTTGTTGTAGGAAAAGTATTTATGGATAATGCTGCAGGGGTACTTGGAGAAGCGGATGAATTAATGGAGAGAAAGATTGGTACCTATGTGTTAGAAGATCCGGATGTAAGAGATGTACAAGAAATTGCGGTAATGAAAGAGGGAGATGAACTTCACGTCGAATTAAAAATAGAAATAGATCCTGAAATCACTTTTGCGAAGGCTGACGATATTAAAGATAGAATTGAACAGCAGATCTTACAGGAGCAAGGTGTTACGGATGTAATTGTTGAGTTCGATGAAGATGACCATATCAATAGTTGGGTCAATCGATAATCAAATGAATAAAAATTGTTCGGAGGGTATGAAGGCTTAGTCTTTGTACCCTTTTTCATCTATCTTGGTGCTTTAGACTTTTATAGTTGAATACGACGTAAATAACTTCTTATCAATTCCTCTTGGTGCACACAATTCACCTTTATAGAAATCCGATACAAAAAATCACTACGATTGAACCCGCTTTTTATGATGTTTGTATAATTTGTTAAAAAAACATAAATGGAAAAGACAGTTTTTTTAAAAAAAAATCAGGACTTTTGTAACCCTTTTCCTTATTGGAGTATTAAGGATAGTGATAAATATTATTCCAATTATCTGAAAATTACCTTGTTAGAAAACCTTACAACTTTATTGTGTGGTTTTTTGGTCACTGGTAAAGTAATTGTTAACACAAGATGTAAACACTGTTTACACAAAAGGGGAGAAGATAATATGGAAATAGCATTAATGGATAACCTTTGGGTTATGATTAGTACAGTTTTAGTATTCTTCATGTTGGCGGGATTTATTTTACTAGAAGCGGGATCAACAAGAATGAAGAATGCTGGTCACATTGCTGGTAAAACAATCTTTACAGCTGGTCTTGGTGCATTAGTATTCTGGGCAGTTGGTTATGGATTTATTTATGGTGAAGGTAATGCATTTATTGGTCTTTCTAATTTCTTCTATGGTGATATGTCGTATAGTGGAGAAGGATTATCTCCAGCAGTTGATTTCATGTTCCAAATGATGTTTGCTTTAGTATCATTAACTATTGCGTTTGGTGGGTTTGCTGAACGTGCGAAATTATCTGCATATGTTATCTTTGCAATTTTATTCTCAGCACTTATCTATCCTGTAGTAGCACACTGGATTTGGGGTGGCGGTTGGTTAGGTGAAGATGGAAGCCAAGACTTCGCTGGATCAACTGTAGTTCACTTAACTGGTGCAATGGCTGCACTTGCTGCAACTATTATCCTAAAACCACGTATTGGTAAATTTAACAAAGAAGGTTCTTCAAACGAAATCGCAGGTCACAACCAAGTGTACACTGCTTTAGGTGTATTGATTCTTTGGGTCGGTTGGTTTGGATTTAATGCAGGTAGTACATTCGGTGTAGCAGATGCGTTCTTCGGTTTTGTTGCTTTAAATACTCAGTTAGCAGCTGGTGCTGGTGCAATTGCAGCTATGTTCATCGCTTGGGCAATAACTGGTAAAGCAGATGTTCCGACAACTTTAAATGGCGCTTTAGCTGGTTTGGTTGCTATCACAGCTTCTTGTGGATTTGTTGAACCTTGGGCAGCGGTTGTAATTGGTCTTGTCGGTGGATTAATGGTATTCTTCAGTGTTAAAATATTTGATAAGGCAAGAATTGATGATCCGATCTTTGCTCTATCGGTTCACGGAACAGTTGGTATTTGGGGGACGCTTTCTAACGGCCTGTTCGCAGTACCTGAACTTTCAACTGATATTGAATGGGGTCAAGCGGGTTTATTCTACGGTGGCGGATTCACTCAACTAGGTGTACAATTATTGAGTGTTGTAGCTAGTGGTATTTACGCATTTGTAGTAGCATTCATTATCTTAAAAGTAATGGATAAAGTAATGGGTGGTATCCGTGTAACGGAAGAAGAAGAAATTATTGGTCTTGACTTAAGTGAACACGGAAGCTATGGTTACCCTGAAAATATTCCTGCACCTAACAATAAACAGGGTGCATAAAGGAATGGGGCTTGCAGACCGAAAAAAAGGGATTGATGCAAGTTTGAATATAAATGAAATAAAAGAATGGAGACAACAACAGATTGCTGTTGTCTCCACAAACCATAAAAAGCTAAACGAGTTTCATGATGAGGTTTATAAAGAAACAGTTCAATTAGCGATTGATGAGATGCAAAGTGAGAAGGGCACTGCTCCTGCTCCCTTTGCTTTCTTTTTAATGGGAAGTGCTGGGCGTTTCGAGCAATCTGTTTGGAGTGATCAAGATCATGGCATTATCTTCGATGGGGGCGAAAATTGCCAACCTTATTTTTTAGCTTTGGGAGAAAAGATAACGAATGCGCTGTATAGTGTTGGTTACGAACTCTGTGATGGTAAAGTAATGTCGTTAAACCCAAAGTGGTGTCGGTCGATTCGGAGTTGGGAGATTCAAGTTACGGATTGGCTTAATGAAGCAGATTGGCAGTCTTTAAGGCACTTCTCAACTTTTTTTGATTCACGTGTACTAATTGGCGATGTTGATTATTTGTCACCATTAAAAAATAGAGCCTTTCAGATTATGGAGCAAAACCTAACCCTCTATCAACGGCTAATGGATAATGTAGGTTTTATGAAGAAAGGGATTGGTGTCTTCGGTCAATTACTCCCAGAACCCCATGGTGAGATGGCAGGTAGTATTCGTTTAAAGCAGCAATGTTTTTATCCGTATGTTAATTCGCTTAGATTGCTAGCACTAAAGAATAAGATGACTGTTCCGTCTACTTTATCTCGTTTTGATGAATTACCGAAGTCTTATTCCTCTATTAAAAAATATAAAGCTGATTTTATGAGACTACTAGATTTCAGACTTCATTTTCGAAAAGAAGCTAGTAACTATTCTGAGGTACATTTACTACCATTATCTATTTTAACAAAACAAGACAAAAAGGAATTGAAAAATTTAATGAAACAAGGTTATTCCCTTTTTTCTGAGACAAATGAACTCCTTGAAAACAAAACTTGATAAAAGTAGGGTGATTGCTGATTTTATTTAATATAAATATCACCAATCACCCTATTTCTATCTTTTTTATATAACTTTAATAAATTTTGTATTAGAAATATTTTCTTTTCATAACTATTGTTGCTTATGACGTAATTTCTATAGAAAGCGAAGTAAAGCCCTAAGACCTACATTCATTATATAAGATGAATGCTAAACCAACGCTGCGGAAAAACGCTCGCTTTCCGT
>NZ_JACLZI010000013.1 GCF_014280935.1 Aquibacillus kalidii
ACGGAGACTTCTGTGGGAACAGCACGCGTCCGAAGACCCCGGAAGAAGCGTTCTTTGCTGATGAGGAGGCTGAGGCCGTGCCCACGAAAAGCGGAATATTATGCCGAAGCGAGTGATCGCAACCATCAATTAAGTAAATATAAGAAAATTACTTACTGGTGATTCTATAGAAATTGTGACATAAGCAACAATAGTTATGAAGGAGTATTTATAAAAAGTTATCTATCTTAAAAATGATATTGAGGGGGATCTTATTGAAAGAAAAAATACAGAAAAAGTTATTCCACTTATGGACTGGTGAATGTGTGGCTGCTGTTATGTTTGTTGTACTATGGGTGCTATATGTACCAATGTTTGATTGGGCGGCTGATTACTTAACCCCTCTTCCTACTATTTATGCCTTTTCCTTACTCGAGTTTATCCTGTTACAAGGTGGTCTCTATTGGTATTTAAAATGGAATCACGTAAGAAAAAATCAGAACTATAAGCTATCTACTGATAAGCTACGAATATTTAGTGTATTTAAAAGAATTAATTTGTTTTTAATAACAATAGGTCTGATTATTTTGTTAGTTGCACTTTACCGTTCTGATATATATAGGGGTTTTTATGCTTTTCTATATGGGTTTGCTGTGGTGGAATACATTAACTATTTTCATATTCGACTTTCCTACATGAGTATAGAGGAGCTTAGAGAATTAATGAAGCAAAAAGGATTCAGACAATCGATACTGGCAAAGGAATTAACGATGTACAGGAAGAAACTATAAAGTTAGTGAATTAGTCGTCAATAAAACCACCCCGCAAGTCCCAAAAATTATTGGGCACAAATCCTACTATTCTACATATACTGTGGTGAAGAGTTTTGATTACGGGGAGGAAGCCTTTTTATGAGAAGACGGAAGAAGTATGAACATAAGCCAATGCTCTATATCCAGCAGCCTAGTCTAGAGCAGCCATCTGCCTCCATGCAAGCTGATTATCGTACACCAAAAAAGAAAAAGGTAGAAAAACAAGAAAATAAGGATGTACCTAAACATTCTAAATTAAAAAGGGTATTACCGAAATCGCGACCGGTTGAGAAAAAGGAAAAGGATGTTGTATTAGGAGATGAGGAGGTTGTAGCGGAAGAGCTTGCAGAGAATCAGTTGGAAGAAGTAGAAGAAAGTTCAGATGAAAAGGAACCAAGCGGTGAAGCATTTGCAAGGAAGAAGCGGTTTGGAGATATGAGTATTGAGGAAAAGGTCAACTATTTTGTTGGTCTTCCAACGCATGTACCGAAAATGAAGTGTGAGGTTAGAACAGAAGAAGAAAGGCTAATAGGGGTCATTACTGATTATAAGGATGGGCTTGTCCATATGGCCAGTGTTAAAAGGCCGAACAATCGAGAAATAAATATAAATGAGATTAAGAGAATAAGATTATTAGGTTTTTAATAGATGAAAAAAAGGGTCTGCTATTTAGCAGACCCTTTCTAGGTGAATGGCTTACAAATCAAGTGCACTAATTGCCGGTAAGCAAGTAACGTGGCAGAAGCAGTCTAAATCAACAGTGATGCATACTCCAGTTACTTCAAGGTCCTCAACATCTTGATCTGCTGGTGATTTCGGATCACAATCATGAGGATCTCTTGCGTCTTCTTCAGAGCGAAGAAGCTCTAGTACGGCACAGTTATCTTCATCTACTGATTTAACGCGGAAGAAGAAGCTTCCAAATACATTTTCAATTTCTCCACGGCCGTCGCGACCTCTTTCAAGTGGAGCACCGTAACCTTTAAATGGTTTGCAGTCCCCTTTACAATAAAGAATTACTGGTACAGTGTCTAAAGTGTTTGCTATTGGTAGAGTGTTGTCACCTAGTAAATCTGAGATAGATTGTTCACAGCTAGTTGTACAGTCAGCACCTACTAAATCGGTTTGAGCATCTGCAATATCTCTTAGAATATCCGCTACACAGTTTCCAGAATCATAGTTACTTCCACATGCCATTGTATCTAACCCCTTTCGAATATTTAATGACTTATTTGTCACTAACTAGAGTATGTTCAGATGCACTATTTGTGTGGGCAAATACCAAGACTTGCAAAATTGAGCAAAATGTCTAGGGAGTCTACCAGAATCGGGCGTATGTCCATGTCACATAGGGGAGTGTCACATACAATATAACGATCAAGTTTTAGAACAAGGGAGTGAGTTTGCTATGTCAGATAAGAAAAGAAAAGTTATCTACGTAAAAGATCTAGTCATTAAAGCAGAAAATGTACGTATCGAACCACCACGTCCTCCACGTCCGGTTGATCCTTTCTTCGGGCCTCCAAGAAGAAGAAGAAGGGAAGAGTTGGAAGACAAAGTGGAAGAAGTGGAAGACGTAGAAGACGTAGAAGATGATAAGCATGATCACGGTCATGACTAATTGTTTCTATAAGAGTTCGGTTATTCTTAGTATATAGGAAACAAAAAAAGGTAGCTTCCCAGGGCTACCTTTTTTCATTATATGGAAGGGGGAAAGACGAATGAACATTTTTCACAGTCGGATAAGGAAGCATCTAGAGGACATAGGTAAACACGAAAGTAAATTTGAGAACTTTTTTGAACGTCCTGAGAAAAAGATGGAAAAATTAGATAAGGATAAAATGAAGTTGGATAAAAAATTCAAGGATTTAGAGAAATTTATGGGAGAAGTGGAAAATAATATAGAAGGAAAGGATTAAGATGAGGTGAAAACGGGTATATAGTAACTATAATAAACGGTTGATTATTTTACTAAATAGGGGTGTAGTTTATGGGATACATTCTTCCAGTTGAAAATTACCAATATATGGAGTATCAAAAACGAGTTACGAAAGAGCAACATGATCCTTTTCCGATTGAGAAGTTATATCCAACCTACTTTCATCTGACATACAATGAAGAAAAAAATCAAAAGCAGGAATATCAAGGGAATCCTCGTCAATTTACTAAACAAAAGACTACCCAATCTATTGATGACAAGCTTGTCGAAAAAATACAAGCAGATTTAACTGGGAAAGGGAAATTATTTAGCGAAAACATATAAAGTTGTGTTATGTTTATATAAAATCTTGACTAGGAGTTGATTAATGTTGGATTTTATAGAGCTTAACACAACTTGTTTTTATTTCAAGGGTGCTGTTAATATCGGTTACATTCACCATGAACGACAAGGAATGCTAATTGATGCAGGTATAGACAAATCAACTATGAAAAAGGTTATAAAACGACTAAAACAACAAGCATTGCCAATAACGCATTTATTTATAACACATGCACATTCTGACCATTTTGGTGGAGCGCATTACTTACAAGAACAGTATGATATACATACAATTGCTCCAGAGTTAGAAGAAGCAATTATGCGTTATCCTCAATTAGAACCGTTATATCTGTTTGGAGGAAATGTTCCTTTACCGTCGTTGCATAACAAATTTTTAGAAGGAAATCCGATCAAAATTGACCAGGTCATTTCTGAAGGGGTCTATGAAATAGGTAGCTTTGGTATGGAAACATATTATTTACCGGGGCATAGCTATCACCAGCTAGCTATTAAAGTAGATGGGATTCTTTATGCTGCGGATGTGTACTTTGGCTTGGAGCAGCTAGCGAAGCATAAGATACCGTTTTTAACGGATGCGCAATTAACATTGGAGAGTTTAGAAAGTATTAAGCTAATCAAATGTGATGGTGCAGTACCAGGGCATGGAGAGTTTGAAGAGAACTTTTGGAAAACTGTAGATGGAAATATAGCGTACCACCATCAATTACTCACTTGGGTAAAAAAATACATGGATAGCCACCATGGTGGTGTAACACATGAAATGATTGTGGCTGACATGTGTTCGGCGTATGAAGTGAACACCAGTAAACTGTCACAATGGCTTCTGTTCCGAACAACTGTAACGGGTTATCTGTTAGCGCTTGTTAAGCAAAATGTATTGGACCATGCTATTTTAGAAAACAAATGGACTTTCTTTTCAAAAAGAAGGAGAAGCTTAGAATGATTGTACATACAAAGCTTCTCCTTCTTTATATTCTGCATAAAACACATCTTTATGGCTGCTCACCTTTTGTTTTTTTAGTTCATTATCTAACCATTGCCAATCTCTATTTATCTCTTGTAAATTATCATTAATTATTTCTCCGTCATTAATTAATGCTAATGGCATGACAACTTTCTCTTCCTTCAACTTTAGATCTTGTCTGGTAGGGGACTGGTCTAATGACTTTTTCAATACAGAAATGGTCCCATCTGTTTCTAAAACGGCATAGTCTACTTCTTGAACTGAAAATGCTCCCTTAGCTCGCAGAAGGTGTAGAAGTTGATTAATATCCAACCTTGATTTGGCCATTGCTTCGCGTTGTAACTTTCCTTTGTGAATAATAATCGACGGTTTTCCTTCTAACAAGGTTCTAGTCCGTTTAAATTTTTGTGTAAGCATTTCTGTAATAAATAATAATGTTCCCCATAAAAATACCGCATAACCAATCTCAAAAACTCCTACCTTATCATCAAATAAAGCATTTCCAACTAGCTCACCAAGAATTAAGGCTGAAATAAAATCAAAAGCGGTTAACTGTCTAATTTGTGTCTTACCTAAGACTTTCGTAATCACAAATAAAATAAAAAAACCGAACAATGTTTCTACTAAAATAGGCATTGCATTTTCCATGAAAATAACCTTCCTTTTTTCATAACTCTCTCTCCATGATTGACAACACAATGCCTATTCATACAAAACAATTTGATTTATATAAAAAACGATTGCCAAGGGCTACTTGGCAACCGGGGTGATTATTTTTTGCATGGTTACGTGAGGAATACCTGCATCCATAAATTCATCTGAGATCGTTTCGTAACCAATTGATTTATAGAATGCCTCTGCGTGTGTTTGAGCATTTAGCTTAGCCTTTGCAAGTCCTCTGCGTGAAATTTCTACTTCCATTTCTTTCATCAGTTGTTTACCTAATGACTTTCCTCTAAATTCTTTTAGTACACAGACTCGTTCTAATTTCCCGTAGCCATCAACAAGGCGTAATCGGCTAGCGGCTACAGGTCGGTTGTCCTCATATCCGACAAAATGAATCGCCTCGTTTTCCAGTTCATCAATCTCTAATTCAGGAGGAACCTTTTGTTCTTCCACAAATACTGTTTTTCTCACGTAATAGGCATCTTGCTGTATTTTATCTGTATCTACAATCATAATTTTCATAGGTTAAACTTTGCTCCTTAGTTGCTAAATCTAAATGTTTCATATACAGTCCATGCGCCGTTTTCTAATTGATACATAAGTTGGAACCGATCAGCCGTTTCTTCCATATTAAATTCCTGTATCTTCAAACTTCCAAAAACATCAGAAAATTCATCATCAGACATTTTTTGCCCAATTGTAATGTGAGGGACGAAGGCAAAAGATTGTTCGCTCTCAAGCTTTCCTTGATGTAGGCGCTCGTTTAAGTTAATTAACTCAGTGACAGGCTCCACTTTTAAATAAATGGTTTTGGTGACAGGCGAAAAGGAACTTACTTTGTTCACTTCTATAGGGAATGGTTTTGTATTCTCAGCTACTCTTTTTAATTCTGCAAGAACAGCATCTAACTCCTCATTGTCCTTAATCTCAAATGATTCTTTTAAAGTAATATGAGGCGGAATTAACGCATAGTGAGGGTCGTAACGCATCCGATAAGAATTAGCTACGTCCTGTATTTCTTTGGATGGAAATATCGCAACACCATATTTCATGGTAATCCTCCTTTTTAATATAGAAATTTATCAACTACTTATTTATTGTATTATAACAAAAATTATCTAGAAATTTACTTCTGTTACTTAACTCAACATTAATCGTAAGGCGCGAGGTAAATCTGGTTGCCAATATTTCCAGGAGTGATGCCCATCAAATTCATGATAGGTGTATTCGCAATTTCTGTCGTGCAATTGATCGGCAAGTAGTCGATTTGGTGTTAAGAAATCTTGAACAACCCCTGAAGTCGTTCTTACATCTGTCTCTTCATTTCCAATTGTATGATAGATGGAAAGTGATTCCAAGTTATGAGAATCGGCAAGTAGGTTCATTACTTTTTGATCAACGTAAGGGGATTGCATAATCACTTTTCCAAAAGTATGAGGGAATTGCAAGGCCGTCATAAATGCTAATGTACCAGCCAATGAATCTCCCATAATAGTTCGTGAACTAGCCATTTGGTGGGTGGGTAGTTCACTGTCCAAAAATGGAATCACTTCTTTTAATAAGAATTGAATGTAAGCAGATTGTTTCGATCCATTGGGATGATACTTGTTTTGACGATCATTCTTGTCGTTATAGTGAATACCGACAAAGATAGTCGGTTCAATCTCGGCTTCATCGTGAAGTTGATCGCTTAAAGTCGCAATTCTGCCTAGTTGGAAGTAATCATTTCCATCTTGCATAAGACATATTTGGTATTTCATCATAGGGGTAAAAGCTTCTGGCTGATACCACTTTATTGTAATCACTTCGTTCAAGTAGCTACTATGTATTTCTGTGTCTAACATTTTTCCCTTTCTCTTCACATTTAACACCTCAACCTTCTCTTTCCATCCTATTTTATCATATTTAGAACCAGTACGTTTTGGGAGTTGTCGACACATTGTAAGGATGCCATCCTTTGTTTCTATGTTATTTTTTTCTTGTTATTTCAACATTGATCATGCATGCTTGGGTAGGAATTAGTCTAGTAGGGGGAATAGGTTTGAGGCGGTGGGCAGTTGTTACAGGTGCGTCCAGTGGATTTGGACTTTTGACAACAATTGAGTTAGCTAAACAAGGTTTTGATGTGTTGGCAACGATGCGTTCTGTAGAAAAGGCATCGATTTACAGTACATTCATAGAAAAGAGTGAATGGTTAAATCGTATTCATCCTTTTAGAGTAGATGTGACGAATCAGAACACAATAATGGAATTGAAGAAAAAGATAGAAAGTATCGGAAGATTGGATGTACTCGTCAACAATGCAGGATTTGCTATAGGTGGCTTTGCGGAGGAAATTGAAATAGCTGACTATCGTAAGCAATTTGAGACAAACGTGTTCGGTTTAATGGCAGTAACACAAGCGTTGTTACCAATTATGCGCGCGCAGCAACAGGGTAAGATTATTAATATAAGTAGTGTTAGTGGGCGAGTAGCCTTTCCTGGATTATCACCTTATGTGTCCTCCAAACATGCTCTTGAAGGATATTCTGAGAGTCTTCGTCTTGAACTGAAACCATTTGGTATTCAGGTGGCGTTAGTAGAACCAGGATCATATAGTACTAATATTTGGTCAACCGGAATGGAAGTGGCGCAAAAGAAAGATGGCGAAACTCCGTATCAGTTCTATCTGGAGTCAATAATGTCTAACCTTGAATCAGGAAAAGAAAAACATGGTGATCCACGTCAAGTTGCAAAACTGATAGTTAATCTCGCTACTAAGAAACAATGGAAGAAGTTACGTTATCCAATTGGAAGGAATTTACGATTACTTCTTTTGGTAAAGCAAGTTATACCGTGGAGCTGGTGGGAGAAAATAGTGCTAAGCACAATAGTAGGTAGAAAAAAATAGATATTATATTTAGCATATGTGTATTATAATAGTGCTAGTAGTAAAGATGAATTTGTAGAGGAGATAGACCATCCATGTCTAATTTAGATAATAGTACTGAGGAAAAGAAGTTAACGACACAAGAAATAATTAAACAGCAGCTGGAGAGAAAGAAGCAAGCACAGAAAAACAACGGGCAACAGAAGAACGCTCTTGGTTCCAGTCAGCGTATGAAAAGTCAGCAAACAAAGAAAGCTAGTAATACACGAAGAAAAATGGGTAGTTAATTAGAAAAAGGAACACCTCAAAATAATGGAGGCGTTCCTTTTTTTGTTAAAACTATTTTGACGAATATATTTAATAAGAATGGTACTTCAGAAAACTAGAATTATTTAATTCAAAGAAATGATCTAAATCAATTTGAATTAGAAGACGGTGCTAATCCTACAACATGCTGTTCTAAATAATTACAAAGGTTGCAGTTTTTGCAATCGTGTCCTTCTTTTTGTGGTTGGCATGATTGGCATATACCGTACAATTGAAGGCTGTGTGTGTGAACGGTGTACCCATAAAAATTTTCTGTGAAATCTTCAATCTCATAGAATAAAGGGTATTCAATATCCTCTACCTTCCCACATGACTTGCATATGAAATGGTAGTGATCAGATGTATTAGCATCAAATCTACTAGTTCCATTGACATGTAATTCTTTAATAATCCCTCTTTTTGAAAGGAAATGTAAGTTGTTATATACCGTGGCAAGGCTTATATTTGGAAATTGTTTTTCTAAGGAAATGTAAATTTGATCTGCACTTGGATGGTTAGAGGTGTTAGCTAAGTATTCCATGATAGATATCCGTTGTGGAGTTATTCGAATTCCTGATTCTTTCAATGTCGTTCTTGTTTCTTCTATTGCCTCCATTATAACTTTCATCTCCTTTATATAGTGTTTAACAAAAATATCTTTCATCTATTTTTCTTCTATTGAATCTTTTGGATGGTTATCTAAATTTTTTAATGTACGCCAAATGGAGAATGCAGAATAAGCTAGTAAACTGATACCTGGAAAGATCGTCAACAAGAGAATACCATTCGGAGTCTGCGCGTAATGGATAAGATATCCAAGGTATGGAATCGTAAACCCTCCGTATTTCCCAACTACGTTACTAGATAAGATTGGTTCCAGATCAGCTGTATCATTATTATCGCCTTTGGTGACAAACGCTACATGATTATTTGCGTTCTTAACTTTTTCAATTCGGTGTGTAATCAACTGATTGTCTTTATTTAAAAATGTGATTACATCGCCTTTTTGAAGTTTCTTCCTTTCCTTTTGATCCAATACTTCTATTGCGATGATAGAACCTGTTTGAATAGTAGGTTCCATGGAGCCTGATAATACGTTTTTTAATTGATATCCAAAAATACCGGCCTCTTGATTTGTTAACTTATTGGAAATAATGAGCGTGGACATAATTACTATGAATAGAATGAAAAGGACAGTAGTAAGCCGATTAACCCATGTTATAATAGTTTTCTTCAACTTTCTTTTTACCTCCCAAGCTAATATGTAATGTGTCTGTTTTTATTCCGTTTTCTCAGTCTTTTGGTTGTTTACAGTAGGGGTAATCTTTGTTTCTTCCAGTTTATTTGTGTCATCCTGATTCCACGAGCCTATGGCGATGTATCCATTTGTACGAATTAGGTCATGGAAAGAGGCATGTGTGCTAA
Source organism: Aquibacillus kalidii (assembly GCF_014280935.1). Classification (GTDB taxonomy): domain Bacteria; phylum Bacillota; class Bacilli; order Bacillales; family Amphibacillaceae; genus Aquibacillus_D; species Aquibacillus_D kalidii. The sequence continues at coordinate 9,303 of NZ_JACLZI010000013.1, forward strand.
TAGGTGGACCTGTTCTCCCATCTCTCTGTTTCGCTTCAAAATCCCAGTTTATCTCTAACTTGTCTTCTTGGAAGTGATTTTCGTTTCCTATAGACCCCAAGAGAGTAAATCGAATGGTGAAGGATTCGGTATTACTACCACTAAGGATGGAGTCTAAGATTTTTTCTGGACTATTAGTTAATTCGGTCAAATTTTTCTGAAATATTACCGTGTCTTGTTTATCGTAACGGAGGAGTTCTACATAAATATGTTTGCCTAAGTCATCTCCTGTATTTGCTTTCCCGTTGTCTATTACTTTAAAGGTTGTGTGTAGTAACACTTTTTTTATATCAATACTTCCTCGGTTGGAAAGCTGTAGCGTACTTTCAACGATATCCCCAGGCATCATTTGATTTGTTTGCATAATTGTCCCCTGACTGATGTCCAGCTCTAAATACCCACTTGAAAACGAACCATCTGTGATATTGGTATCTGAAAAATAGGCATAGGAACCCTCGATAATAAGGCTCAACCCAATGAGGCTTAGCATTATACCAATCGCTAACTTTTTTTTCATCTATTGTTTATTTCCTCCCGCGAGATATATGTAAGTAAGGAGAGAGATACTCTCTCCTTTGAGTTATACAGTTCTATCTAGCTTCAAATGTCCAATCAAGTTTTAATGTGTCTCCTTGGAATTGGTTTTGGTCTTCTTCGTTGTCGACAAATTCAAATTCGACATACATGGTGTCATTAGTCCCTGCCGGTAATCCGCTTTGTTCACCTTCAAAGCCAAAGATATTTTTTTCGACTGCGTCAGGACTCATATTTTGTAAGTCATAAAGTGTTGTAGAAAAAATGATGTCATTATAATCATAGTCTTCGGACTTATCAACATTTTCTAAGAAATTTATTCGAATATGTTTTCCGAAGTCATCTGTGTTGTTATTGTTTGCATCCTCTACTTCATAGCTTGTTTTTAGCAAGACTTCTTTGATATCTATTGTTCCGTTGTTTTCAATATAGAAGGTACGGAACTGTGAATCACCTGGAACCATGTTCTCCATGTCGATAATTACTTCAGGATCTAAAGCTAAATCTAAAGTACCTGCTGCAAAAGTATTTTCTGCCTTAACCGTGTCACTGAAATAAGCAAATGTTCCTCCAGTCACTAAAACTAATCCAAGTGCTGCTGAAGATAATGCATAACCTAATTTTTTTGTCAGATTCATCAATATCCATCTCCCTTTGTTTTTTTATAAATCACTCTATTGGAAAAATTTGTTTCATATCCACTAATTTTAAATGATTGGCATTCCATGACGCTGGAAAGCTGCTGCTTCTAGCGGAGAGACTCCTTGAATTTCTGCGAAAGCAGTTACGTTATCTGAAACTTTTGGAGCATAACTTTCAGGAGGGGCAGCGTGTCCCATTAATCTGCTTCTGGCTGCGTTTCTGTGGGAGAATGGTCCCCAAATTGCAAATGTTAAACCAGGGGATTGAACGTTTACGAACAAAGTTCTACCGTCTGGAGAAAAAGTTGGACCGGCTAACTCGGAATTGTTCATTACGTTTTCTGCAAAAATATAACTGGTTCCTTCTGGAGTAATACCAATAATACGATCCGAACCTCCACCATCTTCTACAATCCATAAATCTCCCCAAGGAGTAATGGTGATATTATCTGGAGCTTCTAGATCATTGGCTGAAGTAGATTCATAGAAGAGTTCTAGTGTATTAGTTGACGGGATATAACGATAAACTCGTCCGAGGTGCTTATTTCCGGCATCAGTGTCTGAGAACCAAAAAACACCACCAACAAAATGACAACCTTCCAATCGGGAAAACTTTATACATTCTTTATTTCGTGCATCTAAGCTAGGCTTTTCAGGATCAACATCCTTCCATACGACACCAAATTTCTTGCCAGTATAATATGGACTTACTTGATTTGAACTCATTTCTTCCATGGCAGCAGCTTGTAATTTTCCACCCTTTTGCAAGGCACCAATTTTTCCGCTTGGATCATTAGGGACATAACGATAGAGATAGCTTTCAGGTCCATCGTCTTCGGTCAAATAAACTATACCGGTTGCTGGATCTACATCAACGGCTTCGTGAGAAAATGCGCCCATATCCCTTATGGGTGTTTTAGAAAGATTATTTTCTGGATCAAGTGGGTCTACTTCAAAGACGTAACCATGCCCAGTATTTCTTGTTTCCTCACAAGTTAACCATGTTCCCCAAGGCGTTCCACCACCTGCACAATTCCGGATCGTGCCAGAAGATGTGACGTATTCTTTTTGGACTTTTCGATCTGGACCAACAATTAAAGCTGTTGTTCCGCCTGTATTTTCTTTGTCATACGGATTTCTGCCGATAACTGGATTCGTTGTTTGACTTGAAAGTTCATGGTTACGAACTAGAATAGTAGAGTTATTCTTTCCCTGGAATGCAGCCATACCGTCAAACATAGCGGGGATAGGTCGACCGTCAGTTAGTTTCTTTCCTTCTTCTGAAATAATACGGTACTGGAAACCTCGTGGAAGATTCATTAAACCTCCAGGATCTTTTACCAGCGGTCCATAACCCCCAAATGAACCTCTAGCACGACTACTAGAAGCAGCAAGTACCTTATCCTTTCCTCCGAGTGTTAGAAGACCTGTAGTTCCCAAGGCCAACGCAGCCGTTGTCATTCCCCCCATTTTCAAAAAGTTACGTCTGTCCATGTTTGAGTGATTGTCCAACCTGAATTCCTCCTTTTTGGTAGTTATCTAGTATATCGTTGCTGTCGATTAATAGATTACCAGTCATTTTTTAAATTCGTTATAAAGTATTGTAAATATTTGTAATAATAAAGTAAATTATGCATAAGCTTGAAAACTATCACAAAAAACACTTGTACTAAATGAAATTATTAATCTTTTGTAAATTTGGATTAGAGATGGTGCATCGTATCTTAATTCTAGTGTGGAAAGTATTTACCTATGTTTTGTTCTTAATAAGAAACTGTAAATAATTGTAATGAAATGGTAAATTATCATCAATCGTGCATATTTTTGAAAAAATGCATGTTAAAATAGCTTTAAAAAATAGAGAGGAGGTCACGTATGTTATCAAGCATCGGAATACCTGGTTTACTATTAATTTTAGTAATTTCATTAGTTATTTTTGGACCGAAAAAACTTCCGGAGATTGGTAAAGCAACCGGACAAACGTTAAAAGAGTTCAAACAAGCAGCAACAGAAATGACTAGAGATGTGGAAAAAGAAGCAGAAACGTTATCGGAAACTGTGAACAATAAAATAACTTGAGGGTAGAGATTATTTGGACTCAAACTAAACCTTTCTGGCGATACCAGTTGTAGTCTCGTAACTCTGTTAGGGAGGTTAGTGCTTGTAACGTTTAGTCGTTATGGAAGATGTAAGGATCCCTTGCATCTTCCTTTATTTTGAATAAAGGAGGACTTTGATTGGCTTTTCCAATAAAGTGGGATAAAGGGGTAAATAATAAATTGAATTTAGTAGGGCATTTAACGGAATTAAGAAATAGAATTGTCGTGACGATTATTCTATTTCTATTTTTCTTTATCGTTGGGTTTGTTTATGTAGAAGAGATTTATACTTTCTTTATAAATGACATAAATATTGATCTAATGGTTATTAGCCCGACGGAAATAATATGGATATATTTTCGAATGGCTGGGGTGGTAGCAATTGCAGGGACATTACCGGTATTGGCCTATCAAATTTGGGCGTTTATCAAACCAGGACTAACCCATTATGAGAGAAAAGTATCTTTATCCTACATACCTTTTATCTTTTTCTTATTTATAGGCGGCTTAGTGTTTGGGTATGAAATATTTGTTCATTTGATTTTTCCGTTCGTTCTCTCGCTATCAGTTGGAATGTTCGAAGCTATGATAACGGTTGATAGTTACTTTAAATTTTTATTTCGAATCACAATACCATTTGCATTGATATTTGAATTACCTATAGCAGCAATGTTCTTGACCACACTTGGCGTAATTACTCCAGCGTACTTGAAGAAAGTGAGGAAGATAGCCTATTTTGCTCTAATAGTGATTAGCACAATGTTGACACCACCCGATTTCTTACTTCCAATACTAATTTCTTTACCTTTAATAGCATTGTATGAAATTAGTATTCATCTATCCAAAATAGTAAACCGGAAAAAGCAGGAAAAGGATAAAGGGGTTATGAAACAAGAAGATGTGTCCTAGTTAAGTAGGCTACAGCAGTTTCTACTTTAAACTACTATTGCTAGTCTTAGACGTAATATCTATGAATCGAATCGATATAAAAAGGGACTAATTTTGGCGAATCAATTGTAATAATAGGATGCGCGTGGGAAAAATAGCATTAAACGTGGTGAATCGTTGCCAAAACTTCGTGTCACATAGACTTCTCTATTTGAACTCTATAATGAGATAAAAAAATACCTCCATTCGGTGAGTCTCAATGAATGGAGGTGTTTTTTTGTGATACATCATGTTGGAAGTGTCTCAGGAATAAGTTATTAAAGTACAGTTACAAATTAGGGTAGTAACTCTCCTAAGAAGCTTCCTCAAGTCTTGGTTGCTCTATCTAGCTATTTCGGATAGAATTTAAGCAAAAGAAAACTTGGAAACTAATAATCTCTATGTCTGGTTGATGTACGTATGTTGCTACACCTTTTTGAAAGGGGTTACAATTATGAAAAAGTTACTTTTCGTATATTTATTGTTAATCAGTTTATTTGTAGTATATGTGTACAATCATCAAACGGAAAATGCTGTGACACGTGAATGGTCTGAAAGTGATCTTAAAGGAAGTATGGAAGAAACATATGTAATGGTCACATTTCAAGTGGGGATAGACTATTGGAAGCGTGCATTAAAAGGTTTTGAAGATGCAGCTGAAGCGTTGAATGTATCGGTTGAATATCGGGGGGCCACGCAATATGATGTCAACGAAGAGATAACCGTGTTGGAACAAGTCATTGCACGGAATCCAGCAGGTATTGCAGTATCTACGATGGATCCGGAAAAATTGAATCCTGTAATAGATAAAGCAGTTGATGCAGGAATTCCTGTTGTTTTATTCGATGCAAACGCTCCAGATAGTAAAGCCTATTCTTTTTTGGGAACAGATAACTATAAAGCGGGAGTAGAAGCGGCACATAAAATGGCAGAGTTATTGAACGAAAAAGGACGTGTGGGTGTCATTACTCAACCGAACCAATTGAATCACCAGGAACGGACTAGGGGTTTCAAGGATACAATCTTTATGGAATACCCCGACATGGAGGTCGTTACGGTTAAGGATGGGAGAGGTGATCCTGTATTATCCAGGCGGGCTGCAGAGGAGATGATGGCTGAGCACTCAAATTTAGAAGGGATTTTTGCTACAGAAGCAAATGGAGGTGTAGGAGTCGGCCAAGCTGTCGTTGCGAACGATTTTCAAGAATCCATTAAAATTATAAGCTTTGATACGGATAAAGGTACGCTCGATATGATCGAGGACGGTACAATTTCTGCCACTATTGCGCAAGGAACCTGGGAGATGGGGTACTGGTCGCTCCAATTTTTGTTCCACCTTAACCATGATATCGTGGAGCAAGTTGACAAGCGATCCCCATTACCAAAATCGGTCGATACTGGCGTAACTATCGTAACAAAAGAAAATGTAGATTCTTATTACCCACAATAACCTCTGAGAGAATGGATTGATTGAAATGAGGAATTGGATACAAATCAATAATTTACCGATTCGTTTTAAATTAATCTCTCACTTTTTAATCATCAGTATTATTCCGATCATATGTCTTGGACTATTAATTAATTGGACTGTTGAACGTGTAGTAGAGCAGCAAGTCAATGACAATACTCTTCAACTGATTAGCAAAGTCAACGAAACGTTTGAGTTTTATATAAATAATATGCAAAGTATCACGTATTATATCGCGTCTAACGAAAAGGTTCAAAACTTTTTCTCTACTGAAGTACAAAATAGGACCATACATAATCAATACGACATACAACGCTACCTTCGTAATTTCACTACGTTATCCCCAGAGGTGGCCGGTGTTTTAGTCGTAAATAGTGATGGTAAATATGTAAGTAATGAGCTTTACGTACCACCTTCCAAAGATTTAAGAGAGGAATCATGGTATCAAGAGGCAGTAAATAACAAAGGAATATTTAAAATAATTGGTCAACCTAAAAACAGGAGTATCTCTTCTTTAGTTAATTATAAAAATGATGAGGTTGTTTCGGTAGTTCGTGCTGTTATTGACCCATTTACACAAAAAGTACAAGGTGTCATTTTAATAGATTTAAAGCTTCGGGTTATCGCAGAGACATTAGTAGATATTCGGTTAGGGAAAACAGGATATCTGATGCTTGTGGATGATCAACAAAGAACGATTTATCAACCGGATGAACCGCTAGTAGAAAAAATACCGGAAGAATGGATTAAAGGGAAGACATCGGGATCGTTTTCGAAAAAAGTAAATTCTCAAAAGCTTCAATTCATCTATCAAAAATCGCCGTTTTCTGATTGGACAACTATTGGTGTATTTCCAACAGAAGAAACAATTTACGAGATAAGAGAAATTCGATTTTATCTAGTAATCTTTGTCGTAATTCTTATGTTTTTTGGCCTTCCTGTTTCGTATTTTCTATCTAATTCAATATCGAAGCCGATTTCACAGCTAATGTTATTCATGCGTAAGGCAGAAGAAGGGAAACTAGATGTTCGGTACAAGGAGAAGCGGCATGATGAGATTGGGATGCTAGGTAGAAGTTTTAATAAGATGCTAAGTCAAATTAATGAGCTACTTCGTCTGACTGAACGACATGAACGACAAAAGCGGGAGGCTGAGTTTCGCAGTTTGCAAGCAAATATCAATCCACATTTCCTCTATAATACATTGGATACTATTCAGTGGATGGCTAGAAAGAAGAAGGCAAATGATGTAGCAGAGGTAGTCGAGTCGTTGGCCAAATTATTCCGGATAGGGCTTAGTAAAGGAAGAGATGCTATTACACTTAATATGGAAATAGAGCATATTGAAAGCTATTTGTTAATACAGAAAACCAGGTATCGTGATAAATTAAACTATCAAATAGACATTGATGAGGGTGCTCGCTCTCTATATGTTCTGAAATTTATTTTGCAACCTATAGTGGAAAATGCAATTTATCACGGTATTAAACAACGTCGAGGTGCTGGACATATCACGGTAATGGCAAGAGAAAAAGAAACGAAACTTTCGATTATGATCTGTGATGACGGTGTAGGTATGACGGATGAGCAGCTTCAAGAAATGCGAAAGGCGTTAAGTGAAGCGGTTGAGCGAACGGAGAATCCGAGCGAAAATAGGGATAAAAAGGGATATGGTATGTTAAATGTGCAAGCTAGAATTTTGCTAGCCTTTGGAAAAAGTTACGGTATAAATATAGATAGTTACGAAGGGGAAGGCACACAAGTCGAAATAATCTTGCCTATTCTTGAAGGTGACATAGGTTGGTAAAAAGGGGATGAAGCTTATGGATAAATGGAAGGTACTGATTGCTGATGATGAATTTATTATTCGTGATGGTATTCGTTCATCTGTAGACTGGGATAAGTTTGATATGGAAGTAGTTGGAGAAGCGGAAGATGGTGAGGAAGCTATCGAGCTAGCACTGGAGCATAAGGTTGATATTTTACTAATTGATTTGAATATGCCGATTGTTAATGGAATCAATGCCATGAAGGAAATTACAAACCATTTACCTAATTGCCAAATGGTTATAATAACTGGATACGACGATTTTAGATATGCACAAGAAGCTATTCGGCTACGAGTAAAGGATTATTTATTGAAGCCAGTCAATCCAGGAAAACTCCAAGACTTAGTTCTAGAGTTAAAGGGGAAATTAGAGAGTGAGAGAAATCAGGAATCCTATTTAAAGCAAGCGGCTAACCAGATACAGAAGAACCATGCACAATTAAAAGAGCGGTTTTTTCAGGATTGGATAAAAGGAAAATTAGCTAGCACAGAAATCGTGGAGCAGTTGACCTTTCTGAATCTACCTACTACTTTGCCAATACAATATTTGGTTGTCAGGTGGCCAGAATACCATCAAAATCAAACACATATGCAAGAAAGTGATCGGCAAGTTTTCTTTTTTGCAATTGAGAATATTGTAGAAGAAATTCTAGGTTCAAATAACACTGCAGTATTTCGTGATGACTCACATCTACTCAATGTATGTGCTTGGGAACGTGTGACTAGTGAGCAATTAATAAAATTAACAGAGGCTGTACAGAATTATTTAAACATTAACGTTTTTTGTCATGTAGAAGAGATAGGCAATGGAGAACTATCCGAGCTTCGTAAAGCCTATAAGTTAAGTAAATTACAAGTTGATAAGCAATCTAAACTATCACCAGTTGTAAAAAAGGTTCAGAGTTATATACAGGACCACTACAACGATTCATCGCTTACACTTGGAAAGGTTGCTGATGAGTTTCATGTCTCAATGGAATATTTAAGTAGGATACTAAAACAGGAATTAGGCATTTCCTATGTAGGACTATTAACACAAATGCGCATCAATAAAGCGATTGATCTATTAAAAACTACAGATATGACCATTAGAGAAATTGCCGAAGAAGTCGGTTATGATTCACAACATTATTTTAGTACGGCGTTTAAAAAAACGATGGGTATTTCCCCAAAGCAGTTTAAAAAATGAATATAGAGAGAAGGTGCGCTTGGGATTACAAACGGAATTCCAAGCGTTTTTTGTTATGGAATAAATTTGAAAATGAAACTAGGATAAGTGCACGATAAATATTCCTGTATAAATATATTCTCGGCGTAAATCCTTGCGTTACTTAATAATTCGGTTCCGTATAAGGAATATTTATAAAAATTTATTATTTCAATCATATTAAATTTTTATAAAAACAGTTTAATTTTATGTAAAGCCTTACATTGGTAAAGTTGGTATCTTATATGTAAGAAAGAAATGAAAGAAACCAAACAAATGAAAGGGGTTACAAGGATGAGGAGATTTTGGTTTGTTGCACTATTTATGAGTATTTTATTAGTTTTATCTGCTTGTGGAGATGATAATGCTTCTGGAGGATCTGGGGAATCGAAGGATACATTGATAGGGGTTGCCATGCCAACGAAGTCATCTCAAAGATGGGTTGATGATGGGGATAACATGGTGAAGCAATTAGAAGAACTTGGGTACAAAACAGATTTGCAATATGCAGAAGATGATGTGGATAAACAGATTGAACAAATTGAGAACATGATTGTTAAAGGTGCAGATGCTTTAGTTGTTGCCTCTATTGATGGTACTGCATTAACTAATGTTTTAGAAAAAGCAGCAGATCAAGATATTAAGGTAATCGCTTATGATCGTTTAATTATGGAAACGCCAAATGTCAGTTATTATGCGACGTTTGATAATTTTCAAGTAGGTGTTTTACAAGCTACTTATATTGAAGAAGCACTTAACCTGAAGGAAGCAGAGGGTCCATTCAACATTGAATTATTTGGAGGTTCTCCAGATGATAATAACGCTTATTTCTTCTGGGATGGTGCAATGTCTATTCTGAAGCCATATATTGATAGCGGAAAATTAGTTGTTCAAAGTAACCAAACAGATTTCGAGCAAGCTGCAACGATGCGTTGGGATGGCAATAATGCGAAATCACGTATGGAAAATATTTTAAGCAAAGCCTATTCTGGTGGCGAAACGGTAGATGCTGTATTGTCTCCATATGATGGCATTAGCCGAGGAGTTATTCAGGCGTTAAAAGGTGTAGGATATGGGTCGGGTGATTTACCACTTCCAGTCATCACGGGTCAAGATGCTGAGGTGGCTTCTGTAAAATCTATTATTGCTGAGGAACAAACGCAAACTGTCTTTAAAGATACACGTGACCTTGCAGCTGTAACAGTAGATATGGTGGAAGCGGTATTAGCTGGAGAAGAAGCTGAAGTAAATGATACGGAAACATATGACAATGGTGAAAAAGTAGTGCCTTCTTATCTAGTAGAGCCAGTATCAGTAGATATTAATAACTACAAAGAAAAATTAATTGATAGCGGCTATTACACGGAGGATGATTTAAAATAAATAACTTGATTTAGTGGTGACTCGTTCGCCACTAAATCATTTCTATTCTATTTTTGATGAAGGTGGTGAGGGTATGTCAACTTATATTTTAGAGATGCGTAACATAACAAAAACATTCCCTGGTGTTAAAGCGTTAGATGATGTCAATTTAAAGGTGCGAAATGGGGAAATTCATGCACTAGTCGGGGAAAATGGTGCTGGTAAATCTACGCTAATGAAAGTTTTAAGTGGCGTATATCCAAGTGGAACTTATGATGGTGCTATTTTATTTGAAGGGAAAGAGTGCCATTTTAAAGACATTAAACAAAGTGAAAATGAAGGAATCGTAATCATCCACCAGGAGCTTGCGTTAAGTCCATTTCTTTCTATAGCAGAAAATATATTTCTTGGTAATGAAAGGCAATCGAAGCGGGTTATCAAATGGCAAGAAACTTTTATGGAAGCAAAGAAGCTATTGGAGCAAGTAGGGCTAAAAGATTCACCTGATACACCAGTTATGGATATTGGCGTAGGTAAACAACAGCTTGTTGAAATCGCGAAAGCATTATCTAAAAATGTAAAGCTATTAATTTTGGATGAACCTACTGCTGCATTAAACGAAACAGATAGTGCAAATTTATTAAAGCTACTTTTAGAATTGAAAAAACAAGGCATTACTTCTATTTTGATTTCTCATAAATTAAATGAAGTATCTAGTGTGTCTGATTCTATTACTATATTAAGAGATGGACAGACAATTGAAACTATTGAGACGAAGGGTGAACAGGTTTCGGAAGATCGGATTATAAAGGGAATGGTAGGACGTGAGTTAACTAGTCGCTATCCTGATCGTGTACCTAAAATTGGTGAAAAAGTATTCGAAGTGAAAAATTGGAATGTTTATCATCCCATTCAACGTGATCGCAAAGTAATTGATAATGTGAATATTCATATTCGTCGTGGTGAAATCGTTGGGATCGCCGGGCTAATGGGTGCTGGGAGAACAGAGCTTGCGATGAGTATTTTTGGTAAGACATACGGTAAGAAAATAACAGGGGAATTAGTTAAGAATGGCAAAGAAATTCAGGCTAATACGGTAAGTGACGCAATTGCACATGGAATTGCGTATGTTTCAGAAGATAGAAAAACTTATGGCTTGAATCTGATAGAGGATATAAAACGTAATATCACAATGTCCAATTTAAAGCGTATTTCCAAAAATTCTATTATCAATGAAAATAAAGAGATTCAAGAAGCACAATTTTTGAGAGAAAAATTAAACATTAAAACGCCATCTTTAGCACAATTAGCAGGAAACTTAAGTGGTGGAAATCAACAAAAAATCGTGTTGAGTAAATGGATTTTCACTGAACCAAATATATTAATTTTGGATGAACCTACTCGTGGTATAGATGTTGGGGCGAAGTTCGAAATATATACGCAAATCAATGAGCTCGCAGCTGAAGGGTTAGGTGTTTTAGTTATTTCATCTGAGCTACCTGAGGTGCTAGGATTATCCGACCGTATTTATGTAATGAATGAAGGGCGTATAACTGGGGAGCTTGATCGTGCAAAAGCAGATCAAGAAAAGGTGATGCGTTATATGACAGGATCTGGAGGTGCTAGTCGTGAAAACGCTAATTAATTTATTTCGTAACAATATACGTGAATATGGAATGATCATTGCACTTGTATTTATTACTGGATTGTTTTGGATTTTAACAGATGGGATTACATTTAATTCTCTAAATCTAACAAACTTAATTCTACAAAATGGTTTCATTTTAGTGTTAGCTGTTGGAATGGTATTAGTTATTATTACAGGAAACATTGACTTGTCTGTTGGATCAGTAGTAGCATTTGTTGGTGCTATCGTAGGTGTATTGATGATAAATAATAATGTACCGGTTTGGTTAGCTATTATATTATCCATTCTTGTTGGTGCTCTCATTGGGGTATGGCAAGGGTTCTGGATAGCATATGTAGGAATACCGTCGTTCATCGTAACCTTGGGTGGGATGTTAATCTTTAGAGGTTTAACGTTATATTTGCTTGATGGGAAATCACTTGCGCCATTTCCAGACTCTTTTGGTAAATTAAGTAGTGGCTTCTTACCAGATATAGGATCTGGAGAGTTTCATATATTAACGATCATCTTGTCGGTGATACTATCGCTTGTCCTCGTATATATGGAATTTAGCAAACGTAAAACACAGATCCACTATCACTTTGAAGTATTTCCTTTGTGGATAACAGTAACAAAGCTAGCGATACTTGTTGGTGTTATCAACTGGTTTGCCTATAAATTAGCTTCTTATAAAGGCTTACCGATTGTGTTAATCATCGTATTTGCACTTATTGTCATTTACACCTTTATTATGAACAACACTGTAATGGGCCGTCATATCTATGCAACAGGTGGTAACCAAAAAGCAGCGGATTTATCTGGAATCAAGACAAAGCGGGTTACGTTCTGGGTGTTCGTAAACAATGGTGTCATTGCGGCATTAGCTGGTCTGATGTTTGCTGCTCGTTTGAATTCTGCAACACCTGCTGCAGGTAACATGTTAGAGTTAGATGCGATAGCAGCCGTATTTATCGGTGGTGCATCTATGTCTGGTGGTGTTGGAACTGTAATTGGTGCAATCGTTGGTGGTCTAGTAATGGGTGTGATGAATAATGGTATGTCACTTATTGGGATCGGTATCGATTGGCAACAAGCTATAAAAGGGATGGTACTGTTACTAGCAGTTGGATTCGATGTTTATAATAAGAATAGATCTGGAAAATAAAAAAGAAAACCATCACGGAGATTAGTCTACTATGATGGTTTTTTTTATATGGATGATTTTCTCTAATTGTAAGTTCCTTCAAAATCTCTTTCTTTAGCAAAGCGAAGTCTAAGCTTTGCGAGAAGCTAGTTGTGATGGAATGTCGAGAAAGGGAATTCAACATCTGCTTCAACGTTTTTGTTGAAAGCTCATTGATATCCATGAATATACCCTCCAGTAAAAAAACTATATTAAATATGGTGATACACAAACATATATTCCCTTAGAAAGAAAATAGTAAACTAGTAATAATGGATTATCTTTTGCTAATTATAGTTTCATTAGTACAAACCCAGACTGGACTTCTCACTTCATTGGTTAATTATTTGGCGAAGCGGTGGTTCCCGATTGTTACCGTCACTTGGCGAGATAAAATCCAATCGCTTTTAGCTGTTTTGGGGTTATAGAAATAGATGGACCCACTTCCTTGGCCTCTAAATGCTAATGCTTCATTAACCGCTCTAACTGATTCTGTATCTGGTGTTTGATTGATGGTACCACTTTGGACTGGAGTAAATGCATAATATCCATTAGACTTTTGATAAACAACGCCAGAAACACTATTAGGGAAGTCACTGTGATCGACACGGTTTAAGATAACAGTCGCAACTGCTACTTTACCAGCATAAGATTCGCCCTTAGCTTCAGCGTGAACTAGTTTAGCCATTAATTGTTTTTCCGAGTTTGTGATACTTTCAGGAATAGTTAATCTTTGGCCAGGATAGATATAGTTTCTTGCGCTTGGGTTTAATTTTTGTAAGGTTAATAGGGATACTCCCATATTGTTAGAAATTTTCCACATAGAGTCCCCAGATTTCACTGTATAGGTAGCGGCATCAGCACCATTTGGTAATGCTAGGACACCGATTGATATAGTAGCTGCAAGTAATAACTTTTTAAGTTTTTTCAATGTTGTCGCCTCCTAGTAAACTGTTTGTCTACTTAAAAGGCTACCGGATGTAACATAGTTATTCATTAACCAATAAATGCCTATTAAATTATTAATCTGAAATAGATTGGGGGAGAAGGGGGGAGTGATGGTGTGGAAATAATATCCTCACGCGCTATTTTTCTAGGAAATGGGTAGATTGGATATCGTTGGAGGATATATAACGAAATGTTACAGGAATGTTACTCGCTCTGATAGGTTACGTAAAAGGGAGTCATTCTATGTATGACTCCCTAGATAGTTTAATAATACGGGTATGGCGGGTAGTAAGGTGGATAGTATGGGTATCCGCCCCCGACGTACGGTAAAAGTGATAGTGCTGCTAAAGTAGCAAGTGGAAATGTGTATGGACGATAACGACGATATCTTCTTCTTCTTGGACGGCCATTATAATCATTATCATCGCCATAATCTCCATATTGACGATGATGCTCGTCTTCTTCGATTAAATCTTCTCCAACTAGTATGGTTACATTGGTAACGTCCACATCGACAATAATCCCATCAAACTTACTTCCATCCTTTTTTGTAGCCATTACATGGTGATGCATCAGATGATTACAGTGATTATAAAGGTTAGGTGTTGGAGAACCCTGATTCATATAATTCATTTTTACTCCTCCTTTCTTTTCCATACATGATATTCACCTACTATTTAGTTGTGACTGTATCGTAAGAAAGTGGGAAAATAGATTGACAAAAGGACTAGATAACTATTATATTATTAGTTATCTAGTATAATTATCTTATATCCTGATTCCGTAGCTCAGCTGGGAGAGCGCCACCTTGACAGTTATGAACTACAAATACGACCCTTTAGTTCAGTGGGAGAACGCTTGCTTGACAGGCAAGAGGTCACTGGTTCAAATCCAGTAAGGGTCATACTCTTATATCAATTGCAAAATAACCTCTTGTGAGTCCAACACGGACTTATAGGAGGTTTTTTCATGTTAATTGAAAGTATCACAAAGGAGTTCATATTGGACAAGAAGTTTGAAGGGTTGAGGGAAACGACCTTGACCAGTTACAGCGATTTTTTCAGAGGGTTCAACAAGTATTTGACTGAACAAGGTCTGGAGCAATTAGAGGACTTGAACAAACGTCATTTGAAAACTTATCTAATGTATTGTCATGAGGAACTGGGAAACAATCCAGTCACAGTCAATTCAAAGTTGAAACTGTTGAGAGTGTTCTGTCGTTGGTTATATGTTGAGAAAATGACAGACATTTTATTGACGGACGGTATTAAAGCAATGAGAGAAGACACAGCTCCAAAGATAGTCACAACAGATGACGTAAGAGCTGTTCTATCACATTTAAGACGCTCCAAGCGACGAGAGGACTCATTCACTTCAAGAAGAAACTATATTCTAATGTTGACTATGATTGGAACTGGAATGAGGTTGAGTGAAGTTACTCGTTTGGAATGGTCTGACGTGGACTTTTCAGAGTCTTTAATTCAAATTAGACAAAGCAAATCAAGAAAAAGTCAGAGCGTTCCCTTGAGTGAGTCACTAGCTCGTGAATTATTAGAATGGAGACTGTTTCTGGAGCGAAAATTCAACAAG
Source organism: Aquibacillus kalidii (assembly GCF_014280935.1). Lineage (GTDB taxonomy): Bacteria > Bacillota > Bacilli > Bacillales > Amphibacillaceae > Aquibacillus_D > Aquibacillus_D kalidii. Next base: position 24,756 of record NZ_JACLZI010000013.1, read on the forward strand.
CTCCCTCAAAGTGTATTTGTTACTGAAAAAGGAACAACACTGACTTATTCAGCTATACAGAACCTATTCAAACGATTAAAGAAACGACTCGGTCTCCAGTCAAGGTTCTGTCCACATGGATTGAGAGCATATTTCATTAAGGAACTGTTGAAGAATGGCTCCAACTTGAGACAAAGTCAATTATTGGCTCGTCACAGTAAAATACAAACAACTCAATTATATGTTGGTTATTTCGCTCATGAACTGAAGGAAGGTCTAGACGAACATAACCCATTGAACGATTTAATTTAAAAAGACAGAGGGAACTGGAGACGGTTCTCTCTTTTTCTATATTAACGAATATATTCAACGGTCTATAAATGACTATATTAGGAGAAATATATTTTAACCCATATGAACGTTGAAACAGTGCTGTTTTTCAAACTTGTATCCACAAACGAACGAGGAGTGATTGAATAAAGAGAAAAGCCCACGTTTTAAAAGGGAAATTGACTCTCTTTGTCTAATATTACCAGTATAAATCAAAACGTTCTGGGGGGATTTTTATGTTCAAGAGTTTGAAAAAGATATTCAATAATGACCCAGCAAAACCAAAAACATTGAGTCCAGTGGACAGAAACCTCAAAGGCAAGGAATTTGAAAAAGAGGGGAAAGTTGAGGAAGCAATGTCTTTATACTGGGAGAACGTCAATGAGGGGTTTGACGGTAATTTTCCATATGATAGACTAGCTGTTATTTATCGTAAACAAAAAGACTATGACAAGGAAATTGAAGTTTTAGAGAAAGCTGTTCATGTATTTAAAACAAAAGTACACAAAGAACGAGCTGACAGAACTCCAAAACTAGAAAAGTTTGAGGAAAGGTTGGAGAAAGTAAGAGAGTTAAAACAAAAAGCAATAAGTTAGGGGGGTATCTTTTATGTTACATAAACGAACAATTCACACATTTTATGACCTACTCTCTACACATAGCACTCTTAATAAAATAGAGAACCTCTTTGAGTGTGAGAGTATATTTCAAAATGAATTTTACGAGTCCTCTTTGACTGGAGATAGACGTTCTTTAGCAGATAATTATGTTTCTTCTTTGGACTTGACAAATGCTAGTGAGTTACGAAAAATACTGAACGTGATTGAAATGTTTTTACTTGAAAATGAGGACAACGAGTTTATTCAAGAGGATAGTAGGTGGAAACAGCTTTTTAAGTTGTTGGAACGTGACGGTTTTACTTTTGCTAATGGAAAACTTCTATCAGTTAATACAATATATATTCCAAAGGAAATTGAAGAAATAACAAGTGAATTCAATATAGAACATGTAAAGAAAGACTGGGAAAGGGCATTAGACCAAGCAAAAGCAGACCCAGAGGACGCTATAACAGCAACTAGAGCAATGCTTGAAAGTACATTGAAATGGATACTAGACGACATTGGAGAGGAATACGACAAGAAAGAAAATTTAAGTCAGTTATATCGTAGAGTTGCTAAACAATTAAACCTTTCACCAGACCAACATGGAGAGGAAATCTTTAAACAAATACTTGGGTCAATCAATGGAGTTGTTACTGGACTAGGTTCTTTGAGAAATGAATATGGGGACTCGCATGGAAAAGGAAAAGTTTATTATAAACCAAGCCAACGACATGCAAAGTTTGCTATCAATTTGAGTGGTACAGTTTGTATGTATCTTTTAGAAACCTATTTTGCGAACGAAAAATCAATTTCTGTATAGGAAAGCAGTCAAGAGGGAGTTTGTTAAATTGAATAGACTAATAACAAAAACAAAATTATCAGAGTCAGTTGGTTGGTCTGAAAGTGGGGGTAGACGTTGGATTAAAGCGTTTAAGGAATATATACCCTATGAAACAAAGGGAACTTCAATCTTTTATAATGATAAGTCAGTTAATGTTTTAAAGATTATAAAAGAATTGAGTGAAAATGGTCTAACCCAAAAAGACGTGTTGAGAATTTTTCGTGAAAAAGGAGTACCAAGTAGAGGAGAAATACAAGAAATCAGTAAAAAATATAATATTACTCTTAACGACGACATTCCTTTACCCCGTGACATACTTTTACCATTCCTCCAGATAGTATGTGAAGGAAAACCTTTTAGCTCTAGTTATATTACAGAGGAGCTAATGAAACATTTTAACCTAACTGAAGAGCAAAGAAGCCGAACTTATGATAATGGTAGAGATTTAATCTTTACTTCTAGAATGAGACATGCAAGGTACAGTCTGAAAAATTCAAATTATATAGAAGAAGTAAGTAATGCTACATATCAGATTACACAAGAGGGATTAGAACTTCTTAATGACAATCAATCTGAAATACAAGAAGAAATAGAGGAAATGGAAGAAGTCATAGACCCTTTTGAAGTGATTGAAGAAAAATTCGAAGAAATAACAAAGGAGTTAGCACAGTCTCTAATCCAAAAAATCAAAAAGACACATTGGAGAAAACTTGAATATATAATTGTAGAACTATTAATGGCTATGGGATATGGGGATGGTAAAATAACTGGAAAAACAAATGACGGTGGAATAGACGGAGTTATCAAAGAAGATAAGTTAGGACTAGACAACATTTATTTACAAGCTAAAAGATGGGACAACACTGTCGGACGTGAACAAGTTCAGAGCTTTTCGGGTGCATTGGACGACTTGGGAGCTAAGAAAGGTGTATTTATTACAACTTCTAAGTTTACAAGAAACGCTACTGAATACGCTGAAAGGTTACAAAGTAAAAAGATAGTTCTTATTGACGGAGAGACTCTAGCAAAACTCATGATTAGATACAATATTGGTGTTGCAGAAAAAGAGACGTTTGTTATTAAGAAAATTGACTTTACATATTTTGACGAAGAATAAGCTCCCAACTTTTATAGTGAAAAGTCAAGGAGCTGTTCGTCCATACTGTCTTGAGTCACTCCAATATAACGGAGAGTAACTTGTGGAGTTGAATGATTCAACAAGTGTTGAAGTGAAACGACGTCTTTTGTCTTTTTATAGAAATGATAGCCAAATGGGGAGTGTAAAATAAACTGGTAAGTAAGAGTCGTACGCTCTCTTAACTTACACAGTTTATTTTACACTCCCTTGGAGAACCCTTGTTGTTAGAATTAAGCATAATCCCCAATACTTAATTCTTTACGCATTTGAATTTTTATTTGCTCTATTTGAGTAGTGACTTTTTGGTTGTTTTTCTCATGATTCTCTCGTCTCTCTTTTTCTATGTCTGTATCTGGATAACGAATAATAGCCATTTCGTCTAAAAACATTTTGTGTAAAACCTTTAATGTATCTGAAATAATTTCAGCAATATTATCGTTTAAGTAGAGTTCACTTTCTAAAAAGAAAGTGTGAGCTTTTATTCTATCTTTATTTGCTTCAATAAGTCTTTTACTGTCAAATAATCTACTTGCTTCTTTAGAACCCTCAAGCGAGTTACCTCTCCACTTCCTAATTACTTTGTTAATATCTTCATTATCAAAGCCTTCGTCTAGTAGAATTTTTTTTACGTCTTCAAAATCTGGTTGTGGTGCTTGAGGAATTGGATATTGTCTATATGAAGAAGTTGCATATAACATTTTATTAACAGCTTCATTTAAGTGTTTATATAAATCAGCGTAAACACCATGTCTTTTCTGTGTATAAAGAGAGAAATCTTCCATTTTCCTTTGATAATTAAATTCGACTTCTTTAAGCTCTTTGGTTAATTCTTGTTTGTGGTTCTCAATATTCTTATCAAAGTGATTTTTGGTTAAGTTTTTAATATAATTTTTTAGTGCATAGTTACATAAAGTAATCAATGCAGCTCCTACTATTGAACCTCCAGTTATCCAAGCAAACAAATTCATTTATACTCATATCCCTTTCATTAAATTATCAAAGACTATAATCCTATTTGACTTATTTGGTAAAGTAATGCTTGTGCAACAAAATTACCAGCTACTCCTTCAAGTATATTTCTTATAGTATTTATGGACTCCTTTAAAACAATATGCTTAGGCTTCTTTGCTTTAATTTGTTTGGTTATCTTTTTAACTTCTTTTTCGATTACTTTTTGAGAGTTTGCTTCAAGTTCGGTAATTTGATTAATATTATTGTTAAGGTTAGAAATAAAACTTTCCACCTTTTCCAAGTCCATTTCATTTATTTGAGTTTGTGTTGAGTGTTGTGTGTGCTGTTGAATTTGTACTCCAGAAGTATTCCCATAGAAGTTGTTTACTGTGTAGTTTTGTCTATTTGCTTCTTGTTTTTCCTTATCAGAAAATGTTATTCCTTCACCTAATATACCGTCTTCTTCAAGCTTTATTGTCCAATCCAAAATAATGTCTTTCACTGTGTCAATAACTCTTTGAGCTTGGTTCTTTCCAAACAAAAGACGGAACTCTTGAATACCACCGTCACCAAGACTAGAAATTAAATTTTGCTGGTGTTGTGTTAGTTGATAAACTAAATTATTACTTTCAGCAATTACTAACTGTTCTAACTCCGAAATTGACTCAAATAGTTTTACATTAGTAATAATGTCCATTAGCTCGGGGTCTTCAGATACAACTGGACACCAACCTCTGAACTGATTAAACCACTGAAGTGTACCATGAATTTCTCTATATTCTGGAGCTTTATCTGTATGGTTCCTATAACCACTTAATTCAAGATTTACCCATTTCTCAAAGTCTGGAATTTTTAGCTTTCTAGCAATTACTAACGACTTCCTTAATAATTCTCGCACATTACTCTCTGAACTCATTGCTTCTCTCTGAAGTTCTAATACAATTGACTCCACAAACTTACCCTCCTTGTAATTGCAGATATAATTAGAATAATTATTTCGTTATATATTGATTTAGTTTTTCAGCTAATGCTTGTAATATTTGAGGGTTATTACTAATTGAGTCCACTAAACTTTGTTGTTGATTTTTTGTTTGTTGAGTTTGTTTATCGGTAGTGTTTTGCAGTTCAACTCCAAAGTATTTGTCAACAAGACTTTGTTTAACTTTTTTCTGTTCTGGTTCTTCCATATCCTTTAAGTAAGGGTCAAGTGAAGCCAATTCTAATTCGATTTTTCTGTTTCTTCGTTCTTCATTTCTATGATTAGTTGCTTGTTTTGCACAATAAGTAAAAAGCGTAACTCCTACACCAGTCAGAACTACTCTACTAATTAAAGCAGTCCAAGTCATTTCTCCTTCGTGCAAAATAATATATTGATAACCAAACCAAAGAACTCCAAGTAATGAAAGAATTGATATTACATTCCAAGTAAGAGACTTTCTTCCTTCACTATTGGCAATTTTTTGATAACCTTGTGCTAGTCCTTTCATGCTCATTAAACCAAGAATTTTTTCAGCTTCTTTATTCATTTTTTCCATTTTTTCAAATTGCTTGAGATATTCTTTCTCTTGATTTGCCATTTGTTCGTCATATTCTATTTCATTTTTATTTATCTGGTTGTTATGTTCTTCTCGTTGTTTTTTTATTAGTTCACTAACAGATTTACTGTTATCGGATATATATTTATTTATTTCACTTTTAGTGTCTTCTATTAACTGCTCAGTTTTTTCATTTCTTTCAGCTTGTCCATTTAGAAATTTTTCTTGAAAATCAGAGATAATTGAGTCCAAGCGAGTTTTCTGACCCTCAATAGAACTTGTTAGTTCATTTAACTTGTTTTGGTTTTGGTCTAAAGCTGAAAAGGCTTCATTTGCTTCTCTTTCCACATTAGCCAAATGTTGACCAATAGACTTTCTAAAGGCTATTACAGCATTTCTAACACCTTCAATATCTTCTGGTGTTCTCGTTACCATTACTTGTGAGAAAAATGGTATTAATTTCTCAAGGTGAGTAGTAGCATTGTTCAAGTGTTGAACATTCTTGTTACTATTGTAGCTATTTAATTCATTAAGAATGTTTGTAACATGACTGTTCATGTTTTGAAGTGTAGTTGTTGAGATTAGCAACGGGTCTGCTCTATCAAGAGCTTCTTTTAAGATATTAAATGTTTCACTTAACCGTTCAGACTTGGAAACTTGTTCTGATGGAACACTATTAAAAGTTTCCGAAAGCTGAATGATTCTTTCTATCTTTGTATATGTATCATGATTTGTTATTCTTTCTTCTAGTAATAATGTCATAACTAACTTCTCTCCTTCCACAGTTCCCTATAATAGCAATTATAACAAAATTAGACACGATTGTAGTCTATTCTCTTGGGATAATGGTGAAAGTTAGCCTTGACAATCTCAAAAATTAACTATTATACTATGTACCATATTGAACACAACCCAGTGTTCAACAAATCAAAATACCGTGTTGAGTCCACAGAGGACTTATTCATTGATATAACAGTATTCCGTAGCTCAGCTGGGAGAGCGCCACCTTGACAGGGTGGAGGTCGTTGGTTCGAACCCAATCGGAATAATTTCTTAACCCCCTTGATACCACTGGTTTCGAGGGGGTTTTAATTTGTAGGGGAATGACTAGAAACCTAGATATGGGGAAGTATTGGGGGGACGAAACTTATTTTTTGCTGTTTTTTAACGGAAATGCTCGCTGCTTCTTGATCTGCAATTTCTAATGCATGACCTAATGCTCAGAAATTATTTTCCATGAACACCCTGATTAATTAAACGGGTAGCAGAAGTATGTCTCAAATCATGCAGCAAGAATATATATCTATTTCCAACTCGCTTTGTAAATCGTCTTCACCAAGTAGTGGGCGTTGTTGGATGAAAATGCGATCCATCTTAATTCAAAAAATAAATTCATGTTCTTTTTCTTTCCATAATGATCCTGAGAGAGTTGTTAACTGGTTCTAATTAAATGGCTCCCCTCACTATTACGTGAGGGGAGCCATTTAATTAGAACGTTTTTTTGAATAAATAAAATAGAAAATATTTGTAGCTGATATAACTATAGCGATTAAGAACATAAAATAGTAAACTTCATTAACTAAATAGATTTCTTTATAACTTATTAAAGTTTCAGATACTCCATACGTAAACATCCCCCAAATAAACCCACCTACTAGAACAACTAAGGTACTTATTATTGATATAGACAGAGGATAATAAACAAAAAAAACCATTTTCCCTTTCCTTGCTATTCTTTCAAATCTGGAAAACTCAGTTGGCATAGATCTGTCCTCCTATCAATAAGATATGACCTATTTGTATATCCGACAATAGAATCTTGTAAAAAGTGATCAAAATTAAAGACATATCCAACAGGTCCTTCACCAGTAGCTTTTCTTGTTGTCTCTTTTCAACGAGAACTCTTATATATTTAGTACCTTTATTTTTAGTGTAGTTCCATCCTTTTACAATTCCTAACCAAGTTTCCCATCTTATTTGATAATGAACACTTGTATCCATATTTTTAGTAAATATACCATTAAGTAAAGCTGAGCCAGCAGTTGCGATTCAACCTTATTATTATGATCGTCTTAAAACACATAAGTGTTGTCTATAGAACTGTTATAAATTGTTGATGCAGATGTAACTGAAAAATTAGAAAGGGCTAATGTTAAGCATAATGTAACTATGAATACTGGTTTAAAGACTTTCACGTATTCTTCTCATCTCGGATTGAGTTGTAAAACTATTACTAAATTTATAAAAGAACAACACGATGAAAACGTTTTCGGGAGTATTATAGTTTAATATACATGAGAGAGTCAACAAAGAAATGGCAATAATACTGAAATAGATTAAGATGAACGTATCATTAAGATCCATGAAAATTGACTTTAATATAGGTTTTTTGTACATTATTTTCCGAATCCAAGCACTATCACAGAATTTCAACGTGTTCAGTCATTATAAATGGATGCCCATGCCCTCTTAGTAAATAATCAGGTTTACCAGTGATTATAATTAAAAATACTTGGCTGGTGTGATATTAGGACATCATCTAGACCAAGTTTCATGATATTTTTAATAATTCTCTTTGTAGAGTATTTTTGATTACGTTGAACTTATTATTTGGTCTGCTAGGTTGACTGAACAAGCAAAACTTCATAATTAAAACAAACACTCGCCAAAGAGGGCGAGTGTTTGTCATTGTTACATCGACTATAAAATTTGAGCATTATTTTTTTCACTGGATGCTTCTCTATAAAATATTAAACATCTTTATTTTGCTTTAACGTCTCTTCCAACTCTTTCAAGTGCTGTAGGACGTTGGTGTTGCTGTCTAATACATTATCCAAGGTTGCTGTAACTTGCTCAATTGATGCACTGGATTCCTGACTGAAGGCAGCCAGTTCTTCCGTTGATCCACTAATTGTTTTGATCGAATTATTAACAGATTGCATAATCTCTGTGCTGGAAGTAGATAATTCGTTTAGCTGGTGGATAGCAGAGTTGATTTGTTGGAACGATCCACTAGTTTCTTCTGTTAACTGGTAGCTTTCTGCCATACGCTCAGCCACCTGTAGCATTTTCTTGCGTGTCTGGTCTGATTGCTGTGAGAACTGGTGTAGCTGCTCAGAAATTTTCTCTGCAGAGTCTGTCGACATTTCAGCAAGCTTCCGAATTTCATTGGCTACAACGGCGAAGCCTTTACCATGCTCTCCTGCTCTAGCTGCTTCGATGCTAGCGTTCAGTGATAATAGGTTTGTCTGGTCAGCAATTTCTTTTATTGTATTACTGAACTGATTTGTTTCGTTTAGGTTTTCTATAAGCTGACTAATCTCCTGAGACATGCTATCAATTTCAGTTTTAAAATCTTCAATGGTTTGTGTTAATGATGTTACTTGTTTGTGTCCTGTCTGTGATAAATCAGTTGTTCTACTAGACTCTTCTGATAGAGTCTTCATCATCCCGGACATTTGTTCAAGCTCATCACTCATTACAGTTACGGACTCATTAATGCTTTGTGTTGATTCACTTTGTGAGCTGGATCCTGAAGCAATCTCCTGGAAGGCGATGCTCATTTCGTTAAAGGATGTATTGCTTTGCTCACTGCTATGTGCGATGAATTCTGCTTTTTTAGATACTGTTTCGACTAGATCTACTAATTCTTGTTTCTGTAATGCTTGTTCAGCAGACATTTTTTCAGCTGCTGCACGTGATTCATCAATTTCTTTCATCATAAAGTTAGATATACGAATAAGTGCGAATGTTACGATGGCAATTAATATAAAGTAAATAAAGTAAGTAGCCTGGTCAGTTTCACTTAAACCTAGTTTTTCTCCTTGCGCAACACTTATATAGATGACTACCAACAATCCGTAAATACCTGTTGCGATCGATAGCTTTGTATCCATGTAGATTAGTGCAAGAATAATAATATAAATAATCGTGATAAAGTTCATTTGTGATGGGGTGGTTACGATAGATAGAGTTGTCGATAATATAGTTCCGACTATCGCAATGTATTTAATATGAAAGATTGCCTTGCGCTTCACGTGTAGAAAGAAGTAGGAACCCCAAACAGCAAGATAGTACACCAATATAGGTACCGTATCCATCGTAAAATTAAAAGCTATTATTCCAACGATTAAAAAAGTGACAGCAGATTGTGCAATATTAACTGCACCATTACGTCTGACCATGTCTTTCTCACGAACAGTCAGTTTTTGATCTTTCTCTTTCCGATTAAACATAATAAAAATTCCTCCTTATACGACAAAATATTACAAGTAACTCCATAATAATACAAAAACAGTCAATAGTATCTAGGTATATATACCTATATTATTTAGTTTGGAATGAAAGGCTTCAAAATTAAACATACTTGCAGACGACAAAAAAGCAAGCTTATTTAAATTAATTGGTTAAAGTTGGAATTATAATCATTAAACTTTAATAAATTAACCTTGAAAGAATATTAACTGTTTTTCAGAAGTTAATGGTTAAAGAAAAAATTGGAGGATGCAAATGTTTTTATTGCCTATCATACTGTCGTCGTTTTGTACGAGCTTAGGTGCTTTGCCAGTCTTATTGATTAAGAATATTTCGCATAAGGGAAAGGATGTATTGTTAGCCTATACTGCTGGTATTATGGTTGCAGCAGCAGCGTATGGTCTGATTCCATCCGCTATCAAACTATCTAATTTGCCTATTATGGTAATTGGAGTATTAATTGGTACTTTGGTTTTGACTTTGTTAGAAGGTATAGTTCCTCACGTTGATCTAGATCACTCTGGTGATTCAACGGATCGTTCAGGGGTAATCGTTTTATTTTTAATTGCGATGTCTTTACATAACTTACCAGAAGGCCTGTCTGTAGGGATTAGTAATGTCAATAACGGTGGAGATATAGGATCGCTTGTTTCCTTTGCCATTGGTTTACAAAATGTTCCAGATGGATTCTTAGTTGCACTATTTTTAGTAACTCAAAATGTCGGGCGACTAAAAGCGATTCTTATTGCTACCTTAACGGGAATGATAGAGATGTGTGCCGGATTAGTTGGTGTGTTCTTTGGAGGAGCCTTTGAATATATTGTACCTTATGGCCTAGCTTTTGCAGCAGGATCGATGCTCTTTGTCGTGTATAAGGAATTAATCCCAGAAAGTCATGGGGATGGAAATGAGAGAGCATCTACATTGGCCTTCATAATGGGTTTTGTAGCTATGGTGCTTTTGACAGAGTGGTTTCGATAAAATCAAGTAAGTGAAATTTGAAAAAGGCAGCATATAGATCCTATCGGGCATTGTTATATATGTTTCTAATCTCTATTCGTTTATCGATAAATGATGTGGGATTTTCTTGTATTAAGTGTGTTCACAAAACTGTAATAATCCAAGATGGTAGAATCAATTACCTGAGAGTCAGTAGCAGTTGGAGTATGCATAGTCTAAGTGTTTTAAAAGAATGGATGTCAAAAGTTAAGTCGCTTACATGGGTGATTATATCCTTCAATAGTATCCTAAAAGAAACCTGGTTTCTTATAAGTGCTTACTTGTTTTTATGTGTTTTCTTTCACATAATGATTAGTGTACTTATTCACAAAGGTAAAGACATAATTTAAATTGGGGGATTTTAAGAAATGAATATATTAATAGTAAAAGCGAATGATCGTCCTGTATCAGAATCGATTACAAGTAAAATGTATGAAACGTTTATGGAAGCTATCAATGGAACTGAAGGTTTGAACGTGACTAGCTATGACGTTTTCTCTGAAGATATGCCTTACTTTGGTCAGGATTTATTTAATGCTTTCAATAAGTTGGAAAATGGAAGTTCGTTAACTGAAATAGAGCAACGTATTATAAATGCTAAACAAAAGGCAATGGATTCGATAACTTCTGCAGATGTAATTGTGCTAGCATTTCCAATGTGGAATTTAACGATCCCGGCTAAACTTCAGACGTTTATAGATTATGTATATTCACCAGGGTTTACATTCAATTATAGTGAAGACGGGAGCATGATTCCGTTAATGAAGGAAAAGAAAGTGATCCTGTTAAATGCGCGTGGTGGCGTATATTCTACTCCAGAAATGGGACAAATGGACATGTCTATTAATTATGTCCGTAATGTCTTTGGAGGTATTTTTGGAATGGAAATTATCGATGAGGTAATTATAGAAGGGCATAATGCAATGCCTGATCAAGCGGATCAAATAATTAGAGATGGAATTGGTAAAGTACAGGAAGTTGCACTTACTAGATTCTAAAGTAGTACATTTTGGTTTATTGTGGTTCATGTTAGTTTTAAATTTCAATATTATTTAAATGGAATGAGATAAAAAGTACTCATAATAAGTTATTTATAACTATTACGAGTACCGGATATTTTAATGAAAATTTCAGTAATTATTTTTGCAGCAAAGGCACCAAATAGATAAGCGGAGAGTAATAAAAACCAACTAGTATTCATTTCAAATAAATTAATGGTGAGTAACAATGGTTTAAATATGAAAGTAAAACCTATACAGGAGATGGTTGCATATATCCAATAACTCTTTTTCTTATTTATACACCATTGATACATGAGCATGAAGTAAACAGGTATAAAGGAGGCGTCGATGCCGATACTTCCTGGAAGTTGTGGGAATGCTACATAAGGATAATCCCACCACAATTTTCTCATTCCAAATGCATCTAAATAAGCTGCTAATACATGAATAGAATATCCATATACTACTAACAGGAAAATTTTACTCCGGTCGATTTTGAAAAACAAAACAATCAAGGGAATGATGAATAAGGCAAGTACAACCCAGAACTGCCACGATTGGAAATCAGAGTAGGAGCGCCAATAATCAGAAAAGCTTTGATCCAGATCTGCTTTTATCGATTGTATGTGTTGAAAGTGTTCTTGTTGTGTCATGTCAAAATTTCTCCTTTCTTGTAGTAGTTTAACTATAGTTTCTTCTTCTTATTCATAATTTTTCCAATGAAATTAATTTGAAATAATTTTAAAGTAGGTAAGAGATAGTGTAGGTTAGAACAGGAAAATAACCATCCTTAATCGGATGGTTATTTTTAAGTAACAGTTATTTGTCTTTTGCGATTTCCTTTCTATTTGGAGAAAGGGGTGGTTGCTCTAGCCATTTATTGTTTGTCATAATGTCGAACCAATCTTTTGTAACTGTTAAGTTCTTTAAAATAATTTTTTCATAGGTTGTGACAAGGTCAATTCGCATCGCCGAGGATAGTCCAGCGCCATGATAAGATTGTGCTGCTTGTAATAGAAATCCAACATGATACAGCATTAATTTGTCTGAGAAAGGTGCATCTTGAGAATCAGTAACCTCTGTTTCCCAAGACATGGGGATCGGTAAATTGTCTCCGTGAAGTATTTTTCCGAATGATTGAATCTGCTCATCTGAAACCTTTTGCGCCGTTTTTAAAAATTTTCTAATTTCTTCTGACTTTGTTACTTGACTGAACCCGATAGACAAAGCTTTCCCTAGTATCTTCTTTTTCATATTTTGAGAAAGTGCAACAATTTCTGTTGCGGCTAATGGGCGTTTTTCGCCAAAGAATCCATCAAGGAATTTATTACCCTCTATAAATTCTGGATTAGTATTAGGATAGAAATAGGGATCTCTTTGGAAATGCCCCTTTTCTAAAAGTAATTCTGTTGTCTGATGGTACATTCTTTTTCCATCGTTATCACAGGAGTCATAAAAATATCGTAAATCTTTTCTGACGGAAGTGGTTAGAGATGTTGTGTGTCCTAATACTCCGTGTAACGTCATAATATGTAAATAGTGTAAACAAAATATATCCGAGAAAAGCCGTTTAGTTCCTTTGTTTAAATCTGATTCTGAAAAGCCAATTGGTATTGGGAAACCATCCTTTTCGAGGAAAGTTGTTAGCTGTTGTTTTTGTTTTGCAAAGGTTTCTATAGCATCTTCAAATACTGATTTAATTTTTTCATCTTCTATTATCGAAAGCATATATTTATTCACAGTGTCAACAGCAGTTCCGTTAACATATTGTCCCCACAAAGTGCCGATTTCAGACGATGTTAGTTTAATATTGTCTTTAGCCAAAGAAATCACCTCATAACTAATGTTTCCCAAGTACTTATATTTTATAAAAGTTAGTGTGAAAATTTCATTTTGTAAGGAAGTATTTATGTGTGGTAACGGTTCAATGTAAAATAATTGTACTATCTTAAAGGAAAAAAATGTTAATATAAAGGTGTTATAAATATATATCCGAATTTGAAAAGGTACTTAGTTAATTATGCCACTCAAAGAAAAGAGGAGATTGGATGAAAAAGCGATCGATTATCTTTGTTATCTTACTTCTTTTGTTAGTATCAGCTTGTGGGGATTCAGAAGTTAGCTTGGAAAAAAGTGATGTTGGAGTTAGTGAATTGTAGGAAATCCATCTGCATCACCTAACCCTAATAATTATGTGTAAGCGCACAAAAAGGAGTTCCTATCTATCATCAATCAGGGGATAAAGCGTAGGTGAAGAGAATAGTTAGTATATAAAAATTTTGTAGTAGTAATTTGATTTGTTAGCTCAAAATAATTTTAATCGAACAAAACTAAGTGATAGCAATATGATTTTTCAGAGGAGAAGTATATGGAGAATTGGTTGACCCAAATTATGAACGAGTATGGCTATTTCGGTATTATGATGTTAATTGCACTAGAAAATGTATTTCCACCAATACCTTCCGAAGTAATATTAACGTTTGGAGGGTTTATGACAATAACATCAAATATGAGTGTTATTGGTGTTATTATTGCGTCAACTGCAGGTTCGGTAGTTGGAGCTATTATTCTGTATATCATTGGTCTACAACTTGATTTTCAAAAGGTGGAACGGGTGGTAGATAAATGGGGACATTTTCTTAGAATAACAAGGCGTGATGTTAGGAGAGCAGATGCCTGGTTCGATAAGTATGGATCGTGGACGGTATTTTTTTGCCGTTTTATCCCATTAATTCGTAGCTTAATTTCAATACCTGCCGGGATGTCCCGAATGAATATTGGCTTATTTCTATTGTTTACTACCTTAGGTACCCTGGTTTGGAACACAGTACTCGTTTATTTAGGTTCCTCAGTTGGAGCATCTTGGGAAGTGATAGTTGGCTATATGGAAATGTACTCACGAATTATATACGCCGGTTTAATTATTAGCTTTATTTTATTAGTAACCATTTTGATAAAGAGAAGACGAAAAAAGGATGGATTTAACGTTTACAAATAGGAGAGGGGCGCTCTTGATATGGGTGTTATTTTAAATAAAGTTGGTGCTATATTTATTGCAGTTAGTGATATTAAGGCTGCTCGTGATTGGTATTGTTCTATTCTAAATTTAGAACCAAAATATGATATATTAGCAGGTCATCTGTGCTGTATTCCTTTAGATAATAATGGATTAAATATAGTGTTGGATAGTAAAATTTATAGAGAAGATACTTATGCAAGGACTCCAATGTTTCATTTTAACACTCATGATATCCACGAAGCATTCCAATTTATGAAGGGAAAAGGAGTGGAAATAGTTACTGACATTGAACATGGTCACTCTTTTAACATAAAAGACCCTGATGGAAATATGCTGATGATTTGTCAGTTACTATAATTCTAACTATTGGATATTTAGAAAAAGAAGGGCTCTATTGTCTTTTTATTGATATCACTCATTAACTTCCACTTTTACAAAAAAATAACAATTAGAAAGAAGGATTATTAGAAATACGTGCGAATTTGTATGTATTATAAAGTGGATGAGAGGTGGGGTATAATGGGACTGGATATGAAAAAATGTGATTTGCAAAAGGTAGACATTTCAGGTTCAAAGTGGGAAGAGGTAAATGCAGAGGAGCTTATCATTGATAATGTAAGTTTGGCAAAGACAACTATTAATAATGTTAATATGAGTAACATGCTGTTAAGTGATGTTAACATGTCTGGTGTTAAGATCCAACATGCTAATTTTACTCATGCTGTTATCGATCATGTCCATTTATATGGCACAGAATTTCGAAGTGTAGTCTTCCCATTGGAGGGGGAGGGGAACTTTGATCCTAAAGGTAAGTACAAACCTATTAGTTTTGACAACTGCGACCTAACGAACGGAATCATGAAAAATTGTAACTTATCAGGTTTGGATATACTTGATTGTAATATAACTGGTTTAAAAATAAATGGAGTGCTCGTTGAAGATTTATTGAAAAATAGTAAAGTTTAAAGAACAAATTTTAAATGAATAATCTGACCAGGTGTGATTACTATTATGGTAACCACACTTTTTTTTGTGAGATTAATAGTAAGAATAGGCGTGGAGCCATAAAATGATAATAACCCCTTGGAAGATTTGTAGAATTATTAGTATATGACATCTGTCATGACTTAAGGAATTGAGGAAGTATTTCATATTTTCTTTGTGTTTTATTTGTTATAATTCTAAAAAGAGGAGTGGAAATTTGATAGCAAACCATGTCCACACAGAAAACGCAAAGAAGCACATTGGGATACAGCTAGTTAGGAGTTGGTCAGTTAGACAAGATAGAGTTATTACACTGTTAATGTGAAAAATGTAACAAGGTAAGTAAATAATAAAAAATTAAGGGATGATCTAATTGGCAGAAACACATACCTTTTCAAAAGGTGAGGAAATAGCAAATGCAATAACACATGGAATCGGAGCAGTTTTGAGTGTGGCGGGATTAGTTGTTCTAATCGTTTTTGCTGCACTTCACGGAACAGCATGGCATGTCGTGAGTTTTACAATATTCGGTTCAAGCATGTTTATTTTATATATGTCATCAACAATGGTACACGCCCTTCCAAAGGGGAAGGCAAAAGACCTTTTTGAAATTTTTGACCATTCATCGATCTACTTATTTATTGCTGGGAGTTATACGCCCTTTACATTTCTAGTGATGGACGGTGCAACAGGTTGGACATTATTCGGAATAGTATGGGGACTAGCTATTGCAGGTACTGTTTTTAAAGCCTTTTTTGTTAAGAAATATCTTTTCACTTCAACGGTCCTATATGTAGTGATGGGTTGGTTAATTGTTTTAGGGTGGAATGATATTACAAATAATTTACATCCTAATGGTGTTACCTTGTTAGTGATTGGTGGCGTCTGTTATACATTAGGTGCAGTATTTTATGTGTGGAGGGCATTTAAATTTCATCATGCGGTCTGGCACCTATTTGTAGTCGCAGGTACGATAACCCACTTTTTCTGCGTATTAATTTATTTGTTGCCTTAAAACAGGACGAGGGACGGTTTCCCACGTCCTGTTTTTTATTATTGATAAAAGGGATAAGGGACCTAGCCCCTTTGTTACATTTATTTTAAATCTATTAGGATGAAGCATTGATCATCGTTTTTATAGTAATGGTTGCTTTCATTTTCGAGAGAGTGTAAGATATTTTGTTTAACTTGAGTTAATGGTGTTGTTGTATTTTCCTTTAATAAACTGGCCAATTTATCTTGTCCGAGAGGTTCAGAAATACCGTCTGTGTAGAGAAGTAGCTTCGAACCTTTTTGATAAGAAAAACTTGTTGATCTGAAATCAATTCCCTTGAATGTCCCGATGGGGGGAGTGGATGTGTTAAGTTCTTTTTGTTGACCATGACTATCCTGGTACAGTGCTGGTGGATGGCCTGCATTAATATATTCAATTGTTTGTCTTTCGGTATCAATGAAAAGGTAAATGGCGGTACAATAATGCCAGGCGTCTTCATTATTATAAAATAGAGCATGCAAATGATCGTCTAGTTCTTTCAATACTAAGTCAGTTGGCATCCCTTTAGAAATTAGCCTTTGGAATAAGGCTTCAAGTGACATAGTAATTAGTGCAGAAGATATCCCGTGCCCCATCACATCTAATAAAATAACACCGTATTGACTTTTATTAATTTGATAGAAGCCGTATATATCCCCAGATAATTCATGGGATGCGTTATAATACGATTCAATTTGCAGTTGCTCATTAGCGATATCATCTGTAAGCGATGTTTCTTGTATTTTCTTTGCTAACTCCAATTCCCTTTGTGTATCCACTCTGTACTTGTGATTTTGTTGATTAACTTTAACAAGTTCTTCTTGTTTTTCTTCTAGGTTTTTTAAGGCGATTTTTAATTGTTCATTTATGTAATTCTTTTCCTCTAATCGTTGTTCAGCAACTTTGTTAGCTTGAATCAGCTGTTTTTCATATTCTACCCGTTTACTACTAGGTACGATAACGCACGAAATTTCCCCATCCTTTTTATCTGATGCATAAATTAAAGCGGGGATTAGATTACCACTATTCGACTTCAGTTCTATGTGTATTTCATCTGCACGATGTTTTTGTGCAATGATAGGATACAGAATAAATTGAAAGAATGTGATGGTCGACTTAGAAAGGATGGTTCGAATGCTTTGTCCTATCAATTGATGGTTTGAAGTATATCCGAGCATCGTTAATAACGGTTGATTGATCGTTAATATATTATATTCTTTTGACATTGTTAGAAAACCACCAGGTAACTGATCGAGTGTATCATTCATTTGCTAAGCCCGCCTAATTATTTATAGTAATTTCTTTTTCTATGTTGAGGTATTCATTGATTATATCAATCGTTTCATTGGGGTGGCTAAGATGCGGACAGTGCCCAATAGCTTTTGCATACGTAATAGTTGAATTAGATAAATGTTTGTGCATGTATTCCGCAACGGTAGTTGGCACAAATATGTCGTCAGAGCACTGAATAATGAATGATGGAACTGTAACTTGTGGAATGTATTTACGGTTATCTGAAAAGAAAACAACATCTGCAAATTTGCGTGTAATGTATGGATCATTCTGACTAAAAAGATCCTCGATTTCGGTCGCGATGTTAGAGCTGGTTGGATCATTTACAATTGTTGCTGCAACATTTGTAGCCCAACTCATATAATTTTTGTCCAACATGTCCATCAGTCCAGTTAGATCTTCTTTTTCAAATCCTCCAATATAATGGGGTGGTTCATTTTGTAAATAAGGAGAAGGGCCAATCATAATTAGTTTTGAAAAGAGATTAGGAGCTTTAATGGATGCAAGCATTCCGATCATACTTCCGATTGAATGGCCAATAAAGACGGCTTCACTCATATTCAATTCTGAACAGATATCTAATAAGTCTTCTACATAACCAGTTATAGTACTGTATTTACTTGGATCATAAGCATGTATATCAGATTCTCCAAATCCAACATAATCAAATAAAACAACTTGGTAGTCTTTCTCAAATTCTTTAGATACCTTTGACCAAACGTTTTGATCAAAATTAAAGCCTGGAGCGAATATCATTGGCTGTTTTCCTGTACCCCTCACTTTAACATTGTTACGAGTTATAGCCTTTTGTGTCATATTAAAACTCCTTGCATGAAAGATATTAGTTAATCTAATAACCATCATAACATTTGCCAAGCAAAAATTGGTATGAAATGGATTAAAAAGTTAATGGAGCATTAAGTTAGGAAATAACCTTTCTACACTTGCCTACTATGTTAGAGGTAATGCCTACTTTGTTTCTAAAATAATTAATTATATTTTGAATTTCTATTCTCTTTTTTTTTTAACTTTTTCAATTGTCTCCCCATTTGCGATAGAGAACAATTTGCTTTTCGGTTCATAAATTTGTTGAGAAGGCCACAATCCATGATTACCTGAAACAATGTAACTAACAATACAAGCAACAAAGAAATACTCAATTCCTTCACCTTTAAACATTTCTAAGGCTAAAAAGAAAGAGGTTATAGGGGTATTTGTGCCCCCGCTAAACGTTGCGATTAATCCTAAGGCAGCAAGAAAAGTTAGCGGCATATCGATAAAATTATGAAGGGTATTACCTAAAGTTGCCCCCATGAAAAATAAAGGGATTGCTTCCCCACCAACAAAACCAAATCCGAGTGTTATAGCTGTAAATATAAGTTTAGCCAAAAAAGCAAAGGGTGTTACGTCTCCAGAAAATGATTGTTGTAACATATTTAGACCGCGGCCATTGTAGTCTTGTGACCCCACAATAACGGTGAGAAGGACAATAATAAGCCCACCAGTAAATGCTCTCTTCATGTGGTTTTTCTTAAATAATTTCTCGGAATAATGTTGTATTCCATGTCTCAGTTGACTGTAACCCACACTTAATAGTCCAAAAATAATAGATAAACCGATCACTTTTATAAAGGTAAGAACAGACAGATCAGGTACGGCTTGAATGAGTAGCTCTTCGTGATGAACTCCCCATGCACCAGTAGTAATGAAATGTGCAACATAACTTGCAACTAAGCAAGGGATAATTGCTTCAAATTTGAGCATTCCTAAAATGGCCATTTCCATGCCGAAAAATGTACCAGCCAAAGGCGTACCGAAAGCAGCCCCGAATCCTGCACTAATCCCACTCATAATATAAAGTCGTTTGTCGAATAAATTTACCTTTAATAGTTTGTTTACGGATTCGGCAATACTTGTCCCCATTTGAACAGCAGCGCCTTCTCTACCTGTTGAACCGCCGAAAAAGACTGTAAGAAAGGTGGATATATAGGCTATCGGCCCCATACGTTTTAATATTTTTTTCTTCCCATGAACTGCTTCAATAACTAAATTGTTAAGTTTTGCTGCATCATGTAAGTTATCGGCTACATAAACCTTTCCGTAGTTCATATATATATAGCCTATGACTATACCTGATATAGGGAGAAGGTATATTAGCCAGTCCTTCTTTTCACGCACTGCCCCTAAGTAATCGTTAATTTCTAATAAAAAAGCAGTTGCCGATCCAACAACTATTCCAATTATGGTTCCTAAAATAATCCACTGCATAAGTGTGAAAATAAACTGGTTACTTTTTTGTTTTTTGCTCATCTAATCCTCCTCAATTCAATTTAGTTGGTGGGTCTTGGTTGTGGTTGCCAGTTTTTACTTCTGAGAAGATATTATTTTTGGAATTCGACTTTTCGGTAAGTTGTTCTCTTGTTGAATGTTCATTCATTCCTTGAATGAACTCCATCAGCATTTGAATATCCTCCTTTGTTGCATATTGCTTGTTTGTTTTTAACATGAATCCCAGTTGTCCATTAGATTCAACTGTAGCCCATTTGACGTCAGCAATGCTCTGGACGTTTTGCTGTCTTAGACGTAGTTCCAACATGTCAACAGTAAGACGCAGTTTTCTAAGATTTTTTTCCATAATTTTACCATCTTCAATGACCAGCTTAGATTTTCCATAAATGAATGTCTCTGCTTTATCAAATCTTAGAACGAGGTTTTCAACGAAAATAAGTGTCAGAACCATCAAAAAAGTTATTAACAACGTAATCCAAATGTTCCGTTCGCTTACAGGCTGAATAATTAAGGAACCAACTGCTACCATCATAACGGTTTGTGCTACGGTCAACTGTGAGACGGATTTTCTCCCTGCTAATCTAAGGATAAGAATTCCGCCCAGAACGATTAAGACTGATTTCCATACGAAATGTAAGTCCAATCCAATTCCCCCTTTTAAAAGGTTAGTCTGTTTTATATTTCCAATTAATCACCTAAGTATTCGAGGAACGTTAATAGCTAGAAAATGTATGGTCATCAATTTCTTAATTGAATTTTAAGAACCTTTAGTTTAAAAAAAGGGATATTGGAGAAATAGAAGGGCAGAGAAGAGGATCACTGTGGGTAATGAATAGATTCAGGTTTTAAATGTACCTTTTAAAAATGAGACAAAGGGACGATACCTTTGTCTCACATAACTAATGGATTAAGAATTCGCTTAGTGCGTGTTGTAGAGTTACGAATGTTCTAGTCTGTTCATTTAATTTAATACCGAGATCAGTAATTTTAAGTACTACCTCCTTCCTTAGACCAGTGATAATCGTTTCGCATCCCATCATGGAGGTACTATCAATTAGTTTTAATAACTGACTAATCACATCATCTTCCATATCAGCTACTCCTGATACATCCATCATTAGTTTTTGGATATGGTTTTCGCCTACTTCATTTAGTGCTTTCTCTTTAAGTATCTCAACTCTTTGTTCATCAATTTCACCAATTAATGGCAAAATAGAAATAGATTGGTTAATGGGGATAATAGGAACCGATAAATTTTCTACAAGCTTTCGTTGTTGCTTGATTAATCTGTCTTTAAAGGTTGAATAATTGATAAAAAATTGGTTAAGGAAATCATCTACACCACTATTTATATCATTTTCTAAATGGAACAAATCGTCGATGCTCATTTTGTCAGTTAGATTACTGTATTCTCTTATAAAAATCCAAAGAGTCCTACGAATTGCTTGTATCCATTCTAGTTTAAAGGTCAAGGCAATGGAATGTGTCGCCCATGCAATACCTTCTTGTTCAGCAAACTTCTCAATTTTTCTTTTCTCCTGATCGATTATAAAAACTATTAACTTATGTGCGTTGTTAACTAGGTCTATATTTCCTATTTGGAGAATTTCTTCTATTTTGTCTCTGACCGTTTCTGCTTCATCTAGTAAGCAGTTTTCAAATGTTTGTTTGTTATTCACGATAAAATCTCTCAATTGGAATGAATCTTGATAAGTGTAATCCACTTTACGCTCCCCCTATATATTTTTGGTTAATCAAAAGAATCAACCCAAAAATTCTAGTACAGCTTTGGATTAGGGATACGGGATGTATGTTTCCAGCTATGTATTTTTTTCATGACACTATTACTAGAATTGACGGGAATTGGATTGAAACGGACTAACTATTGATAATTATATAATAAGAAATTACTAAAGTCATGGGATTGGTGAGGAGGCATTAAATGGCTAATGAGCTTAAAGACCATTCTGTGGTGGTAAAGAGGACAAAGGAGTAATAATCTTTAGTGAAATGATAGAAGATAAGATTACAAAAATCTACACTATTTTAGTATAGTCATCTTTTCGATTTGAAAAAACCCAACGCCCATAAAGAAAAGGGGCATTGGGTACTGAACTAGGAGTCTAGTGTTTCGCATAATTAACACTGTTTTATTGGCGCTTTTGTTTTAAGTCATAATAAGCATCCATAATTCTCTTACCGATTTGATGGTTGTTGTAGTTCTATAATTGTTTTATATTTTTTTGAAGGGTAGGGGATATAAATAGCAGTGGTTTAACATAAAAACATAGAAAACTAGTTGGGTTTTTATGTTAAAATGATAGGGATAATTTGATAAAGAAACGCCTTTTGCGCATACTTTTCCTTCCAAAACTGTCACAGTTGATGGGGGATTTCTAGTAATTACATCTCAATTTTTAATATATGAGTGTAAATGCATGCGATGCTGTTGAATTGGTGACGTAAGAGTAAATCTAACGTTGTGGGATTGGAGAGACATATAGAAACCACTACGTTACATAGGAGAGAAGATGATGGACCCATTATTATTAAACATTCCGACTCAATTAGAAACAAACAGACTAATACTAAGGGCACCAAGCGCATCTGGGGATGGAAAAATAGTTAATGAGGCAATAGTAGACTCAATTAACGAATTAAAATTATGGTTGCCATTTGCTCAAACATTACCGTCTGTTGAAGAAACGGAACGTAGTGCGAGAATAGCATATATTAACTATTTAAAGAGAGAAAGTTTTCGTTACTTAATTTTTCATAAAGAGACAGAAGATTTTATAGGGATTACTAGTTATGAAACAGTAGATTGGGATATTCCTAAGAGTGAAATAGGATATTGGATTGCTACAAAGTTTAGTGGAAATGGTTATATGACGGAAGCTATTGAGAAATTGACACAATTTGGATTAAAGCAATTAGGTTTTAAAAGAATAGAAATAAGATGTGATCCAGAAAACTCTAAGAGTCGTTCTATACCACAAAGATTGGGGTATGACTTAGAAGGTATTTTAAAAAATGATGATAAATCGGCAGATGATAGGGAGCTGAGAGATACCTGTATTTATGCTATCATACAAAAACGTGGGACATAGGGACAGGTCCAGTGTCCCGATTCCCTAAAAAAGGGACCTGTCCCTTATTATGCAGATGGTTCTTTTGTTAGATTTAACGATTTACCGAATGGAACCTTAGGTTTGAAATGATCAGGTATCAACCAGTACACCTCGAAGTTAATTTCTTGACCTTCCCAAAAGTACCCTGTCACATCAGTAATGTAGAATAGCTTGTCTACTTTATTTTCCTTTGCCCATTCCAATACATCTGTATAGGAAGCTTTACCATGGGACATTAATGGAATCTCGGTAACTTTTTCAGTATCTGTTATTTCTCTAATCTTATAATCCGCAAAAATTAAAGGAGTTTTCTTCTTTACCTCGTCAAATAAAGATAAAATATTGCGTATCGTATCTACTGGATAATCGTTTGTTGACGTATCAACTGCTATTACCATATTTTCATCCTTTGCTTTGGTGATAACACTTAATAATTCTTTATGATAACTCATTACTCATCTCTCCCTAATTGATTTACTTTCTTAGTATCTCTATAATAGCTTCACTTAGAAATAGCAAAATTATGTAATAGTGAGTGACCTTTTGTCATAGCTCGACCATTTTTACCCATGACTATCTATTATAAATCGATTAGGGTGATTTTTTCAATACCCTAATCGATTGAAATACTTTTTCTTTCAGGTCTAAAACATTTTTTTTTGTTTTTTCCATGCCTTCGTTCTGTCTTTGTCTCTTGCAATCATTTGTTTGTAGGTAGTTTTATTTGGTAGCTTCTTAAATAAATCGTAACCAGGCCTTCCATTTCGGTCGTTTGTATTAACTTCTAATAACCAAAGGTTTGCATATGGATCGATACCAAAATCTGCACCTATATCAATAAAAGGATAATACTGATCTAGAAGGTTTGCGATCGCAAATGCAGAATTACTTAGATTTTCAATTATTGTGTGCAGATAATAATGATCAAACAAGTTACCTAAAATAAAGTCCGTTTCGACTATCCCTCCACCTTTTGACAGGAAATTTGAAACGATAGCGTCTTTTCCTCCTATTCTAACCAAATCACCAGCATTTACCCAATTACCATGTTTATCCCGTTGCAAGTGGATACGTATATCAAAAGCTCTAGAATCATATGATAAGATAGGAGCTCGTTGTTGGATGATTGTTTGGTATTTGGAATATTGGCCAAGCATGTTGTGCATGAAAGCATCCACAGTAGGATGGAATTCTGTAGATCCGTTTGGGTGTTTCAATAGAAAACCTTGATCCATAGGTGTTATAAGCGAAATATTCCTACCGGCCCAAGTGTCTACTGGTTTTATAAAAAAAGGTGTCTGACTGAATACAAATTGATATAAAGCAGGACCGGAAAAGTATTCCGTATATGGGATTTTAAAAGGTAATGAATGCGGTGCTAACAGCTTATACATTTCCCATTTATTAAAATAGAGCCGCTCTTTATCAAAGTGAATCTTATTGTTAGTTTGTGGCGTATTTTGGAGACTACTATTATCCATAGTATACTTGCTCCTTTCCTTAATGTATACAATATATACATATGGAGAAAATAGGTATTCGGTTACATGATCGTTAAAAGGCTGCGCATCGAATGCACAAGTTGACACGTTTAGGACATGTCTATATAATTAAAAATCGTGTTATTAAAGACATTACAAAGTTAGATTAGACCTAAAAGGGAGATATGTAAGATAGGCTTTTATATTATTTGAGCAAGCCGATGGTTTTGGATTCGTAAATTATTAAATAATAATTTCCCATCTAGCAGTCTGCAATGACAATAAGACAGAAAAAGAGGGACGTTATTGTAGGCACTTGCTCCTAAAAACTAGGAGGAAAAAAGTGCATCACAACAAAAGAAAAAATACATTAGATAAGACCGTTTTTTATGTAAGTGGAGGTTTATTAATTTTATTTGTGTTATTCGCCATATATGATTTGGAAATGGTGGAGAACATGATTAATGTTTCGTTTAGTTTCTGTGCGAAATATTTCGGTTCCTATTGGGAGCTACTATTATTAGCTAATTTTATTATTGGTATCATTTTAGCGTTATCAAAGTATGGTAAAGTCCGACTAGGTAAGAAGGAAAAGCCAGAGAATGGTTATTATCGTTGGATAGCAATGATCTTATGTACACTACTTGCGAGTGGTGGAGTTTTCTGGGCGGCTTCTGAACCGATGTATCATTTTATCACTAATCCCCCATTATTTATAGATAATTCCTCGACGACTGTTGGTATAGAACCTGCATTAGCACAAGCATTCCTTCATTGGGGTTTTCTTGCTTGGGCAATCCTTGGTACATTAGCTACCATTGTATTAATGTACGTTCATTATCACAAAGGTTATCCGATGAAACCTAGATCGTTTTTATACCCGATCTTTGGTGAGAAAATTTTCCATAAAAGTGTAATTGGTAGTACAGCAGACATCATATCTATAATTGCTGTTGCTGCAGGGACAATGGGCCCGATCGGCTTTTTAGGGTTGCAAGTCGGTTATGGGTTACATTCCATATTTGGGATTCCTAATACACTCGTTACCAACATTATAGTAATTGGTGCATTAGTAGTAATTGCAGCTATTTCGGTGGCGTCCGGTGTAGATAAAGGTATTCAGTTTTTAAGTCGGATGAATATAGGTTTAACGGTGATTTTAGCTGTATCAATGTTGATCTTAGGTCCAACTATGTTTATTCTAAATAAGTTTATATCTGCAGAGGGGTTTCATTTGCAAAACATGTTGACAATGGCATTATACCAAGGTGATAAAGCATGGTTAGGTGCTTGGACCATCTTCTTTTGGGGTTGGTTTTTAGGGTATGGACCAATGATGGCGATCTTTATTGCAAAAATTTCTCGCGGACGTACGATTCGAGACTTAATTCTAGGTGTGTCCATTGTGGCACCACTCGTTACCAACTTCTGGTTTTCTGTTATTGGTGGTACTGGAATTAAAGTAGAGCTTGATAAACCAGGTTCTATATCCGGTCCACTATCTGAAGGTGGAATGCCGGCAGTAGTGATGGCAATTATGGATAACCTACCACTAGGTTTTCTATTAGCAATTGGCTTCTTAATTGTCACAATCGTTTTTGTGGCAACAACTGTTGATTCCATTTCTTATACTGTTGCCGTGACATTATCTGGTACTGATAATCCTCAAAAATGGACGCGTGTATTTTGGGTATTAATCTTTGGTATATTATCCGTTGTCCTGTTATCAATTGGAGAAAATAGTATCTCGGCTATCCAAAATTCGATTGTTGTAACGGCAGTTCCAGTTTCCCTGTTGTTATTACCATCATTATGGAACGCGCCGCAAATTGCGAAAAAGCTAGCAAAAGAACAAGGTATTGTTTCTGAAAAACATTCAAATACGAAGAAGTAATCTATTCAAGAATATTCTAATCTAACCATTGACCCAATGTCTTAAGACATTGGGTATTTTTTTAACTGTTGTTTATTTTAAAAAGCACTTGAGTAAAAGGGTTATGATAAAGTATAAACTTTTGTAAAGGATGATCGATTATGGGTATTGAGATTTATAAGATCGAAAAGGAACAGGCCTGGGAAACGAGACATACTGTGATGTGGCCAAATAAAGAATTTAACTATATAAAACTAAAAGATGATCATGTAGGGATTCACTTTGGTTTATTTAAGGATGATATATTAGTTTCGGTTGTCTCTGTTTTTGTTAATAACAAGACATGTCAGTTCAGAAAGTTTGCAACACTGCAATCTATGCAAGGGAAAGGATATGGAACAATGCTATTGAATTACATCATTGATGAGGCAAGAAACTGGGGTGTCGAGAAAATTTGGTGTAATGCAAGAGAAAATAAAACAAGCTTTTATAAAAAATTTGGTCTAGAAGAAACAAAAGAAACGTTTATAAAAGGGGGGAGATCTTACGTTGTAATGGAGAAAAGCATATAGGAAAATAGTTGATGGGATAAGATGGGGGAAGGTGCAAGAAGAACGATCCCCGTCCCGATGTTAAAAATAATACAATTGTTAAATCTTTCGAAAAAGGTGGATGAGTACTTAGGTTTGACGTAGTAACCTAGTCAGATTGCTTAATAAAAGGCCAATTATTCAAGATAAAACGTAATTATTACTATTTACATCGTTTTGATTATGGGGTATAATCTGATTTGTAAATCGTAACTATTATGATTTGTTTTTGTTCTAGGATAGTTACATAGTTAGTTATAGAATTACTTTAGTACTACGACCCGAAATGCTCTTTTCGGACCGATTGTCTCCTATGTCGTAATATCTATAGAATCACTAGTAAGAGTTTGAAACATTCCTCTACTCTAGAAGATGAGTGCTTAATCAGCGCTGCTTAAAAAACGCTCGCTTTCCGTGGGGAACGCTTTAGCTTCCTCGCTCGCAAAGAACACTCGCTGTGGGATCTTCAGACTGTTCCTTTCCCACGGAAAGCGGAGTATTCTGCCGGAACGAGTTCAAGCACACATCCAAAGGTTTTTATAAGTTACTGCAGATTTTATCTCAAATGCGTCATTCAAAGCATCAAAGTATGTGAAAAAACAAATCGTAATGGTTATGGTTATGTAATAATTAAATTTTTAGGAGGATGAGATGTGAAAAAGAATGCGAGATTCTTAGTTTTAATTTTGATGTCTATTTTTATATTAAGTGCATGCGGAACTGATAATAAAGCTACTTCTAGTGAAGGGAATGAAGAGAAGGGTGCTTTAAATATTTATACTACATTGTATCCATTGGAATATTTCACAAAACAAATTGGCGGAGATTATGTAGAAGTGTCTTCTATTCTCCCACCTGGTACGGATGCCCATACTTTTGAACCAACTTCAAAAACGGTATTAGAAATTGCTGAAGCTGATTTATTTATTTATAACAATGTAGACATGGAGGCTTATGCGGAAACTATAATTGATGCACTAAAAGACGATGTTACTGCAGTTGAAGCTTCGGCTGGAATATCCCTATTACAGGGTGAACATGAACACGATCACAATGGTACAACAGAGGAAGCAGAGCATGAGCACGATAGTGAAGAAGGCCACAGTGAAGAGACCCATACGGAAGAAGAACATAGCGAAGAAGCGCATATGGAAGAAGAGGGCCACAGTGAAGAGGCACATACAGAAGAAGAGCATAATCATGGCGAGGCTGATCCACATGTATGGTTAGATCCAATCCGTGCCATTTCAGTAGCGGAAAATATAAAGAATACCCTAATTGAGATGAAACCAGAGGCAAAACAAGATTTTGAAGCCAATTTTGCGGATTTGAAGACCAAACTTGAAAAATTAGATGAAGATTTTCATAATCAACTAGAATCGAAGGAACGTAATGAAATCTTAGTGACTCATGCTGCATATGGTTATTGGGAAGAAGCGTATGGATTGGAGCAGATATCTATATCAGGATTATCTTCTACAAATGAGCCTTCTCAAAAGCAGTTAGAAGAAGTCATTCAAACAGTCGAGGAACTTGAAATTCATTACTTACTATTTGAACAAAATGTAACACCAAAAGTAGCAAAAGTTATTCAAAGTGAAACAAAGGTTGAATCGCTTCAAATCCATAATTTAGCTGTGCTAACAGAAGAGGATATTGATGCAGATGAGGACTATTTCACATTGATGAATAAGAATTTAGAAGTGTTATTAACGGCTCTAGAAAACTAGGTGTAACAAATTAAAGTGGGACAGGAGGATGAACTTCTTGTCCCACTTTTTCACTTTTCTTCCATTTGCTTTCTAATCTTTCTGATTGATTCTTTAAATTCTTGTACGTTAGCTAGTTGATCTATATGGTTACCGTATCTGACTTGTTTGTATAAGCAGGTGTGTTCCATCGGTAATTCTAACCTCGTGAACCAATCATTTAGACTTTCTCCTCGTTTTCTTTCTAGTCCTAATTTACGACTATATTTTTCTAATTCAAAAATCTCTCTACGTATTGGATGTTCAGGCTTTTTACCTAAGGAATTTTTTCGGAAACGTGATGTCGTCTTGGGTGAATCTATGTTGCTAATTGAAGCGTATTCTTCTTGGTTTCGTTGTTTTTCTTTATTGACATATCTTTTGTATAAGCCAAATGAAACAAGCACAATACCAAGTATTATTAATCCGTTAATTGTCCAATAAATCAATTGTGTAATTACTTCCCCATTCTGTTGAGCAAGCTGATCTAATTTGTTTTGATTATCCTGCATAGGCTTCATCTCTTGAAGTTCCGATTTTTCGGCATCAGGTGTAGGTAATTTAATGTCGATCCACTTATCTAGTATAGTCAATATTTTTTCTGTAAGGAAAAGAACAGCATCAACAACTTTTACATACAACCATCTAAAAAGATCGAACATTACCCAAAAAATGCCGAGTATCATAATCGGTACTCCTAGGAGCAATAGAGTTAATCTGCCTTTTGAAATACGCTGTTCACTTTTAATAAAAATATTACTTAAGAATCCCCCACCGACTACTACAAGGAATTGCAAGATAACAATAAATAAAACCTCTAGGTTATTGGAGAACATCAGAATCATAATGGCAGCTACTATAGTTAACCCAAATATTTTCAATTGATTTTGTTGATCAGCCATCTCTTGATGTGAGATATACCGCCAGCTAAAGAAAAAGCTAGTAAGGATGCTGATGAAAATTGGGAAATGAAACAAATAGTATGCACAAGCGGTAATAACACAAATACTTCCAATAAAGATGAATTGATATTTATTAGTCAACAAGCCGACTATCGGAAGTAAAATAATCGAACCAATCATTAGTAAAAAGTAGTTAAGAAATGGGTATCCACTGTTCGCTAGAAAAAAGAAAGGGAGGAGCAGGAAATAAAAAGCAATTGCTTCACTCAGCCATTGATATACTCTAGTGATGGATAAATTTGCTTCCATGAAGTTCGCTCCCTTCTATATTTTTTCTATCCAATAGTTTTCATCTTCCTGTTGAATATGAAATACTTGAACACCTTTTTTCTTCCATTCATTTAAATAAGTAATAGTGGAATCGTGTTTATCCCCGACAAAAATAATGTTGCGATGGTCTGCCAAGTGCTGATTGATTCGATACATGACGTGTGTAATCGTAAAAAGCATTTCCTGTTTCTTTATGCGTGCTAAAAGATTAAGCAGCATCTTTAAATGATTATCTCCTTCACCACGCTCTGTTCGGAAATATCCATAGCTGCCTGGACTCTTTATGTTAATGTGTAATTCAATGGGAAAACCAATTTCGGTGGCTTTGTAGCAAAGATAGGTTGCAACTGAGATATAGTCTTCTAATTTTTTTGACATGTAGGCATTATCCAGTCTACTATAGGATGCCACGTTAACGACAACTGTCCAAGACATATCCCACTTTCTTTCAAATACCTTTGTTTGAAGTTTTTGTGTTTTAGCACTAGCCTTCCAGTGAACCCTCTGCAAAGAATCAGAAGATACATAATCCCTTGTTCCTATAGCTTCCAAGACGTCCTCAAATGGGGAAACAAGTGCACGATTATTACCAAAGGCTTTGCTGATCAACTCTTCAACACCGCTTACTTGTTTAGCTTCAGGGAAAACAAGTAACTCTGTATCATAAACTTGACTAGGAACCAATGAAATAAAATCAAAACCAAACATATTTGGGAAAGTATAGTTTAATTTCGTTAGTTTCGTCATCCCACGATGTTTAGCTAGAAAAGAAAAATTCACCTTTACCTCGCTCGTATTAGGAATAGAAAGGGGAAGGGCGTTTCGTGTTTCGTTACCTAATTTTGATTCAATCTTGAAACTTGTTTCTTCCAATTCACTTGTTGTGGAAAAGGTTAGCTTTCCATTTTGAATTGGGATTTTGGAATGGTTATAAATAACTAATTGTACTTTTACTTGGTCACCAGGAAACATGGAGAGCGTCTGTTTTTTATTTTGAAGAAATAGTTTTTGACCTGCTACTTTTGCAAAAGTCATGTTCAGTACAACGAATGCAAAAATAAAAGCAGCAACTACAAATAATAACGGACGATTGAGTAAGATACCTATAGCGATACATAGGATGCCTATGCTGACTAAAAGTCCATTCTGTTTTTGTGAATCTGTTTGATCTTTTTTCCAACGGATCATTCTGGTGCCTCAATTTCAACAGGAACATCAATAGCTGTTATTATTTCATTCATGACTTGTTCCGGAGATTTTCGTAAAGTTGCTTCCATACTTAGTACAAGGCGGTGTTCAAAAACAGGTACAATCAAATCTTTGGCATCATCTGGTGTGATATAACTTCTTCCTTTCAATAAAGCACGTGCCTGGCAAGCACGTATCCAACCTAATACAGCCCGAGTACTAATTCCTACTTCAATGTCACTGTTCTCTCTAGTAGCCCTAGCAATATGTAAACAGTAGTCCACAACCGTATCCGCTGTTTCAATTTCTTTTACGGACTTTTTTAATTCGCTAATAGATTCGATAGACAATTTACTTTTTAATAAATCAATTGGCTCTTTTGTTCGATAGGATAGGAGAATATCCTTTTCTTCTTCAAAAGAAGGATAAGACATTTCGAGCTTGAATAAAAACCTATCTAATTGTGCCTCTGGTAACGGAAAGGTTCCATGGTTATTCTCTAAAGGGTTTTGTGTAGCTATAACAAAAAATGGATTAGGTAATTTAATCGTTTCCCCGTCAACCGTAGCTTGTTGTTCTCCCATTGCTTCTAGTAAACTTGATTGGGTTTTAGGTGTGGCGCGGTTGATTTCATCAGCTAATAGAATGTTCGTAACGACAGGACCGGTACGTAACTCAAATTGTTGTTTTTGTGGATTAAAAAATTGAATTCCAGTTACATCACTTGGCAATACGTCTGGTGTAAACTGTACTCTACTAAACTGACCATTCATCACTTTTGCAAAGCTATTCGCTAATTTCGTTTTACCGGAACCGGGAACACTTTCAAGAAGAACGTGACCATCTGATAATAACGCAATAAATAACTTTTCAATAACATCTTCTTTCCCTATAACAACCTTACTAATCTCGTCCATTGCATCTTGAACCTGTTTAATATGCTCATTCATAAATGTAAGACTCCCCTTATCTATATAACTAACTATAATTCCTATAGTTTACCAAATTTAGGGACAAAGGGACAGGTCCCTTGTCCCATTAACTAACTGTGTTAAATTCAGTTAGTTTGTAATACATATGATAATAAAGAGAGGATGTGTTTTGACAATTGAAAAGAAATATTCTGTTCATAGTTAGTATAGTTTTCTTTGTGTTTGTTCCAATTAGTCAAGCTACTTCATTTGTAACTGTTCAGGAAGTATTAGGTATGGCTGATGGAACAGATGTCACTGTTGAAGGGTATGTTGTTGGAGTACCTACTTCGGTAAGCAATGTAGAACAAAGTGATTTTAGTAGTAACTATGCATTGGCTTTAGCCGACGATCCAAACGAAACGGAAGCTAACCATATGGTGTATGTAAAACTAGATTCAGAATATCGAAGCCAATTCGGTCTTAACAATAATCCTAGTCTTAAAGGGTCTAAGGTGAAGGTAGAAGGTGTACGGGATCCTTATTTTAGTCACCAAGGAATAGAGAATATTACATCAATAAATACAATTTCCGATGATAGTAGTGTAGGTGGAGATAGCGGCTCTTCACCAAATAGTTATTATGAAGATGCTCATGGGCTTTCAGGTGTATCGCTGAAACAGGCACTTCATGAAATTATTGATGATCACAGGGAGTTATCCTATAGTCAAGTATGGGATGCTTTACGTCATACGGATGAAGATCCAAATAACTCAAACAATGTTTTGTTGCTTTATACTGGAAATTCCATTTCTAAATATAGTAATGGAGGATATATAGATGAATGGAATAGAGAACATGTTTGGGCAAAATCTCATGGTGATTTTGGAACGACAATGGGGGCTGGAACAGATATTCATCATCTTCGACCAACAGATGTATCGGTGAATTCAAGGCGGGGGAACCTTGACTTCGACAACGGAGGAAATGCATTCTATGAAGCTACTGATACGTATTATGACTCTGATTCGTGGGAGCCGCGTGATGATGTGAAAGGCGATGTGGCTAGAATGATATTTTACATGGCAGTTCGCTATGAGGGCGATCAAGGTGAAGTAGATTTAGAAATAGTTGATCAAGTAGGTACGAGAGGTCCATACCTTGGAAAAATTTCAACATTGAAACAGTGGCACCAGGAGGATCCTGTTGATAGTTTTGAAAGATCAAGAAACCAATTAATTTACTCAAATTACCAAGGCAATCGTAATCCATTTATTGACCATCCAGAATATGTAGAAGAGATCTGGTAATAGGAGAGGAAAGGTGCTTCTGTCCCTTTCCTCCTGTGAATTAACAGAATTTTAAGATATAACATATAATACTTAGCGTAACTATGTTATACTTATATGAGTATCAACTTATTTCCTGAAAAGGTAGGTGATAAGAGGATTCAGTATAAGTTAGGCTGTTTGAGAAAGGTTTTTTCAATACTTGAGTGGGTAATAAACACCAATTATGGTAATGAGTGAATGTTTGTAATGAAGTTTGGAAATAAATAGAATAGAATTGATTTTTTTACGAAAGCTAAAAGTATCAATCTTTATAAGATAGCCCTTCCTTCTATAAGAGGCTATTTTTTGTACCTGGAAAATGTAAAAGGCCCTTTGATATTGAGAATGCACCTTAAGTGGAAAAGTTTAGCGCATGATTCACGTAATCTCTATGGAGAACGTACAATAAGAATTACTAACTAAATCCAAAAAGCGAGGAGCGTTTATCTTATGTCAGAGAAAGGTATTGTTATCAATTTCAACGATTATAAACGCAAGAAAAAGGGGTTAGATAAACCTATTTTTAGGAAACCGACGAAAATATCAATTGGTGACCTGGAACATCCAGAACAAAACGGTCAATACCTTGTTATCTGTAATTTAGTTCACGACAATCGCCAGTTTCTTGCAATGGAAAGACAGGATGAGGAAGAGGCCCTTCTATCCTTAGTTGAAGGAATTGTAGAAGATGGTTTATTAGTAAGAGTTGCTCCAATAAAGGCCGATGAATTACCAGAGATTGAGGCGAAGTTTTCAAAGGTTTTTGCTCAAGCTAGCACAAAGTATGGTATTCCAGCTCAAAGTAATAGGAAAAAATTTAATTTTAGAAAATGATTTTTTAAAAGAAATGCTGTTTGTAAAAAGGAGAGTTTATAGTACGTGAGAGGATATAAATAAAGACATGTTTCCAGTATGAAGAGGGAACATGTCTTTTTGTTATGATAAGGAAATCTGCTTAACTAGTACGTAACTTGTAATGAAGTGGAACATTTATCACAGAAGTGGTGAACTTTGTGGTAATATACAAAAAATATCAAGAATTCTACCAAATCCCCTAATGTACAAGCTATTCCACCCCCCTTAAACCCCGAGAGGTGAACAAGTCATGGTAAGACAGTCCAGAAAGCTAAGCTATAATGGAATGTATCATCTTATGTTAAGAGGCATTAATAGGCAGGTTATCTTTGAGGATGATCAAGATAGAATAAGGTTTTTAGATACATTAAAAAGGTTCAAAGAGGTTAGCGGTAGCCAAATATATGGTTACTGCCTAATGGATAACCATATTCATTTATTGATGAAAGAAATAGAAGAGACCGTTTCGAAAGTTGTTCAAAGGATAAGTAGTAGCTACGTTTATTGGTACAATAACAAGTATGATAGATGTGGCCATTTGTTTCAAGATAGGTTTAAGAGTGAACCTGTAGAAGATCCTCGTTATTTTCTTACCGTGCTACGTTATATTCATCAGAATCCCGTTAAAGCCGGGTTATCATCTAGTGTGTTTGAGTCGAATTGGACTAGCATAGTCGAATACCTGGCTAATCCCCAAATTGTCGATATTGATCTGGCCCTCACACTATTTTCCTCCGATAATGATAAATCATTACAATTCTTTAAGGAATACATGCAACAGTCAAATAATGATATATGTTTAGAAAGTCATAAAAAAGTGGCTATACCGGATGCAGATGTCATCAAGCACATCGAAAAGTTAGGAATTGAAAAGATTAGTACATTGCAACAGTTAAATAAAAAATCGAGAGATGCACTTTTAGCTGAATTGAAAAAACTGGATGGTGTCACGATCAGGCAACTGTCAAGAGTTACAGGCATCTCTAAAAGTGTCATTGACCGTATTGGATAATGGACATGTTTCCTGACGACTGCTACCAGAGTATATCCCCTGTTGATTTAGATATGTTGATTTTTCTTTTGTTATTTTTACAAAAAATTGGAATAAGACAAACTGTTAGGTAAATACCCTTGAAGAGGATATGAAGGGAGGAATATGAAACTAAAAGATTGAGTAGATCGTAACTATTTATAAAAGGGGATTTGATAGGTGAAAAAGCATCGTCACCTGGGTTGTTAGAAGAATTTGTTTAAAATCATCCTAATTACCTAGTGAGCTTACTTAAATAAAACATAGCAATCTAACTAGGAAAATGATCTTAGGGAAAAATAGGTATATACTATCTTTTCGTTTTTAGGAAAATATTGTATATAATCCCGATTTTGTGTTCGGATTGGGTATTTGTAGACTTTAGGATGCTTTAACATTATTTGACAACAAGGTGGAATTAGTAGTAAAAAAAGTGAAGGGGAAATAACTCAAAATAGCTAGCAAATTATCGAAAAATGGTTTATTGTTAAGAAATGTGACGAAAAGAACTACTATTATTCTTTTATTTATCTATGTGGTATTTCGTACTTAATGGGACAAGGGACCTGTCCCCATGTCCCAAAAAAAGGAAGAGGGGATTAGTTTGGAACAGGAACAAAATGTGAAGAAGTCTTCGAGAAAGACGGTGTGGATTGTTGCTTTGGTAGCAGTTGCGATTATTGTTGTTGCGAGTATTTCGGCATCTGCGCTACTGAAGAAGAATCCGAAAGAGGAGTATTTTAGTGCTGAATTAAAGTCTGCTCAGTTTATGACGGATGTAGTAAAAGATCGTTATAGCGATGAATTTGCGTGGGCAGAGGAAGTAAAGAAGAAGCCAAGTGAATCTACTGTTGAGCTTTCTGCTGAATTTAATGACCCAAGTGGATTTGATTCAACGGGTATGCAATCAATCATTAACAGTTCATCTATTACGCTTAAGAACAGTCTTGATCCAGAGAAAAAGGAAATGGCTATGGAATTAAGTGCTAATGTTGCTGAAATGCCGATTGAAGATATTAAATTTTATTTAACGGCAGATAAAATGATGGCGTCATTACCATTCCTTGATAAGTTCTTGCAGGTGAATGAAAGTGACTTAGGGGCTCTTCTATATGAATTAGATCCTATGACTTTTACTGGGGAAG
Organism: Aquibacillus kalidii; assembly: GCF_014280935.1. GTDB lineage: Bacteria > Bacillota > Bacilli > Bacillales > Amphibacillaceae > Aquibacillus_D > Aquibacillus_D kalidii. The sequence goes on from NZ_JACLZI010000013.1 coordinate 61,519, forward strand.
AAGAGTATAAATTCGAAACATTTTTCAATCAAACTGTTCTCAGTGAAGAGGATAAGAAGCATTTTCAAGATACATATCTTAAAATGATTTATGATGAATTGCCTGAAGAAGCTTTTACATCTAAAGATGAGAAAGTAGAAGTAAATGGGGAAGAAGTTAAGGCATCAAAAATCACGCTAAAACTTTCAGAAGAAAAACTAAAGAGTATTATCGAAAAAGTTTTAACGGAGATGGAGAAAGATGAGAAATTAAAAGATTTAATTAAACAACAAGCTTCTCTTGATCCTGTTTCGTATTCTGCTGGTGACTTAACACAAATTCTAGAAGACTTTGAAACTGGAATTGCAGATGTTAAGAAAGAATTAAAAGACTTCCAAATCCCTAATGGTTTAACTTCGACTTTATGGATTAAAGACGAGTTAGTAGTTAAACGTGACTTTTCAATTGAAATGGGACCTTCTGAATCTGAGTTGGCAAAGTTAACTGTAACTGGAACACAGTCATTAACGAAAGAAAAGCAAAGCTTTGATTATGAGCTTGGATTCAAAGATGATGTTGATGAGGGTGTAGTAAACATCACTGGAGATCTTTCTTGGAAAGACAAAAAAGCTGATGATAAAATTACTATTGCTGTGGAAGATATGGAGCTTTCTTATACTGGGACAGAAGAGTTAAAAGACGGTACGAGAGAGTTTGATCGTTCATTTGCAATGAAGGATCCAGCTTCGATGTCTAATTTTGAGTTAAGCTGGGATGGTTCATCAACCTATGAGAAGGATCAGATGAATGGAGAGCATCATTTTGCCCTAGTTGGGGAAGGAATTAGTTCTGACATTTTTCAGTTGAATGTAAATAATGATGCTAAAATAGTTAAAAGTTTAGATATTGATACAGATTCTAAAGAAGTGGTTGACCTAGGGGCTATGAGTGCAGAAGAAATCCAAACATATATGATGGAAGAGGCTATGCCACAATTCCAACAATGGATGATGGGTTTCTATGGCTCTTTAAATAATGCAAACACAGGCTTTTAATGAACGGATGTGTTTAACATGTTAAGTTTAAGCCGAATTATCTTTTTTATAAAACAATATCAGAAACAGCTGCAAAAGAAGTGGAAGTCTCTTCCTCTTCTTTTGCTATTTCCAATACTTATTATCGGTCTATGCTTCTTTGTAATGGTGTCCATGTTTTTTACAAATGATGAAGAAAAACAAGCTATACAGGTAGGATTAGTTGACCATGACCAATCAGATGAGACTACAATGCTAGTAAAAGTAATCGATGATTCTTCTTTACTTGGTTCCTACATACATATTAACCATTATTCAGAGTCTGAAGCATTACGAGCAATTGAGAATGGAAATGCTAGTGGTTATATTACATTTCCAGAAAATTTTACGGATGACCTGTACAATGGACGTTCAGTGGAAATACCGATTGTTGGGAATCCTGATAACCCCGTTGAGAGCTATATCATAAAAGAATTAATTGACAGCATGACTAGATATATTGCGTCAGCACAAGCTAACATCTTGACGATTAATGAATACGCTAAGCAATTACCGATTGAAACAGAGGATAGACAAGAAATGCTGATGCAGCAATTTAATCAGTTCATGTTGTTTACACTATCCAAGGATAAAATAATAGAGCTAGAGGAAATAACCAATCTAACGACATCTTCTCCTTTGCAATATTTCACACTAGCGGGGTGGTTTGTACTTTTCACGGTATGGATCGTCAGCCTTTATATTTTATTGGGAAAAGAAGATAGCATCGCCATGCGGAATCGAATGAAGTTATACGGCATCACTATATTTCAACGTACTATTTCACGTATAACTATCGTTTTATTTTATGGATTAATTTTAGCTATGGTAAGCTTTTATAGTTATATTAAGATTTTTACTATTGAATTTTATTTAGGGGATTACGCACGAATTGGTTTGCTAGTCTTGTTGCATAGTGTCATTTTCTTATTTGGAATAGCTATTTTAGAATTATTAATTAAATCGGAGAAAGCATCAATGCTTGTACAAATTGCCTTTACAGGACTAACGTTACTGTTAAGTGGGGCAATTATTCCTGCACTTTATTTCCCTGAAAAATTGAAATCCTTTCTGCCATATATTTATTCAACGGAATCATTTAATTGGTTAATAGAGGTTGCGATTAAAGGACGGCTGTATGCTGAGTTCCTGTTATTATTTATATTGGCAATTGCTAGTTTCTTTATACTGACTGCCATTGCTATGTGGAAGGAGCGTGCAGCTTGATGATAGCCATCCTTAAAACACGAATCTTACATTGGCGTAAGCAGGGTTTTAGTCTTATTTGTTGGCTGCTTTTACCTCTTTTGGCTACCACCATTTTTATTACAATAGCGGACAAATGGCAAGAAGATACGAAAATACCTGTAGGACTTGTAGTGAAAGATAACTCGATAATGGCTGATACCCTAACCAAGGCAATTGAAGCTACGCCCTTAATACGTGTAGAAAAATGGAGTGAAGATGTAGCACTTGTAAAGTTAGAACAACATGAATTAGATAGTGTCTTTGTCATTGAAGAAGGCTATCAGGAAAGTATAAAAGATAATAGTCGCAACCAGTTACTAACAGCTTATATATCAGATATGTCTCTAGCCTATACCCCAGTGAAAGAAGCAATCGCCTCCTATGCACAACAAGATGCAGGGAGCTCACGTGCAGCACACATTGTTCGGCAAATGATTCAACATTATAATGTGGAAAGAAACTGGACTTGGGATGAAATCGTCATGACAAGTAATCAAATCCGAGAAGATGAGTCGTTACTACATTCAAGCTTCTCTTTTCATAACCAAACAGTCCCTGTACAGGAAGAAAATAGTATTTCTTTATGGAATGTTTGGGGGATATGGTCTTTTTTTAGCTTGTTAACCACCTTCTTTCTATTTGATTGGGTTATAAAAGAAAAGCAGTCATCGATTAGAATCAGGCTATCCTTTTTAAAAATGTCCTTTAAGGATTACTTACTTAGAAACTGGATTGTCTATCTTATTTTATTTATGCTATTTGATTTCCTTAATATAGGTATTCTCGTTCATTACTTTGATCAGTCGATAAATATCCAACAAGTACTAGCGTTGATAAGTTATCGTATTACGATTAGTATGGCGGCTTTCTTATTTGCACAATGTTTTCGAGTGCCGTTTTATTACGTTGTTGTTGTAATCCCAATTACGATTTTGCTTTCCGTAATTGGAGGAGCGTTTATACCGATAGAAGGATTGGTACGCAACATGCCCTGGGTAATACATTTGAGTCCAGTTCACACCTTCCTTGAGGGAAAACTGGTTAGTAGTTGGCTTATCCTACTTCTTGTTGTGCTGTTTATTTGGTATTGGAGAAAGGAGAAGGTCTATGCTTAAAGTAGAGTCCTTATCAAAGAATTATGATTCAAAGCAAGTGTTAGCAGATGTTACTTTTCAAGTAAATCCGGGAGAGGTTGTTGGCTTAGTTGGGGAAAATGGAGCTGGTAAATCTACGTTGTTAAATACGCTAGCTACTTTGATTCCGCTAGAAAAAGGGCACATCGAATTCAATGGACTTCGTTATGAATCAGATCGGCAAAAGCTGAGACAGAAGATTGGATTTATTCCGCAAGATATCGCGGTCTGGGAGGAATTTTCGGTAGAAGAAAATATGGTATTCTTTGAGCAGCTGTCTTGGGTTAGAAAATCGCGTGAACAGCTAAGGCAACTCTGTTTGGATATGAAGCTAGATCGATGGAAGGAGAAGACACAGTCGTTGTCTGGGGGAATGAAGCGTAAGTTGAACATAGCTATCAGTCTCATTCATGATCCTGACATTCTTCTTCTTGATGAACCAACAGTAGGAATTGATTTAAAATCCAGAAAAGAAATTGGTTCCTATCTTCATGATTTAGCGAAAGTGAAAGGGAAAACGATCATTTATACATCTCATGATATGGAAGAGATCATGACCTATTGCGATCGAATCTATGTTATTGGAAATGACCCGTTTTATAAGAACTTACTGCTTGAAAATGGGAAAAAGGTAGAAGTACTTTGAGACATTTGGGATGGTTGTCCTGGTTTTAAAAGTTTCCTAAAGTCAAAAGGTAGAGTCGCGATTTGACTCTACCTTTTTTACTTTAGGCCTTTTCATAACCAATTGTTGATTTTGTTACAATATCTAAAACGTATTCGTCAGTAGCAATGAGAACGCTGATTGTTGTGAATCGTTGCGATTTTTGTATTGAAAGGAACAAACTGATCTAATCACTAAGAGCACTTATCCAAATTAAGAGCTTTATTTTATTTGGCGTAAATCAAAGTCTTTCACGTTGTTCGCCGTTTTTATTCTTCCGCTCCAGGTAAAATAAGTCCACATCCGTAATATTTTTTCAAAAGGACCAATTCTAAAGGTTTTCAAATATAGTAAACTAGTTACCATTTGTGCACTAAAGATCACTATAGTCAGTCCAACTCCCCATAAGACCCCAAGTTTACCGAATAATCCTAATCCAAACCCATAAAAAATCAAGATACAGACGATGGTTTGAAAAAGATAGTTAGTTAGAGAGAGTCTACCGATTGCTTCAAACCCTTTTGCAAGTATGTTATTTTGATTATTTAACAACAAAGAAAATAAAAAGATATAACCAAAGGCAAGAAGTGGTCCGCCTAGCGTATAACCAATACCACTAAGGCCTAGGTCTGGGAATAAATACGGCATCATTTTTAATAAAATACCACTGATAACGAATCCAGTCGCTAACTTTTTCCAACGGTTTTGGTAGTTATCTATATTTAAAAACCACTGTTGTTTAGCAGCGATGATTCCAAATAAGAACATTGGCAACAGCATAATTGGTGAGAGAAGTAGGACAAGCAGAATCGCTCCCCCTGGTAGCATTTCTGTTAATGGGTCTTCATTCATACGGTGAGACATAATTTCACTAAAAGATCCGTTCCTATATATATCTATTGTACTTGTCACATATTCGCTCATTATTTCTTTTTCTTCAGCTGTTGTTGCTACTTCTGCACTACTACCATAGCCTAACAAACCAGATAAAGTTAGCATAACGATTGCCCAGACCAATAGTGTCTTCGCTTTTCTGTTCAAAAATAATAATAACAAGAAACCAGTCAAGCCATAGCTTGTTAAAATGTCTCCTTCCCAAAGGAATGTGCTATGAAGAATACCAATAATAAATAAAAGAAGAAACCGTCTAGCTAAATATCGTTTAACAGGCAATTGTTTATGTTTTAGATTTTCTTGCATTTTAATAATTCCGTAGCCAAATAAGAATGCGAAAATTGGCATGAAGCTCGATTCGATTACTATTTTCAGAACTAAATGGGTGATTTCATCGATCTTTAATAAGGAATAATGACTCATTTCATCCTTCCCATAAATCCCGTATTGAAAAATAAGCATATTTGCAGCGAGAATTCCAAATAAACTGATTCCCCGTAATCTGTCTACAACCGTAATTCGTGTTTTCATCAATGTAAGTTCCCCTTTGCTTCTAAGTCTCACTACTATAATACTATAGCTCTCTTACATAAAATTATATAAAAAGCTTACTGTTTCATTAAAATTGATTAGCAAATGGTAAGGTTTTCGTAAGGTTTCTATGATAGGATAGATTTTGAGGTGGAGATGGTGGAAAATTTAAACATTTTATTGGTCGATGATGAGCAATCAATTATTTTAATGTTAGAGAAAGTACTGAAAAAAGAAGGCTATACAAACATTAAAACGGCCTTCACTGCCAAGGAAGTGATTCAACAAATAGAAAGAAATTCCTTTGATTTTATTGTACTCGATGTGATGCTACCGGATGGTAGTGGATTTGATTTAGGGCCAAAGATTCGGGAGAAAACAAATGCTTATATTTTGTACCTGACAGCTAAAACGACTGATTTTGATGTATTAACAGGTTTTGCTATGGGGGCAGATGATTATGTTACGAAGCCATTTAATCCACTAGAAATTGTCGCAAGAATGAAAGCCGTTCAAAGACGTATTTCACAATCGACTACTTTTAACAGTTCTAAATTAAAATCTCCTATTTATGACTTTGGCTACTTTCAGGTTAACGAAATTACAAAGGAATTAAGAGTGAACGAGAAAACGATAAATTGCCCAGCTCTTGTATATAGGTTACTTATTTTTTTATGTAGGCATCCAAATCGTGTTTTTACAAAGATGGACTTGTTTGAAGCTGTGTGGGGGATCGACAATATTGTGGATGACAACACAATTATGGTACATATCAGACGTTTACGTGAACGGATTGAACCAGATCCTAGTAACCCTAGATATCTAGTCACAGTCAGGGGATTAGGATATAAACTTGTATCGGAACCGAATGTATGAAATCTATTAAACGGAGAATCGCCTTCCATTTTTCCATTCAGTTCATCTTTATGATTTTTTTAGTGACAACCGTTCTATTAGTTGTCTTATTTTTCGTCGTTAAGTTTATTGTCGATCAAGAGGTACATAAAAATTACCCGAATGGGATGCTAGAAGCGATTGCATCAGAAACAATGATTACCGAGAGTGATATGGAAGTTAGAGATGTATGGATTGAGAAATTGTATGAAAAGAGTATGTGGTTACAAATTGTAAACAAAGACGGAGAGGTTATCTATGATATAAATATTCCTCCACACATTCCTGATACCTATTCTATGGAAGAGATTATGAAGATGGAGGATTCTAAAGTGTTGGGGGATTACCAAATTAGTACTTTAGTTGATTCTATGTTTTATGATCAACCTTATTATTATGTTCTTGGTTACCAAGATGAAAAGCAACAGCTATTACTAGATTTAATAGAAAAATATAATGAAAATGGAACGATCAAAGAAGAGGACGAGCCATCAATTGGGCAAAAAATAAAACCGTTTCAAGGGTATTTAGACATTATTAATCATGACGGTCAAGTTATAGATCGAATAGGCGCCAGTTCAGATCCGAAGCAGTATGACGTTTTACAAATAACAGCTCAATTAGCAGAACCAAACAAGTACGGGTCGTCTATTAATGTCAAAAAGTTATCGAATACCACTTGGGTTTTGCATTCAGAGCTAGATGGTAAAGGTGCTAGCTATTCAATTGCCCAACAGGTTATTCTTGTATTAATAAGCATTGGTGCTGTAATTTTACTTTTGTTAATTTTTCTATCGGTTTGGCATGGCATTCGTTACGGACAACCGCTACTTTTATTCATAAGTTGGTTAGAGAGAATGAGAAATGGCCAATATGAACAGGTTTTTACGGATAAAGAGCGAAAGAAACTATTTAACAAGCGTAATGGGGTAAAAAGAAGATACCGACTTTATAAAGAAGTAATTGCCGAATTTTATGATATGGCAGAACAATTAGCGTCGCTTGAGAAGGAGCGAGGTCTACTTGAACAAAAAAGGGAGGAATGGATGGCAGGTATTTCTCATGATTTACGTACCCCGCTTTCTACGATCCAGGGGTATGGACATTTACTGGAGAGCTCTCAATATCAATGGGACGATAAGGAACTACAAGAAATTGGGGAAACCATTCGTAAAAAGAGTGACTACATGCTTGAGTTAATTCAGGATTTTTCTTTAATTTCACAGCTAAAGCAAAAGGAACTACCGGTTGCTTTTTCTGAGCTTAATTTAGTGGAGATAATAGAGGGATGTGTTGATAAATATAAGGAATATAGTAATATTCACCTCTCTCTTCCTGAATATCCTCTATTAGTTTTAGGAAACGCACAGTGGATAGAACGACTGTTAGATAATTTAATTATAAACGCTGTAAAGCACAATTCAGCTAATACTACTATTACTATTTCTGCGACTACTAAAGTCGAGCAGATTGAGGTAAAGATAGCGGATAATGGAATAGGAATGGATGAGAAAACACAACAAAACTTATTCACTCGATATTTTAGAGGAACTAGAAGTGAGGATGTTACTGACGGAAGTGGCCTAGGCATGAGCATTGCAAAAGCAATTGTTCAAGCACACAACGGAACAATCTATGTTGAATCAGAAGTAAATAATGGTACGACAATCAGAGTTAATATCCCTAAAGCCTGAAGATAAAGGAGGATGAGTTTGATAGCTCATCTTCTTTTGTTGTGGATACGGGTGTCCTGGGACAGGGGACCTGACCCCCTGTCCCAAAAATAATATAGTAAGGACACAGATATAGGAGTAATGTACTGTATATATATGGTAAAATAAAAAGAGGAGAATAGTAGTACGAGAAGGTCAACAGTCGTCTGCGTGAAAGCAATTCTAACCAATTTGTGATTAAAAGTACATTTATTTTATTATGATCTATAAGGAGAAGTGCTGATGTTTAGTGATGAAACGGTATTTTGGTATAAAGTTATTCTCATCTTAGGTTTATATTTCATCTTTTCCCTTTTTTTGAACAAAAAGGTAAGAGAATGGTTACGTGTGGAGAAAAAATCTATTTTTTTATTTAACTATGTAAACCAGTTACATAAAAAGGTAGATAGGATAATAAGGATCATCTTTATCATTTGTTTTATCCTTTTTGCCAAAATAATTATCATCGAAGGCCATCCGTTTATATATATAATCACTTTTTTAACTGTATCTGAACTAACTAAGGCCTTCATGGAGTGGAAGTTTGCTACTAATAAAAACGATTATAAATATACTATTTACGAATTAAGCTCGTGGTTGCTGTTTTTAATCGTGTTGTTTGCTGCAAATTACTATCGGTTAATTTAAAAGGTTGCGAGATTCTTAAATAAGTTGAGAATTTTGGTATGTTATTCCTATTTGGGTGGAGATATTATCTATTTTTTATAATATCTCCTATGGTCAATTTTAATAGTAGTAGTTGTTAAAGTTATTCTTGCAAAGCCTATAATGTGTAAATTTATTTCATTTCACATACTGCAAGGCATCTTGATCCGCAATAATCGTTACATTTGGGTGACTATCTAGAATTGATGCAGGTAGACTAGGATCGGGTTTCTTTTCAAGTAGGTCGAAAAGGGCCTTGGACTTGGATTTGCCAGAAACCAACAGTAAAATCTCCTTACTATCCATTATAGTACCTAAACCCATGGTAATTGCTTGTGTGGGTACCTCTGATAGTGCTTCAAAAAATCTTGCGTTTGATCGCCTAGTTTCCTCTGTTAGGTTAACAATGTGTGTCCTGGAATTTACAGTTGTTCCGGGTTCGTTAAAGCCGATATGACCATTACTACCTATACCCAACAATTGAAGGTCAATCCCTTCATGTGCTTTTATCCTACTTTCATATAACCGACACTCTTCTTCTAAGTCAACTGCTAAACCGTTAGGAATATGGATTTGTTCGCTTGTAATGGGGAGGTGTTTAAATAATTTCTGTTCCATAAAGTAGTGATAGCTATTTGGATCAGTTGGCTTAATTCCGACATACTCATCTAAATTAAAAGTTGTTACATGCGAGTAAGAAGTTTTATTATGTTGATAATCCTCAATGATTAGCTGATAGGTGCCAATCGGCGTGCTGCCCGTTGCCAACCCAAGTGTCAGTTTTTCTGCTTGCTTTACTTTTTCTAAAATAAAATCAGCTGCTAATTGACTTAACTGCTGATAGTCATTGGCAGAAACAAGTCTCAAGTTATTCCGCTCCTTTATTAAATGCTAGTTTTCCTCTGCAATAAGTCATGATAATATCATTATTCTCATTCAATATAACAATATCCGCATCTTTCCCATTTTCGATACTTCCTTTCCGATCAAAAATGTTTAATTGTTTTGCCGGGTTTACCGAAGACATTAAAATCGCTTCCTTGATCGAGCAGTTGGAAAATGAAAGGATGTTTTTAAATGCTTGCCCCATTGTCAATACACTTCCTGCTAATGTACCATCGTCTAGTACTACTTTTCCTGATTCAACTGTTACACGTTGGCCTCCAAGCTCATAAGTCCCATCCCTTAGACACTTTGCACGTATGGCATCAGTTATTAAAATAAGACGATCTGCAGTTTTTTGCTGAAAAGCTAGCTGAACGGCATTAGGATGAACATGTATGCCATCTGTAATGATTTCAGCTATTAAGTCATCTCTTAGCAGTGCCGCACCGACAACGCCTGGTTCACGATGGTGAAATTCTCTCATTTGATTAAAAAGGTGTGTAACTTGTGATAAACCAGCAGCAACTGCCTGATCAACTTGTTCTAATGTCGCATCTGAGTGTCCGACTGAGGAGATAATGTTTTGTTGTTTTAAATAGCGAATAAATTCCATTGCATTTGGTTGTTCTGGAGCTAACGTAACTATTTTAATATGGTTGTTTGATAGAACCTGCCATTTTTTGAATAATGCTAGATCGGGGTTAGTAATGAATTGTGTTGGTTGTGCTCCTGCTCGAATTTTATTAATGAAAGGACCTTCTAAATGGATCCCAATGATTTCTGACTGACCAATTTGCTGTTTGGTTTCTATAAAATTATTTACATTTTCAAGTGCCTTATCTATTGCTTGCTGGTTCTGTGTAATAGTTGTAGCTAGAAAGCCTGTCGTACCTTCTTTTGGTAGGGTGGTGGCCATTATTTGTAAGCTCTCGGTTGTCGCATCCATAACATCAGCACCACCTGCACCGTGTATGTGAATATCGATCATACCGGGGATTGCTTTATACGAAGATGGAAGTTCAATAGTTTGATAATCACCTGTCCCAGAAAGATAAGACATATCATTAACGTCGGTAATCTTGCCATTTTCAAATTTGATATAGCCACTCGGAATGACCCGTTGTTCTGTATGGATTTGTATATTAGTGAGGATAGTTTTATTTTTAACCATTTTTGCACACCACCCATTTTATTTATAGCAATAGCATAGCACTAATATAAGGCAAGAGAAAAGAATCGATCTATAGGTGTTGCTTTTTTAGCTATTTATTATTTAGAGTAGTAGAGAAAAATTATAATCAGGGGGAATATATTTCCGTGTAGTAATTATGGACTTAGTTAAAAAATGAATAGATAAAGAAACCTTCTATTAAAACGTATAAAACCTACATGACCTGGGGGGATCGGGTGGACGTGTAACTATAAAAGCACGGGCGCCATTACAGTTATGAACAAGATTTTATTGGCCTGTGTAAGTCTATCAATTCTAATAGTTCACCTAAAATATATTCGATCACGTCCACCCATTTACTAAAGAGAAGAAATAACCTATCCAATCCCTGTGAAACAATCTTGTGAAACAAGAAAATTCGGGTGGTGACAGGCACCCCCTATGGTCGTTTGTCTAATTCGTATTGGATTGCTCTTTTTAATAGGGCGAATTCTAGGCTTTGTGTGAAGTTGTTTGTAACAGAGTTTCGTGATAGGGAATTAAGCATTTGCTTAAGTGTTTCAGTTTCCATGGTTTTTATAGCCATACATAATCCTCCAAAATCTATATTCTTGAATCTGTACCCGTTAGTCTTATCTATTAAACTAGTTTTTCGAAAGTTTTGTTGAAAAATGTATTTTTTTATTTATAGAAACCCCCCAGATCCCACTCTTAATTCATATGTAGCTTCTGTACTTTTTACCCTTCCCAGAGACAATCAGCTTACCTCTTTTATTTAGCATGTTTATTGGACATACTATAGAATCTAGTTCTAAAAAAGGCCTTAACAAAGAAGGAGGCTGATCATGTTCTTTCAAAATAAAGCTAAGACTGAAGATTGGTTAATGGAACAGTTAGGCTCTTCAAGCGATATTATTTGTCGAAATATAAAATCCGCCAATCAAAAAGCAACCATTATTTATATAAACAGCCTGTGTGACGAAGTTAACCTTCATAAAGAGGTTTTAAAGCCTTTTTATGAGGCAAGCCCACAGGAATTTACAAACTATATAAAATCTTTACCCAATGCAAAAACTGTAAAACAAAAAGAGGACATATTAACCGCGATTCTACAAGGTGGAGCTGCTATTTCGCTAAATGGTGAAATGTTAATCGTTGAGTTTGAAAAAGTGGTGAATAACAACGTTGGGGAAGCGACGGTTGAGACAGTGATACAAGGTCCACAAAATGCATTAACCGAGGATATCACGACTAATTTAAATCAGATTCGCCATCGTTATCCACAAGCTTCCTTACGAATTAAATCAAAGAAAATTGGTAGACAATCGCAAACGAAGACAATGATATTATACGATGAAAAATTAGCATCACCAGACTTAATCGAAGGGATTGAGAAATCGTTAGCAAACGTTGATATTGCTGTATTATCAGCTGCGGGACAACTTCACAAACAATTAACAACTCAGAAGCGAACGCTATTTCCTACGATGATGATTACAGAACGACCAGATCGGATTGCGTATAATCTTGCGGAAGGAAAAGCAGTAATTGTTATAGATGGGACTCCATTTGTTTTGATTACACCATCTGTTTTTTATGATTTTATGTCCTCCATGGAGGATGTCTATCAATCCTTTTGGATTAGCCGTTTTATCGTGTTGTTACGATATATGGGACTCGCTATCAGTTTACTTTTACCAGCCTTTTACATTGGGGTCACGGCTTATAACCCAGAATTTTTTAGAGTTCAATTAGCACTAGGAATTGCTGGAAGTCGTGCAGGAGTTCCTTATCCAGCCTTTCTGGAGGTTCTGTTTATGTTATTAATGATGGAGCTATTGACAGAAGCCAGTGTGCGGCTACCTAAATCGATTGGTTCTACAGCGACAACAGTCGGAGGGCTTATCTTAGGACAAGCTGCAGTGGAGGCAGGTTTAGTATCAAATGTCATGATCATCATTGTAGCAGCAGTGGCGATCTCAAATTTTGTTATACCAATAAACGCTATGTCCTTTGCCATGCGTGTTGCTAAATATATTTTGCTAATCTTAACTATATTTTTTGGAATGGTTGGATTGGTGATGGGAGTAATTGGATTAGTTGCCTATTTGGCTAATCTTTCAAGTAGTGGGCAGCCATATCTGAAGTTGTTTTTTATTCGGTCGAAAGATTCAAAGTAAAGGAGGAGCAAGGCTGTGAATCGGTACTTTTACTATTTGCTTATACTTAACATGCTCGTGAACGTGTTTCTTTACGTTCCTAATATTCTATTAAGAGAGCGGTTCGAGGGAGCAGTCTTGGCTATTCCTATAGGTGTTCTAATTGGTACAACACTATTATTTTTATTTACAATTTCGATTAATAAATTTAAAGGTGTAGGGCTACCCGAATTGTTGGAAGCAACTCCTAAATGGTTTAGGTTCATTTTCGTATTGTTTTTCAGTGGGATGTGGTTTATTGCTGGTGCCATATCGTTACTCGCATTTAACAATGTAACGATCCGCTTTATTAATCCAGAGATATCAGATGTAAATATGATTACGGTATTTGCGATATTCATTGTACTTCTTTTGGTAAGAATTCCGTCTGATAGATTATTGTACACATTGGAAATTATACTAGTCTTGAATTTACCTTTAATAGGTCTAGTTATGTATCAAGCATACTCACACGATTATCTTAGTATTTATTCCATGCTAGAGGTCGCTACACACTATAAAGAAATACCTTCCTGGAGCGCGATAGCAGCTTCTACATTTGTGTTTTCAGGGTACACGAACTTAGTTATTTTTTATCGTGTGTTTAAAGAAAAAATAAGAATTAGACGTTTGTGGTTTGTTCCTATTATCGGCTTTGTAAATTTAGTCACAACCATTTTTATCCCAATTGGCATGTGGGGGGCAGATGGAATCGGGGATTTAACCTATCCGTGGATTGCTACGGCAGATACATTGCAAATAGAGTTTGGTCCAGTGGAAAGAGTGGTAACGATGTTCATTCTACTATATGTGAGTATCTCTATGATCAGTGTGGCTGTACATTGGCATGTTGCCTTTGAAACATTGAAAAGTACCTTTCACATAAAACTAAAAAGTGAGCGGATAAAAAAACGATTAGATTGGATCATTTTGGGTAGTTTTGCTCTTTGTGTTTATATCCTTGAACTAAACTTAAAGCAAAATGACATTTTTGTTTTTGGTGAAAATTGGTTAAATTTTAGACTGCCATGTGAGGTATTTCTGGTGTTGCTAATGATTGGATTGTCAAAGAAGGTGAAGCAATGAATAGAACTAAACGATTTTCCTTGTTCATGATTCTAATTATGCTTGTTCTAACCCTTACATCATGTGGCTATAAGGATATAGATAAACGGGCATTTGTCGTAACCATTGGTGTTGACAAGGCAGAGAATGAGAATAAGGACTACAAAGTAATGTTGAAAATTGCCATACCACCAACAGAAGCTAAGGGTGCAAAACAGGAATTTATTGTTTCGGAACAGGAAAGTAACTCGATAACAGATGCAGTAAGGATGATTAAATCCAAAGTAGATAAGGAGTTGGACTTTAGTCATGCTAAAGCGATTATATATGGAGAAGACGTTGTCAATGAAGATATTAAGGGTGTTCTTGATTGGTTTATCCGTCGCCGTGACATTCAAAAAATAGCATGGGTAGGCATAGGAAAGCCGAACGCAGAAGAGATTTTGAAGATGGAAAGAAAGGTAGAACTGTTGCCTTCCAACTCCTTATTCCTTTCATTTGGTAAAACAGGTACAGAATCAGTTTACATAGTGAGTGAGTATTTATTTGACTTTAGAAGAAGATTGACAGAAAGAGGGATAGATCCAATTCTTCCAGTAATAGAAGCGAAGGATCAATTTTTTCAAATAAAGAATGTTGCAGTCTTAAATACGGATAAATTAAAGATGACCCTCTCGGCAGAGGAGACAAAGTTCCTTAATATTATGCTTGGACGTGTTGAGAATGCTGATATACGTGTAAAAGCAGAAGCTAACGATGAGAAAGATGCATACTTTCTCTCCGGTAATGCCATCACTGTAAAATATAAGGTCCTGACTAACCAGAAGGATGCTCCAATCATTAAGGTCGATCTCCATGTAGATGGTGTCATTGAAGAAGCAATGAAGCGAATTTCAGAAAAGCACTTAGAGAAACCAACTAAACTTGCGGAGAAGCAATTGGAAAAGAAGGTTAAACAACTGCTAGAGAAGCTGCAAGAGGAACAACTTGATCCAGTTGGCTTTGGATTAAAATACCGTGCGACTCATCTAAATGAAAAGGATTGGGACGAATGGAAAGAAATCTATGCCATTGCAGAATTTCAGGTTCATGCTGACATCTCAATAGAAGGAACGGGATTACTGAAATAACACAATTAGCTATATACCTATTCAAAAGGGATGGCTAATTGTGTATTTTTATTAATCTAAGGGCTTTCGTTGTACAGACTTAGTAGTTGGAACCGTATTGTGGAGGCTCAATTGTTTCTTTTTTACTTGTTGCTCTATGCTATCAACTGGATTCCATAAGCTAAGTAAAAATAACACTAAAACAAACGCCAACAGAATTACGAGCCCAGATAAGTCAAAGTCTCCGAATAACTTAACGAGGTTATAAGAGAGGACGAGGGAAAAAAGTGGGGAAACTACCCATGTTTTTACTAGTTTTGCAATGATGGCTTTCTTCCATAATGCTTTGCCATCTACCGACGAACCAATTCCAATAATGCTACAAGTCGTAACTTGGGTTTGTGGGACAGGAATACCAAATATGGAGGCGATAATAACAAGGGTCGCGCCAATACCAGAAACAGCTCCCCCTTGTAATAAGCTAATATTTGTTATTTTTTTCCCGTTTGTTTCCATCACTTTACCACCTAGAAAAATGGCACCTAATGCGACGAAAAGCCCTCCTAACCATGTCCCTTCTTCTATAGGGATAAGCCCTGCTGCAACTAAAGGACCTACTGCATTAGCTACATTATTCATTCCAGCTGAGAACGCTTCAAGAAAACCGGTTAAAATAACGATAACCGCCAGTATTTTGCCACTATTTCCTTTTAAAAAAGAAGGTATTTTCCTTTCTATGAAATAAATGATTTTACCGAAAAGGTAAGACAAGCAAAAGGCAACTACAGGTACTAGTAGCCAAAACAGAATGATGATGACAAGTGAATCAACAAACAAGGCTTGATAGGCAATCCCAACACCTACCACGGCTCCTACTGTGACTTCACTTGTGGATAAAGGAATTCCGCTTAAGTTTGCTATAAAAAGGGAAATGGCTGCTGAACTAAGAATAATAAGCGTGATTTTTACAGAAATAATACTAGTAGGAACAATTTCTGTTCCGATTGTCTTAACAACCTCGCCACCACCCAAAATGGCTCCGAGAAATACGCCAACACCACAAAGGAATAGTGCCAAACGTCGTGAACGAATAGCCCCGGCCCCGTATGATATTCCCATAGATGCAGCGGCCCCACTCGCTCCAATATTAATCGCAAAAAAGAAAGCAACTAGACAAGCAATTATGATTAATAGCAACGTGAACAGCCCCGGTTAATCTTGATGAAGTCCGCATTCTTTTTTATCAAAATTAGCCCAACGACCTGCACGTGAATCATCGCCTGATGCAACAGGGAGCGTGCACATTTCACAGCCGATACTTGGGTAATGTTGATCATGTAAAGGATTATAAGGAAGATCATTTAATTGTATATAGGTCCAAATGTCATCCCATGACCAGTGAATAAGCGGGCAAATTTTCACTTTATTAAATTTAGTATCTTTGTTTACAAATTGCGTTTTGCTTCTTGTTGGTGATTGATCTCTTCTTAAACCGGAAAACCATGCATCCACATGGGAAAGTTCATTTTCCAGTGGTTTTATTTTTCTTAAGTGGCAGCATAACGTTGGATTTTTATTCCATAGTTTATCGCCATATTCCTCGGCCTGTTCATCAACTGTTTGTTCCGGCTGTTTCATTTTTATTTGAAGATTGGGATATTTCTTTTTAACCCTTTCAATTAATTCATAAGTTTCCTTAAAGTGTAAGTTAGTATCTAGGAAGACAATTTTTGCGAAGGGATTAACCTTTGCAAGAAGGTCAATTAGGACGATACCTTCTGCACCAAAGCTGCATGCATAAACAATTCTATCTTGGTAAACATGGTATGCCCATTTAATCACATCCATGAAGTCTTCTAATTCATTGTTTAGCTTTTCTTGAAGCTGGGTATCCCAGTTTTCATAGGTTAGCTTGTGTTCCATTATTTAGCCCTCACTTTGTGTTATTAATTAGACAAATTACTTTTACAATAGGTGATTTGCCTTAGAGTTAATGTATTCCAAAAAGTTGTAAATGGTTAAAAAAGGGAGAAAGCATAAGAATTCTTTGGAAATGGTAACGATTATCTACTAGACGAATATAATTGGTGTAAGTCATGGCTAACAGAAGGAGGCTTCCTTCCGCTAGCATATAGTCCATGGAAGTTAGGAGAAAGGAAATGAACATAACAATTTCTCAAGGAAGAACAGCCCCGCCAAGTGGTGCTCATATCACCATTGTAATTGATGTGATTCGAGCTTTTACAGTTGCCCATTATGCTTTTATACAAGGAGTAGACCGAATCTATCTAGCAGACTCAAAAGAACAGGCCTTTCAAATAAAAGAAAAATACCCGGAATACCTTCTTGCGGGTGAAGTCGAAGGATATTCCATAGATGGTTTTAACTTAGATAATTCGCCATATCACCTTAAAAAACATAATCTGAAAAATAAAACGCTCGTTCAAAAAACAACGAATGGGGTTCACGCAACATTAAACTGTCTTGATTGTGACCATGTATTTGTAACGGGGTTTACTAACGCTAAAAGAACAGCAACATATGTAAAAGAACAGGTTAATTCGGATACATGGATCCATATCGTTGCTTCCCATCCAAGCGGTGATGACGATCTGGCTTGTGCAGAATATATAAAAGGCATAATCGAGGAATCTAGTTATATCAAGGAACAAGAGGTAATAAAAAGGGTCAAGGGGTCACATGTAGCGGAGAAGTTTTTTGATGAGAATAAGGAAGTCTTTATGCCGGAAGATATCGACTACTGTCTAGCTGATATTAACTCTAATTTTGTTATGAAGGTTAGCAAACAAGGGGAATTACCAATGATTGAGAGGGTTATCGAATGACAAATGTGAGATTAAATTTACCAGAAAGACAGCAAAAACCAAGGGGTAAGGGTTTAACAATTTTAATTGATAATGGAGTACCTTTGAATTTGTTTATGGATACGATTCATAGTGGAAGCAACCACATTGATATTGTGAAATTTGGTTGGGGTACCTCGCTTGTAAGTCCATTTTTGCAAGATAAAATTGAGTTTTTGCGTGAACGTGGAATTGGTTTCTTTTTTGGTGGAACGTTGTTTGAAAAGTTTGTAAGTCAAGGGAAAGTAGACGATTATTACGCATTGTGTAAGGAATTTGGATGTGAGTATGTAGAAATTTCTAATGGGACAATAGAGTTATCCGTGGAAGATAAAGCTGCTTGTATTCGGACATTTTCCCGTGAATTCACTGTTTTTAGTGAAGTAGGGCATAAGGATACGGATACATCAAATAGTCAGGATTCGAATCATTGGTTAGCTAGTATTATTTATGATCTAGAAGCTGGTGCGTCAAAGGTAATTACAGAGGCAAGGGAAAGTGGAACGAGTGGTATTTGTAGAGAAGACGGAAATATCCGAACAGATATTTTCACTGATATTGCTGAGTCTGCTATTCCAATGGAACGATTGATTTTTGAAGCGCCAAATAAGAAAATGCAGACATTTTTTATAAAACAAGTTGGGGCGAATGTAAATTTAGCTAATATCGCTTTTTCGGATGTGATTTCCTTAGAAACACTCCGTTTAGGGTTGCGCTCTGATACGTTTCATCACTTTGAACAAAAAACGGATGAGGTGGTAAAATGAGAAGTACAAATAAGATCTTTCATCTAGCTATTCCCTGCAAGGAGTTGGATGAGACAGCGGCATTTTATGAAAAGTTAGGTTGTAAGTTAGCTAGAAGATATGACGATCGTGTTACATTTGATTTCTTTGGTGACCAGGTCGTCTGTCACTTAAGTCCAGATAACATTGATCAGGAACCAAAGATGTATCCACGTCACTTTGGTGTTACATTTTTAGATAAAGAAGAATATGAGCGTACTTTAGCTTTTGCTGAGGAGGAAGGCTTGCCTTTTTTCAAAGAACCGATGGTGAGATTTCCTGGTAAGCAAGAGGAACATATGACCTTCTTTTTAATCGATCCTTCTAATAACTTATTGGAATTTAAATATTACCATGATAGTTCTATGGCTTACTAAAGAATTGTAAGAGACTGCTTTGGCGGTCTCTTTTTTTGAGTTATTTTCATACGAAGAGGGAGTGTATTTTTTTATAAACTCTGTAGTAAGGAATAGGATAGACGATCTAACGAAGCGGATTCTCAAGATTTCTCTAATTTCGCCACGTAAGGATCCCTTTAACGAAGCAAATTCATATGATTTTTCTAGTTTTGCGACGTTAATTGCTTTTACGCGTCATCCCACAGCATCGAACTTAACAATATTTAATAAAAGCGTGATAGTTACTGCAGATTTTCTCTCAACGAAGCGTTTAAATGGTGTCAAATTTTCTAAAAAACGCTTGAAACTCTTCGGATTTTTTAATAATCTATAAAAGTAATATTGTGTTTATGTTATTAATTTCAACCTATCCGATCAAAATAGGGATTGGGTAATAAAGCCTTCCTTTAAGGAGGCTGAAATAGTGACAGACAATACAGCAAGAAATTGTAAGTTTTTCTGGCAAGTTATAGAGAGATCATTTTAGAAAAGGTCCAGAAGCTGTACTTGTCAGTATAGGGGATAAATATTTTTTGATTTATATAAATAATTTCATCACTCCAATTGAACGGGTTTTACTCGAGCAAAATCATCATTCTATGCTAAACGATGTCCGTGAAATACTAATGGAGAAAGTTACTCCTGATATAGGTATATTTGTAGAAATTAAGACAAACAAAAGAATCAAAGAAATTTATTATGACTGGTCGGCGGAAATGGGTTAGAAAATAAGTTAAACATGAGCCGGGGTAAGGGTATTTATTTTTCATAAGTAGTACCCTTACCCCGGCTTTTTGATAAATAATATATCAAATTGAAATATGGATCTAAACAGCAGAGAGGAAACAGAAAGAAATGAAAGAATTGAAAAGCAGCACCGAATTTAAGCACCGAATAGAGACGGATCAGGACATACAAATTATCCTATTATCAGTTAGGTCCATGCTTAACAAATTTCCATTTTCAGACACGGACAAACAAAGTATTCATGTTTGTTCATCTGAACTAATTAGAAATGTGCTTAAGCATAGTGGTAGTATAGGTGAATTCCATAGTTATTTTTTAAAGGATCTATGCATTATTATTAGAGTAATCGATAAGGGGAAAGGGATAGAAAATGTTGAGGAAATCCTTAATGGAGATAATCTGAAACACAGCTCTAGTCTAGGTTTAGGTCTATTAGGATCGTCACGACTTATGGATGAATTACTTATAAATACTTCTGAAAAAGGTACAGAGATTGTCGCAATGAAATGGGTAACGCCTTTGATTTCATTATCAAAATAGATTAACTGTGGTTTTTAAATAACTACGGTTTTTTTTATTATATGGGCCGTATTGAATTTTTTTATCTTTTTATGACCATTTAGAAATAATAGTTATAAATAATTGGTTTTCGACAAAACTAAAAAAGAATTAGACAGCTTTGATAAAGGAGGTTTTACCGTGGATAAAAAAAGAAAAGAAATGATGGAGAATGCAGATAAAGTTGCTGAGAAAATGTATGATCCGTCTGATTATCAAAGTAATAGCGAAAGAGATAAAGGTTTTGCTATTACACATGAGCAAGCTACAGATAACTACACAGAAGGTACTATAGATGGAAAGATCGATGATGTGGATAGTAATGGCCAGTTGAAAAGTAGTAAAGGTAGAGAAATTGATAGAGAAGGTTTTAATAAATAAGTTATGTATAAAACCCCTTAGGGTTTTACCAGCTAGCCTTTTTTACACCGGGAATTTGACCTTTATATGCAATTCTCTAAAGCAAATACGGCAAAGCTTAAATTAGCGTAAAACAGAATGCGGACGACCACAGCATTTACAACGAGTATATTCTCTAACTTGATATTTTTTTGAGGTTCTTTATGCTTTAGTGCTAAAGCTTTATTAGCCACTTTTTGTACCCTTTCTTAAAGTGATCTTTATAAGAAAGGAACCTATCATAGCTGTTGTATTAGAAGAAGTAAAAAAGTGAATATTGGTTTTCTATGTTTCTAAAAATAAGAAAGCTGTTCAATTAAATAAAAATTGAACGGCTTTCTATTGTTAAACTACCATGTACATTTATGTAATTGTTCTAGCCCAAAAAGAGGTAAGAGGCTGAAAAATTACCTCTTACCTTATCAGATTCTGTAAGGAAAGAGTAGTTTACTTTTTTAAAAACTTTGTAACAATAGGCCCAACTGAGTCATAGATCTGTTTGGCTTGTTGCGCAGTTGTCGTAATTTTATCGATGTCGAATTTACCTTCTTCTGTTTGAAATTGGGATAATATGCTTGGCTTTTTAGGCTTCATGCCTTGCTGCGGTCCTGGATAAGGGCCATTTTTTTGTGGGAAAGGTGGCATTGGTCTTCGTGGTCTTGGGGGGAACAATTAAATCAACCTCCTTCATATAAATATAAATGCTGGTAATGGTTCATTTAAATAATAGTAATTTTTGTTAACTACGCCCATGCTATAATGGTTTAATCACCATATACTAACCGTGAAGGATTATCGTCTTGTCGAGCTGAATAAATAAGGCTATAGGAAAGGGTAAGAGTATGAACTCCTACCCAACCAATAATGATTTTACTTAGTATCCGTAGCCATAGTCGCCACCAGTAGGGTAGTGATTCCCAACGATGACTAATAGAACAAATAGTACGACTAACAAAATGAAACTGTTATTACCAAACAATTCGTTCAGCCCCTCTCTGTCAAGAAATTAGTCAGAATGGAGTGCCCGATCTATAGGGAGGATAGGAGATGACGCTCCCATCCAGTTAGCAAATGGAATACTTAGTATCCGTAGCCATAGCCTCCGCCAGTAGGGTAGTTATTCCCGACAACGACAAGTAGTACGAAAAGAACGACTAATAGAATGAAACTGTTGTTTCCACCAATAAATCCTCCGCTCATTCTTTCACCCCCTCTACTCGCTATATTCTATGATGCTTTAAAAGATTTGATAGGACGTTTGTTACATTGTATTAGAAACTGAGTAATATCCTAAATTGATTCGTGATTATGGCTTAGTAACCATAGCCATAATCACCGCCAGTAGGATAATTATTCCCAACGATGACTAATAGTACGAAAAGCACAACTAAAAGAATGAAACTGTTATTACCACCGAAAAATCCTGCGCTCATTTATCCTCACCTCCTTGTGTTTACTATATTCTATGAGGAATAACGACGATTGATAGGACGTTTGTTCCTATTTAAATAAAACTAGATGATTGTTCTATATTTTTTATCTATTAAGAAAAAGTTGATAGGTTAATGTTCAAATAAATAAGGAAGGGGGTGCAGTCCCTTCCTTAAAGTCCGTTCAGTCAAAGGAGTATTCATGAGTGCCTTGGCACACTTGTTTTTATAATTTGAATGGCTTAGTACCCGTAGCCATAATCGCCGCCAGTAGGATAATTATTCCCAACGATGACTAATAGTACGAAAAGCACAACTAAAAGAATAAAACTGTTGTTACCACCGAAAAATCCTGCGCTCATCTATGCTCACCTCCTCGTCTTTTCTATCATTCTATGAGAGAAATGCTGGATTGATAGGACGTTTGTTCCTACTTTTCTTAATTTAGGTGAGTCCCTTGTTTATTCTGTATAACCAATTGGATAAGCAATTCCACCAACAATAATTAGTAGAATAAATAATACGACAAGCAATACAAATGAATTTCCTCCATTGTTGCTATATCCAGAGTACCCGTAACCATATCCATATCCGCAGCGGTGTCGACAACCATAGCTGTTAAAGAATCCCATCAATGCACCTCCTTTTGTTCGTTTGTTAGTAAGCTATGCAAGTTATTCTAGTAAGTATCAGCAATTTGCTCATTACTAGAAAATAAAGGCGTGTTCATGAAGAAAGTAGTCTATAGACATTTCTACTAATATGGCTAATCTGGTACATTCATCCAAACTTATATAAAAAAAGGACATAGGATATTGTAAAAGGAGGGATAATCTTGAGTCAGGATATGTTTAAGAAAATAGAAAAGAAAACAGGAGTAGACATGAACAGTGTATCTAAAGTTGCTAATGCTTTTAATGGTAAAGATATAAAGGATGAGAAAACTGCAAGAGACTTAGTTAAGCAAGTCGGAAAAATTGCAGGAAAAAAAGTACCAAAGCAAACGGAAGATATGATTGTTAATATGTTAATGAAAAACAAGGTTAACGAATCAACAATCAAAAAAATGATGAAGTAATAAACAGGTGTAGGAATAACCATAAAGGTTTCCTACACCTTTTCGTTTTTTTAAGGCTGTTTTCGTAAACTTTGTTGCCTTTATAATTACATAGTTGAGAGAAAATTTGCAGTAACTTATAAGAACCTTTGGATGTGTACTTGAACTCGTTCCGGCAGAATAATCCGCTTTCCGTGGGCACGGCCTTAAGTCTTCGTGACGCAAAGAACGCTCTTCCGGGATCTTCACCTCGTGCTGTTCCCACAGCAAGGAATGCTACGAAAGTGTTACGATACGAACTTTTATAAAAATACATCCAATCGCATAAAATGTCATAAAATGATGGTTTTTGTCGAAAAATAATGGTATTCTAATTAATAAATAAGACACCATGATTACGGAGGAAAAAATAATGTTTATAAAGAAATCAGTAAAAGCCAAACTTTTTACATCCTTATTATTAGTAGCAATCATTCCGCTTATATTAATTAGTGCCATTTTATACTTTAATACTAATCAAGGCCTAGAAAGTATGATGGAAAAAAATCTAATGGCATCAAAAGAAACAATCTCTGAACAACTTAATGACGTGTCAGAAGATTTGTTAGAGCTAACTAAATCTTACGCAAACAATCCAGAGTTTTTGCAAGCATATAATAGTGGTGAACGTGAGCGTTTAGCAGAAGTAGTTAGCCCTGTATTTGAAAGATTAACAACAGAGCACCAAATAGATGTATTTGAATTTGGCGATGAGAATGGAACTGTTTTTCTAAGAGGTCACAATCTTGAAAAGTTCGGAGACGATAAAAGTGACGTGCAAGCAATTCAATCAGCTTTAGATAATCAAGCTATCTCAGGATTTGAATTTGGAAGTAGTGGGTTATCGGTTAGAGCCTTTGTTCCTTTAACCTATAATGATCAAGTAATCGGAACATTACAAACTGGTTTGGATGGACAAGTTATCAAATCCATTACGGAATCTCTAAAGGGAGTCCAGTTAAATATAATGAATATGGAAGGGGAGGTTTTAGTTACTTCTAACGAAAAAAGTGCTGGCACCAGGTTTGATGATAGCTCTATTATATCAAAGGTTAAGTCAGGAGAAGAAGTGTCTAGAGAGGCATCAAATAATATGGAATACTATATGCCTTTATACGACCCAACTAACTCAGAAGTTATTGGTGTTATCCAAATTAGCCAGGATGCTAGTGATATTAACAGTTTAACGATAAACTAGTACTAGCTGTATTAATAGTTGGTCTTTCCACATTAGTAATAGTTATTGGGATTTCCTTATTGTTAAGTAGAGGATTCTCAAAACCTATTCAACATTTAACTTCAGTTATGGATAAAATAGCGGATGGGCATCTTACTAATGAAATTGAAGGTGGTAAAAGGCAGGATGAATTCGGTAAGCTAGCGCAATCTGTAACAACCACCCAACTGAATTTGAAAAATATGATTGAAAAGATAACAAATTTATCTAATTTGGTTCGAACACAGTCTTCCTTAGTAAAACAGGCTAGTGAAGAAATTTATGAAGGTAGTAACCAAGTAGCTTCTACTATGCAGGAATTAGCTTCAGGTTCGGAACAGCAAGCAAATGCATCTTCTGATCTAGCAGAGCAAATGGGTGAATTTACTCATAAAATATATGAAGCAACGGAAAGTGGAGATTCTGTCCAACAGTCTTCGAATAATGTTTTAGAAATTACACAAAACGGGAATTTATTAATGAATCGGTCAGTTGAACAGATGAACAGTATTTACGAGGTAGTTAGAACCTCTGTACAAAAAGTGGAATCACTCGACAACCAGACCAAGAA
Source organism: Aquibacillus kalidii (assembly GCF_014280935.1). Lineage (GTDB taxonomy): Bacteria > Bacillota > Bacilli > Bacillales > Amphibacillaceae > Aquibacillus_D > Aquibacillus_D kalidii. The sequence goes on from NZ_JACLZI010000013.1 coordinate 86,805, forward strand.
GATCTCAACATTAATAAGTGTTATTCAGGAAATTGCAGAACAGACCAATTTGCTAGCATTAAATGCTGCAATTGAAGCGGCAAGGGCTGGTGAACATGGAAAAGGGTTTGCGGTTGTAGCTGATGAGGTTCGAAAGCTTGCTGAGCAGGTTTCAGAATCCATTTCTGAAATTACAGGTATTGTTGGAAATATCCAGAAAGAATCACACAGTGTAGCGGTAACCCTAACCGAGGGTTATGAACAAGTGGAACAAGGGACTAAGCAAATTAAAGTTACAGGTCAAGAGTTTGAGAAAATAGATCAATCAGTTGGCCAAATGGTTCGAGAGATTTCTGGTATTACGAAAAACTTAACAGATATTGCAGGCAACAGTAACGATATCAATGCATCCATTGAAAACATTGCCTCCGTATCAGAAGAATCTGCTGCTGGTGTAGAAGAAACAACAGCATCTGTTCAACAGATCGCAAATTTAATAGGTGATATATCTAGTAATGCCACTTCACTAGAAGAACTTTCTGTTGAATTAGAAGAGATGGTAAAGCTTTTTAAAGTGAACTAAACGTACTCTATTTATTAGCCTAATATGCTAGGCAAGAGATGGAGCCATAAATAAAGGAAGATAACAGAAAACAACCTGGCCTCAATAAGGGTACCCAGGTTGTTTTTTGTTGTAGAAAATAGGTAATAGTACAGCTGTTTTTTTGTAGGATAGTTCTATATTGAAATTATAGATTATTACTGGGGTAATTAGGCCCCAGAATATATTTTTAATAAAAAAACAGGAAGGGAAAATCCCTTCCTAAACCGTACAATTATCAGGAGAATGTTTGCATTCGCACATCTTAAATTTTGTGGGAAACTAATAACAACTAACTTGGGGACCTTATGATAGATAAAAAAGTTCAATAGAACAAGAAGACCTTTCTAACTGGTAACGAAAAGAGGAGTAATTATAATGGAAAACTCTTCTTTGTTATATCACTTCCTTATCTATACTACACCTTATGTCGATAAACTTTTATGGTAAAGGCGAATATACTAGATAATACATACTTCCATTAATGTCTTGGATAAAATATCACGGTTATCGAGGTAAAGAAATAAAAAGCGGATTCCCGATGCATCTCTTCTTCATGAATTTTTACTACACGTTCTAATCGATCCACCCATACATAAAGAGCAGACTGTTCATAGTGTAATTGTAAGTGAAAGGAGGAATAGGTATGGAAAATGACATTGTTAAGCGTATAGAAAAGAAGACAGGGATTGATATGAGAAGTGTATCTAAGGTAGCGGATGCATTCAAAGAAAATAATCGTTATGATGAATACAAGGTTCGGAGAGCAGTTAAGCATGCAGGTTTTTTATTTGGAAAACGTTTCCCAAAGGAGTGGGAGAACGCAGTTGTTAGCAAGGTGATGGGGAAAAATAGGAACAGAAGGTGATTAGAAAAGTAAGGATTGTTGTCCTTATTAAATAAGAGCTTCTTTTCCAATGATTGGTACTAATGTCGCATTATCTATAGAATGCGTCGCAAGAAATTATTCTATCCATCTCAATCGTTGCGGTATTTTAAGGCAGAACAAATTAACCGCACTAATCCATTTCAATCGTTGCGGTATTTTGAGGTAGAACGAATTAACTGCACTAATCTGTTTCAATCGTTGCGGTATTTTGAGGTAGAACAAATTAACCGCACTAATCTGTTTCAATCGTTGCGGTATTTTGAGGTAGAACAAATTAACCGCACTAATCTGTTTCAATCGTTGTTATTTTCTTTGTTGAAAGGGATTGTAAGAGGTTAGTTATAACGCAATTTCTCTCAAAACCGTCATCCGCAAGGCGACAAGTTTTTTGTGAAAACGTAAAAAAGGAAGGGTGGTGCAGACCCTTCCTTGTTATCCGTACTTAAGGAGTTATTTAATGAGCGCTTTAAGCAACTATGGTTTTGTAACTAGATTGTTGTTCATCTATAGTTCTATTAAGCAAAATCTCCACCAGTAGGATAGTTATTCCCAACAATAACTAATAGAACGAAAAGAACTACAAGAAGGATAAAACTGTTGTTTCCGCCGAAGAATCCTCCTCCGCTGTATCCGTAACCCATTATCTCACCTCCTTCAATCGAAGTAGAACATTTGAGTTAAATGTGATTGATTAATATCCTCCGCCGTAACCACCACCAGTAGGGTAGTTGTTACCAACAATGACTAAGAGGACGAAAAGTACTACTAATAGAATGAAACTATTGTTTCCACCGATAAATCCTCCACTCAATGTGTTCACCTCCTTATCTGTTTACTACATCCTATGGCGAGATATAGATAAGGGAAAGGCTGATATAACTATTAAATAATAATTCCATAGATGTCTTGGATAATCTATCATGGAAAATCACTAATAGAAAAACAAAAAAACCCCCTTTTTTAAAAGGATTTTACGTTAATAAATATATTTTGATCTTATATATTGAAAGGATAGTCATACGGAGTTCGCTTTTAACTTAATTAATTGATTTAAGAGAACATCTAATTCTTGAGATATAGTTAATACTTTTTCAATATCAGGGTTATGTAAGTAAGCGCTGTACATACTATTTCTAACTTCTTCAATTTGACTTTCTAAATAACGAATCACCAAACCACTCCTTTTAGAATACTAATTTGTTCGACTAATCTGGATATGTCGAATGACTTCCACATAAATACTCCTTAATACAAATAATTTATAAAAAAATGCTTTATCATCTATACTTTATTTATAAAATCATTATACTTATACTGTTAGGCACTAAAATTATGATATTATATGGATATTCGTTTTCTTAACAAATACACTGATATTAACAGTCCAAAAATAGCTAACAGTAACGAATTGTGTTTTGTTTCAATAAAATAGTTGTTAGACAGATACCTAATTAGATATTTTGTGAAAGACTAACGTTGGAATTAGATCGTTTAATTGTTAAAAATCGTTGAATTAAGGGGAGTTACATGGTGTTTGTAGATATTAATAACCTTCGTACACACTATGAGGTTTCTGGAGAGGGAAGAGAGATCGTCTTGTTGCATGGTTGGGGAACTAGCTTAGATCTTTTTAAAGACTTACATGCAGCATTAGATCCTCATTTTAAAGTTTTTTCACTTGATTTTCCTGGTTTTGGGGAAAGTGAGGAACCACAGGAAGCTTGGGATGTGCAAGCATATACAAAGTTCTTAGATGACTTTTTAAAGGAAATGAACATAAAGAATCCAATCTTAGTAGGGCATTCGTTTGGTGGCAGAGTAGCGATTAAGTACTCGGACGGTCATGATGTTCATAAGAATATATTAATTGGAAGTGCTGGTGTAAAGCCAAAACGTAAATTGGATTACTATATTAAAGTTTATACCTATAAAGCTCTTAAAAAGATATTTAGTTTGCCAATTTTGAATAAATACAAAGATGAGATGATTGCCAAATATAAAGGGAAATCAGGTTCGGAAGATTATAATAACGTTTCTGGTGTGATGCAACAAACCTTTGTAAAGGTTGTAAACGAGGATCTTCAGCATCACATGCCTAATATTAAGGCACCAACATTGTTGATCTGGGGTGCAAATGATACCGCAACACCAGTAGAAGATGGGCGCTTAATGGAAAAATTAATCCCTAATGCGGGTCTGGCTGTCTTAGACAATGCGGGACATTATGTCTTTTTAGAGAAGAAACAGCACGTAGCGGTTATTGTTAATAACTTCTTAGAGGAAGACAAAGGAGTGTCATCATCATGATTACAGGTTTATTAATTATTTTAACTATAGTATGGAGTGTTTTCTTATTTTTAAAAGGGAAAACAGCCATCCATATGCTGCAATTAAATTCGTACCGAAATGAAAGGCTATTTCGGTGGGCTAAGGAAAATCTCCGGAAAGTATTTCAGATAAAAGAGATTATTGCGCTGGTTGCCTTCATTCCATTGCTATTTGGAAGTGAGATCGTTGGTATTGTCACGTTAATCGTTCTATATGGATTGACGTTGTGGCTAAGAAAACCGGTACAAGAAAAGAAAAAACTTGCGGTTACTGCGCGAGTGAAGCGACAAATTATTACTTTAAGTATTATTTTTATCCTTGTTCTTGCTGCAATTGCCCATATGATTTACCATGATTGGCCAATTGGTGGCATCCTCTTGCTAATGGTTTTAACCCATCTTTTAGCCTATGCAATCGTTGTGGTAGCAAACCTAATTAATGCACCGATCGAAAATGGAATTAAAGAGCATTACTACAAGGATGCAAAAAGAATTATTGATTCGGCTAGTCAATTAAAGACAATTGGAATAACGGGTAGTTACGGTAAAACAAGTACTAAATTCATTTTGGATACGATTTTATCGTCGCATTACAATACGTTGAAAACACCAGAGAGCTATAATACAAAAATCGGGGTTACCATTACGATTCGTAATTTCTTGAAGCCATATCATGATGTATTTATTGCGGAAATGGGAGCAAAAGAACCTGGAAATATACAGGAAATTTGTGAATTAGTTAGCCATAAATATGCAATCCTTACTGCTATTGGTGAACAGCATTTAGAGACGTTTAAATCCTTAGATAATATTAAAAAAACTAAGTATGAAATCGTGGAAACATTGCCGAGCGATGGTGTGGCTTTTCTAAACAAAGATGATGAGAATATTATGTCTTATACGCCTAAAAATGACTGTAAGAAGGTCTATTATGGTATTGATGCTGATGATGCTGATTATCAAGCAACGGATATTAAATACCATAATAAAGGAACAACTTTTACGGTAGTAAACAAGGCGAAGGATATTAGCGCAACTTTTGAAACGAAATTATTAGGTAAGCATAATGTTTATAATATTTTGTCTGCAATTGCTGTAGCGTTTGAGTTAGGTGTACCCGAGAAAAACATGATGATGGGAGTTAAAAAAATCGCTCCAGTACCACATCGTATGGAAGTTAGAAAAGGTTTTGGTGGTCTTTCTGTCATCGATGATAGCTTTAACTCAAATCCTAAAGGTTCAAAACTCGCACTTGATGTGTTAGGAACGATGGACGGATATAAGGTGCTAGTAACTCCAGGAATGATCGAGCTAGGTGATAAGCAATATGACTATAACAAACAATTCGGGGAATATGCAGCCGATGTTTGCGACTATGTCATTTTAGTTGGTGAGAAACAGACGAAGCCGATTAAAGATGGTTTAGAGGCAAAAGGCTATCCGACTGAAAAAACATATGTAGCCAAACACTTAAATGATGCTATTGGACACATGCAAACAATCAAAAGGTCAGATGCAATTGTTCTACTTGAGAATGATTTACCTGACACATTTAATGAGTAGATGGAGGGACGTTCATTGAGAACTAAAGTAGGAGTTGTCTTTGGTGGTGTATCTGTAGAGCATGAGGTATCCGTTATCTCTGCTTTGCAGGCTATTAACGCTATGGATAAGGATAGATACGAAGCTATACCGATTTATATAAGCAAAAAAAATGAGTGGTACACAGGTGAAGGGTTAATGGACATTGAGCAGTATAAGTCATTAAATAACCTATTATCTAAATCTGATAAGATCACATTGATTAGAACTACTGATGGCAATGTTGTGCTCCAAAAGAAAGAAAAAGGATTGTTCAGTAAAGGTATCATCACTACAATTGATGTAGTTTTCCCTGTTATACATGGTACGAATGGGGAAGACGGTTCATTACAAGGCTATTTAGAATTGCTTGGTTTGCCATATGTGGGGTGCGATGTAACCAGCTCCGCAGTAGGGATGGATAAGGTAATGATGAAACAAATTTTACGCGATTCAGGGGTTCCGATTGTAGATTATGATTGGTTTTATTCGACTGAATGGCTAAATGATTCCGAGGCGATCAAGGAGAAGGTTAAAAAAATTGGTTTTCCGTTAATTGTGAAACCTGCTAATCTAGGATCTAGTGTCGGTATAAGTAAAGCCGTCGATGAAGAGGAACTAGAAGAAGCTATTAACCTTGCTGTTGAATTTAGTAATAAAATTGTCGTTGAAAAAATGATTGCTAATTTAACAGAAGTAAATTGTTCGGTTATAGGAGACTATGAAACAGTAGAAAGTTCTGTCTGTGAACAAGTGTTAAGCAGTGATGAAATTTTAACATACCAAGATAAATATCAAAGTGGTGGGAAAACGGGTGATACAAAAGGAATGGAAAGCGTTAATCGTATCATTCCGGCTGGTATTACGGATGAAGCAACCAAGCAAGTCAAACACTTGGCAGAGAAAACGTTCCAAATACTAGGCTGCAGTGGTGTCTCCCGTATTGACTTCTTATTAGATGACAACAATGATGTATTTGTAAATGAAATCAATACAATTCCAGGGTCATTATCTTTCTACCTATGGGAACCATCTGGAAAAGATTTCACGCAATTGACTACAGAACTAATTCAGTTAGCATTGAAACGTCAAAGAGAACGAGAAAATATCAATTTCTCCATCGACTCTAACTTATTTGCTCTACACAGTAAAGGCGGATCTAAAGGGAAGGCGTAATAGTTTTTTGAGGATAAACAATTTGTTTATCCTCTGTTTTTTTGTAGGGATATCTGTAATCATTGGAGTTATCTCATGCTTCGTTTGCTAAGACGGAACTCTTTATGGATTTCATCCGTAAACCATATTATACTTTTAAGTAACATTAAGGGGTGTAGCAATGGATTTTAGAACACAGCCAATACCGAATTTTGTAAATGATGCGTTTAAAAAGAGATTGGTCCCGATAGAGGAGAGTGGTGAAGACCTTGTCTCAATCAGGAATCTAAGGGATAACCAGGTCGTTTCGGACTCTATGTATTATAAACAAGGTATTACGGGAGCGCTTGAACAGTGTTACATAAGAAAAGGGGTAGCTAGTTTGTTGAAGAATGCTGCTGCGTTGCTTCCGATGAACTATAAATTAATTATATGGGATGGTTGGCGCCCGTTTCTTGTTCAGAAGCACTTGTATGATACCTACTATAAACAGCTTGCTGCAGCTAACCTAGGTTATACAACAGAAGAACTGAAAGAACTAACGAGTAAATATGTGTCAAAGCCTTCTATTGATAAAAAACAGCCAGCTCCCCATATTACTGGAGGATCAGTTGATTTAGCAATTTTAGATGAGAACGACATGCTATTAAACTTTGGAACGGAATTCGATGACTTTTCTGAAAAAGCAAAAACACGTTTTTTTGAAGAAAAGGAAGAACAGGGCGTGACTTTAGCAAAGCAAGATAAAGAGATTTTGCAAAACAGACGTTTACTTTATCACGTTATGACCAGTGTCGGATTTACCAATTACCCAGAGGAATGGTGGCACTTTGATTACGGCAATCAGTGGTGGGCGCAGTTAAAAGGCAAGCCAACTGCTATTTATGGTTTAGTGGAACAGTAAATAATAAAGAATGGGCATCGTAGGGAGAGAAGAGGAGAGTATGCACGAAAAAGATGGATTTGAACTCAAGAAATCATTTAAAAATGTAAGTATCTTATTTTTCTTAGTAGTATTTTTATTGTTATTACTTGTGATTTTGATTAACGTACTGTTTGGTATTTATTCATGGCAAAAGTTATATATAGATATTATAAATTCTTTGGTAGGTGTATTGGTACCGTTAGTATTATTTAATTTTTTATACGACCATTTCACAAAGAAACAGCATGATAGAGAACTATCAGAAAAAATAACAGAGACGATGATGTTAGATCAAGAGATTATTAATAACTTTTCAACGGATTCCAAAAAAGACTTTATCAGAAAGTCAACACAGTCTATCCTTGGTGATACGGTCGGACAAATGTTGTATGATTCCTTAATAAAATCGTATTTGAATAAGACCTATGAATATCGTCATCATTTTAAATATTATATTTCCTATAGTGAAACAACTGCAATTGACCCAGTTGTTATAAGTGACCAAGTAGAATTTGAATTTAGTAATAAGGACTACTATTGGGTTAGGCAAGAACTGTCATTTTTAAGAGATTTATCTAAATTCAATGAGATTAAGGACGTTCGTATCGGATTTTCCTATAAGGAAAGCACGCTTGATGGCCTCTATAATCGGGTCGAATTCCTTTTTCGAGAAAACCTATGGATTAGTAATTACCATAATGAACTATTAAAGGGATTAACAAATGGAGAACTTACCATATTTGTAGAAGAAGTCCTGAAGCTATCGATTGAGATAGGTGGACAAGTTATCCCGTTCCGAGTTATCAATAATGGTGGACATGAAGGCTTCCACCTATTACTTGAATTACCTAGTGATTTGCCTAATAATCAGCTATCGAGTGTAAAACTTAAATTCCAAATGCCACAATTAAAAACGCAAAAGAAATTCATTGTTGTTATTTCTGAGCCAACAGAGAATGTGGAGATTATGTTAATGCACCTTGAGGATAAAGTACAGGTAGAGGCTATTCCTTTTTTAAATGAAGCAGAATCTATTACAAGACTTCCAAATGATACCATTAAAATAGACATTGATGATTGGGTTTTACCAAGAGCGGGGGTAGTCTTTGTCTGGGATGATAAGATAGACAATAGTAGTACTAACTAAAATTTAGGAAAAGTCCTAGTAATCTATATTCTATTACTAGGACTTTTTTTAGTGAGTAGGTAAGGTCTCGAGATGAATATCACGAGACCTCATTATATAGAGGATAACTGAATTAAGGGATTATTTTGGGGAATGATTACATGAGTAGTCTAGCTAGTCCAGAGAAAGCTGCAATTGTACTAATACCTGTGCCAACAATCCACTTAATCATTTTGACTTGAAATGCTTCAAAGGCGGCCTCCATACGTCTTTCATAATTTTCTAGGTCCTTTTTGGTTATGATATTTTTTTCGCTTATAATTTGTTCTGCAAGTACAGTCACATCATTATCATCGGTTTTTGTCTTTGTCACTTCGTCCAACTCTTTCATCTTAGTTTGAATTTCATTTAATTTTGCCTCAATGACTTCCAAACGTGTATTAACATTTTGCAATATCATCCCTCCCATTAAAAGTAGTATAGTACATGCAGTATCCTCCATACGTATTTGTATTCAAATTTCTTTTGGTTAGGAAGGGCTAATAGGATGGAAGCCCATGAAAATGATTTACATAACTATTTAAGTTAAAAAAAGAAAGGACAAACGACTTTATAAAAGCCGTGTCCTTTGATTGTTATAAATCGGCCAATTCCATTTGAAGGTACCTTCTTGTATTAGGGCCATATATTCCATCATTTGCAAGTGCTGAAAAGGTGGATTGGAAATCTCTAACAGCCTCTTCTGTTCGTGGTCCGTAAATACCATCGATATACACCGGGTCAAATCCTACTCGCTTTAGCGCACGCTGTATCTGTCTAACACCGGCTCCTTCATCACCACGTCTTAGGATACCGTTAGGCAAAGTGAATTCTGTTAGTGGTTGACTTGTATTGAGTACTTCCTTCAATTTATCTAGTGTTTGTGGTCCGACTAAGCCATCGACTGTTAATCCGTATCGCTTTTGGAATCGCATAACCGCACGTTGGGTTTCTTGACCATATATACCGTCTGCGCCATAGATTGGTAGGGAAAACCCTGCTCTTATTAGATCTCTTTGTACCTCACGAACAAATTGTCCTTCGTCTCCAATATCTAAAGGGAGATCAACAGATGCCCCTTTTACAACTGGCTCAGTGATTCCTTCGTTACCTTGAAAGTAGCGATTGTATGCGCGTTGGACATCGTTTATAAAGTCATTCCATGAAATCCCATGTTGATTCAGTGCATTCTGTGGATCAGTACGACGAGCGGGGTCTAATGTGCTGTGAGCAACGATATCTTCACTTGGATCCAAATTGTATTTATCTACTAAATAGGCGTGGTACCACACGTATCGTTGGTAAGCCTCTTGGAAATTAATCCCCCCGCCGTAGGCCAGTTCAACACCAATTGCAGCATTGTTGGCATTCACGCCATACATGCGATTATCTGTTGCAACATTAGCGCGAACATGCCATGCTTTTTCATCCAGTGGAATGATTTCTAAGATAGTATTATCATCTATAAAGGTATGCGCAGAAGCAAAAGGATCAACGTTCTCAAAGTAGTTGCGATTTGCATAGGCTGTTGAACCAGGATTTCCTGTGTCATGACTTACAATGTACTTTACATCTTGTAGATTTTCACCTGATCTAGCATTTCCAAACCCTATATAATCCCTAACAATTTCATATTTCATTTTATCACCTCATAATAAAGACATAATAAATAAACCTCAGACAAACGAAGTCACTATATACTATTAAACTTTTATCAATTTGGTGTGTTTTGTAACTAAATTGTTAGAACTTTGTTAATAAGTTCTTGTTATTAAGTTATCGCGCACGGAACCGCTTTAGGTCGCATAGTTGGGATGAAATGCGTTGCAACTAACTTTTTCCAATCCCTTTCCATAAAAAAAATCACACCTCATTGAAATGGATTAGTGCGGTTAATTTCTTCTGCCACAAAATACCGCAACGATTGAAATGGATAGAATAATTTCTTGCGAGGCATTTTATCGATATTCTCTAAAAATGACAATAGCTATGAAGAGGCTTCTAGCAATATCAAAAAAAGCTACACTAAAGGAATATTTGATTCCACAGCGTAGCTTTTTGTTATTAATCTTGCCATTCCAAAATCCCATTTAAATCCTTATAGATGACATTCGGAAGGAGGTTTAAGCCTTCAACTGGTAAACGATTTCGATTGATCCATGCCGTTTGAAATCCGAAATGTTTAGCACCAGAAATGTCCCATCCATTTGAGGACATAAACAGAACTTCTTTTTTATCTACCTGAAGTATGTCCAAACAGTGTTGGTAAGCGGATGTAGTTGGTTTGTAGTGCTTAACTTCATCCACGCTAATAATATGGTCAAATTTATCTTTTATTCTCGAGTTATTGATAAGTGGATCTAACATATCATGGGATCCATTAGAAAACACCGCCAAGGTCATGTCTTGTACTTGAGTGATCACATTTTCAACCTCTGGGAAAAGCGATAATGTTAAATAGGATCTTAATAAATCATCTTGCTGTTGTTTTGTTATAATTTCATTTTGTTCTTCAACAGCATATTTAAGTGAATCCCGGGTCACATTGTAGAAGGTATCGTAATCATTCATGAGCTCCTTTAGAAAGGAATATTCAATTTGCTTTTCTCTCCAAGTACTACTTATTGCGTCCCCTTTACCTGGAAAGTATAAATTACACTTTTCCTTAATAGAATGAACATCAAATAACGTTCCATAGACATCAAATACAAACGCTTTAACTGCTGTCATACGTTCACTCCTTGTAAAAAAATACTGAACTCTACCTTTATATTTTCCTATTCACATGCTATTCTTGTCCACTTTTGTGCTTTTTCAAACAGCTTAACACAGTATACTATAAAAAATGACTCAGAAGGAGGTGGCTCCTTCTGAGTCGATAGCTATCTATTAATAATTAAAGTAAGATGCACCTACGATGATTAGCAAGATGAATAGAACAACGATTAGGGCGAATCCGCCGCCACTGTTTCCTACTCCGTATCCAGCGCCATAACCATATCCAGCACCGTATCCAGCACCGTAACCATATCCATATCCTAGATTGTTATAGCCATATCCGCCAAAGCAACTCATTAATAAATTCCTCCTTTTTTCTTGATACATTAATAACCTATGAAATATGCAGAAAATAGTTTGGGATAAATGTCTAGATCAAGAGAAAATGGGCAGGAGTCCAATCAACTATGTTAATGGAAAGTTTGTAAGATGATCTTACTAACAAAAGGAAGGATACGTGTATCAATGCTATAGTTTAGAAGCAGCATAGTTACTGGAAATTTTTTTACTCCTTTTAATGTGTAGGAAGCCCCCTATGCAAATAACGAAAAAGCCAAAATAGATGATATATATTTTGGCTTTTTCGTGTATGGTATTTTATTTTAATTCTGTCTTAAACAATTCTGAGTCTTTCTATTCCACGATCCCAAGTGATTTCAATCCGTTGAATATACCTCCATCATCGACAGCTGTCGTTCTGTGTTTTGCATACTGAAATAGCTCTGGGTTAGCGTTTCCCATTGCAAAGCTATTACCTACGAATTGAAGCATTTGCTTATCATTCATTCCATCCCCAAATGCGATTGCTTCTTTTGGATCAATAGTTAACATTTCAAGAATGTCTTTTATTGCTTTGCCTTTATTTACATTCTCTCTAATAACATCATAGTTATCCTCTAATCCTTTTACGTTTACTTGAGAAAAGTAAATATCTTCACCTTCCATTTGATAAAGTGTGGGTTCATGCTCTTTCACATTCATAACGGTGATCCCTAAAATCTTATCAAGGATATTATCGGAAAATAATACATTTTCACGTAAATCGAAATAGGAGATAAACTTTTCCACATGGGGATTGTCAAAGGATGTAAAAGCATTTTTGTTTTTTGTATATAAGACCATTTCATGATTGTTCTGTTTGGCAACATCTAAGTAGTGTTGTATTGTTTGTGGATTAAGTGGCTCATTAACAATAGCTTTGCCTTTATATACTGCGTAAGCGCCATTATAACCAATAAAAGAATCGACTTGTAATTCCTCGGCGATTTCATATACTTCATGGAGTGGCCGCCCCGTAGCGAGAAATACCTCAATATTCTTTTTTTGCACCTGTTCAACAGCTTTTTTAGTAGAGTCTTCAATTGTGTGATCAGCTTTTAAGATCGTCCCATCGATGTCTAAAAATAACGCTTTGAAATTTGTCATATTTATCTCCTTTAAAATGGATTACCTTAGTTAATTATTAATAATAACTAAATAGTATCATAAATAAAGTCTGAGGTTAATCTTTCAAGGGACAATCACTTATATAACCAATCCTCGTTGGAAAAACTATGACTAACTGTAAACAAGAAGGAGAATGACTAGTGATTCCAAGAGAAAAAGAATTTGTTGTAATTGGATTAGGGCGTTTCGGCGGAAACCTATGTAAGGAGTTAGCTGATGCAGGTGTGCAGGTACTTGCAATTGATAAAAATCCTGAGAGGGTGCAGGCCTACCATTCGATCGTTAGTCATGCAGTGGAGCTGGATGCGATCGATGAGGAGTCGTTACGATCGATTGGAATCACTAATTTTGATTGTGTGGTAGTCAGTATTGGGGAAGATATTCAATCTAGTATATTAATTACATTAATTTTAAAGGAAATCGGTATTAATCAGGTTTGGGTGAAGGCACGAAATGAAGCGCACCAAAAAGTGCTAGAGAAAATTGGTGCAGATCGGATCATCCATCCAGAAAGAGATATGGCAAGAAGAATTGCGCATCACATTGGATCAGATAAGGTTACAGATTACATCGAAATTTCCAAGGATTACAGTATTGTGGAGATTATCGCAAGTGATAAGCTTTCAGGAAAAACGTTAGCAGAGATCGATGCAGAGGATGGATTCCATTGTTCCATTGTAGCTATTAAAAAAAGTGAAGAGAACATTGTTATTTTACCGAAGCAAACGACGGTTGTTGATAATAAGGATATTCTAGTCACAATTGGAAAAAACACAGATCTCGATCGATTTGAAGAAAAGAGAGTTTAAATAGATAAACAGGCCAAAGAATGAGAGCTAGCCTATAGCTAGTTCTCATTCTTTGGTTAATTGTTGTAGTATTTCCTCAATGGCGTATGCTACTCCATTTTCCCTATTTGATTTGGTTACAAAGTTGCAGGCTGCTTTAATTGCTTCATCTGCATTTCCCATTGCGACACTATGCCCAACCATTTTTAACATACTAAGGTCATTATAGCTATCTCCTAAGGCCATAACATCCTTCATTTCAATGCTGTGCAGATTAGCAAATTGTTCTAGTGCAAGGCCCTTCTGTGCATAAGGATGATTGAATTCGAGGTTATCAAAGCCTGATGAAGTAATAATCAAGTCTGATTCATTCGCCAACCTTTGATTGATTCGATCTGTTTTTTCCTTTGAATAGGAAAAAGCCAATATTTTGTATACTTCGATTTGATCGTTGGTAAAGAGAGTATCAAAGTTCTCAGTAAATCTGAATTGTTCATCCTGGAAACGTTTTTCGGCAAACTCTTTTATTTCGGCAGATTCTAGCTCTGGGTTAGCGCTTCTCATGATATCCATCATGACACGGATAAAGCTTTCACGATCTTTCGAATAAATTCCTTCATTCGTATAAACCTCAAAATAAAGTCCGTCTTTTTCACATTCAGCTTGTATTTTTTCACATACGTCTGAATTTAAAGGTACACTTCTAATAATTTCACTTATAGATGTATAAGTCCGTGCACCATTCATGCAAATAACAGGGCACACTAAACCAGCATCTTGTAAAGGCTTTTGGGCTGCTTCATAAGATCTTCCGGTCGCAACAACTACAAGAATGCCCTGAGATTGTGCTTTTCTAATGGCAGCCAGATTCTCTGGGCTAATTTGATGGTGTTCATTTAAAAGGGTTCCGTCTAAGTCAGTTGCAATAAGCTTCATTATGGCTCTCCTCTTTTATCCATTCTTTAAAATAACAAAGTTAATTCTAACAAAATTTACAATGAAAAGCATGAAGAACACGTTAAGATTAGATAAATTTAGGGTACTTGGTGACTAGACTTTCACAAAATATAGTCAAAAAGACACAAGCATCCTGACGAGGCTTGTGTCTACATAATTAAAAATTTAACTTTTCTATTTTTTCACCACTTGTTTCTTCGTAGCCTTTCATGTACTTGATTCTACGTTGCGCAGAAGAAGCGTTCACTTGTTCATCGGCATGATAAGATGAACGAACAAGCGGACCTGCTTCACAGTGTGAAAATCCTTTGCTTAGAGCTATTTCTTTTAGTTCTTCGAATTCATCTGGGTGGTAGTATCGCTCCACCTTCAAATGCTTCTTTGTTGGTTGTAAGTATTGGCCGATCGTGACGATATCGACGTTATTAGCTCTTAAATCGTCCATTGCTTCAATTAGTTCTTCCTTCGTCTCACCAAGCCCAACCATGATACTAGATTTAGTTGGTGTAGTAGGAGCTATTTCTTTGACACGACGAAGTAATTCTAGTGAACGATCGTACATAGCGATTGCACGAACACGTTTGGTCAAGCGGCGAACGGTTTCAATGTTATGGTTGAATATGTCTGGTTTGCCGTCCATTAAAGTATGAAGACTTTCATAATCACCTTTCATGTCACTTGGAAGAATCTCAACGGTACATCCAGGAACACGTTCACGGATTTGGCGAACTGTTTCAGCGAAGACAGCAGCACCACCATCCTTCAGATCATCACGTGCAACAGCAGTAACAACCACGTGCTTTAATCCCATGATTTCAACAGATTCTGCCACACGCTTAGGCTCTCCCCAGTCTAGTTCATTAGGTAAGCCAGTTTTAACTGCACAAAAGCGGCAGCCACGTGTGCAAGTGTCACCTAAAATCATAAATGTTGCTGTTTTACGCTCACTCCAACATTCATGTATATTTGGGCAGCGAGCTTCTTCACAAACCGTGTTTAGCTTTTTGTCACGCATTAAATTTTTTAAACGATTATATGACTTATTTGTGTTTATCTTTATTTTAAGCCATTCCGGTTTACGTAAATGTTCTTCATTTTTTGCCAAAAGAGACACACTCCTAACGTGAGAAATTCCATTGATTAGATTTGTATTTATTTTCAGCGAGGTCCTGCACTTCTTGTTGCTGCTCAGGAGAAAGATGGAAAGGTTCTAAGTTGATATCAAGTCCTCGTTCGAAACCAGTTTTAAAAGCTGCTCTAGCTTCCTTAAATGTCACAACCTTGTTTGAAACTTCATTAATCGCAACTGCTTTATCATCGAATGCTCGTCTAGCTCGTTCTTTGACACGATCGTTTGGGTAGACAAATAGGTCAAACAATTTTACTTTATCCACATGAATAGGAATAGAGCCGTGTTGAAGAATGACGCCTTTTTGACGAGTTTGCGCACTACCAGCCGCTTTTTTTCCTTCTACAATTAACTCATACCAAGATGGCTCCTCAAAGCACACAGCTGAATCTGTTGTTTGTAGCTTTCCTTCTGGAATGGCGAATTCTGCTTGAATGTTAAGCTCTTTAAATCCTTCCAACAAGCCATTGGAGATTACTAAATAGGCATCTTTTATGGATTTGGGCATTTTTTTGTGTTCTTCTGATACGATAACACTATATGTAAGTTCTTGATCATGTAGTACAGCGCGACCACCAGTTTGTCTTCTGACTAATTCGATGCCGTAATTGTTTACGCCATCCATATCAATCTTTCCCTTAACTTTCTGAAAATATCCTACTGATAGTCCTGCGGGTGCCCAACTATAAAAGCGAATAACCGGTGGAATTAGACCTTTACTATGCCAATTTAAAAGCGCTTCATCCATCGCCATATTATAGGCTGGGTGGCAGGGTCCAGAATCTACAAAGTACCATGTTTCGGTCATTTAAGTTCCTTCCTTCTTTACTTTTATAATCCTACATTACTTGTTCATGTTAACAACCGTTAATTTGAAATGTCAAAAAATTTGAATTTCTTACTGTGTTATTTATAATAGGAAAAGTTAGACGAGATTACTAAAACAGTGCTAATATGTGTACCATCCCCTATGTTACGTTATTTTTATTACATTTTCTACTGTTTTTAGTAATCTGTTATAAAAAAATATATATAAGTACTATAACAGTTAGTTGGTCTGCTACATCGTATTAATACAAGGTACAGCTAGTTAATAATTATAGATTGGACAATGGAACTATCGAAAAATAAATGTGATAAAGGAGTCAACATATTATGAGAACGATCCATAGCAACATCGTACAATTTCGGGGCACGCACTATGATTTTGGTTTTGAGCAAGGGATAGAAATCAAAGATTCCCTTACTGTAAAAAACAGGGTAAAACAATGGAAAGTTAGAAAGCCTAGGTTTAGCGTGACAGAACAAGAGGTAAAGGATGCTATTGTAAGATTTGCTCCAGGAATCTGGGAAGAACTACTTGGTCTAAGAGATGCATTAGAGTGGCCAATGGAGCAAGTATTAATGGAATTTGGTGGGTATCGATTGGATTATGTACGTTCAGGCTGTTCGATCGTTACAGGAGACAACTACTTGATAAGAAATTATGATTATCATCCTAAAACATATGAGGGACGCTACGTATTTTTCCAACCTACGGATCAGGGCTATGCCATGTTAGGACCGAGCCAACGGGTAACTGGAAGAATGGACGGAATGAATGAGAAGGGGTTGGTAATTGGTTATAATTTCATGCATAGAAAAAAACCTGGGGATGGTTTTATCTGTTGTATGATTGGACGATTACTATTAGAATCTTGTGCTACTGTTACGGAAGCGGTTGTCATGTTAAAGGAGATTCCTCATCGTCACTCCTTTAGTTATACAGTATTTGATAAGAGTGGAAAGACCTTTGTTGTCGAGACATCACCGCGTGGGGTTGAAGTTCGAGAGTCGACGGTTTGTACGAATCATTTTGAAATCATGACAAACGAAAACCGTAACTATCTTGTAGATTCCTATAGGAGAATGGATATCATACAAGGGCAAAAGCACTCCCTGAAAGATGCAAATCAGGCATTTCGTTTATTAAATGATTCAGATAAGGGGATTTTTTCTGACGAGTACCGAAATTGGGCTGGGACTATCCATACGTCGGCTTATATACCAGAAAGGTTGGAAGCATGGATTGCTTTAGGGGGCGACCAGGAACCTACCATCTTTGATTTTGAAAGTTGGGTTGCAGGACAGGACCTGAAAAAGGACCAGATTACTGGAGAAGTGGATACAGATATCCATTTCGTTCATATGGATGAAAATGCAACGTGGTTGAGAAAAGACAAAGTATAGGGCTTGGCTAGGTATTTTTATGTAGATTGGGGTCTTTATTGTGGCAAGTTTAAATCAACAATTTTTATATTCCATTTTAATTATTGCAATAGGCTACATACTGAAGCGGAGTCATATTATTAAAGAAAAAGATGGGGAAGGGCTAGCTAGAATCATCTTTAATATAACATTACCTGGTTTAATTATTGTGACGTTTAGTGATATTGTATTTGAATCATCCTTATTATTATTGATTATTGCGGGAGTAGTGTATGGCTTAGTTTCTGGCTTTATTGGATTGTGGGTTTTTCGTAATCAAGGTAGGTACAATAAAGGAATGCTTGGGATGATGGTACCAGGATTTAATATTGGTTTATTCGCATATCCATTGGTGGATGGGATATGGGGGCAGGAAGGACTAAAGTATTTTGGTATGTTTGATGTAGGGAATGCTTTCATTGTCTTCGGGTTTAGTTACCTTATTGGAAGCTATTATTCCGGTGAACAGGTGAAGTTAAATTTTAGAATGGTTGCTGGTAAGTTATCAAAGTCTTTACCATTATTAACCTATATTATAATCTGTGCATTGAACATATCGGGACTTAAACTCCCAGGTCTTGTATTAGAGGTTTCTGATATTATTTCAAAAGCTAATATGCCATTATCATTACTATTATTAGGTATCTATTTGAACTTTACCTTTGAAAAAGGCTACGGAAAATATATTGTAAAATTTTTACTAACGAAATATGGACTTGGATTGATAGTTGGATTAGCGTTATTTTTCTTACTTCCATTTGAAGATATGTTTCGCTATACACTCCTAATAGGTTTGATATTGCCCACCGCTGTTTCGGTACTACCTTATTCTGTAGAATTTGGCTATGATCAAAAGTTCGTTGGAACAGTATCTAATATGACCATTATTATTAGTTTTTTGTTGGTATGGGCGATAACGAATATTATTCTTTAGGTAATGTGGGGGGCAAAATCCCCCACATAACATATTTACTAACGTCGATTTTGTACAAGATCAATGGTGCCTAAAACAACGTGTGCAAGGCCAAATCCGAAAACAGTATTTGCAACCATTTTATTAGTACCTTGCTTTTGTTTTAGCGCATATCCTGTTGCTGTTACGGCAGTACCTAAAGCAGTTGGGATCATACCTTCGCGGACATCCATTCTTGATTCCTCCCATCAAAGTTAGCAAACAGTGTATCCAAAATAGAATACGAAATTATTATCTGCGGTGTACTAGCTAATTATGCTGTTTCTCTAAAATTTGATGGAATTAATTTGTGCTATTCATTCGAATACCTCGTTCTAAAGCTTATCTTACTATGGCTATGGCACGGTGAAAATAATGAAAAAGAACACTAGGCAGAGCTTGACCATCGACATTTTGCATTTTGTTAAAATACGAAAGAGACTATCCTGTTAGCGAGATAGTCTCTTTCGTATTATGAATATTAGTTTAATAAACGCGTTCCACTTTACTAGCAGCTACTGCAGCATCAAGGGCCTGCTTCATATCAGCTAGCAAATCATCTACATTTTCTAATCCTACTGATAAACGTAGTAGGCCGTCTGTTATACCTCGTTTTGCTCTTTCCTCTTTAGGCATTGCTGCATGGGACATCGTTGCAGGGTAGGATAGAATAGTTTCAACCGCCCCTAAGCTTACAGCAAATACGGGAATACGGATATTCTCAACGAAAGCCTTAGCTGCTTCACGATCAGGCAAACGGAAAGACAAAAGTGCTCCACCGCTTGTTGATTGGCTATTATGAATGTCAAAGCCAGGGTGTGAGGCAAGACCAGGGTAATAAACAGCTTCTACTATTTCTTGCTGATCTAAGTAAGTAGCAATCTTTTCAGCAGATTTACTTGACTCATTGAGGCGGGCTTTCATCGTTTTTATCCCTTGTATTAACAAGAAGGAATCCTGTGCCCCTAGTATTGACCCAAATGTGTTTTGAACAAAAGCGAGTTCATCACCAAGTTCAGGATCTTTCGTTATTGCTAAACCTGCGATAATATCACTATGTCCTGACAAAAATTTGGTTGCACTGTGCAGCACAATATCTACACCTAGTTCAAGTGGTCGTTGATAAAGTGGCGTCATAAATGTGTTATCAAGAAACGTGAAACAATCATTAGCCTTCGCAAGCTCTACGACACCTTTAATATCTGTAATTTTTAACAAGGGATTTGATGGAGTTTCCATGTAAATAAGCTTTGTATTGGACTGAATAGCTTTTTCTAGTTCTTTCAGGTCAGTCATGTCAACAAAAGTATGCTCGATATTAAATTTGCCGAGGATTTTTGTTACAAAACGGAACGTACCACCATACACGTCATTGGTAACAACTACATGATCACCAGCAGAAAGTAACATAAAGGCGGACGTAATGGCAGCCATTCCGGATGCGAAGGCAAACCCGCGTGTACCACCTTCAAGGTCTGCAACAGATTTTTCTAAAGCATCCCTAGTTGGGTTACCTGATCTACTGTAATCATATGTACCTAAAGTATCGAAATTTTCCTGATGATAGGTGGAGGATAAATAGATAGGCACATTAACAGCACCCGTTTTATCTCCTGTTACTTCTTTACTAGAAGCGCCATGTACTAATCTTGTTTCCAGGTTATCCTGTGCGTTACTACTCATTGGACTTCCTCCTTCTTCTCTATAATGGCAAAGGTTTGTTTCAGGTCATCGATTAAGTCTTCTGCATGTTCAATTCCTACAGAGAAACGAAGAAGTCGATTACATACTCCACGGCGAATGCGTTCTTCTTCTGGGATATCAGCATGTGTTTGTGTTGCCGGATAGGTAATGAAGCTTTCCACGCCACCAAGGCTCTCCGCAAAGGATATGACCTGTAAATTCTCAAGTAAGGTCGGCACCCAGGCACTTTCTCTTAAACGGAACGAGATCATCCCACCCTTACCCGGATAAAGTACATCCGTAACATACGGGTGTTCTTCTAAGAAAGCTGCTAATAATTTGGCATTCTCTTGTTGCTTATCTAACCTTAAAGGTAACGTTTTTAGACCTCTAATTAGCAATAGACAATCAAAAGGAGAAAGGACTGCACCAGATGCATTATGGATATAGCCGAGTCGCTCACAAAGTTCTTTCCCTTTTGCAACAACTAGCCCAGCAAGTACATCATTATGACCACCAATATATTTGGTTGCACTATGAATGACAATATCTGCTCCAAGTGTTATCGGTTGTTGGAGATAAGGAGTTAAAAATGTATTATCAACAATTAATAACAAGTTATGTTTCTTAGCTATTGTGCTAATTTCTTGAATATCTATTTCCTGTAATAATGGGTTGGTAGGTGTTTCGATGAAAATAGCTTTTGCATTTTCTGAAATGATTGCTTCCACATCTGTTAAGTCTGTATAAACAGGGTTAATACCGTAAGCATCTGAATAGTGCTCTAATAATCGATATGTTCCGCCGTAAATGTCCTCGGCAACAATAATCTCATCTCCAGAGCGGAATAGTGAGAAAATTAATTGAATGGCAGCCATTCCAGAACTACAAGCATATCCTTGATCACCTTGTTCTAACTCAGCGATTCCTTCTTCAATAATTTTACGTGTTGGATTTCCTGTCCGTGTGTAATCATATCCAGTTGATTTTCCTAATCCTTCATGCTGATAGGCAGTGGATAAGTAAAGCGGTGGGTTAACTGCACCTGTTGCTTTATCTTTTTTGTTGCCTAATTGCGCTAAAATTGTTTCTATTCTATTATTTTTCATCATAAATCATCTCCCAGTTCTCTCTGTCTTTTAAGTAATTATTAGGTGATTCAGTTTTAATCATGTCGCTTTTTTCATACTTTGCCTGCTTTTATAATGTCGTAGTTGAGATAAAATACGTAATAACTTCTATAAAACCTTTGGAAACTGCTTGAACTCGTTCCGGCAGAATACTTCGCTTTCCGTGGGCACGGC
>NZ_JACLZI010000014.1 GCF_014280935.1 Aquibacillus kalidii
TTTTGTTCAGTTTTCAAAGATCAATCGTTATCATCCTAATAGGAACGACAACTTTTATATTTTATCAAGTTATTTTGATAAAGTCAATAACTTTTTTATTATCATTGTCGTGTTTTTAAAGCGACCAAATTAATATAACACATTAACAATCTGTAGGTCAACAACTTTATTAGATTATTTATAATTAACGTTTCCCTCGTGATGAGGGATTTATAATATACCATGATTGTAAAAGTATATCAATAGAATTAGGTACTCAAAAAAATTCCACTTTTACGTTGTTAAATATACTTCCTTCCCTAATACTCAACATAGACAGAGAAGTTTTACTAATCATAGGTATTCCTTTTTAATTCTAATTCATTTCTATTAATGGAACCCAATCCTATTTGTTGATACTCCCTTAATACTATCTCCCATAAAATCAGAATTTATAGGCTATTTTATAACATCTGTTTACCAAAAAAGAGTTTTAATCAATTCCTTAGTTTTGGGCTTTAATACTACTAAGAATTACAATGTCCTTTAAAATATTTTTCAGAGGCACCGCTTTTCAATGTCTTGATTATTTTTATGTCGAATAATTAAAGGATGTGCTACGAACAAAAAATGATCATCAAAAAATAAAAAAGACTTCACAAAGTTTTAGTTACTTTGTGAAGTCTTTTCGAGAGTGGAGCCTAGCGGGATCGAACCGCTGACCTCCTGCGTGCAAAGCAGGCGCTCTCCCAGCTGAGCTAAGGCCCCGTATCAAAATAAAATGGCTGGGCTAGCTGGATTCGAACCAGCGCATGACGGTACCAAAAACCGTTGCCTTACCGCTTGGCTATAGCCCAATAATAATCAATGTAACCGAATATATTATGGTGGAGGGAGTAGGACTCGAACCTACGAACCCGATGGGAGCGGATTTACAGTCCGCCGCGTTTGGCCAACTTCGCTATCCCTCCGTTATAGGATTTAAGTTTAATGGTGGAGGATGCAGGGCTCGAACCTGCGACCCCCTGCTTGTAAGGCAGGTGCTCTCCCAGCTGAGCTAATCCTCCAAAATATGGTGACCCGTACGGGATTCGAACCCGTGTTACCGCCGTGAAAGGGCGGTGTCTTAACCGCTTGACCAACGGGCCATTTTAGAATGGCGGAGAAGGA
>NZ_JACLZI010000015.1 GCF_014280935.1 Aquibacillus kalidii
TATTAGGCACGCCGCCAGCGTTCGTCCTGAGCCAAGATCAAACTCTCCATAAAGTGTTTGCTTGCTCTAAAACTTGACTAGCTTGTTTCTTACTTTGACATAATGATTGTTTTGTTCAGTTTTCAAAGATCAATATCGTCGTTGTTAATCGACAGCTTTAACATTATAACAAGCATAAATTATTAAGTCAACGACTTTTTTTGTTTGCGTTAATTTTTCTCACAAAAACGACTTTACTAATGTAACATATAAAAATATTCAGAGTCAATAAAAAGTTAATAATTATTTTTAATAATTACTGACAACAAAAAATAATATAGCATATCCCTTTCTCTATGACAAGAGGAAATATAGAAAAAAATAAATATATACTATATCTCAATCATATAAAGAAGACATAGTATATATTTTGTTTACATGTATTAAGATTGGTTTTCTATTTTTCTCGGTATGTATTTCATACATTCCTTTTCACTAGCAACACGTCGGAATAACTGGAATAATAACTTATACCGTTCTTTCATCGCCCTCTTAACCATTTGGTCAATTCTATTGTCTTCTAAATCTAAAAGTAATTCCTCTAACTCACGTTTTATTAGATATTGTATTTCTTTCTGCTCTATATCGTTTACTAGCATCCCAATCACGATATCACTCCTATTTAAAAGTACTCTCTTATCCTAACCATATTCCTCATTTTTATTAGTCTTAAAACTAAATCATTAATCATAATGGTGATTTCTAATCATAAAATATAGCAAGTCCAAAAGGAGGAGGAGTAATGCAGCACTTTTTTGTGGTGAAATTAAAAAAATGGAAAAGTTGGGGAATGGTCCTTACAGTTGCACTTTTTACAGCTGTGTTTTTATTAGTTGAAACACAAAGTTCACTATCTGTATTTTCCAGTAAGGAAAACCCTGCAGCACTAAGTAAGGGAAATGAAAAAGAACCAAACATAGCTTTAACCTTTAATATTTCTTGGGGAAATGAAATGGTAACACCCATTTTAGAAAAGCTAAAAAAGCATGATGTACAAGCTACCTTTTTCATAGCAGGGGAATGGGTAGAGCGGCACCCGGAAGAACTAAAGAATATTGAAGAAAATGGACATGAAATTGGGATGATGGGTTACCGCTATAAAAGCTATTTAAAGCAAGAACCGGAACAAATCAAAAAGGATCTAGCTATGGCGAGAGACATATTTGGCAAATCGGGATATGAGGATATAAAGCTACTAAGAACACCAAGCGGTCACATTAATAAAGATATACTTGCTATAGCCGAAAACAGAGGTTTTGATGTTATTAATTGGAATGTAAATCCAGAGGATTGGAAAAATCCAGGAGAACAAGTAATCATAGATAGAGTTATGAAAAACACTTCAAATGGTGATATTATTCTTCTGCATGCATCAGATTCTGTTAAACAAACACCAGATGCCCTCGATACCATTTTACCAGCACTTAAAAACAAAGGATTTAATATGGTCGGTGTATCTGAACTAATCTCAAGTGCTGATTCAAAGTCAAAAGAAGTACAATAACGAAAAGACAGCCTCTCTTTTTAGGAGTAAGCTGTCTTTTTTTACTTGCTTGTACTATTAGTATTTATTAGTCTATGTAGTATTAATAATTGATAAGTATTACATATTAACAATGGTACGATCATTAACCAGACATAGTCTCCACCACTGACACGTAAACCTGGAACCCATTCAATGGACGTTACAACCATCATAAAAAAAAGTGCTGGAATAAACGCTCCTTTATTGGTCTCTCTGGATTTTATAGTTGCTATCACCCAGCTATATGCAAACAACGCTACAGCAACAATGATAAATATTATTAAGGATGAGCCAGCTTGTTTATACCGAAAATAAATGAGATCAAATAGTGCAAACCCAATTAATACGATTTGTATCGGTCCCCAAAAACCCTTAAACATACCAAGCCCAAATTGGTTTATGGTTAAGTAAGCAAAAAAACCCATCTGGCTTATTAAACTAAATACAAATCCATATGTTATAAAAAATAAGACAATA
This sequence comes from Aquibacillus kalidii, assembly GCF_014280935.1. Classification (GTDB taxonomy): domain Bacteria; phylum Bacillota; class Bacilli; order Bacillales; family Amphibacillaceae; genus Aquibacillus_D; species Aquibacillus_D kalidii. The sequence goes on from NZ_JACLZI010000015.1 coordinate 2,042, forward strand.
CCTAAAATCTCACCTAGATCGAACGGTTGAAGATACTCTTTATAGGTCCCTGCCTTAACAAAAAAACTGGTTATTAAGGTAGAAACTGCACCAATTAATAGCGTACTCAAGAACAGACGAACAACATTACGACTTTTCACAAAAAAAATCCTCCTACGTGATTCTCCATTATGATTCTTATCCTTTTGGTATTTTATCATGAATATAAGTTTTTTTCCCCATTATTGTCATACATAATTTTTCTCTTGCTTCTCATATTAAAAATAAGAAGAAAGGAAAGGAGTAGGTACAATGTCAAGGTTATTCCCAGTGATTCTTATATGTTTCTCCTTTCTATTACTGACCTCTTGTGGTGGAGGCGGTACAACAAGTGGAGAAGAAGTGAATTATGATTCCGTAAAAAAAATGGTTACTGATATATTAAAAACAGACGAAGGAAAAAAAGCAATTACAGATGTACTTACTGATGATGAAATGCAAAAGACATTTGTTTTAGAGTCTAAATTAGTGAAGGATTCTGTCGCGGAGGCACTTACTGGTGATAAAGGGAAAGAGTATTGGAAAAAGATGTTTGATGATCCTAAGTTTGTTGAATCTTTCGGTAAGACTCTACAAAAACAACAGGAAGATGTTATAAAAGGGTTAATGAGCGACTCAGAGTATCAGAAAAAGATGCTTGAACTACTTGAAAATCCAGAAATGGAAGATCAAATGCTTAGTGTACTTAAAGGGCAAAAGTTTCGGGAACATCTAGAAAAAACAATTCAAGAAACATTGGATTCTCCAATGTTTAAGGCTCAAATGACTGAGATAATATTAAATGCCGCAAAAGAAATGCAATCGACAGAAGGCTCCGGTGGCGAAGCTGAATCTGGCGGAGGCGGAGAATCTGGTGGCGATAAAAAAAGTGGCAAGTCATAAATATTTCTGTTACTTAACAAAAAGAGAGCTTACCATTTGGCAAGCTCTCTTTTTCTATTCCTCAAAATTTGCAATGACTTTAGCCGCTATCCTCTTATACTCTTGTCCATTTGGATGATCTTCCTGGTAGACAGACGGTGCAAAAACACCCTCTTCTTCATAGGGTTGCTGTAGAGAAAGTTGACCAATCACCTTCGTTTGAAGGGCTTCTGCCAGTTTATCTCCGCCACCTTTTCCGAATACATATTCTCTATCACCAGTTAATTTACTTTCAAAATAAGACATATTTTCTACAACGCCCAGGATCTCATGGTCTGTTGTCAAAGCCATTTGGCCTGCACGAGCCGCAACAAAAGCTGCAGTTGGATGAGGAGTTGTAACAATTACCTCTTTTGAGGAAGGAATCATATTATGGACATCTAACGCAACATCCCCTGTACCTGGTGGCAAATCAAGTAAAAGGTAATCTAGTTCGCCCCATTCTACTTCCTTAAAAAAGCTCGTCAACATTTTACCCAATCTAGGTCCCCGCCAAATTACAGGTGAGTTATCTTCAACAAAGAAACCCATTGACATAATTTTCACGCCAAACCTCTCAACTGGAATAATCCGATTTCCCTTTAATGCTGGTCTTTCCTCTACTCCCATCATATCAGGTACACTAAATCCATAAATATCAGCATCAATAATACCGACTTTTTTTCCTAACCTAGCTAAGGCTACGGCAAGGTTCACTGTAACAGTTGATTTACCAACTCCGCCCTTACCACTCGCAACAGCGACAAAGTTTGTTTTACCTCCATCTTCAAGTAAAGATGTATCCTTTTCACTTGTAGGCTGAAACTTTGCAATTGTTTCATCAGGTAATTGCGTAAACCGAAGTCCAACTGTAACAGCACCATGACTTTTTAATACATTTACTAATTCTTGCTGTAATTGCATTTGTTCTGCTGTATTCGTTTTTCCTATTGCTAGTTTGACACTGATATGGTTCTTTTCTTCTTTAACCGTTACTTCTTCAATACCATTCGTTTCATGAAATGTTCTATGTAGAAATGGATCCTTCATCTGTTTTAATAGATCAATTGCCTCTTGTTTAGTTAGCAAGATATGTTCACCATCCTTAGTTTTTGTACAAGTCTTAATGATAGTATAACATATCTTCACATTTCCCATGTGATGGAGCACACACGTCGATTACTTTTCTGCCTGCTCTTCCTCAAGCCCCTCTGTTACATAGCGCATAATACCTTCATACATACTTCCAGCCATTTTTCGTTGATACTCGTTTGTTTTTAACAATTCACGTTCATGTTCATTAGATAAAAAGCCAATTTCAACTAAAGCACCAGGTATTTCCGCATTTTTTAATAAATACATCCCATTAATGGCGAGTGCTTCACGGTTTGTATTTTCTAGGTTCCTTTTGATTTCTGACTGGATCATTTTTGCAAGTTTTTCACTCTTTTCAAGAGATGGGTAATAAAATGTTTGCGCACCGCTCCATTCTTTGGCAGGTAGTGCATTAAGATGAACACTTAAGAAAAAGTCAGCTTCTTTCTCTTTAATAAAATCTAATCTTTTTCGTAAATCTTCTGCTTTTCTCCTAGCCAAGCCTTTCGTATCCCCACTTGCTAGATCACGATCCTCTTCCCGAGTTAAAAAAACCAAAGCGCCAGACTGTTGCAAATAGTCTCTTAATAATTTAGAAACATCTAGCGCAATATCTTTTTCCAACGTATTGTCAGCGCCAACTGCTCCTCCATCTGGGCCTCCATGACCAGGATCTAGAACAATTACTTTCCCAGCAAGCGGAAGTGACCACGACTCCCATGAATCTGTTGATTTCTGAATAGGATATTGAATAAGAACTACTAATAAAATAGCACCGATTATCCATGATGCAATTTTTACAGAGCGATTCATATGTGCTCTCCCCCCATATATATTCCTATCAACACTATATGGGACAAGTAGGGGTTTTATTCCTTCCAACACGTTAAAAGAGTAGCTTAATGTGTTATGGAACACACTATAAGCTACTCTTTTTATATAATTCCTTTAAACGCTTTAGCCTGTGCCTCTAATTGCTGTGACGCACCTCCGATTCCAATGAAATCCTCCAGCGCTTTATTAATAAGTTCACTACTTGTTGTAATACCTTCTTGTGAGCGCTGCGTCACATCACTGATCTTCTTAACCTCACTTGTAATTCCCTCTACATGGGAATTAACCTCTTTTATAGAATCCTGAACTCTTGTGGCAAGCTTTCTAACTTCATTGGCAACCACATTAAACCCCCTACCATGTTCACCAGCTCTAGCAGCCTCTATGCCAGCATTAAGAGCCAATAGGTTTGTCTGAGCAGCTATTTCTTTAATTGTTCTAACTATGTCCTCTATCGATACCGCTTGTTTTTCTAAAGATTTTAGTATTTGTAAGTTTTCCTCTGATTGAGCCACTAACTGCTCTATCGATGAAGAAACCTCTTCACTTCTTGTTATACCCTCATCAGCACGACTACGAAGTTCTTCAGACATTTGTTGTAATTCATTCGTTCCAGAAATCATAGCATTTTCCCGTTCAGTTATATCTGTTGCCACTTTAATTACAGCTTCCACTTTTCCAAGTTCGTTATAGATAGGAGTATAAGTAGCCTCGAGCCATATTAACCGACCAGTTTTAGTAACACGTTGAATTTTCTCCTGAAAACTTTTCCCGTTACGTAAATTTGCCCAAAGTTCCTCATATTCTCTACTTGAAGCAAATTCATTTGTACAAAACTGTCTATGTTTAAGTCCTGGCATTTCTGCCACTGTATATTCCACTGTATCTGCAAAATTTTTGTTTGCCCATAACACATTTCCTTGTGGGTCAAATTCAATAATAGCTAGTGAAGTTTCGATTGCTGCTAATACTGCATTCTCATTTAATACTTGAGTACTTGTTGGAATTGTATTTCTAAGTTTAGTAATCAATTTTTTTCCTCTTTTCTAATATCTCGAAACTAGTATATTTGACTGTACTTTCCATTTATTATTAAACCTAACAGGTAACTCTCATAAATTTTATTATATATTACCTCTAAATAAAAATCGACATCTTTCTACAAAAAATGCATAGGTTCAATTATTAAAAAGTTACAAATGAATATCAATAGCATGGGGCAAGAATTATCTATACTTATCCGATTTATATATACCCTATTACCTATAGAGCTAAACCTAAATATAACAGATTTATAAATTTTATTTACTTAATAAAAATTTTCTATTTAAGATATAGCGAATTCACTTACTCCATAAATTGATATTTGGATAACGCATTACTTTCATGATAGATTCACTGGGTTAGAACCACATATATGAGGACTTTTGAAAAGCAGTTCATTCTTTGAGTTTTGGTTTAGCGTCCGATTAACTCATTATGTAATGGGGGGTCTAAAGGTGGTAACACTCAATATGAACAAAAGCTCTGAACGCCAGTTAGCTACAAATAGACTGGATTGCGCCATAGGAGATAAAGGCAAAACAATAATCGAAGTGAGAAGAGGGAATTCTTGCTAGTTGCTGGCACTTGAAGCTGACGAGGCTGATTTTGTCATTTCCTATACTACAAAAAAAGCCCCCAACCATATGGTTGAGAGCTTTTGTAAAACAAAGATTTAACGTTTTGAGAACTGTGGTGCACGACGTGCGCCTTTAAGACCGTATTTTTTACGTTCTTTCATACGAGCGTCACGAGTTAGGTATCCTTCACGCTTTAATGCTGCGCGGTATTCTGGATCTGCTTCTAACAATGCACGAGCAACACCATGACGAATTGCACCAGCTTGACCAGTGAATCCACCACCTGATACGTTAACTAGTACATCGTAGCTACCCTCTGTTTCAGTAATAGCTAAGGGTTGTTTAATGATTGTACGAAGTGTTTCATATGGGAAGTAATCTTCCGCATCACGTTTATTTACAACGATACGTCCAGTACCTGGAACTAAACGTACACGTGCAGTTGAACTTTTACGGCGTCCGGTACCGTAGTATTGTACTTGTGCCACTATGTTAACCTCCTTTTAATTATCCGCGAAGTTCGATAACTTCTGGTTTTTGTGCTTGATGATTATGTTCAGAGCCTCTAAATACGTGTAATTTTTTACCCATTTTACGGCCAAGACTTCCTTTTGGAAGCATACCTTTAACTGTAAGTTCAAGCATTTGCTCAGGGTATTTTGTACGCATTTCTAAAGCAGTACGTTCTTTTAATCCACCTGGGTGGTTTGAATGACGGTAATATTTCTTGTCATTTAATTTGTTACCAGTTAATTCAATTTTTTCAGCATTGATGATTATTACGTGATCACCAGTGTCTACATGCGGTGTGTATGTTGGTTTATGCTTTCCACGAAGAATTGAAGCTACTTCGCTCGCTAAACGACCTAACGTTTGACCTTCAGCATCCACAACAAGCCACTTGCGTTCAATATTATTTTCATTTGCCATGAAAGTTGTGCGCATGATCAGTTACCCTCCTGTATATCAATTATCCATAAAATTTAATGTTCTTTAATTGTGCTATACCCTTGATATAGCGAGACGACCTATATTCTAACACGAATTAACTTTCCGGGGCTAATCGTGGTATAGAAATAAAATGCCATAAATCATCATATAACACCTGGAACCTAATGTCAATAGAATGTAACACCTGGATGCGTTGTTTTTTACAAATTAATGGTGGTAAGTTCTTCTAAATACTATCTTTATCATTAGGATAGACAACATTCCATAAATACAAACCTTGTGGTGGTGCAGTTTTACCTGCCTTTTTTCTATCCTTTGCTTCGATAATGTTCACCATATCTTGTGGAGATAGCTTTTCTCTTCCAACCTCTATCATCGTACCTACTAATATACGAACCATATTATACAAAAAACCACTACCCTTAAATGTAAAGGTAACCTTGTCCCCAACCTCTGTGCAAGTTGCATGATAAATCGTACGTATCTTATCTCCTTTTACATTCGTATTAGCAGCGCAGAACGAAGTAAAATCATGCTCTCCCACAACATACTGACAAGCATCACTCATTGCTTGTATATTAAGAGATTCATGAATAGCATAGACATAGTTTCTTAAAAAAATATCCTTTTCTGCCGTATGAATGATATAGCGGTACTCTTTTTCAACTACATCAAAGCGTGCATGAAACTGTTGATCAACTAAGAACGCTTCTTTTACATATATATCTTCTGGCATTAAAGCATTTAAAGCCCTCTTCCAGTTCTCATTAGGTATATTTAAGTGACTATCAAAGTGTACCACTTGCCCCTTAGCGTGGACTTTAGCATCCGTCCTTCCTGATGCTACAACTCTTACAACTAGTCCTTTATGTATTTTTACCAGGGCCTTTTCTATTTCTTCCTGTACCGTGCGCCCATTAGGTTGTATTTGATATCCCGAAAAATTGGTACCGTCATAGCTAATGACAGCTCTGATTCGATTCATTTGTTTTTCACCTTACTTTCTAGTAACAAATAAAGCCACGATAATAAGTATGAAACAAAGGAGAGCAACCCAATCTAGAGGTCCTACTTTTAATTCACGTAATTTAGTACGGCCCTCTCCACCTTGATAACCTCTTGCTTCCATAGCCATTGCTAATTCCTCAGCACGTTTAAAGGCACTAATAAACAAAGGTACAAGTAATGGAACAACAGCTTGTATTCTTTCCTTTATAGGACCAGTTTTAAAGTCTACTCCCCTGGAAGCTTGTGCTTTAGATATTTTTTCTGTTTCTTGTAGTAATGTTGGTATAAATCGTAATGAGATAGACATCATTAAAGCTAGTTCATGCACCGGAAACTTAATCTTTTTAAGTGGGTGCAACAAGTTTTCAATCGCATCTGTTATTTCTATAGGACTAGTTGTTAAGGTGAGTAATGATGTGACTAAAATTAACAGAAAAAAACGTAAAGAAATGGCTGTACCCTGTATAATGGCACCTGTATATATTGGATAAGTAAAAACCCGAAATAACACTTCTCCATCCTTTGTTACCAATAAGTGTAGTAAAAAGGTAAAAAGGATAAGGAACCAGACTGGTGTTAATCCCTTGATAATATAGGAGACTTTAATTCTAGTTGCAAGGGCACTGCCAACAGAAAAAAGAGTCAAAATGCCATAGCTTAGTAAAGAATTAGCAAAAAATATAAAAAAAACGAAGAAAAAGATAATGGTAATTTTAGTTCTCGGGTCGAGTCGATGGATGAAAGAACTACCAGGGACATACTGGCCTATTATTAACATATTATTCATTATTAGTAAGCCCCTTTAATTGGTTGGTTAATTCAGACGCTAACTGTTTTATACTTTGGTTCGAGTACGTTATTTCTCCCTCAAACCTCTCTTTAAATTCATGAAGAAATTGAATCACTTCGGGGACATCCAATTGTACTTTACTTAAAGCATCTTTATTTGCAAAAACTTCAGTAGGTGTACCCTCCATATATTTTTTACCTTTATTTAAGATAATTACATGGTCTGCATATTTTAGAGCATCCTCCATACTATGAGTAACGAGTATTGTCGTTAATTTCTTTTGCTTATGTAATTGGTAGAACATATCCATCATGTCCTGCTGCCCTCGTGGATCTAGTCCTGCTGTTGGTTCATCTAACACAAGTAACTCAGGGTTAACAGCTAACACCCCTGCAATAGCAACACGTCGCATCTGTCCACCACTTAAGTCGAAGGGGGATCTTTCCAATAGATCGTTTGGTAATTGGACTGCCGTACATGCCTGCTGAATACGTTCCATAATTTCATTATCGCCTATCCCGAAATTTTTTGGACCAAACCCAATATCTTTTGCAACTGTTTCTTCAAATAACTGATGTTCTGGATATTGAAAAACAATCCCTACTTTACTCCTTAGCTCTTTTAAATTCTTTGGTTTATCAGAGGCAGACAAATTAAAATTCCCTATAGAGATGCTTCCACTAGTTGGGCGAATTAATCCGTTAAGATGTTGAATTATAGTAGATTTCCCTGAACCAGTATGTCCTATAATAGCAACAAAGGATCCAGATTTCACTGAGAAAGATAAGTCTTCAATAGCCCTATGCTCAAAGGGGGTGTTATATTGATAGACATAGCTTACATTTTTGAATGATATATCCATAGTTCCTCCAGTAATTCATCATGATTTAATGGGGTTTTATTGATTGGAATCCCTAATTCAATAAATTCCTTGGCGAGCTTTGCAACAAATGGTATATCTAACCCAATCTGTTTCAAATCTTTTTCCTTTGCAAAAAGGGCTCTCGGGGTGGTCTCTGCCCATACGCTTCCATTGTTCATCACAATGACTTTATCAGCGTAACCAATTTCATTAAGGTCATGGGTGATCGTCACAAGCATTAACCTTTCCTGATTTCTAACGCTATTAATTACCTGTAAAATGTCAAACCGACCTTTTGGATCAAGCATAGCTGTAGCTTCATCAAGGATTATTAAATTGGGAGATATCGCTAATACACTTGCAATAGCAACACGCTGTTTTTGACCACCAGATAGACGATGTGGTTCATGATTAATATATTCGGACATACCGACAGCCTTTAGGCTCTCATCAATACGTCTTATCATAATTTCCCTTGGAATCCCACGGTTTTCTAAGCCAAAGGCTACATCATCTTTAACAGTAGTTCCTACAAACTGATTATCAGGATTCTGAAACACCATCCCTACACTTTTTCGTACATCCCAGATGGTTTCTTCATTTATTATTAAACCATTAACAATAATTTCTCCTTCTTGCGGGAAAAGTAATCCATTCATAAGTTTAGCAATAGTAGACTTACCCGATCCATTATGACCAATGATTGCTACCCATTTATCTGATTGAATTTGAAAACTAACATTTTTCAGCACCCATGGTTGGTCATCACCGTACCGGAATGACACATTACGGAATTCTACAAAGCTATTGCTCAAATGATCCATCCTCCAGTATGACAACAATTTTGCTATTTCCCAGGTAATAGCACATTTTTAAGACTAAGAATCTAACTCTTCATCAACATAAATCTACAATTACTCCCGTTTAATTCAGGAATGGCCTCAAATTGCTTTACATATGTATTTCAATTCATATTAATTCATTATCCTATTTTATCATAGGAAGTAATACATACAAATAATCTCGTGTAAGTTGGAATTGCTAGCATTTAATTTTGGGCAAATAAAAAAGGGCTTGGATTCACCTCATGGAAGAGATTCAGTCCTGCCCTTCAAGCCACTAAATTTTATACAAGTTCAATAATCGCCATTTCTGCTCCATCACCACGACGTGGTCCTAATTTAAGAACACGTGTATAACCGCCTTGACGCTCATCATATCGAGCTGCGATGTCACTAAAAAGTTTTTGAACTGCATCTTCATTCTCGTTAGCTTCTGCATTATATAGAAATGCTGCAGCTTGACGACGAGCATGAAGATCACCACGTTTACCAAGAGTAATCATTTTATCGACTACAGAACGAAGCTCTTTTGCTTTAGCTTCAGTAGTTTCTAGTCTTTCATGAATAATTAAGTCTGTGGCAAGGCCTCTTAGTAGCGCCATACGTTTATCAGTTGTACGACCTAATTTTCTAGCCATGGATTATCCCTCCCTTTTTCGGAATATCTAAAGGTGTCTGATGTATCAATCGTCTTTACGCAATCCTAGTCCTAAATCTTCAAGTTTATGTTTTACTTCTTCAAGAGATTTACGTCCCAAGTTACGTACCTTCATCATATCTTCTTCTGACTTATGAGCAAGTTCTTGAACTGTGTTAATTCCTGCACGTTTCAAACAGTTATAAGAACGTACTGATAAATCTAGTTCTTCGATAGTCATCTCAAGAACTTTTTCTTTCTGATCTTCTTCTTTTTCAATCATGATTTCCGCATTTTGAGCTTCGTCAGTTAAACTCACGAATATATTCAAATGCTCCGTGTAGATTTTCGCACCTAATGAAACAGCTTCTTCTGGTCTTATGCTGCCATCTGTCCAAACATCTAGTGTTAGTTTATCAAAGTTAGTAATTTGTCCTACACGGGTATTTTCTACTTGATAAGTAACCTTAGAAACTGGAGTGAAGATAGAATCAACAGGAATAACACCGATCGGCTGATCATCGTGGTTGTTAGCATCTGCTGGTCGATATCCTCGACCACGTTCAGCGGTAATTTTCATCCTAAGCTGTGCATTTGCTCCTAATGTAGCAATGTGGAGGCTAGGGTTTAAGACTTCTACGTCACTATCGAAAGTAATGTCCGCAGCAGTCACTTTGCCTTCTCCTTGCACATCTATCTCTAAAGTTTTCTCTTCTTCTGAGTAAATTTTAAGAGCTAGTTTCTTAAGATTTAAAATGATAGTTGTTACATCCTCTACCACACCTTCGATAGTAGAGAACTCATGTAATGCCCCATCAATTTGTACCGATGTCACAGCAGCGCCAGGAAGTGAGGATAGTAGTATACGACGTAGGGAGTTTCCTAGTGTCGTTCCATAACCACGTTCTAGTGGTTCTACAACAAACTTACCAAATGTAGCATCATCACTTACCTCTACCGTTTCAATCTTTGGTTTTTCAATTTCGATCATCAATAAAACCCTCCTTCAAAACGTCGAAACCCCGGTTAGACTCATGTCTAACCGAAATCCCTCAGGTAGGCAGTTCCCGTTTCTGCACTATGCAATATCGTATTCTTCTGTCATATGCGATGCTGTCTTTAGAGTTTCAAAACGTTAGGCCTAAACCATACTTTTAGCTATCATAACCCATTATAGACAGGCTGACAAATTATATACGGACAATTTATACTCTACGACGTTTTGGTGGGCGACAACCATTGTGAGGAACTGGTGTTACGTCACGAATGGCAGTAACTTCTAAACCTGCAGCTTGAAGTGAACGGATTGCAGCTTCACGTCCAGCACCAGGACCTTTAACAGTTACTTCTAATGTTTTTAACCCATGTTCCTGTGCAGATTTTGCAGCAGCTTCTGCAGCCATCTGTGCAGCAAATGGAGTAGATTTACGAGAACCTTTGAAACCAAGTGAACCAGCACTGCTCCAACTTACAGCATTCCCTTGAACATCAGTGATCGTAACAATTGTGTTATTAAAAGTTGAGCGAATGTGAGCAATACCAGTATCGATATTCTTTTTCACCTTACGCTTACGCGTGTTTGTTCTACGAGCCATTGTTTAACTAACCTCCTTTAGCTTATTTTTTCTTGTTAGCCATAGTCTTACGTGGACCTTTACGAGTACGAGAGTTGTTCTTTGTCTTTTGTCCTCTTACAGGAAGACCTCTACGATGACGAACTCCACGATATGAGCCAATTTCGATTAGACGTTTAATGTTTAAAGAAACTTCACGGCGAAGGTCACCTTCTACAGTGAATTTCTCTACTTGTTGACGGATTTTAGCTAATTCATCTTCTGTTAAATCGCGAACGCGAGTATCTTCAGAAACACCAGCTTCTTTTAAGATCTCTTGTGCTGTAGTTCTCCCAATTCCATATACATATGTTAAGGAAATTACAACACGTTTATCACGAGGAATATCTACACCAGAAATACGTGCCATTTAAGTCGTGCACCTCCTTATATATTAACCTTGTTTTTGTTTATGCTTAGGGTTTTCGCAAATCACCATAACTTTTCCTTTACGGCGAATAACCTTACACTTTTCGCATATTGGTTTTACAGATGGTCTTACCTTCATCTCATCCATACCTCCTCTTGTATCGGAGCATTCATTTATTTGTATCGGTACGTAATACGCCCTCTTGTTAAATCATATGGAGAAAGTTCAACCGTAACTTTGTCACCAGGTAAAATTCTAATAAAGTGCATTCGAATTTTTCCAGAGACATGCGCTAAAACGGTGTGACCATTCTCTAATTCAACTTTAAACATTGCATTAGGTAACGTGTCAGTGACAGTACCTTCTACTTCAATTGCATCGTCTTTCGCCATCGAGTTGATCTCCCTTCTTCAAATCAGTCACTACTTCATTGACAAATTTAGATATAGCAAAACGCAACTTTCCATTTGTTACGCGACCAGTTTCTAGAAGGCTGTTTTGGACTTCCGGAGAAATGTACTCCATTGGCTCAATATGATGTAAATTCTTTTTCTTTGGTCGATCATATTTTCGTTTTTCTCCATCGGCAAGCAAGACAAATCGATCATCAATGAGATCAATGACAATTGCAAATTGACCTGCTTCACGTCCTTGTAAGATTCGAACAACTTGACCTATTCGCGGACTCGACTCCGTATCATTCAACCACGATCACCTTCACTTAGGCTATTGTTAAGATCTGATAACCTTCTTCTGTGATAGCAATAGTATGTTCAAAGTGAGCACACATTTTACCATCTTGGGTGACTACCGTCCAATTATCTGCAAGTGTTTTTACATAACGTTTCCCTGCATTTACCATCGGTTCGATGGCTAAAACCATGCCAGGCTTCAACAGTGGTCCTTTATTAGGAGGACCGTAATGAGGAATTGTTGGATCCTCATGGAGTTCTTTACCAACACCATGACCAGCATATTCCCTAACAATACTAAACCCTTGCTTTTCTACATACTGCTGAATAGCATGAGATATATTTGAAAGGCGTACACCTGGTTTCGCTTCATCAAGACCCTTATATAAAGATTCTTCAGTAACTTGTAGCAAATGTTCAGTACTGTTGTCAATGATACCAACAGGATAAGTCCATGCAGAATCACCATGATATCCCTTGTACTTAGCACCAATATCAATACTGATAATATCACCGTCATTTAAACGACGGTTTCCAGGAATACCATGGACAAGCTCTTCATTAACGGAAGCGCAAATACTACCACGAAATCCATTATAACCTTTAAACGAAGGAATTGCATCCATACTACGAATGAAATTCTCAGCAATGTTATCCAATTCCTTTGTTGTAATACCCGGTTCGATATGTTTCTTTAATTCCTGATGGGTTAAAGCAACAATCTTCCCTGCATTCTGCATAACTTCAATTTCGCGTGGCGTTTTGCAAATAATCATTAAGCTAATTCTCCAAGTTTGTCATCGATATCCTGAAATACCTTTGAAATTTCCTGTGAACCATTTATGGAGACAAGATATCCTTTGTCACGGTAGAAGTCTAACATCGGTTGTGTTTGTTCAAGGTTAACCTCAAGACGCTTGGAAACTGTTTCAGGCTGATCATCTTTCCTTTGGATCAACGTTGCACCATCTTTATCGCAGATCCCCTCTTGTTTAGGAGGATTATAGATTACATGGTATGTTGCACCACAGTCAGGACAGATTCGTCTTCCTGTTAAACGTTTAACCAGATCATCCTTAGGAACATCTACATGAAGAACATAATCAAGTGATTGTTCCATATCTGTTAGAAGGTCTTCAAGAGCTTGTGCCTGTGCTACTGTTCTTGGAAAGCCATCTAACAGGAAACCTTTTTTACAATCATCTTTACTTAATCTTTCTCTAACAATACCAATTGTGACCTCATCCGGAACTAGTTCACCTTTATCCATAAAACTTTTAGCTTTGTTACCGAGTTCCGTTCCTTCTTTAATAGCTAAACGGAACATATCTCCTGTTGAGATATGAGGGATCTGATATTTTTCTACTATCTTTTCAGCCTGCGTACCTTTTCCAGCACCAGGAAGACCCATTAAGATTAAATTCACCGAATTTCCCCTCGCTCTCTTTCTCATCAAACAAACTGTCTATTTAATAAAACCTTTGTAGTGACGCTTAACCAATTGACTTTCTAGTTGTTTCATTGTTTGTAGAGCAACACCTACAACAATTAATAAACTAGTTCCACCAATTTGGATTGCTTGAGGCAGATTTGCAAGGCTACCCAATATTAACGGTAAGACAGCCACTGCTGCTAGAAAAATCGATCCAACAAATGTTAAACGGTACATTACACGAGTAAGATACGTTTCTGTATTTTTTCCTGGTCTTATCCCTGGAATATATCCACCTTGCTTCTTTAAGTTCTCTGCCATTTGTTCAGGATTTACTTGAACAAATGTATAGAAGTAAGTAAATGCTACGATTAACGCTACATAGATTACCATGCCGATTGGTTTTGTATAGTCAAAGATGTTCCCAATAGTTTGGGCAAATTCATTTGTATCAAAAAAACCAGCAACAGTTCTAGGAGCTATAATAAACGATACTGCAAAGATTACTGGAATAACCCCTGCTGCATTTACTTTTAAAGGTAAATGGGTTGAATGACCACCTACTGGAGAACGGTTAACTACCTTTTTAGCATATTGTACTGGTATTTTACGTAGTGCTTGCTGGATAAAAATAACTCCAACAATAACAGCTAATACTAACAATGCAATTAACGCAACAATAACAATGTTAATAAATAAGTCATCACCAACACCATCGCCAAAATACTGTACAAATATTTGGTTTACTCCATTAGGGATCGCTGATACGATACCCGCAAAAATCAGAATTGAAATACCATTTCCAACACCATGCGCAGTAATTTGTTCACCTAACCACATTAAGAATGCAGTCCCACTAGTTAAAACTAGTGCAATTACAATAAATTTACCAACACCTGGGTTCTCAATTAACTGGCCACCTGTCATCGCGTTAAAACCTACTGACATTGCACTCGCTTGTATAAGTGCAAGGACAATCGTGGCATAACGTGTGAACTGTGCAAGTTTACGACGTCCAACCTCGCCTTGTTTTTTCCATTCAGAAAACTTTTGTACAACATCCATCTGCAATAATTGCATGATGATGGAGGCAGTGATATACGGCATAATCCCCATCGCAAAAATAGAAAAGTTCTTTAATGCCCCGCCTCCGAATGTATTTAAAAAGCCAAAAACACTTTGTTGATTTATAATGTCAAGCGCTTGACGATTAGCAAAAGGTACTGGAATAAAAGTACCTAGCCTAAACACGATTAACATTAATAATGTAAAGACGATCTTATTTCTAATATCAGCCACACGCACAAAATTGGAGATTGCACGGAACATTAAATCACCTCAGTTTGACCGCCCGCTGCCTCAATTGCTTCTTTTGCAGAAGCAGAGAATTTGTGAGCTTTTACGGTAAGTTTCTTTTCAACATTTCCATTTCCAAGAACTTTAACTCCTGCTTTTAACTTGCTAACAATACCAGTTTCAAGTAAAAGCTCAGGTGTAACTTCTGTGCCTTCTTCAAAGTTGTTTAATACTTCTAAATTTACAATCGCAAATTCTTTACGATTAATATTCGTAAAACCACGTTTTGGTAAACGTTGGAATAAAGGCATTTGACCACCTTCAAAACCAGGACGAACTCCTCCACCAGAACGAGAGTTTTGACCTTTATGACCGCGACCAGATGTCTTACCATTACCTGAAGACGTTCCACGACCTACACGATTACGCTGTTTACGAGCTTGTGATGGCTTCAATTCATGAAGTTTCATGTGTGAGCACCTCCTCTTTGCGCTTTATGATTTATACTTCTTTAACCTCTACTAAATGTGATACTTTGTTAATCATGCCTCGCACGACAGGAGTATCTTCACGGACTACTGATTGACGAATTTTATTTAGACCAAGTGTTTTAACAGTAGCTTTCTGAACTTCAGATCTACCAATAACACTGCGCGTGAGGGTAATTTCTAACTGTTTAGCCATATGATTTCCCTCCTATCCTAACAATTCTTCTACTGACTTTCCACGAAGTTTTGCAACTTCTTCAGCACGTTTAAGATCACCAAGTCCATTAATAGTTGCACGAACCATGTTAATTGGTGTATTTGAACCTAAAGATTTAGATAAAATGTCACCTACACCTGCAAGTTCAAGTACAGCACGAACTGGTCCACCTGCAATAACTCCAGTACCTTCAGAAGCAGGTTTTAACAAAATGCTTCCAGCACCGAATCCACCAGTGATTTCGTGTGGGATAGTCGTACCTACGATAGGTACATTAATTAGATTTTTCTTAGCATCATCTATTGCTTTTTTAATTGCATCTGGAACTTCTTGTGCTTTACCAGTACCAAATCCAACGTGACCATTTTTATCACCAACTACTACAAGAGCAGCAAAGCGGAAACGACGTCCACCTTTAACAACCTTTGCAACACGGTTAATAGTTACAACGCGTTCTTCTAGATCCAATTTATTCGGGTCAATGTTTGTACGCAATATATGTCCCTCCTTTAACGATTAAAATTCTAGACCTGCCTCGCGGGCAGCATCTGCTAAAGCTTTCACACGTCCATGGTATAAATATCCACCACGGTCAAATACCACGATTTTGTGTCCATTTTCTTGCGCACGAGTTGCAAGAAGTGCACCAACTTTTTGAGCTGCTTCGATATTTCCAGTAGAATCAAGATTGAATTCTTTATCCATAGTAGAAGCACTTGCCAAAGTCTTTTTATTTATATCATCTATTAGTTGTGCATAGATATGTTTATTTGAACGAAATACGTTTAGACGAGGACGTTCCGCAGTACCAAATAGGTTTTTACGAACACGCATATGTCTTTTCTTACGTACAAGATTTTTGTCAGGCTTTGTGATCATCTAAGTCACTCCTTTCTATTCCTAACTAACCTTACTTAGCTGTTTTACCTTCTTTACGACGAACATGTTCGCCTTCATAACGGATACCTTTACCTTTATACGGCTCTGGTGGACGAATAGCTCTAATGTTTGCTGCAACAGCACCCACTGCCTCTTTATCGATACCTTTAACAACTAATCTAGTGTTAGATGGTACTTCGATTTCGATTCCGTCACGGTGTTCTACTTCAACTGGGTGAGAATAACCAGCGCTGATAATAACTTTGTTACCTTGCTTAGTTGCACGGTAACCTACACCTTGGATCTCAAGTGCTTTTTCGAATCCTTTGTGTACACCCTCTACCATATTACCGATAATGCTACGAGTAGTTCCGTGTAAAGCACGGTGAAGTTTATTATCACTTGGACGTTCAACAGTTAGAACGTTATCTTCGATTTTAATAGTCATATCTTCGTGGAACTTACGAGTAAGTTCACCTTTAGGTCCCTTAACCGTTACAGTGTTTTGATCAAGTTTGATTTCTACACCTTGAGGGATTTCAAGAATACTTTTTCCTATACGAGACATTTAAGAGCACCTCCTATCTGTAAATGTTGATTACCAAATGTATGCAAGCACTTCGCCGCCGATAGCTTGCTCACGTGCTTCTTTGTCAGACAATACACCTTTTGATGTAGAAACGATTGCAATACCAAGTCCGTTTAGTACTTTTGGAAGCTCATCAGCTTTAGCATAAACGCGTAATCCTGGTTTACTAATACGTTTTAAACCTGTAATTACTCTCTCTTCGTTTGTACCGTATTTTAAGAAAATACGTAGTACACCTTGCTTACTATCTTCTATAAATTCATAATCACGAACAAAACCTTCACGTTTTAAAATATCCGCAATTTCTTTTTTAACTTTTGAAGCAGGTAGTTCTAACTTCTCATGGCGTACCATGTTTGCATTACGAATTCGTGTAAGCATATCTGCGATTGGATCTGTCATAACCATTAATCATTACCTCCTTCCCTAAACGGGGTTTACCAGCTTGCTTTTTTGACACCAGGAATTTGACCTTTATAGGCAAGTTCACGGAAACAAATACGGCAAAGTTTAAATTTACGTAATACAGAATGAGGACGACCACATCTTTCACAACGTGTGTATTCTTGTACTTTAAATTTTTGCGGACGTTTTTGTTTCGCAATCATTGATTTCTTAGCCACAATTTTCCCTCCTTGTTAGCTTTAACGCTTATTTTTGGAAAGGCATGCCAAGTTGTGTTAACAGTTCACTAGCTTCTTCATCAGTATTTGCTGTTGTAACAATTACGATGTCCATACCACGAACTTTGTTTACTTGGTCATAATTTATTTCTGGGAAAATCAATTGTTCTTTTACACCCAATGTATAGTTACCACGACCATCAAATGCTTTTTTAGATACACCACGGAAGTCACGTACACGTGGTAGTGATACATCTACAAGCTTTTGTAGGAACTCATACATACGTTCACCACGAAGGGTTACTTTAGCGCCGATAGGCATTCCTTCACGTAAACGGAATCCAGCAATTGATTTTTTTGCTTTTGTAATTAAAGGTTGCTGACCAGAGATTAGTGCTAATTCTTCTACAGCAGTATCTAATGCTTTAGAGTTTTGCACTGCATCACCAACACCCATATTAATAACGATTTTTTCTACCTTTGGTACTTCCATAACAGAATCATAGTTGAATTTTTCAACTAATGATGAAACGATTTCGCTTTGATATTTTTGTTTCAATGCGTTCATCGAGTAGCCCTCCTTTCGTCGCTAATTTATTTATCTAACGCTTGACCGGATTTTTTAGCGATACGAACTTTCTTTCCGTCACGTACTTCATATCCAACTCTTGTTGGTTCGCCAGATTTCGGATCAATTGGCAAAACATTAGAAACATGAATAGGTGCTTCTTGGTTAAGAATTCCACCTTGTGGGTTATCTTGAGAAGGTTTAGCGTGTTTTTTAACAACATTAACACCTTCTACTAGAATTCGTTCTTTCTTTGGATAAGCTACAAGAACTGTCCCTTGTTTACCTTTATCCTTACCAGAGATCACCTGAACTTTGTCACCTTTTTTCACATGCATGCTAGACGCACCTCCTTACACTTCTTAACGTGCCTTTATAGTACTTCTGGAGCTAGAGATACGATTTTCATAAACTTCGCATCACGTAATTCACGTGCTACCGGCCCAAAGATACGAGTACCTCTTGGACTTTTATCATCACGAATAATTACTGCTGCATTTTCATCAAATTTGATGTAAGATCCATCTTTGCGTCGCACTCCACTTTTTGTACGAACAACTACAGCCTTAACAACTTCACCTTTTTTGACAACGCCACCTGGTGTTGCTTGTTTAACCGTACACACGATTACATCACCAATATTTGCAGTTTTACGCCCAGAACCACCTAGTACTTTAATTGTTAGTACTTCACGTGCTCCAGAGTTATCTGCAACTTTCAAACGAGTCTCTTGTTGTATCATACCACTGTACCCTCCCTTCGGAATAAATCCGAGCGAACTTTATTAAATAATTACTGCTTCCTCTACTACTTCAACTAGGCGAAAACGCTTAGTAGCTGATAGCGGACGAGTTTCCATGATACGAACGATATCACCAGTTTTTGCCTGGTTGTTTTCATCATGAGCTTTAAATTTCTTTGAATACTTAACACGTTTACCATAAAGTTTATGGAATTTATACGTTTCAACTAGAACTGTGATGGTTTTATCCATTTTGTCTGATACTACACGACCAGTATAGACTTTACGATTGTTACGTTCACTCATTCTGAGGCTTACCTCCTTCGTTATCAGTTATTTACGCTTAGTTCTCTCTCGCGAACAACTGTTTTCATACGTGCGATTGATTTGCGAACTTCACGAAGACGCGCAGTGTTTTCCAATTGACCAGTAGCTAATTGGAAACGCAAGTTGAATAGTTCTTCTTTTAAAGATTTAACTTTTTGTTCAATTTCGGCAGTGGTTAGTTCTCTGATTTCATTAGCCTTCATTGATTTCACCACCA
Source organism: Aquibacillus kalidii (assembly GCF_014280935.1). Taxonomy (GTDB): domain Bacteria; phylum Bacillota; class Bacilli; order Bacillales; family Amphibacillaceae; genus Aquibacillus_D; species Aquibacillus_D kalidii. The sequence goes on from NZ_JACLZI010000015.1 coordinate 21,675, forward strand.
ATTTCTTCACGTTTTATAAACTTAGTTTTAACTGGAAGTTTGTGAGATGCTAGACGTAAAGCTTCACGTGCTACTTCTTCAGAAACCCCTGCTATTTCAAACATTATTTTACCTGGTTTAACTACTGCTACCCATCCTTCTGGAGCACCTTTACCGGAACCCATACGAACTTCTAGAGGCTTAGCAGTATAAGGCTTATCTGGGAAGATTTTAATCCAAACTTTACCGCCACGTTTCATATAACGAGTCATAGCAATACGAGCTGCTTCGATCTGACGGCTAGTAATCCATGAAGCTTCAAGAGCTTGTAAACCATATTCACCAAAAGCAATAGACGTACCGCCTTTTGCTTGGCCTTTCATTTTTCCACGGTGTTGCTTACGATGTTTAACACGTTTAGGCATTAACATAATGCTTGCCCCCTTCCTTACTTTTTGTTTTTAGTTGGAAGGACCTCACCACGATAGATCCACACTTTAACACCAAGCTTACCATAAGTAGTATCTGCTTCTGCAGTACCATAAGCAATATCAGCACGTAATGTGTGTAGTGGTACAGTTCCTTCACTATAAGATTCAGCACGAGCGATATCAGCGCCACCAAGACGACCTGATACTTGTGTACGAATACCTTTTGCACCAGCGCGCATTGCACGTTGAATAGTTTGTTTTTGCGCACGTCGGAATGAAATACGATTTTCTAATTGACGAGCGATATTTTCAGCAACTAATTTTGCGTCTAAATCAGCTTTTTTAACTTCTACAATATTAATGTGAACTCTTTTTCCAGTTAAAGCATTAAGTGATTTACGAAGTGCTTCAACTTCAGAACCGCCTTTACCAATTACCATACCTGGTTTTGCAGTTGAGATAGAGATATTCACGCGGTTAGCTGCACGTTCAATTTCAATACTTGAAACGGCTGCATCTTTTAGGCGTTGCTCAATATATTCACGAATTTTAATATCTTCATGTAATAAGTCTGCATAATCTTTACCAGCGTACCATTTGGATTCCCAATCTTTGATAACGCCGACACGAAGTCCTATCGGATTAACTTTTTGACCCACAGATTATCCCTCCTTCTTTTCTGATACAACCACTGTAATGTGGCTAGTTCTTTTATTGATTTGACTTGCACGACCCATAGCACGTGGACGGAAACGTTTCAATGTAACACCTTCGTCAACAAATGCTTCAGATATATATAAGTTATCTGGGTTCATTTCATAGTTATGCTCTGCGTTTGCGATAGCAGAGTTCAATACTTTTTCAACAACTGGTGATGCACCACGTTGTGTATGTTTCAAAATCGCAATTGCTTCTCCAACACTTTTCCCTCGAATTAAATCGATAACCAAACGAACTTTGCGAGGAGCAATACGAACAGTTTTAGCAACAGCTTTTGCTTGCATTAGGAGTGCCTCCTCTCATTTAGCGTTTTGTTTTCTTGTCATCGCCAGCATGCCCTTTGAACGTGCGGGATGGTGCGAATTCACCTAATTTATGTCCAACCATATCTTCAGTAACATAAACAGGTACGTGTTTGCGACCGTCATATACTGCAATTGTATGACCGACGAAATTTGGGAAAATTGTAGAACGACGAGACCAAGTTTTTACTACTTGTTTCTTATCGTCTTCGTTCAATTTCTCAACTTTTTTCATCAAATGATCATCTGCGAAAGGTCCTTTTTTTAGACTACGACCCATATATAAGCCTCCCTTCGCGATTGACGGACGGGTTTTTGTTCCCGTCGTTCAACCCCGTTATTTTTTACGTTTACGTACAATAAATTTATCTGTTGATTTATTACGTTTACGAGTTTTGTAACCAAGTGTCGGTTTACCCCATGGTGACATTGGTGATTTACGTCCGATTGGAGCGCGTCCTTCACCACCACCGTGTGGGTGATCGTTAGGGTTCATTACAGAACCACGTACTGTTGGACGGATACCTTTCCAACGAGAACGACCAGCTTTACCAACGTTGATTAATTCGTGTTCTAAGTTACCAACCTGGCCTACTGTAGCACGGCAAGTTCCTAATACTAATCTCACTTCACCAGAAGTTAAACGTACTAGGATATATTTACCTTCACGGCCAAGGATTTGTGCTTGAGAACCTGCAGAACGTGCTAATTGTCCACCGCGTCCTGGCTTTAATTCCACGTTATGAATAATAGTACCAACTGGAATGTTTTCAAGTGGTAATGCATTACCTACTTTAATGTCTGCACCTTCACCAGAAACTATTTCCTGTCCTACTACTAATCCTTTTGGTGCTAGAATATAGCGTTTTTCACCATCTACATAGTTAATTAGCGCAATATTAGCTGTACGGTTTGGATCATACTCGATTGTAGCAACGCGTCCTGGTATTCCATCTTTGTTACGTTTGAAATCGATGATACGGTATTTACGCTTATGTCCACCGCCTTGATGACGAACAGTCAATTTACCCTGATTATTACGTCCACCACGTTTGCTCAACGGGGCAAGTAGGGATTTTTCTGGTTGATCAGTTGTGATTTCTGCGAAATCAGATCCTGACATACCACGTCTACCATTAGAAGTTGGTTTATACTTCTTAATCGCCATCTATTTTCCCTCCTTTATCAAATAGATTTATTATACTCCTTCAAAGAACTCTAGTTCTTTGCTGTCTTCAGAAAGCTTAACAATTGCTTTTTTACGGTCTGCACGGAATCCACCATAACGACCCATACGCTTGAATTTACCTTTTAAGTTCATAGTGTTTACTTGCTCCACTTTTACACCAAAAATTAGTTCAATAGCGTCTTTAATTTCAGTTTTGTTAGCTTTGGTACTTACTTCAAATGTGTATTTTTTATCTGCCATCAAATCTGCAGAATGTTCAGTAATGACAGGGCGCTTAATAATATCACGAGGATCTTTCATTATGCAAGCACCTCCCCTGCTTTTTCCGCTGCATCTTTAGTAATGATCAGCTTGTCATGCGTAAGCAAGTCTAATACATTTACTTCGCTTACTGTTAATACTTTAATGTTTGGTAAGTTGCTAGCTGAACGAACAACTACTTCATCTTTGTCAGCAGTTACGATCAACGCTTTTTCTTCAACGTTTAAAGAAGAAAGAAGTGTTACAACTTGTTTTGTTTTTGGCGCTTCAAAAGAAAGGCCTTCTAGTACTACTAAGCTATCTTCTTTCACTTTAGAAGAAAGTGCAGATTTAAGTGCAAGTCTACGTACTTTCTTAGGAAGTTTATAGCTATAACTACGTGGTGTAGGACCGAATACAGTTCCACCGCCTACCCATTGTGGAGAACGAATAGAACCTTGACGTGCGCGTCCTGTACCTTTTTGGCGCCACGGCTTACGTCCACCGCCACGTACTTCTGAACGGTTTTTAACTGCATGTGTACCTTGACGAAGTGATGCACGTTGCATTACTACCGCATCATGTAATACATGCTCATTTGGTTCAATACCAAATACTGAATCATTTAATTCAACATCGCCTACTTGCGATCCGCTTTGGTTAAATAGTGCTACTTTAGGCATGACATATCCTCCCTTCAGTTTGTAATTAGTTAGCCTTTATTGCACTCGTAATTTTAACGAATGATTGTTTAGCTCCAGGTACGTTTCCTTTTACTAGTAATAGATTACGCTCAGCATCAACCTTTACTACTTCAAGGTTCTGGATTGTTACTTGTTCGCCACCCATTTGTCCAGGTAAGTTTTTACCTTTAAAAACACGCATTGGATCAATAACACCCATAGAACCTGGTCTTCTATGATAACGAGAACCGTGACTCATTGGTCCACGAGATTGGTTGTGACGTTTAATTGCACCTTGAAATCCTTTACCCTTTGATGTACCAGTTACATCAATTTTGTCTCCAGCTTGAAAAACCTCTACACTAATTTCTTGACCCAATTGATAATTATCAAGATTAGCGTTACGGAATTCACGAATGAAGCGCTTAGGGGTTGTGTTTGCTTTCTCAGCATGCCCTTTTGCAGGCTTGTTAGAGCGCGACTCTTTTTTGTCTGCAAATCCTAATTGTACAGCTTCATAACCATCGTTTTCTAATGTTCTTAGTTGAAGAACCACGTTTGGTTCAGCTTGAATTACAGTTACCGGAGTTAACACACCATCTTCTGAGAAAAGTTGAGTCATACCGACTTTGCGACCTAAGATTCCTTTCGTCATCCGTTACACCTCCTATAAAAATAAAATTTTCTATTAAAGTTTAATTTCAATATCCACACCAGATGGTAAGTCTAAACGCATTAGCGAGTCAACTGTTTGTGGTGTTGGACTAACTATATCGATAAGACGTTTGTGTGTACGCATCTCGAATTGCTCTCGAGAATCTTTGTACTTGTGTACCGCACGAAGTATTGTATAGACTGCTCTTTCAGTCGGCAATGGAATCGGTCCAGAAACACTAGCACCTGAACGTTTTGCTGTTTCTACAATCTTTTCTGCAGATTGATCAAGAATACGGTGATCGTATGCTTTTAAACGAATTCTAATCTTCTCTTTTGCCATTATTTTCCCTCCTTTACGCCCATTTTATAATAGACATTCTCCGCGAAAATTCCTCCACATACCCGCCATGGCAAAGGGGCCGGGTGTGTCGACAACCTTCCGCATCATCGCCTTTTAAATGACCAACATTATATATTATATAGATAATGTCTAGTGATTGCAACCATAAATTACATTGAATAAAAAATAATTTATTTAGCACTTTTTGTATTATACATTAGACTAATACTACTTTCAAGTTTTAGTCTTAAGTTTACTAATATTACCATGGTCCTGTTTTAAACTAACCTATTATCTTCATCAAATTGTCTCTCTCTTATTTGGAAAATTCCTATTCAAGTATTCCCATGTTGTAAATAAAAGTACTTATAATGAAGTTTGCGTTTATTCCTAATACCACTATATGGCTTGGATGCTCTAAGGAAATGTCTTGTATATAACCTGAAAAACTTATCCAGACCCAAAAGCGCAGAGCACCGGTTAGTGATGTACAGACTGTAAGTCGAAACAAGAATAACACTTGTTTCTGTGGTGATTACTCCAAGTAGTTCTCCTTAGCGCAGTTACTCGTCCCACCGAAACCGTTTTGACTGAGCCGCAGGAGAAAATAGCAACACGGTGAACGAAGTGATTTCGGAATTTAGACTCAGCTTAGAATTGTTATCGTACGGAGGCGAGGGGAGTTTCGCTAGTCTCTGACGCTCGGAATTTGACGAGGCTGAATTTGCATGTTGTCCACATCAGCTGATTTTTAAATTTAAAACAAAAAAACAGGCAGCAATTTGCTACCTGTTTTTTTTTAATAACTATTTATTCTTGGATTGATGCAACAACGCCAGCGCCTACTGTACGTCCACCTTCACGAATTGAAAACTTAGTTCCATCTTCAATTGCGATTGGAGAGATAAGTTCAACAGTCATTTCAACGTTATCTCCAGGCATAACCATTTCTACGCCTTCAGGAAGGTTTACTACACCAGTTACATCAGTTGTACGGAAGTAGAACTGAGGGCGGTAGTTACCGAAGAATGGAGTATGACGTCCACCTTCTTCTTTAGATAGTACATAAACTTCAGCTTTGAACTTTGTGTGTGGAGTAATTGTTCCTGGCTTAGCAAGAACTTGTCCACGATTGATATCATCACGTGCAACACCACGAAGAAGTGCACCAATGTTATCTCCAGCTTCAGCATAGTCAAGAAGTTTACGGAACATTTCAACACCAGTTACAGTTGTTTTCTTTGGCTCTTCAGTTAAACCAATGATATCAACTTCGTCTCCAACTTTAACTACTCCACGCTCAACACGTCCAGTAGCAACAGTTCCACGACCAGTGATTGAGAATACATCCTCAACTGGCATCATGAATGGTTTTTCAGTGTCACGATCTGGTCTTGGGATATACTCATCAACAGCATTCATAAGTTCGAAGATAGCATTTACATACTGCTCTTCTCCTTCTAATGCTTTAAGAGCAGAACCTTTGATTACTGGTACGTCATCACCAGGGAAGTCATACTCAGAAAGAAGGTCACGAACTTCCATTTCTACTAACTCAAGAAGTTCTTCGTCATCAACCATATCACATTTGTTTAGGAATACTACGATTGCAGGTACACCTACTTGACGTGATAATAGGATGTGCTCACGAGTTTGTGGCATTGGACCATCAGCAGCAGATACTACTAGGATAGCTCCGTCCATTTGTGCAGCACCAGTGATCATGTTTTTTACATAGTCAGCGTGTCCTGGGCAGTCAACGTGTGCATAGTGACGTGCGTCAGTTTCATACTCAACGTGTGCAGTAGAGATTGTGATACCACGTTCTCTTTCTTCAGGAGCACCATCGATTTGGTCGTAAGCGCGTGCTTCCCCTCTGCCGTATTTGTTGAATAGTACGTTAGTGATTGCAGCTGTTAAAGTTGTTTTACCATGGTCAACGTGTCCAATTGTACCAATATTAACGTGGTCTTTGGAACGATCAAATTTTTCTTTACCCATTTATAGTTCCTCCTTTAAGTAAGTAAAAGTGTTTATTTTATAATAAATGTATGTTGGGCTTAGAAACAACCTACTGTTGTCTCTAAGCTTACAATACAAGTTATACTTGAGAATAACGAAAAAATCAACAATTATTCACCAGCATGTTTCTTAATAATTTCTTCAGTAATGCTCTTCGGTGTTTCTTCGTAATGATCGAAGTGCATTGTGTAAGTTCCACGTCCTTGTGTGTTAGAACGTAGTGCAGTTGCATAACCAAACATTTCTGAAAGTGGTACAAATGCTTTTACAACTTGGCTGTTTCCACGTGCTTCCATACCTTCTACACGTCCACGACGTGAAGTGATATCACCCATAATGTCACCCATATATTCTTCTGGGATAACAACTTCTACCTTCATCATTGGTTCAAGTAGAGCTGGGTTACATTTGTTTTTAGCTGCTTTTAGTGCCATAGAAGCAGCAACCTTAAATGCAGTCTCGTTTGAGTCAACATCGTGGTAGCTTCCGTCAAACAATGTAGCTTTTAGATCGATTAATGGGAATCCAGCTACTACACCATTTTCCATTGCTTCTTTAACACCAGCTTCAACTGATGAAATGTATTCACGTGGTACAGATCCACCAACAGTTTTGTTTTCGAATTCAAATCCTGCACCCTCTTCATTAGGTTCGAATTTGATCCAAACGTGACCATATTGTCCACGTCCACCTGATTGACGTACGAATTTACCTTCTACTTCAGCAGCAGAACGGAAAGTTTCACGGTAAGATACTTGAGGAGCACCTACATTCGCTTCCACTTTAAATTCACGTCTCATACGGTCAACAATGATATCTAAGTGTAGTTCACCCATACCTGAGATAATTGTCTGACCCGTTTCAGGGTTTGTTTCAGTTCTGAATGTTGGATCCTCTTCAGCAAGTTTACCTAATGCAACAGACATTTTATCTTGGTCTGCTTTTGACTTAGGTTCAATTGCAACTGAGATAACTGGTTCTGGGAATTCCATAGATTCTAGAATAACTAAATTCTTTTCGTCACATAGAGTGTCCCCTGTACTAGTATCTTTTAAACCTACTGCACCAGCAATATCACCAGAATAAACAGTAGAGATTTCCTCACGAGAGTTAGCGTGCATTTGTAGAATACGACCTACACGTTCACGTTTGTCCTTCGTAGAGTTTTTAACATATGACCCAGCTTCTAATGTACCTGAGTACACACGGAAGAAAGTTAATTTACCAACGAATGGATCTGTTGCCACTTTAAATGCTAAAGCAGAGAACGGTTCCTCATCGCTAGATTTACGAACTACTTTCTCTTCTGTTTGTGGGATGATACCTTCAATTGGTGGTACGTCAGTTGGTGCTGGAAGGTAATCAATTACCCCATCAATCAACAATTGTACACCTTTGTTTTTAAATGCAGATCCACAGAATACAGGGTAGAATTCAACGCTTAATGTAGCATTACGAACCGCTACTTTAAGTTCATCGTTAGAGATTTCTTCCCCTTCAAGGTATCTCATCATTAATTCTTCATCTAGTTCAGCGACAGCTTCTATTAATTTAGTACGATATTCTTCAGCAAGCTCTTTCATATCATCTGGAATAGGACGTGCTTCAGCACGAGTTCCTAAATCATCCAAGTAATAGAAAGCTTCCATTGAGATTAGATCAATAATACCTTCAAAATCGTCTTCAGCACCAATAGGAAGTTGTACTGGGTGTGCATTAGCACCTAAACGATCTCCAAGAGTACCTACTGAATATAAGAAATCTGCACCAATCTTATCCATTTTATTAACGAATACAATACGCGGAACACCATAAGTTGTTGCTTGACGCCAAACTGTTTCAGTTTGTGGCTCAACACCAGACTGTGCATCTAGTACAGCAACCGATCCATCAAGTACACGCAATGAACGTTCAACCTCTACAGTGAAGTCTACGTGTCCTGGAGTATCAATAATGTTGATACGGTGTCCTTTCCATTGAGCAGTTGTAGCAGCAGAAGTGATTGTAATACCACGTTCTTGCTCCTGCTCCATCCAGTCCATTTGTGAAGCCCCTTCGTGAGTTTCACCAATTTTATGGATACGTCCTGTATAGAAAAGAATACGTTCAGTTGCAGTTGTTTTACCAGCATCAATGTGTGCCATAATACCGATATTACGCGTCTTCTCCAAGGAGAACTCTCTTGGCATGAATATTTCTCCTTCCTAGTATGAAATTTATTTTAGTTGTCTGCTTTAATTAAGAAACTAACAACCTGGTCCTACTTATGTAGGTTAGTTCGACATACCGATTTCAATCTAATAGATCTAAATCAGCATTCCATCGAACCTTGCTTCCCTATACCCTCTAGTGGCAAATGCCACTTTGAGGTTTATATAGTCAGGGATAGCTGTTATACCTTTTACAAATAGATTACCAACGATAGTGAGCAAATGCTTTGTTTGCTTCTGCCATTTTGTGCATATCTTCGCGTTTCTTAACTGCTGCACCTGTATTATTTGATGCATCAAGAATTTCATTCGCAAGACGTTCTTCCATTGTTTTTTCCCCGCGTAAACGAGAATAGTTTACAATGTAGCGTAAACCTAGAGCTTGACGGCGCTCAGGGCGCACCTCTACTGGTACTTGGTAGTTTGAACCACCAACACGACGAGCGCGTACTTCAAGTACTGGCATTACATTCTTCATTGCTTGTTCGAAAACCTCCATAGCGTTTTGACCACTACGTTCTTGAACAAGTTCAAAAGATTTATAAAGAATTTTTTGAGCTTTCCCTCTTTGTCCATCCACCATAATTTGGTTGATTAAACGAGTTACTAGCTTTGAGTTGTATAACGGATCCGGTAAGACATCACGTTTTGGTACTGGTCCTTTACGTGGCATATGTCTCCCCTCCTTCCTTCTAGTTTAATGTGTCATTTATTATTTCTTAGGTCGCTTAGTACCGTATTTAGAACGTCCTTGTGAACGCCCTTCAACACCAGCTGTATCTAGCGCACCACGTACGATGTGATAACGTACCCCTGGTAAATCTTTTACACGTCCTCCACGAATTAATACTACACTGTGTTCTTGAAGGTTGTGTCCAATTCCAGGAATGTATGCTGTTACCTCAATTCCATTAGTCAAACGCACACGCGCATATTTACGTAGTGCAGAGTTTGGTTTCTTTGGAGTTAATGTACCAACACGTGTACATACACCACGTTTTTGTGGTGAAGACTGGTTAGTTAAAGATTTTTTGAAGCTGTTATATCCTTTATTCAATGCAGGTGAGTCAGATTTTTTACCTTTACTCACACGGCCTTTGCGTACCAATTGGTTAATAGTAGGCATTATGTTTCCTCCTTTCGGTTGTCTTTTGTAATACCACACATCCAGGTGGTTCATCTTAAGGCAAAAAACAAAGCTTTCGTGAATCTATTTATTCACCAAAACTCCTATTGCTTTATCGCCACCGTCGCGGTACCTACATCTATTCCACAAGCTTTACCTAATCTCTTCATAGAATCGACTGTAAAACATGGGATATTCATTTCTTTTGCAAGACGCGACACTTTACTAGTTATATGCTGGTCAGCATCCTCAGCAACAATAACCTCGTGAACTTCACCATTTTTCATGGCTTTTATCGTTTGTTTGGTTCCGATAATAAGATTATTCTTAACCTCTGCTACTTTTTCATAAGACATTTTACTATATCCTCCAAAGCAACAAGGATAACGGAAGCACCTTGAATATATTATCATTCTATATTTTCTATGTCAACTTTAATTTTCAAGTATTATAGCTAGAATGTCATAAATTCAATAAGTGCTTCCACCATTACACCTTGTTCTTGTTCATTAACAATCTATTGTCTAACTTCTTCTGTTAAATGATCTTCTGGTGTTTCATCTATTACTTCTTCCGTTTCTGCTGTAATCTTACGGTATTTTTGCATACCTGTTCCAGCAGGTACCAATTTACCAATTATTACATTTTCCTTCAATCCTAGTAATTCATCACGTTTACCTTTTATAGCTGCATCGGTTAAAACACGTGTCGTTTCTTGGAATGAAGCTGCAGATAAGAATGAATCTGTTTCTAATGAAGCTTTGGTAATACCTAGAAGTACTGGTCTACCAACTGCTGGCTGCGCACCTTCACGTAAAACGCGAGTGTTTGCATCTCTAAACTGGTGAATTTCTAACAAGGATCCCGGAAGGACTTCTGTATCTCCTGCATCAGCAACACGTATTTTACGTAACATCTGACGAACCATTACTTCAACGTGTTTATCACCAATTTCTACCCCTTGCATACGGTAAACTTTCTGTACTTCTTTAAGTAAGTACGTCTGTACCCCGTCAATACCTTTAATTTTCAGTAATTCTTTAGGATCAATAGAACCTTCTGTTAGTGGTTGACCTGCACCTACTTGATCGCCGATAGCCACTTTCAGTCTAGCACCATAAGGCGCAGTGTATGTTCTACTTTCTACTTCACCTTGGATTACTATTTCTTGCTTATCTTTCACTTCGTTTATATCTTGAACTGTACCAATCATTTCAGAGATAACAGCTTGCCCTTTAGGGTTTCTAGCCTCGAATATCTCCTGGATACGTGGAAGACCCTGTGTGATGTCACTACCCGCAACACCACCAGTGTGGAATGTACGCATAGTAAGCTGTGTTCCTGGTTCACCGATAGATTGTGCAGCGATAATTCCTACAGCTTCTCCAACCTCTACCTCTTCACCAGTAGCTAGATTACGTCCATAACATTTTTTACATGCTCCGTGTTTAGTGTTACATGTAAATACAGAGCGAATAGTTACTTCTTCAATACCAGCTTCCAAAATATCTTTTGCGATATCTTCTGTAATCACTTCATTTTTCGGTATAATAATATCCTTCGTTTCTGGATGACGAACATTTTGGAACGCTGTTCTTCCAATTAAACGGTCGATTAGTGGCTCGATCATTTCAGTACCTTCCGTAATAGAGGCAACTGTTAATCCACGATCAGTTCCACAATCTTCTTCACGAATGATTACATCTTGTGCCACATCAACAAGACGACGAGTTAAGTAACCTGAATCCGCAGTCTTAAGTGCAGTATCTGCAAGACCTTTACGCGCACCGTGAGTCGAGATAAAGTACTCTAGTACTGTTAACCCTTCACGGAAACTAGACTTAATCGGTAACTCAATAATTCTACCAGCCGGGTTGGCCATTAGACCACGCATACCAGCTAACTGTGTAAAGTTAGAAGCATTACCACGAGCTCCTGAGTCACTCATCATAAAGATTGGGTTTCTAGGATCTAAAGTTTTCATTAGCTTTTCTTGAATGACATCTTTGGCTTGTGACCAGATAGAAATAACTCGATCATAGCGTTCCTCATCCGTAATTAAACCACGGCGGAACTGCTTCAATACCTTATCAACTTTTTCTTGGGCTTCATGTAAAATCTTTTCTTTTTCAGCCAATACTACGATATCTGCCACACCAACAGTAATACCTGCTTTTGTAGAATACGTAAATCCAAGATCTTTCATACGGTCAAGCATTTTAGATGTTTCGCTAATCTTAAACTTCTTAAATACTTCAGCGATGATATCTCCAAGAATACCTTTTTTAAATGGTTTAATTACTTCTCGCTCTGCAATAATTTCTTTAATATTAGCACCCTTTTCAACAAAGTACTTGTCTGGTGTTGCCACCTCTAAATTTTGTTGAGTCGGTTCATTCATATAAGGGAATGATGTAGGTAGCATATCATTAAAGATTAGTTTACCAACAGTAGTTAAAAGTAATTGATTTTTTTGTTCTTCCTTAAAGTTTTCTTTACCTAATGAAGATGCTTGCACCGCAATTCGTGTATGCAAGTGGGCATAACCACTTTGATAAGCAATAATAGCCTCACTAATATCTTTAAAGACCATACCCTCACCAACCGCACCAGCACGTTCCATTGTTACATAGTAGTTACCTAATACCATATCCTGTGATGGTGTTACAACCGGTTTACCATCTTTAGGGTTTAAGATATTTTGTGCAGCTAGCATTAAAATACGCGCTTCAGCCTGTGCTTCAGCAGACAATGGTACGTGAACTGCCATTTGGTCACCATCAAAGTCAGCGTTATATGCTGTACACACTAATGGGTGAAGACGTATAGCACGACCTTCTACTAATGTTGGTTCAAATGCTTGAATACCAAGACGGTGCAATGTAGGTGCACGGTTAAGTAGAACAGGGTGTTCTTTAATAACTTCTTCTAATACATCCCATACTTCAGGATGCAATCTTTCAATTTTACGTTTAGCAGATTTGATATTGTGCGCCAAACCTCTTTCAACTAATTCCTTCATGATAAACGGTTTGAAAAGCTCGACTGCCATTTCCTTTGGAAGACCACACTGATACATTTTTAAATGTGGACCAACAACAATAACAGAACGGCCAGAGTAGTCAACACGTTTACCTAGTAAGTTTTGACGGAATCGACCTTGTTTCCCTTTCAACATATGAGAAAGTGATTTTAATGGACGATTACCTGGACCTGTTACAGGGCGGCCACGACGACCGTTATCAATTAACGCATCCACTGCTTCTTGAAGCATACGTTTCTCATTTTGAACAATAATGCTTGGAGCACCAAGATCTAATAGTCTTTTTAAACGATTATTTCTGTTGATAACACGACGGTATAAGTCATTTAAGTCAGATGTGGCGAAACGGCCACCATCTAACTGTACCATCGGTCTTAATTCTGGTGGGATAATTGGTAAAACATCTAGAACCATCCAAGAAGGCTCATTCCCAGAATTACGGAATGCTTCTAAAACCTCAAGACGTTTGATTGCTCTCGTTCTTCGCTGACCTTGAGCTGTTTTCAACTCTTCTCTCAATAAGTCAACCTCTTTTTCTAAATCAATATCCTGAAGCAATTTTTTAATCGCTTCTGCACCCATTTGCGCTTGGAACGATTGTCCGTATTTATCACGATATGCACGGTATTCTTTCTCGGAAAGAAGTTGCTTTTTATCCAATGCAGTATCACCAGAATCAGTAACAATGTATGCAGCAAAATAAATAACTTCTTCTAACGCCCTAGGCGACATATCTAATACTAATCCCATTCGGCTAGGAATACCTTTGAAGTACCAAATATGAGATACAGGGGCAGCTAACTCAATGTGCCCCATACGCTCACGACGAACCTTAGCTTTTGTTACTTCTACTCCACAACGGTCACAGACCACGCCTTTATAGCGTACTCGTTTATATTTTCCACAATGACATTCCCAGTCCTTTTGTGGGCCAAAAATTCTTTCACAAAACAATCCATCTTTTTCTGGCTTCAATGTACGATAGTTGATAGTTTCTGGTTTTTTTACCTCACCGAAAGACCATGAACGAATCTTATCCGGAGAAGCCAAACCAATTTTCATAAATTCAAAATTATTTACATCTATCAAGGGGCCTACCTCCCTTTTAGTCTCCAGGTTCTACCCTAAACGTTTGGACTCTACTTTTCTTCTACTTCTAAGTTAAATTTATCCGCTGATTGTACATCGTCTTCTTCCACATCACGAAGTTCGATCTCTTGTTCGTCACCTGAAAGCATTTTGACGTCCATACCTAAACTTTGAAGCTCTTTAATCAATACTTTAAATGATTCAGGAATACCTGGTTCTGGAACGTTATCACCTTTGACAATAGCTTCGTAAGTTTTTACACGACCAACAACGTCATCAGATTTAACAGTAAGTATTTCTTGAAGTGTATAAGCAGCGCCATATGCTTCCAGTGCCCATACTTCCATCTCACCAAAACGTTGCCCACCAAATTGAGCTTTACCACCCAATGGCTGCTGTGTTACTAGTGAGTAAGGTCCAGTTGAACGAGCGTGTAGCTTATCATCAACCATGTGAGCAAGCTTAATCATGTACATTACTCCGACAGAAACACGGTTATCAAAAGGTTCACCTGTTCTTCCATCGTAAAGCACTGTCTTAGCATCTCTAGCCATACCTGCTTCTTGAATAGTTTCCCAAACATCTTCCTCTCGCGCACCGTCAAATACTGGTGATGCAACATGAATACCTAGTTGGCGTGCTGCCATACCTAAGTGAAGCTCAAGCACCTGCCCGATATTCATACGAGAAGGAACCCCTAATGGGTTAAGCATGATATCAATTGGCGTACCGTCTGGTAAGAATGGCATATCTTCTTCTGGTAAAATCTTAGAGATTACCCCTTTGTTACCATGACGACCAGCCATCTTATCGCCTTCGTGAATTTTACGTTTTTGCACTATATATGCTCTAACTAATTGATTTACTCCCGGCGGAAGTTCATCACCGTCTTCACGGTTGAATATTTTAACATCTAATACAATTCCACCAGCACCATGAGGAACACGTAAGGAAGTATCTCTTACTTCACGTGCTTTCTCACCGAAGATAGCATGAAGTAAACGTTCTTCAGCTGACAATTCAGTAACCCCTTTTGGAGTAACCTTACCAACCAACAGATCTCCGTCTTCTACCTCAGCACCTACACGGATAATTCCTCTTTCATCAAGGTTGCGCAAAGCATCTTCCCCAACATTCGGAATATCTCTAGTTATCTCTTCAGGTCCTAGTTTTGTATCACGAGCTTCTGACTCATATTCCTCAATATGAATAGAAGTATACACGTCGTCTTTCACTAGACGTTCACTCATGATGATAGCATCCTCGTAGTTATAACCTTCCCATGTCATAAAACCAACTAGCACATTTTGACCTAGGGCTAATTCGCCATCTTCCATAGAAGGGCCATCTGCAAGGATTTCACCTTTTACAACATTATCCCCAAGACTTACAATTGGGCGTTGGTTATAGCACGTACCTTGGTTAGAACGGATAAACTTTTGTAAACGATAACGATCTAAATCGCCCTTCACTTGGTTTCCGTCTACTTCGGACACACGACGAACATGTATTTCTTTCGCCTCAACACGTTCTACTATACCTGGGTGTTTACAAATTACAGCTGCACCAGAGTCTTTACCAGATACATATTCCATACCTGTCCCTACTAACGGAGCTCTTGGTTGCAACAATGGTACTGCTTGACGTTGCATGTTCGCTCCCATAAGCGCACGATTAGAGTCATCGTTTTCCAAGAAAGGAATACACGCTGTTGCTGCTGACACAACTTGTTTAGGAGAAACGTCCATATAGTCAATACGATCTCTTGGAACAATTGTATTCTCACCACGGAAACGAGCAATTACTTCATCATCTACGAATGATCCATCCTCTGCCAATATCGCATTCGCTTGAGCAACAACATAGTTATCTTCCTCATCTGCAGTCAAATAATCCATTTGCTCTGTTACTCTACCAGTTTCAGGATCAACACGACGATAAGGTGTTTCAATAAAACCAAACTTATTTACTTTTGCATAAGAAGATAAAGAGTTTATCAACCCAATGTTTGGTCCTTCTGGCGTTTCAATTGGACACATACGACCATAGTGTGAATAGTGAACGTCACGAACTTCAAAGCCTGCACGTTCACGAGTCAAACCACCTGGCCCTAGCGCTGATAGACGTCGTTTGTGTGTCAACTCTGCTAATGGATTAGTTTGATCCATAAACTGAGATAATTGAGAGCTTCCGAAAAACTCCTTAATAGAAGCAATTACAGGACGAATATTAATTAATTGTTGCGGAGTGATAGACGAAGTGTCTTGAATAGACATACGCTCACGTACTACACGCTCCATTCTAGATAGACCAATACGGAATTGGTTTTGCAATAATTCACCAACAGAACGAAGTCTTCTGTTACCAAGGTGGTCAATGTCATCTGTATCTCCCACTTGGTGTAGGATGTTAAAGAAATAACTAATAGCAGAAAGAATGTCTGCTGGAGTTATATTTTTAACAGTACTATCTACATTACCATTACTGATAACATTAAGAGTTCTTTCTCCCTCTGGATCAGTTGGGTCAACAATTTTAACAGATTGAATTTTAATAGGCTCTTCTAAAACACCTTCATGTGGCTCTAAGGTATCTTCTCCAAAGTTACCTTCTTCTCCACTTAAGTATGGTAGAATCTTGTCTAATAGACGGCGATCTAGTTTATCACCTTTTTGCGCTATCATTTCACCAGTCTCATGATCAACTAGAGGCTCAGCTAGCACTTGATTAAACAATCTATTTTTTATGTGTAGTTTTTTGTTGATTTTGTAGCGACCAACATGCGCTAAATCATAACGTTTTGGATCGAAAAAGCGTGATACAAGTAAGCTTTTGGCATTTTCAACCGTTGGTGGCTCACCAGGGCGTAAACGCTCATATATTTCTAGCAAAGCTTTTTCACTTGTTTCTGTGTTATCTTTTTCTAGTGTGTTTTTTAAGTATTCATTTTCACCGATTAAATCAATGATCTCTTGATCATTTCCAAATCCAAGTGCTCTTAACAGAACAGTAATCGGGAGTTTCCTAGTACGGTCAATACGTACATGGACTACATCTTTTGCATCTGTTTCAAATTCTAACCATGCTCCACGGTTAGGAATTACAGTCGCTGTATAGCCTCTTTTCCCATTTTTATCATACTTCTCACTGAAATACACACTTGGTGAACGAACAAGTTGTGATACTATGACACGTTCGGCACCATTAATAACAAACGTACCTGTTTCGGTCATTAATGGGAAATCTCCCATAAATACTTCTTGCTCTTTCACTTCACCAGTCTCATTGTTTAAAAGACGGACTTTCACACGAAGAGGAGCGTTATACGTAACGTCTCTTTCCTTGGACTCATCCACAGGATATTTCGGTTCACCTAGACTATAATCTACAAACTCTAGTGATAAATTCCCTGCAAAGTCTTCGATAGGAGAAATATCTTGAAACATTTCTCTCAAACCTTCTTCTAAAAACCATTCATAAGAAGCAGTTTGAATCTCGATAAGATTTGGTAATTCTAGTACCTCACTAATACGTGCATAACTTCTGCGTTGGCGGTGTCGTCCATACTGAACTAGTTGACCTGTCAACTGATTCACCCCTCAAATCAAGAATAGAAGAAGACTAAAGTAAACCCTTTAGCTTCTGTTTCACACTACCTTTATACATTTCCTAATATCATTTATTGACTTTCCTATAGGACAAGGTATAATTTAGTAAGTGCAGTGTTCGGTGTTCATACCGAACAAACTTGTAAAATATATTGATATATTTACAAGCATTTATAATTTGCATCCGCATGTGCGAATGGTATTAATAATACTACTAACCCCTATATAAATAAGCATTAATCTATCAACCAATTCTCAAGGAATAGAATTCATTAGAACCCCAAAAACCTTCTATATTATTGTTAAAATTCCCGATTTTACCATTATCACCAAACATTTAACAAAATATACATGGATATAAATTAAATTAACACTTGACAAAGGGAGTCGCCTATTGGCATTTTTCAATACTACCACAATCAACAACCAGAGTCAATTGATTTTTCCATCGTATCAATCACTCTTTTTTTGCACGTATTATGTAGTACCCCTTATTTTTAGTTTCGATATTAACTGTGCTAAATAATTCTTCTAACTTCTTTTGTGCAGATGGTGCACCTTGTTTTTTTTGAATAACAACCCAAAGCTCTCCATTAGGCTCCAATGCTTGAAAACTTTCCTCAAACATCTGATAAATAATTTGTTTACCCGCTCTAATGGGTGGGTTTACTAATATTGCAGCGAATGTTCTTTCGCGGAAGGATTCTAAACGATCACTTATTATAAACTCAACATTTTCCACGCTATTTTTCTGAGCGTTTTTTTTGGCTAAGCTTACTGCCCGTTCGTTTATATCGGAGAGAACTATATGACGTTCAGGGAATGTTTTTGCCAAAGTGATTCCTATCGGCCCATAACCACAACCGAGATCTAAGATTTCTCCATTTACCTTTGGTTCTTCAAAACTCTCTATTAAAGTTCTAGATCCGAAATCTACTTCTTTTTTGGAAAACACACCAGCATCACTAGTGAATGTATACTGCATACCCCTTAACGGAAAAGTCCATATCTTAGGATCGCTTTTAGATTGAGGTGATTGTGAAAAGTATTGCTCAGACATTCTAGCACCTACTTTTTAAATATATTTTGTATTAAGAATACACACTTATATGACTCTTATATGCAAAGAATTATAAAGTAACCTGAGCTTGCTAGCGCCCTATCTTTTTTAACTATACATATTTAACAAAATCAATATGTAAAATAAAGGCTCGCCTTTTACCAGGCGAGCCTTTTAGTCTACTATTTTACTTCAACAGTAGCTCCAGCTTCTTCAAGTTTAGCTTTCATTTCTTCTGCTTCATCTTTAGAAACTGCTTCTTTAATTGCTCCAGGAGCGTTATCTACAAGATCTTTAGCATCTTTAAGTCCAAGTCCTGTGATTTCACGAACCGCTTTAACAACTTTGATTTTAGAAGCTCCAGCACTTTCAAGAACTACATCAAATTCAGTTTTCTCTTCAGCAGCTTCTCCAGCGCCTCCACCAGCTACAGCTACAGGAGCAGCAGCAGTTACACCAAATTCTTCTTCGATTGCTTTAACTAGATCGTTAAGTTCAAGAACTGACATTTCTTTAATTGCTTCGATAATTTGTTCTTTAGACATTTAAATTTCCTCCTAATTATAATTATGTTTTTATATTCGTTCGGGGAATCCCCTTATTCAGTTAATACTTAAACAATTAAGCGCCTTGTTCTTCTTTTTGCTCTGCAATAGCTTTTGCAGCATAGGCAAAGTTGCGAACTGGTGCTTGAAGTACGCTGAGTAGCATAGAAAGTAGACCTTCGTAATTTGGTAGGTCAGCAAGCTCTTTAATTTGTTCAAGCGTTGCAATATTACCTTCAATTACTCCACCTTTAATTTCAAGTGCTTCATGACTCTTAGCAAAGTTGTTAAGAATCTTCGCTGGAGCAACTACATCTTCCTTACTAAACGCAATCGCTGTAGGTCCAACAAGAACTTCATTCAAAGCAGAAAGTTCTACTTCTTCTGTTGCACGACGAGACATTGTATTTTTGTATACTTTGAATTCAATTCCCGCTTCACGTAACTGGTTACGAAGTTCAGTTACTTCTGCAACATCAAGTCCACGGTAGTCCACTAAAATAGTGGATTTACTTTCGCGGAACTTGTCAGCAATTTCAGATACAACTTGTTTTTTGTTCTCGATAATCTTTGACATGGTTCCACCTCCTATTGACTGATCATCATACCGGTATGACTAGTGTATTAAAAAAACCCCCATGCAGACATGGAGGTTTATCGAATCAATTCAGGAAAATCTATACAGATTCTCTGTTTTTATTCAGACACCTCGGCAGGATATTAAGCATAACGCACCTACTGTCTACGGTATAACGTATTTATTTATATAAAAGGTTTATCCATACATGGACAAATCCTTTCAAACAACATCGTTAATTATATCTAACTAACTTGATAAAGTCAACAGTTTAATTATTTCACTAAAGTTGAAGTATCAACTTTGATTCCAGGTCCCATTGTTGAAGTAACCGCAGCATTTTTCATGTAAATACCTTTAGATGCTTGAGGTTTAACTTTAACCAAAGTTTCAGCAAGAGCTTCAAAGTTTTCAACTAACTTATCTAAATCAAATGATACTTTACCGATAGGAACGTGGATATTAGATTGTCTGTCCACACGGTATTCTACTTTACCAGCTTTGATTTCATTAATAGCTTTTTCAACTTCAAATGTAACTGTACCTGTTTTAGGGTTTGGCATTAAGCCTTTTGGTCCTAAAACACGACCTAATTTACCAACTTCAGCCATCATGTCTGGCGTTGCAACGATCACATCAAACTCAAACCAACCTTGGTTAATTTTGTTGATTAGATCTTGATCCCCAACATAATCAGCACCAGCTGCTTCTGCTTCTTTTGCTTTATCACCTTTAGCAAAAACTAGAACTGTTTGTGTTTTACCAGTTCCGTGAGGTAGAACCATTGCACCACGGATTTGTTGGTCCGCTTTTTTAGGATCTACGCCTAGACGGAATGCTGCTTCAACAGTTTCATCGAAGTTTGCTTTCGCTGTTTGTTTTACTAATTCTAACGCTTCTTTAACATCATACGCTTTTGTACGATCGACAAGTTTCAAAGCATCTTGTTGCTTTTTTGTTTTCTTTGCCATTATTATTTCCTCCTTGAATGTGGTTTTAACGGTTATACCTCCCACTTTTAAAAGCGGAGTGGATTCTTTAATCCAATCACGAATAGCCTTAACTACTCAATAATAAAGGTTGCGAAATGGTATTACTCCATACTCGCAACCTTCCCCTTCTCAAGCACCGCTTATGGGATTAGTCTTCGATAACAATTCCCATACTACGCGCTGTTCCTTCAACCATACGCATAGCCGCTTCAACGTCAGCAGCATTTAAATCAGGCATTTTTGTTTCAGCAATCTCTCTAACTTTGTCACGCTTTAAAGTCGCAACTTTTTTGCTGTTTGGTTCACCTGATCCACTTTCAATACCAGCTGCTTTTTTAAGAAGAACAGCAGCAGGCGGGGTTTTTGTAATAAATGTAAATGAACGGTCTTCAAACACCGTGATTTCTACCGGAATGATCATACCAGCTTGATCTTGCGTACGAGCATTAAATTCCTTACAGAATCCCATGATATTAACACCTGCTTGACCAAGTGCTGGCCCTACTGGTGGAGCTGGATTAGCTTTACCTGCTGGAATCTGAAGTTTTACTACTTTAATTACTTTTTTAGCCACGAGACACACCTCCTTAAGTCCGTGATGTGGTAATAGGGTTATAACCCTCCCACTCATTTTCATATGCAAATTAAACCTTCTACTCGAGGCATAAAGAACATAAGAATTTTAGCATCTTTCAAAGTAAAATGCAAGTTAATGTTTTAAAAATTTAGATACCTCTTGTATCACTAAAAAAGCATAACAGAAATACTATAACTTTTCTATTTGCGAGAATTCTAACTCTACCGGAGTTTCTCTACCAAACATATTAACATGAACTTTCACTTTATGTTTATCTAGATCAATATGTTCGATAGTTCCTGTAAAGTTATTGAAAGGCCCATCTGTTACACGTACACTTTCCTTCACTTCAAAGTCTATCTCTACTGTAGGCTCGTCCATTCCCATACGCTTCAAGATAACTTCTACTTCTTCTTCCAAGAGAGGGGTAGGCTTAGAGCCCGAACCAGCTGAACCAACAAACCCTGTTACACCAGGGGTATTTCTTACCACGTACCAAGAATCATCAGTCATTACCATTTCCGCTAAAACATAACCTGGAAATACTTTCTTCTTAGCTGTCTTCTTTTTGCCGTTTTTTATTTCAGTTTCTTCATCTTCTGGAACTAACACACGAAATATTTTATCTTCCATGCCCATTGATTCTAATCTTTTCTCAAGGTTTGCCTTAACCTTATTTTCATACCCAGAATAGGTGTGAACAACGTACCAACTTTTTTCCATAATGCAGGACAACTACTTGCCCTTCCCTCCCTTGATTTAACATTCGTACATGAACGTGCATTTTTCTCCATTTAAAAAACCCGTAAAACGGGTTTTGTAGGAAAATAGTCTATTTATAAACATTATAGCATATAATACCAATTATTATTCAAAAAACAAACTAATAATTTCTGAAATCCCTAAATCAATAAGTGCAAAGAAAATAGCGACAAAAGCTACTGTTGCTACTACTGTTACCGTATAGCTTGTCAACTCTCGTCCACCTGGCCACGATACTTTTTTCATTTCTCTAGAAACATTTTTAAAGAAGTTCACGAGATTTACCTATACCTCCAAACTTATGCCAAAATCTGGCTTCTTACTTTGTTTCTCGGTGCAAAGTCTTCTCCCCACACCGTTTGCAAAACTTGTTTACTGCTAATCTCTCTGCTGAAGAGAGATTTTTATTTGTACTATAATTCCTACTCGAACAAGTACTACAAGCTAGTACTACTTTTTTACCCATTTTATTTTTCCACCCCAACTTATAGGGTCTATTAATACCATTACTAATGTAGCACGGTTACAACATCTCTGTCAACGCTTGTTATAAGCTGATCTCGCTTAACTCTAGATATCTCTCTAACTTACGTTTTACTCTTTGCAAAGCATTATCAATCGATTTTACATGCCTTTTTAATTCTATTGAAATTTCTTGATAGCTTCTTCCATCTAAATAAAGGGATAACACTTGTCTCTCCAAGCCACTAAGCAACTCAGACATTTTAAATTCCATATCACCAAACTTCTCCTGGTTTACGATTAATTCTTGAGGATCGATTGCTTTAGAGCCCGCAATAACATCTAATAGCGTCCTATCTGACTCTTCATCATAGATAGGTTTGTCCAAAGAAACATAGGAATTTAATGGAATATGCTTTTGTCTTGTAGCTGTTTTGATTGCGGTAATAATCTGTCTTGTTACGCATAACTCGGCGAACGCTTTGAACGATGAAAGTTTATCATTTTTATAATCACGGATTGCTTTATATAACCCTATCATTCCTTCTTGCACTATATCTTCACGGTCGGCTCCTATTAGGAAATAAGTTCTTGCCTTCGCTCGAACAAAGTTACGGTATTTATTTATTAAATGGTCCAACGCTTGACTATGCCCTTGATGTACTAACGCAATAAGCTGGTCATCTTCAAGATTCTCTAAATTGATATCTTGATTATCTATACCCTTATGCATGGTGCTCACTTGGACTCCCCCCGACTTTAGCCGTGAATATATAGAGTAATTATACAGGAAGCGTTTCATTATCGCAACAGAACTCCGTTTGTCTACTTATTTCCCCTCCGCCATTTCTCAAACACTTCTAACACATCTTGGTTAAGAGGGATCTTGGATGGCTTTCGTTGCGTTTTATGTATCCTTATATCCTCTGCAATCTCTTTTTGTATATTATTCGTTTCAATATATAGCTCCCTTGCAGATTTACGAAGTGCTCCTTGTGCAAAGATTGTACGCTGCTCTGTATAATCTGAGGTCGCAACATAAACTTGAGTTTTTACATTTTTTAATTTTTTTACGAGTCTTTCTATACATTCATCCGCAGTCTCATTTTCTTTTGTATAAATCACTTCAACTTTATAGTCTTTCACCTTAGTCTCTAGCCCTCTAACATAATAGGCATCAAAAACTATAATAACTCTGCATCCACGATAAGCTTGGTATTCCGCCATTTTTTCAATTAGAATATTTCTTGCTTGTTCAAGGTCATGGTCTTTTAATTTTTGCAACTCTTCCCACGCACCAATTATGTTGTACCCATCTACAACTAGTACGACCATGATTTACTCACCAAGTGGGTACCGCTTACGGTGAATTTCATACATGAGTAAACTCGCTGCTACTGATGCATTTAAGGAGGATACCTTTCCACGCATAGCTAATCTAACCGTCCAATCACATTTTTCTTTAACCAGGCGGCTCATCCCTTTTCCTTCATTTCCAATTACTAATGCAACTGGTATCTTACCGTCAAGTTGACGGTAATCTTCTTTAGCTTCTGCTTCTGTTCCAACTACCCAAACATTTCTCGCCTTAAGTTCGTCAATTGTCTGAGCAATATTCGTCACTCTCGCAACAGGTATATACTCAATTGCTCCCGCTGAGGTTTTAGCTACTGTTGCAGTAAGTCCAACAGAGCGCCGCTTAGGAATAATAACCCCATGTACTCCTGTTGCATCTGCTGTCCTTAGAATAGATCCAAGGTTATGTGGGTCCTCTATTTCATCCAAAATCATAAAGAACGGCTCTTCGCCTTTTTTCTCCGCTACAGTGAACAAATCTTCAAGTGTACTATAATCATAAGCAGCAACTGCAGCCGCTACCCCTTGGTGGCTTCCCTCTACTAATTGATCCAGTTTTTGTTTAGGCACTCGTTGGATTGTAATGCCATTTTTCTTACTTAAACCTTGTATTCTCTGCATTGATTGTTGGTTTAACTGTTCAGATACTAGTAGTTTATTTATAGATCGCCCTGAACGTAATGCCTCTATTACTGGATTTTTTCCAATAATCCATTCCTCACTCATCTAACCAACACCTTTCTCAACATATTGAATTGCCATACTAATTAAATTTGATAATCTTTCTTCTTGACCATCTAAATATAAATAACCCAGAAGTGCTTCGAATGCCGTACTATAACGATAAGTTTGAACAGTTGTATTTTTAGGGACAGAGCCAGATTTTGCATTCCTGCCCCTTCTAACCACTCCAACTTCTTCCTCGTTTAGAACATCCCCAGTTTCTAACCAATAAAGTAATACCTTTGCTTGTGATTTAGCAGACACAAAGGTAACCGCAGATTGGTGTAAGCTATTGGGCTTTAGCGCCCCTTTTCCCAATAGGTATCGTCTGACATATATTTCATATACCGCATCACCCATATATGCTAAGGCCAGACTCTTCATAAGTTTCGCGTTAGTTTCTATCATACTTATCCTCTTTTCCAGCGTGTACCTTGAGGAGTATCTTCTAAAATAATATTTCGTTCTTTCAAGTCATCACGAATTTTATCAGCCAAGGCAAAATCTTTATTCTTTCTTGCATCAATTCTATCCTGAATTAGTCTTTCAATTTCTTCGTCTAATAATTCTAGTTTTTCATCTTTTGTTACATCAATACCCAATATCTCAAGTAACCTCTTAATTGTTTCTTGAAACTGGTCGATTACTTGTTCAGAGGTTTGTTTGGATTGCATATAAAGATTCGCTTCCCTTGTCACGTCAAAAAGTACAGCTATTGCATTTGCAGTGTTAAAATCATCATCCATTTCTTTTTCAAATTGCTGGTTAAACTGTTGTATCTTTTCTAACCACTGTTCATCATCTTGAACAAGGTTCATACTAGTTTGTTTACGATGAGCAAGATTTTGATAAGCATTTTTAATTCGACCTAAACTATTCTTAGCACTCTCTAACAAAGATTCGCTAAAGTTAATTGGATTTCTATAGTGAACACTAAGCATAAAAAATCTTAACACTTGTGGATCATGCTGTTGAATAAGCTCATGAGCTAATACGAAATTCCCAAGTGATTTGGACATTTTTTCATTATCTATATTAATATACCCATTATGCATCCAGTAATTTGCAAATGATTTTCCATTTCCTGCTTCAGATTGCGCTATCTCATTTTCATGGTGTGGGAAGGTTAAGTCTTGACCACCCGCATGAATATCAATTGTTTCACCAAGGTATTTTTTTGCCATTGCAGAGCACTCAATATGCCAACCTGGTCTTCCTTCCCCCCATGGTGATTCCCATGCAATTTCAGCTGGTTTCGCTTTTTTCCACAATACGAAATCTAATGGGTCTTCTTTCTTTTCCCCAATTTGAATTCTAGCTCCAGATCTCAATTCATCTATCGGTTGGTGTGATAGTTTACCGTAACCATCAAAGGAACGTGTTTTAAAATAAACATCACCTCCCGCTTCATAGGCGTGACCCTTTTCGACTAAAACAGCTATAAAGTTAATAATGTCATCCATGGTCTCCGTAACTCTCGGATGGTGATCTGCCTTTTTAACTCCTAGAGCAGCAACATCTTCCTTGTAAGCATCAATAAATCTACTAGATAGACTTGGAACTTCTTCTCCTAGTTCATTAGCCGCTTTGATTATTTTATCATCGACATCTGTAAAATTAAGAACATAATTTACATCATATCCTTTATATTCTAGATATCTTCTAACCGTATCAAAAACGATAGCCGGCCTTGCATTTCCAATGTGAATATAGTTATATACGGTTGGACCGCAAACATACATCCTTACCTTACCTTCTTCGATTGGATGAAACTCTTGTTTTGTTCTTGTTAATGTATTGTAAATGCGCACCGTCAATTTGACTTCACTCCTTTAAGTTCCTCAAGCTCTTTTCGTAGACTGCTAATTTCTTTTTCCATCATCTTTAACGCTTCCGACATCGGGTCAGGCATTTTATGATGATCTAGATCTTTCCGTACCTTTTCACCATTTTGAATGACTACTCGACCAGGAATTCCCACCACCGTTGAATGATCTGGCACATCATGCAATACAACAGAGCCCGCTCCTATCTTGGAGCTTTCTCCTACCGTAATGGAACCAAGAACTTTTGCCCCAGTTGCAATAAGTGCATTATCTTTTATTGTAGGATGTCGTTTACCTTTCTCTTTACCTGTGCCACCTAGCGTTACTCCCTGGAAGATTGTTACGTTATCCCCAATTTCACAGGTCTCCCCAATAACAACTCCCATGCCGTGATCGATGAAAAAGCGTCTACCGATCTGGGCTCCTGGATGTATTTCTATTCCTGTAAGGAAACGACTTGCTTGGGAAATTACCCGGGCAATAAAGAAGAATTTTTTCTTGTATAAAGTATGCGCAATTCGGTGAGCCCATATAGCGTGAAGACCAGAATAAGTAAGAAATACCTCCACATAGGTGCGAGCAGCCGGGTCCTGATCAAAAACAACTTCAATATCCTGCTTTAATAATTTAATAATACCCACACCAATTTCCTCCCTTTGAATAAAATTATCCCTACATGTTTTTAGACTAGATTACTAGCTAAATATACCGGCTAGTCTTAATGGGACAACCCTACAGTCAAAAATTTAAACTTTCTCGCATACCTTGTTGCTTTCTGCCACAGTTGAGACATATACGTCATAGTGTAGCTGTATAGGTTTGAGTGCAACGTTTATTTCCGTAGCGTAGCGGCACTTATTTTAGTTACAAAAAGATAAAAAACGAAAAAGCGTCTCTATGTTCATCACAAACACAGAGACGCTTTTCGCGCGGTTCCACTCTGTTTAGGGAAAAATATCCCCCAACTTCAGGATTCTATAACGGGAAATCAACCGCCCTTATTTACTGAAATTCAACAAGGGACTCTGAGGTGCATTTCAAAAGGGATGACTTAAACTACTTCCAGCCTAGGTAGTTTTCTCTGACTAAGCCATCCTCCTTTTTACTTCTCCTCTTCTACGATAATTATTTAGCTACTGAATACACTCGTTCTTATTTGTAGTAATACTATATTACATTTTCAATTAAATGTGAACTATTTACTATCTACTTAATCTTTTCCAATATGGAACTTAGCCTTGCTTGAACAACATTAGCTCCTAATAAATGAATCGCATTTGGAAGTTCCGGACCATGGACTTGACCAGTAGTAGCTACTCGGATAGGCATAAACAGTTTTTTACCTTTTTGTTTTGTTTCTTTTTGAGTTGCTTTAATTTGCGCTTTTATTAATTCAGGACTAAATTCCTCTAGCTCTGAAAGCTTTGCTTGGAATACTTGAAGCACTTCAGGAACTTGTTCTTCCTTTAACACTTCCATCGCCTCTTCTGAATAATTAATTTCTTCTTTAAAAAACAACTCTGTAAGCTCTACTATTTCAGAACCATAACTTAACTGCTCTGTATATAACCCGATTAATTCTAACGCCCACTGACGTGTAGATTCGTCCATTTCTGCTGGTAGCTTACCCGCTTTAACCAAATGGGGCAAACATAGTTTTACTACTTCATCAAATTCTAATGCCTTGATATATTGATTATTCATCCATTTTAATTTGGCAGGGTCAAAGATTGCAGGTGAAGTAGATAGACGTTCTGGATCAAACATCTCAATAAACTGTTCCTTTGTAAAGATCTCTTCTTCCCCAACAGGAGACCAACCCAATAGCGCGATAAAGTTAAACAGCGCTTCTGGTAAATATCCTAAATTTTTATATTGCTCAATAAATTGTAAGATATGTTCATCACGCTTACTCAACTTCTTACGGTTTTCATTTAAAATAAGTGTCATATGACCATATTTTGGTGGCTCCCACCCGAATGCATCAAATACCATTGTCTGCTTAGGTGTATTAGAAATATGCTCTTCCCCACGTAGTACATGAGATATCTTCATATGATAATCATCTATTGCAACGGCAAAGTTATAAGTCGGAATACCATTTTTCTTAACCATAACCCAGTCACCAAAGTCACTAGACTCAAAAGTGATATCTCCTCTTACAATATCATTAAATGTGTATGTCTTGTTTTCCGGAACACGAAAACGAATACTCGGTTGTCTTCCCTCTGCTTCAAAACCTTTTATTTGATCCTCTGTTAAATCGCGGTGCGCCCCAGAATATTTAGGTACTCGGCCATTCGCCTTTTGCTCTTCACGCTCCGCTTCTAACTCATCTTCCGTCATATAACACTTGTACGCTAATCCTCTTTCTAATAGCTCATCTACATACTTCTGATAGATTTCCAGACGTTCTGTTTGACGGTAGGGACCGAAATCTCCACCAATATCAGACCCTTCATCCCATTCAATACCCAGCCACTTTAGAAAATTAAACTGACTTTCTTCTCCACCTTCAACATTTCGCTTCTCGTCCGTATCCTCTGTACGAACAATAAACTTCCCACCTAAATGTTTCGCGTATAAGTAATTAAATAGCGCTGTTCTAGCATTCCCTATATGTAAATGTCCTGTTGGACTTGGCGCATAACGCACACGTACATCATTTGTCATCATTAAGTCTCTCCTTTTTTAGTTCCGTTCTTTTTGTTTATTCTACCACTTTTTTGCTCTATTTGTTGTAACTTACTTACTGATTATTTTGAATCAGCAAGACGACTGCTTCTGCAGCAATTCCTTCTTTACGACCAGTAAACCCTAGCTTTTCTGTTGTTGTAGCCTTAACATTAATTCTATCCACCTCAACAGTCAATATACGAGCTATATTTTGCCTGATTTCAGTTATATATGGCGCCATTTTCGGTTCTTGCGCAATCACCGTACAGTCGATGTTCCCAAGTGCGAATCCTTTTGATTTTACAATGTCCCACACCTGCTCTAGCAACTTGCCCGAATTCGCATCTTTAAAAGTAGGATCTGTATCCGGAAAGTGTTTTCCAATATCCCCTTCTCCTATTGCTCCTAAACAAGCATCTGCTATTGTATGTAATAATACATCCGCATCTGAATGACCTAACAGCCCTTTAGAATAAGGGATATGAATACCACCAATAATACAGGGTCTTCCTTCAGCAAACTGGTGTACATCAAAACCATGACCAATTCGAAACATAAGTGATTACTCCTTTATCATTAATCATTAAGAAATGTTTTCGCACGTTCGATATCTTCTGGAGTTGTAAGTTTAATATTTTGATAACTACCCTCCACTATTTGGACAGGATTTCCCGACCTTTCTACCAATGAAGCATCATCAGTCCCTAAAAAACTTTCTTCTAAAGCCCGTACATGGGCATCTAATATTAATCCCAACTGAAATCCTTGTGGAGTTTGGGCAGCCCATAAAGAGGATCGGTCTAGTGTAGTAAGTGCATCTCCTCTTTGTTGTTTGATCGTATCTGTTACTCTGACAGCAAGAAGTGCAGCATGACTTTCCTTAACCGCTACAGCAAGTGCATGAAGTTGCTCTTTCTTAACAAATGGACGAGCACCATCATGTATAAGTACAATGTTGTCACGACTTTTAATATGTAATAATCCGTTATACACACTTTCCTGACGTTCTTTTCCACCTTGAATAAGCTTTACTCTATCACCTAGAGAGTATTGATGTAGTAATTCGGACATTCTTTCTAACTCATTAGGGTTGGTTACTAAGATAATCTCTTTACACCAATCATCCGCCATAAAGTTAGTAAGGGTATGTATAATTAATGGTTTCCCTTCAAGTGTTATAAATTGCTTATTCTCTCCGGCTTTCATTCTTTTGCCTTGACCAGCAGCTAATACAATTGCGAAATATTCTATCATAATTTATCCGCCTCATGAGTATGATGTAGTAACTAGTACTTGTCCAACTATGATTAGACAATATAAATTCAAAGTAAATAACAAAAGCGATAACATCATGTTATCACTTTTGTTTTCCTCTATAAGTTATACCCTTTTCATAAAGCTTTTTCAAGTAATTTTGGTTTTGCAAAAATCATACGCCCTGCTGATGTTTGAAGGACACTAGTTATAAGGACTTCAATTGTTTTACCAATATAATCTTTACCTTCTTCGACAACGATCATTGTGCCATCATCTAAATAAGCAACACCTTGGTTTTGTTCTTTCCCATCTTTGATTACCTGTACAGCTAACTCTTCACCTGGTAGTACAATCGGTTTAACTGCGTTAGCTAAATCATTAATATTAAGTACTTGCACATTTTGAAACTCACATACTTTATTTAAATTAAAATCGTTTGTCACTACTATTCCATTAATCACTTTTGCAAGTTTAACCAGTTTACTATCGACCTCTTGAATTTCCTCAAAATCACCTTCATAGATTTCAACATTTACTGGTAAGTCTTTTTGCATTCGGTTAAGAACATCTAGACCACGACGACCTCTATTTCGCTTTAACACATCGGACGAGTCAGCAATATGCTGAAGTTCTTCCAATACAAATTGAGGGATAATTACAGTACCTTCTAAAAAGCTAGTTTGACATATATCCGCAATTCTACCATCAATGATAACACTTGTGTCTAAGATCTTCACTTTAGGTAACTCTAAACCTGTCTCTTCTTCACTATCAGCAGATTTTTTCTTTTCCTTTTTAGCTAATGTTAGTAAGTTTAAGAATTCATCTCGCCTTTTAAACCCAACTTGAAAGCCAAAATAGGCTAATAGCAATGTTAGGAATGTAGGTACAACCTGAGACACTACTCTTATTCCTAACTCTTGGATGGGACTAGCAAGGAAATAGGCAATAACCAACCCTATGATGACACCCAAGCTTCCAAATAATAGATCAGCAACCGGCGCCTTCACTAAGGTTTCTTCAAACCATAAAAAGAAATTCACCAGATAATCTACTAACCAAAATGTCAATAAAAATAAGATAATTGCACCAATCACAATACCCACATATGGAGCAACATATGGGGAATCCAACCAACTTCCATCCGTCACATTTAATAAACCTATTAAATCTGGTATATACAAATATCCAGCGGTACCACCTGCAATAATAATAAATAACTGCACAATTCGTTTTAGCACCACGGTCACCTCCTAACAGATAGTATTTCCATATTTTTTAAAAATAATCTAGTTAATTAAAATCTATTTATTAAAGGTAACATAATTGACAATATCAGTCAATTGACCAAAAGTTTAAATTTTACCACATCGAAAGTGATAAGTCAATTTTTGTAATTATATATATTTGTATGTCGATATTTTTTTAAAACTAGTAATACTAGTCTTCTATTCATCCTACTAATCCATTTCTAAGGTTGCCTTTAATGCTTCATGGACAGAATTTACACCCACAATTTCTATTTCCTTTGGAGGATTCCAACCATCTAAGTTTTTATTAGGTATAATCGCTCGTTTAAACCCTAGCTTAGCCGCCTCTTGTACACGTTGATCTATTCTGGAAACCCGTCTGATTTCCCCTGTTAAGCCCACTTCACCTATTAGTACATCATCAGGCCTTGATGGCTGATCTCTAAAGCTTGAGGCAATACTAATTGCTATAGCAAGATCAATTGCTGGTTCATCTAATTTCACTCCACCGGCTACTTTTACATAGGCATCTTGATTTTGTAACATTAGTCCAACTCGTTTTTCCAGAACAGCCATTAACAAAGGGACACGATTATGATCAATTCCGGTTGCCATTCTTCTCGGATTACCAAAGCTAGTCGGAGAAATGAGGGACTGTATTTCGACCAGGACAGGCCTACTTCCTTCCATAGAGGCAACAACAGTCGATCCAGCTGCTCCTTGGGAACGTTCCTCAAGGAATATTTCAGAAGGATTCATTACCTCTCTTAACCCCTCTTCTTTCATTTCAAATATTCCCATCTCATTTGTACTTCCAAAACGATTCTTTACTCCTCTTAAAATTCTAAAAGTGTGATGTCTTTCCCCTTCAAAATAAAGTACGGCATCTACCATATGCTCTAACAGGCGTGGCCCTGCTATGGAACCTTCTTTCGTTACATGACCTACGATAAAAATAGGAATATTATTTGTTTTAGCTATTCGCATTAATTCACTGGTACATTCTCGTACCTGTGATACACTTCCAGGCGCACTTGTAACTTCCTCTCTAAATATCGTTTGAATAGAGTCTATTACAACAAAAGCGGGTTGCAGTTGATCGATTTGATTTGCTATATCTATAAGATTTGTTTCGGATAGGACATATAAGTTATTTGAATCGACTCCTAACCTATCTGCTCTTAATTTAGTTTGCCTAGTTGATTCCTCTCCAGAAATATAAAGAACATTTAAGTTCTTTTTAGCAAGCTGATCAGAGACTTGTAAAAGTAGCGTCGATTTCCCAATTCCCGGGTCCCCTCCGATTAGAACAAGAGAACCTGCTACAATGCCCCCACCAAGCACCCGATTAAATTCTTGCATATCGGTTTTTACTCTTGGCTCTTCTTTTGATTGGATAGCAGTGATACTTTCTGGCTTCACAGCAGAAGTGGTGTTTTTCACCATTGTATGTCTCGATGTCTGTGAAGATGCCACTAATTCCTCCACCAATGTATTCCAGTTATTACAAGACGGACACTTTCCCATCCATTTAGGAGTTTCATATCCACATTCTTGACATACAAACTTAGTTTTTCTTTTGACCAAAATAATCGCTCCTTAATCTACCTACTATTCTATACGAATGAAGTATCATACAAGTTACAAAGTTCTATCAATTTCATTAACAATTTGTGTAAAAACTATGTAATTATTTAATTATAGTCTAGTTCAAGTAAGTGTCGATCGGTAAAAAAATCGGAAGGCAGCTGCCTTCCGATATGCTTAACTATTCGTTATTGTGCCGAAACTTCAAATTTATCATCACTATTAACATCGATATTTATCTTTTGTCCTTTTTTAATTGTTTCTTTTAATAGTTCCTCAGATAATAGATCTTCTATATTTTTTTGAATCGATCTTCTTAATGGTCTAGCCCCGTATTCAGGATCAAACCCTTCAGTAGCAATTTTTTCAAGGGCCTTATCTGATACACTAAAGTCTATCTCTTGCTCCACTAATCGTTTACGTAATTGTTCAATCATTAGCTTAACAATATCTTTCATATGTTTCTTCTCTAATGAGTGGAATACAATGATCTCATCAATTCTGTTTAAGAATTCTGGACGGAATGCTTTTTTCATTTCATCCATTACTTTGGATCTCATATCTTTATAATTTGCTTCTTCGTCTCCCATGCTGAATCCAACAAATTTATTACGCTTTAATTCACTGGCACCAACATTGGATGTCATAATTAATACTGTATTCCTAAAATCTACTAAACGACCTTTAGAATCAGTTAAACGACCATCCTCTAGTACTTGAAGCAAAATGTTAAACACTTCTGGATGTGCTTTTTCCACTTCATCTAATAGGACAACAGAATAAGGTTTTCTTCTTACCTTCTCAGTTAATTGGCCACCCTCTTCATACCCAACATATCCTGGAGGGGAACCTACTAATCTTGAAGTAGAATGTTTCTCCATATATTCAGACATATCAATGCGGATCATAGCATCCTCTTCACCAAACATTGATTCTGCAAGTGCTCTGGCTAATTCTGTTTTACCGACACCTGTAGGGCCAAGGAAAATAAATGAACCAATTGGTCGTTTCGGATCTTTTAGCCCTGCACGAGCACGTCTTATCGCTTTAGAAACCGCCTTTACTGCTTCTTCTTGCCCAATTAAGCGATCATGGAGAATACCCTCCATATTTAATAACCGTTCACTTTCATCTTTAGTTATCGATTTAACTGGAACACCCGTCCACGTAGAAACTACATTCGCAATGTCTTCTACTACTACCTCGGAACTTTCTTGTCCTTGCTTTTCTTTCCACTTTTCCTTGGTTTGTTCTAATTCTTCTCTTAACCTTTGTTCACTATCTCTTAATGATGCAGCTTTTTCAAACTCTTGACTTTGAACAGCAGCATCCTTTTCCTTTTTAACCTCTTCTAGGTTTTGCTCCAGTTCTTTTAAGTTAGGTGGAGCAGTGTAGGAACGTAAACGTACCCTAGAAGCAGCCTCATCAATTAAATCAATTGCTTTATCTGGTAGAAAGCGATCTGTAATATATCGATCAGATAATTTTGCTGCCGCATCGATTGCCTCATCAGTAATAGATACGCGGTGATGCGCCTCGTAACGATCTCTTAACCCTTTTAGAATTTGAATAGATTGTTCCAATGTTGGCTCATCTACCTGTATAGGTTGAAATCTACGCTCTAGAGCAGCATCCTTTTCAATATATTTACGGTACTCATCTAGCGTTGTAGCACCAATACATTGTAATTCCCCACGCGCTAACGATGGTTTAAGTATATTAGATGCATCAATGGCACCTTCAGCACCACCAGCACCAATCAATGTATGAAGTTCATCAATGAATAAAATAATATTACCAGCTTGGCGGATTTCTTCCATCACTTTTTTCAAACGATCCTCAAATTCACCACGATATTTAGTGCCCGCAACAACTGTTCCCATGTCTAAAGTCATAACACGTTTGTCTCTTAGAATCTCAGGGATTTCATTATTAACAATCTGTTGCGCCAAACCTTCTGCAACGGCAGTTTTACCTACACCAGGTTCACCAATTAATACTGGGTTATTCTTAGTCCGTCTACTTAACACTTGGATAACACGTTCAATTTCTTTTTCTCTACCTATTACTGGGTCAATATTGCCCTCTTTAGCAATTGCTGTTAAATCACGTGCTAAAGAATCCAAAGTAGGTGTATTCGCAGTAGCAGATTGTCCTCCACGTCCATGCTGACCAGCAGAAGATTCATTACTTCCTAATAACTGTAGAACCTGTTGACGTGCTTTATTTAAACTTACACCTAAGTTGTTAAGGACGCGAGCAGCAACACCTTCCCCTTCTCTAATCAACCCTAAAAGGATATGCTCGGTCCCAACATAGGAATGACCCAATTTACGTGCTTCATCCATGGATAGTTCAATTACCTTTTTAGCACGTGGCGTGTAATGAATTGTTTGTGAAACCTTTTGTCCTTTTCCTATTAATTGCTCAACTTCTTCTTGTATTCTTTCTGTTTCTAAACCAAGTGTATTTAAAGCTTTAGCAGCGATTCCTTCCCCTTCGCTAACTAAACCTAAAAGAATGTGTTCTGTACCAATATTATTATGACCTAACCTAACAGCCTCCTCTTGAGAAAGTGCTAGTACCTTCTGTGCTCTTTCTGTAAATCGCCCAAACATCATTAGGCATTCCTCCTATCTATTTTTCTAGTATTAAACGTTCTCTAATTAGGGAAGCTCTAAAAATATCTCTTTCTTGAGGTGTTAATGATTTTCCTGCATATTGCTGTAAAAATCCAGGTTGTGTTAATACCATTAACTCAGACAAAATTGTTTTTGAGATATTATCAATATAACCAACATCAATACCTAAGCGAACATCCGATAAGCATTTTGCTGTTTCCTTAGATTCTATGATACGACTTCTTTCTAAGACCCCATAAGAACGAAAAATTCTATCTTCTAATTGTAATTCTGATTGTTCAACAAGTAACCGCCTTGCCTTTCTTTCTTGTTCAACTAACTTCTGAACAACACTTTTCAAGTCCTCAATGATGTCATATTCTGATCTGCCTAGCGTGACTTGGTTAGAAATTTGAAAAATATTTCCTACAGCTTCACTACCCTCACCATATATACCCCTTACAACAAGTCCTAACTGACTAATTGCGGGGATCATACGATTGATCTTTTGCGTTAGGGCTAACGCGGGTAAGTGCATCATTACTGATGCACGAAGACCTGTTCCTACATTAGTAGGGCAGCTAGTCAGATATCCTTTACTCTCATCAAAGGCAAAATTAATTTTATCTTCTAACCAATCATCAATTTCAAAAGCTTGGTCCAAAGCCTTGTCAAGTTGAAATCCAGGGAAATATAGTTGAACCCGTATATGATCCTCTTCATTTACCATTACGGAAACCTGTTCACTTTTTGATATTAGTACGCCACCTTGTACTGATTTGTCAGCAAGATGAGGACTTATTAAATGTTTTTCTACTAATACTCTTTTTTCTACAGGTTGTAGGTCACTCATTCTTACAAACTCTAAATCGTGATAGTTTTTATATGTTCTATGATGATATTCCGTATCAAATAAATTAAGTACTTCTTGTAAGTCTTCTTTTTCCGCAATAATTGGAAAGGGTAGTCTTTCAAAATTTCTAGCTAAACGAATCCTACTACTCATGACAATATCACTATCTGGTCCTTCTTCTTTCATCCAAGGACTAATCGCCTCATTAATAAACTGTTCCAAAGACATTTTAATCCTCACCCTCCCCACCTTGGTCCTGGTTAAGGTCTTTTTCTACTGATCTAATTTCATCTCTTACTTTAGCTGCTTCTTCAAAGTTTTCTTCTGTAATTAATTGCTGCAATTTATTTTTCAACTCTTTAACTAAATGTTTTTGATGAATATTAGTACCAATTCTTTTTGGTATCTTTCCGTCATGGGTTGTATTTCCGCTATGAACCCTTCTAAAAATTGGATCTAGTTTATCAGAAAATGTATGATAACACTCTGAACATCCAAATTTACCTACTTGGGTAAATTCTTGATAAGTCATGCCACACTTTTCACATTTTAACTGTTTTGTTGTATGTGAAGGAGTGTTTTTTTGGCCAGTTAATGAAGTTGAGTCAAAATTAAATAGACCCGAAAGTAAATCATGTAAAGAATATGCCTCTTCATCATATGACACATACCCTTTTTCTTTGGCACATTGTCCACATACATGTACTTCTGTCTTACTACCATTTACAACTTTCGTAAAGTGTAATGTTGCAGGACGTTCATGGCATTCCTGACACTCCATACTCTCCCTCCTCTTATACCTTAGTATTTTAAAGTAGAAAGCATTGCTATCAATATCCTAGCCCTAATTTCATCACGTACTGGTAATTGAAAAGCTAGTGTATTCCTACTTATTGCACCAACCATAATCTTCGCTTCTCTTTTTGTAATTAATTCTTCCTCTAACATTCTTTCCAATATATCAATAGCAGCTTGTTGTGTAACCTGTGGCTGAATCATATCAATAATTTCATCAATAAGCTTTGCCTTATCTTCGTTAGTAATACGCATTATACGAATGTAACCACCGCCACCACGTTTACTTTCTACAACGTAACCTCTTTCTACTGTGAACCTTGTGTTAATTACATAGTTAATCTGAGAAGGTACGCATTCAAATCGATCGGCAATTTCACTTCTTTTAATCTCTATTGCATTTCTCTCATTACTTTGTATAATTTTTTTTAAATACTCTTCAATTACATCAGAAATATTGCGCATTATCCTCCTCCTCTTTTGACTTTGACTATCTTTGACTTTATATATATTATACTCCTCTTCGCTATAGTTGCAAACATAATGTCTATTTACATTCTTCCCTTTTTAAAAAGAAAAAAACCATTTATTAGTTAAATAGATACCATGTTTTTTCTACAATATTTTTATTTATTGTTTAATATTTACCTGTTTAACATGCTCCATTTGTAATAACTGATTATAGAGTAGGGTTTTATCAATATTTGGGTCATTATCTAATTGTATTAAAATATTTCTATCAATCCCTACATCCTTTTCTACTTGTAATTTTCGAATACTTATTTCAGACTTATTTAATATCTCTAGTAAATTTCCTAGATTCATTTTAGGTCCTATTAGTATTTGGAATGTAATTTTTCCTTTACCTTTATGGAATATTCCTTCAAATTTATTAAGGAAGGCTAAGCTTAATAATATAACAATAGTGGTTAGAATCGCCTCTTTATACATTCCTACGCCAATAACCAGTCCAAGACCAGCAACTGCCCATATCGAAGCTGCAGTAGTTAGTCCTCTTATCGTCATACCATTAACAATAATAGTACCTGCACCTAAAAAACCTATTCCACTAATTACATAGGAAGGGATTCTTGCAGGATCGAATCTTACATTTTGATACTTATTAATAAAATCCTCAAAGCCATACAAGGAAAGAATCATCATTAAACACGAGCCGACGCCAACTAATATATGCGTTCTAAATCCGGCTGACTGATTTTTAAGTTCTCTTTCAAATCCTATTAAACCAGACAATATAAGGGCAATTAAAATTCTAGTGGAGGCTAAAATAAATTGTTCATCAAATATTTCATACAATAGCTGCATCGTACCTCTCCTATTCTTCTTATGTATGTAGTAATACCCTATTATTATAGTTATTAAAATACATATTAAAATATTAGTGAATTTTATAGTTGCATGCAGTTTTAGTTATTTTTTTTAATTGTCTATGTCTAGGTATTACGATCTATGACCTTAAATCTACCTTATAAAAGTCCATAATTAATTAAATTCACAACAAAAAAACTTCTAAGAATTAATCTTAGAAGTTTTCATATTTGCTTGGCGGCGTCCTACTCTCGCAGGGGCAAAGCCCCAACTACCATGGGCGCTGGAGAGCTTAACTACTGTGTTCGGCATGGGAACAGGTG
>NZ_JACLZI010000016.1 GCF_014280935.1 Aquibacillus kalidii
GTTAGGAGCCCTCTAACATAGCGAATTCTTTTGGGTTCTCTAATTTCGCGACGTTAGGAGCCCTCTAACATAGCGAATTCTTTTGGGTTCTCTAATTTCGCGACGTTAGAATCCCTCTAACATAGCGAATTCTTTTGAGTTCTCTAACTTCGCAACTTAAGAAGCTCTTTAACATAGCGAATTCTTATCGCTTCTCTAACTTCGCAACGTAAGAAGCTCTTTAACATAGCGAATTCTTATCGCTTCTCTAATTTCACGACGTTTAGAATCATTAATCCCCAGCGGCTCACTTAATGCCTTATAAGTTACTGCAGATTTTATCTCAAAGCTGTCATTTGGAAAGTGATAAGAGTTTGTGAAAAATACTAAATAAAAGCTACTAATGAAACGAACAGTTCTTTGGCTATATTATCTCAAACTTTTGTGAAAAGTTTATAAAAGAGATATAATTTTAGTTGAAGTAACTATTGGGAGGTTCATACATATGGCAAAGACAGATGAGACATTGACAATGCTTAAAGAATTAACAGATGCTCGAGCAATCTCAGGAAATGAGAAAGAAGCAAGAGATGTCATGAGCAAGTATATTACGCCTTATTCAGACGAAGTATACACTGATAACTTAGGTAGCTTAATAGCAAAAAAAGTAGGAAATGAAAACGGACCTAAGATTATGGTGGCTGGTCACTTAGATGAAGTAGGTTTTATGGTTACACGTATTGATGATAAAGGATTTGTATATTTTCAAACAATTGGCGGTTGGTGGAGTCAAGTAATGCTTGCTCAACGAGTGACTATATTAACAAGTAAGGGCGACGTAACAGGTGTAATTGGATCAAAACCACCACATATCTTACCTCCAGAAGCTCGAAAAAAACCTGTAGAGATTAAAGATATGTTTGTAGATATTGGTGCTTCTAGTAAAGAAGAGGCAGCTGAATTTGGTGTACGTCCTGGTGATTCAATTGTTCCTTACTTTGAATTTACCCAGTTAAAGAATGAGAAATTATTACTAGCAAAAGCTTGGGATAATAGAATAGGGTGTGCCATTGCGATCGAGGTTTTAAAGCAATTACAAGGTGAAAGTCATCCAAACGTTGTGTATGGTGTTGGTACAGTGCAAGAAGAAGTTGGATTAAGAGGTGCGAAAACGTCTACTAACGCGATTGAACCAGATATTGGATTTGGAGTAGATGTTGGGATAGCTGGGGATACGCCAGGAATTTCTGACAAAGACGCAGATAGTAAACTTGGTGAAGGTCCTCAAATTGTTCTTTATGATGCGTCCATGATCTCTCACAAAGGTTTACGTGACTTTGTACTTGATACGGCAGATAAACATGATCTACCTTATCAATATACATCTATGCCTGGTGGCGGAACAGATTCAGGGTCCATCCATTTAACTGCTAATGGTGTACCAGCATTGTCGATTACGATTGCGACACGTTATATCCATACACATGCTGCCATTTTACACCGTGATGATTTTGAGAATACAGTTAAGTTAATTGTAGAAGTAATCAAGGGACTAGATGCAGATACAGTAAAAGAAATTACGTATAGCTAAAAAAAATCAGCTTCCAAATTGGGAGCTGGTTTTTTTAAGCTAGATAAGAACCCATTACTTTTTGTACATAATTTTGTGTTTCACGGAATGGTGGGATTCCATTGTATTTGTCCACATTACCTGGACCAGCATTATAAGCAGCAAGTGCCAGTGACTTATTTCCATCGTATTTATTAAGCATTTGCTTTAAATAACTTGTTCCGCCAAATATATTTTGCTTTGCATCAAATGAGTCGGTTACACCTAAACTTCGAGCAGTACCAGGCATTAATTGCATCAGACCTTGTGCACCAGCGTGACTTTGTGCAGTTACATTAAAATTGGATTCCGTTTTTATTACAGATCTAATTAAATTTGCGTCAACTCCATATTTGACTGATGCTTCATTGATAATGGAATCAATCTCTCCACTTGATTGTAAAGCAGTAGTGGATTTAATTGGTGATTGAATGGATGGTACATAGTTATTGAAATAACTGGATAATCTATTAGGACTAATGGTTGTAGAATTTGTAGTTGATAGTTCAGAAAGTTTATTATCTAGAATAGTTTGAAAAGCCTGCTCAACTAGTGGACTACTAGATGACATGGAAGAACTATTGCTGAATAAAGACATGGCTTGGACTTGCATTAAACTCTGTAAATATTTAATATCCATAGAAGCTTCCCCTTTTTAATGCATAGTATAAATACATTTTACAGGATTTGTCGAATAATGCGCAACGTTTTTTTAAAAACAAAAAAAGGTTGCTCTGGAAAGAACAACCTTTTTAATCTTAGCTAGCTCTTAATGTACGTTTCTTACACCTTTTTCTAAATTCGCGAGCATCTCTTGTTTTACGGATTGATCAGATTCTTTCCAGATCATTTCGAATAAAACACCCAAGCCTGGAAGCATTTTCTCTTCCCCACTTTGAATGGCATCAACGATAGTAGACTGTAATTGATCCGTATTGTTGTCTGATACATTTTCTAGAATTGCTTTTCTTAAATTAAGA
The DNA here is from genome assembly GCF_014280935.1 of Aquibacillus kalidii. Lineage (GTDB taxonomy): Bacteria > Bacillota > Bacilli > Bacillales > Amphibacillaceae > Aquibacillus_D > Aquibacillus_D kalidii. The sequence continues at coordinate 2,569 of NZ_JACLZI010000016.1, forward strand.
TCCATGTTTTCACCTCATTGTAAAAGTAGTAAATTAAAGAAACCTGAAATTTGTCATCTTTTCCTAATTTAGTTTGACCACAACGATTGGAAATATGTATGATAGTAAGGAAATTAGCTAAGAGGATGATTAAATGATTACATCTGTACAAAATGCAAAAGTTAAGCATTGGAACAAACTAAAGAAACGTAAGGAAAGAGAAGCGAGTCAACAATTTTTTATAGAAGGGCATCATTTAGTGCAAGAGGCTTTCCAAAGCGATTGGCATGTTCAAGAAGTTATCTTAGAAGAAGGTACCGATAGACCTGATTGGTTGCATTCATCGGCGACCATTACTTATGTATCAGATAACGTTTTTAAATCGATTACAGATACTAGAACTCCTCAAGGAATCGCCGCTATTGTGGGAATGCAAAAGCCAACGTGGGTAGACTTTAAGAAAATCTTGTTGATTGATGCAATTCAGGACCCAGGGAATCTAGGAACCATAATCCGGACAGCAGATGCAGCGGGATTTGAAGGTGTTGTTTTAGGTGAAGGTACGGTTGATTTATATAATGATAAAGTGATTCGAGCAACACAAGGCTCTATTTTTCACATTGCTATTTTCCATAACAATTTGTTAGACTTTGTGCCAACTTTGAAGACAGAAGGGTATCAAGTTTGGGCATCAACATTAGAAGGGGCAGTTCCATTTCATCAGGTTGCGATTCCAGAAAAAGTTGCACTTATTTTAGGGAATGAAGGTTCTGGAATAGAGGAGTCTTTAGTCGAGTATTCATCCGAACGTGTAAACATCCCTATTTATGGACAAGCTGAGTCATTAAATGTAAGTGTTGCTGCTGGAGTTCTAATTTATTATGTAGCAAATGGGTCTAGGTAAGCGACCATTTTCCATTAATAGAAATTTGAAGGTTGCAACTTATCGTTAGTTTTTCTATAATAAGTAAATAATGAATATCGACAGGCAACGAAAGAGTTAGTAAATATAACAGTTTCGATTTTAGGGATGAAGTGCCATGGACTGCGAGCATTTCAATCGAAGTTATGTTGAACCTTCACTCTGGAGCCGACACCAGGACCTTATCAATAAAGTAAAGGTGTTCCGGAATTGTTCCGTTATCAAGCTCAAGGTGGGCAGTGTACATAGTAGCTGTCAACAAGGGTGGTACCGCGATTTAGTAAACCTCGTCCCTTTTTATGGGAGGAGGTTTTTTTGTTTCCATTAAAATTCGATATTCCAGTTTTATGATTATGAGGAGGTTGTTAGAATGAAGGAACGGTTACAAGAGTTACAAACGGAAGCTTTAGCAAAAGTAACTGAGAGTTCAACATTATCTGATTTGCAAGATATTCGTGTTGCTTATTTAGGTAAAAAAGGACCGATTACAGAGGTTCTCCGTGGAATGGGGAAACTTTCACCAGAAGAACGTCCAGTAATTGGAGAGCTTGCAAATAAGGTAAGAGAAGCTATTGCTAATGAATTAGATAGTAAGAAAGCGAAATTAGAAGCAGAGGAACTAGAAAAGAAATTAGAGAAAGAAACGATTGATGTTACACTTCCGGGCAGACCTGTTCAGGTTGGAGGACCCCATTTATTAACGAGTATTGTTGAAGAAATTGAGGATTTATTTATCGGGATGGGTTTTGAGATTAGAGAAGGTCCTGAAGTGGAGACAGACTATTATAATTTTGAAGCATTAAATCTACCTAAAGGACACCCAGCTCGTGATATGCAGGATTCTTTTTACATTACAGAAGAGTTATTAATGCGTACGCATACTTCTCCAGTGCAAGCAAGAACCATGGGTCAATTCAATGGCAGTCAGCCAGTTAAGATGATTTGCCCTGGTAAGGTATATCGTCGTGACACTGATGACGCAACGCATTCCCACCAATTTACACAAGTAGAGGGTCTTTATGTTGATAAGGATGTGCGCATGAGTGATTTAAAAGGTGTACTAAACCGTTTCGCAAAGCAAATGTTCGGTGAGGATCGAGAAATCCGTTTACGCCCAAGCTTTTTCCCATTTACTGAGCCATCTGTTGAGATGGATATTTCTTGTAAAGTGTGTAACGGGGAAGGTTGTTCTGTGTGTAAAGGAACTGGTTGGATTGAAATTCTAGGTGGCGGAATGGTTCACCCACGTGTTTTAGAAATGGCAGGCTATGATCCAAAAGAATATAGTGGTTTTGCATTCGGAATGGGTCCAGAACGTATCGCAATGTTGAAATATGGTGTCGATGATATCCGTCATTTCTATACAAATGATGTCCGGTTCTTAAAGCAATACCATAAGGCGTAAAAAGGAGGATGAACAATGTTTGTTTCATTGAATTGGTTAAAGAATTATGTGGATATAGGTAACATAACTCCAGAAGAACTAGCGGAGAAAATTACAAAAACCGGAATCGAAGTTGAGGGAATTGAATATGTTGCCGATAAAAGTTCCAATGTAGTTGTCGGTTACGTAAAAGAATGTGAAAAGCATCCTAATGCGGATAAACTGAACCTTTGTCAGGTAGATGTAGGAGAAGAAGTGTTACAAATTATTTGTGGCGCTCCCAACATAGCTCAAGGTCAGAAGGTTGCTGTTGCCAAACCAGGTGCCGTATTACCAGGTAATTTTAAAATAAAAAAGGCGAAGCTACGAGGCGTTGAATCAAACGGAATGATCTGTTCCTTGCAAGAACTAGGAATTGAAGAAAAGTTTGTTCCAAAAGAAGTAGCAGATGGCATCTTTGTTTTTCCTAACGATGTAGAAATTGGTTCTGATGCACTATCATTGTTAAATTTAGATGATGCAATACTAGAATTGGGTTTAACACCTAACCGTTCGGATGCACTAAGTATGTTAGGAGTTGCCTATGAGGTAGCAGCTATACTTGACGTACCGATTAACTTACCAGATGAAAATGTGGAGCAAGTTGCAGATAAAGCAGATCAATTTGTTGATGTAAAAGTAGAAGCAACAGGTTTAAACCCTTATTATGGTGCCTTTGTAGTGCAAGATATAAAAGTAGGACCATCACCTTTATGGATGAGAAATTACTTAATTGCTGCAGGAATTCGTCCGATTAACAATGTAGTAGATATTACGAACTATGTATTACTTGAATATGGTCAGCCATTACATGCATTTGATTATGACAAATTTGGATCCAAAGAAATTGTTGTACGTAGAGCACAAGATGGTGAAACGATGACTACACTTGATGATCAAGAAAGAACATTGAAGTCAGATCACCTTGTTATTACTAACGGACATGAAGTAACTGCATTAGCAGGTGTAATGGGTGGAGCGAACTCTGAAGTGTCAGAGACAACCACAACTGTTTTATTAGAAGCTGCTTATTTTAATCCAGCAGCTGTTAGAACAGCTTCGAAAGATCACGGTTTAAGAAGTGAATCTAGTACGAGATTTGAAAAGGGTGTTGATCCTGACAGGGTTAAACGTGCTGGATTAAGAGCTTGTCACTTATTAAGCAAATATGCTAACGGTAAGGTTCTTACTGGTGTAGTTGAGCTTGACGAACTAGATCGATCGGAAAAACAAGTTTCGATCACTACAAGTAGAATTAATGATCGTTTAGGTACTGACATTTCCAACGATGAGATAGTTGATATTTTAAGAAAGTTAAACTTTACATTTACTCAAGAAGAAGAAAGTTTCACTATTAGTGTCCCAACCCGTCGTCAAGATATCACTATTTTTGAAGATATGGTTGAGGAGGTGGCTAGAATTTATGGCTATGATAATTTGCCGTTTACTTTGCCTCAAGGTGCATCTCAAGCAGGTGGATTAACTAAATTACAACAATTAAAGAGAGACATAAAGCAGTTTTTCGAAAGTGTTGGTTTAATGGAAACGATCACGTATTCACTAACGACAAAGGAAAGAGCGGAACTCTTGGTGAGTCCAGAAGTAAAACAAGACGCCGTAACACCAGTATCACTTTCCATGCCGATGAGTGAGGAACATAGCACATTACGATTAAGCATTTTACCTGAATTGCTTTCTTCAGTAGCCTATAACGTTGCTAGAAAACAAGCTGATTTGGGATATTATGAAGTTGGTACGGTATTTATTTCGGATGAAGAGCAAGTAACGAAGCAACCGAAAGAAAAGTTAAGAGCATCTGGTGCCATTACTGGAGACTGGTTAGTGCATCCATGGCAGCAAGAGAAAAAGCAAGTTGATTTCTATGTTGTAAAAGGTATTGTGGAAGCACTATTTGACACATTAAACCTTAGTGTAATATATAAACAAGCTAAAGTGGATGGCATGCATCCAGGCAGAACTGCGCAAGTGCTTATTGGTGAAAAACTAATTGGCTTTATTGGTCAACTACACCCATCTGTTCAAAAGGACTTTGATTTAAAGGATACTTATGTATTTGATCTTGATCTTGATTACATTTTCCATGTCCATGAAAATGAGCCAAGTTTTGAGAAAATTGCTAGATTCCCGTCCACTTCACGAGACATTGCACTAGTAGTTAACGAGCAAGTTAATGCTGGGGAAGTGCAGGCTACTATTCAGCAAGCTGGAGGAGATCTCATTAAAGAAATTATGGTGTTTGATGTCTATCAAGGCGAACATCTGGAAGCAGGTAAGAAATCTCTAGCCTTCAGTTTACTCTATTTAGACCCTACACGAACACTTACAGATGAAGAAGTGGAAGAATCTTACCAAAAAATATTAGAAGCTGTAAAAGAGAGACACCAAGCAGTTTTACGTGGTTAAGTTATAAAGTGGCGTGGGTTTTGAACCCACGCTTTTTACATAAGAACGTGGACTAATTAGAACTATGAAAACGACTATACATCACTTTAAGTGAAGGAACACAAATGAATAATAATGGTTGTCGAAAAGCCTATTCAAAGCAAATCTGTATTACAAAATCTATTAGAATTCTATACGAAAAAAATAATAGCAGACACTAAAAACGTCTGCTATTTTTTATTCACACTTGTAAAAAGACACCAGTGTCGTTATAATGAAATAAAATAAACGACACTGGTATCTTTTTTGGAGGCGTAGAATGAAAACTATACTCGGAAACAAAGGTTACATGACGTTAATGGCTGCTCAGACAATTTCAAGTGTTGGGGATTGGTTAAGTATGGTTGCGGTTATTACGATGGTAGGGATGAAGTGGAATGCTTCACCGATGGAAGTCTCATTAGTAATTTTGTGTCTTGCTTTACCAATGGCATTATTTGGTCCACTCGCCGGAACAGTTGCTGATCGATTGGATAGAAGAAAACTGATGCTTTTTTCTGATATTATCAGAGCAATACTCATTCTAGTATTAGCTGTAGCTAATTCCATTTGGATTGTTTATATTACCTTATTCTCTGTAGGTGTTTTCTCTGCTGTGTTTATTCCGGCTAAAAATGGTAAACTGAAAGAGCTAGTTGGCGAAAGTGATATGAAACAGGCAATGTCGATTACATCGATGATTGATTCATCTACTAAAATCGTTGGACCTCTGTTAAGTGGAATATTAGTAACAGCATTCGGAGCACAGGTAGTCTTTTATATCGACTCTTCCACATTTCTATTATCAGCTATCTTACTATTTTTCCTGCCGAAGACTTTACACAATACGGCTGAGCAAAAGGATAGGGAGTCTCGCTACTCCTTTAAAGCTGAATTTTTAGTAGGGATTTCCTTTGTGAAATCTAACTACTTTATATTGGTTGGTCTGTTTTTATTAGGAACTAGCTTGCTAATTTTACAGCTATCAGATTCTCAGATCATTGTATTAATTAGAGAGTTATCTCAAGCTTCCCCAGATCTATTTGGATATGTAGTTACTGCTGCAGGAATAGGTACATTTTTGTCTGGAGCATATTTAATAAAAAAGACAGATTATAATTCTTTGCCCTATATGCTAATAGGTGTACTGGGTATTGGATTGAGTTTTGGTGCAATGGGTATTTTAACCTACTATGATGTTGCTCTTTCAACGCTTTGGTCTACAATTACCGGTTTATTGGCGGGTTTCTCAGCAGGGTTGATATTTGTTCCGTTTCAGGCTGCTGTTCAAGTTGATACCCCTGTAGACATGACAGGAAGAGTGTTTGGGGTAGTCAATAGTGTTACAACAACGGCGACAATAGTTGGCCCTTTACTTGGGGGATGGTTGTCTACCATAATAGGGGTAATCCCAACATTCATTATCACAGCATCACTATTAATTGTTATTTCATTAATTGGATTTTTGACTAGAAGTACGACAGAGAGGAGTAGGAAAGATGTCTCCGAAAGTCAGCAAGGAGCACATAGAGCAACGTCGAAATAAAATTGTTGACGCTGCTAAACACGTATTTGCAGAGCAAGGATTTGAAAACACGACGATGAAGCATGTTATGGAAAAAGCCAGTGTAAGTAGGGGTGGCTTATATCAATATTTTGCTAATAAAGAAGACTTATTTGAAACCATATTGAAAGAAGATTTGGATTCCATTGTCGAAGAGAACAATAATTTATTAAAAAGAGATATAAATTCCTATTGGGATTTACTGTTACTCCGTATGTTCGGAGACAGTAAACAACCTTCGGAAGAAATGGACGATCTGGCTCCAAGTAAACTTGAATTTTTCATTACAGGAAGAAACGATAGACGAAGAAGAGAGTATGGGGAAGAACGTTATCGGAATGGATTAAGAATTTATACCGATGTGATAAAAGCAGGTCAAGCTTGTGGGGAGTTTAGTGAAAAATATGATAGTGAAATTGTAGCGCGATCAATAGTGGCTCATATAGATGGTTTGGCCCTCGAACATGCCATTTTACCTAAACACGAGGTTAAACTAAAGCAACAGTCTGACATGTTTTTAGAATATTTGAAAATGGCGTTGGAAATAAAGAAAGATAAAGAATAATAGTTTGGTAAGACTCTATGTTTAGTAATAGTTCTGGGCTCTAACGAAGCTGATGCAGTTTCCGTGGAAAGTGGAGTATCCTTATGGAACGATTTATAGCACTAACCTGGAAGTCTCAAAAGTAACGTCATAAATTATTAACCACCTGGATTTCGCTAAGAATTCCAAGTGGTTTTTTTGTATCTTTTACATTTTAAAATGACTGGTTAGGGAACCTTTTTATTGTTCCGCGCGTTATAAGAGAAGAGTATATCTGAATAAAGGGTCAAATCTTACTTGATTTGGGCGGAAACATAATAATTTAAACAAAATTATCAGGTCTATTTTAAATAGGCTTCTGCTTTTAGTGTATTTGCAAAATGTATTTTTGCATATTTATAAAGTTCTTCTTTTCCGATTTTTTTAAGCAACGATGCTGCCGCTTGATCTACCTTTTGGGAAGCCCCTTTAGGAATGGTTATCCCTGCTGCATTAGAAAGTTTATCCATCTCTTTAACAAAGCTTGATCTTGCAATAATTGATCCTGTTGCTACTGCAATAGAGTAACTTTCTGCCTTTGTCATAAAATAAACGTTTTCTTGCAGCGTTGCTTTCTCTGATTTTAAATGGTTTTGATAGACATTCGGTTGTGAGAATTGATCAACTAGAATTCCCTCTGGTTTCTCAGGTGCAATTTTTTCTAGTAAGTTTGTAATAGCATGGTGATGAAGCATTGTTTTCATCTTGCCTTGTGTCCAACCTTTGGCTTGTAGCTTATTGTATTTTTCATTTCGCAAAACAACTAATGAATAAGGGATCTGAAGTTCTACTATTTTTTTAGCGATCGATTTTATCATGTCATCCGTCAGGTTTTTCGAATCTTTTACACCTATTTCTTTTAAAATAGGGATTTGATCCGCTGTCACATAAGCAGCTGCAACTGTAATAGGACCAAAATAGTCTCCGGTTCCAGCTTCATCAGAGCCAATATGTGAACTTGTAAATAATTGATTCGGAGGGGCAAATCCATATCCGTTTGTATTGTTATTTTTTTTATGAACTGAATTCCCTACTGCTTGATTATTAACTGGAGTAGTCCCCCATTTATTAGCCTCGTTTTCAGGTGCCTTTCCTTGAAATAACACTTTACCTGATTTGTAGGCTGTAATGGATGCATTACTCGTTTTCGCTGCAAAGATAGCTCCTGGTGGTGCAGATTTTAGACTATGCTTATAGTATGCTTCCATCTCCTTAATTTTTCCTTGTGGTAGCTTTAAAACAACTTGTGGCATATTATCTCTCCATTTCTGTTATCACAATTAGTATATCAGACATTAATGGCTACAGAACAGTTCCCTTATTATGGTCTTCATGTTAATATTAAATTTAGGATTTGATAGAAACGAGGGGGTATGATCGTGTCCCAATCAGATAAAACACGCACGACTGTTGATATATATGGTAGATCTTATACGATAGTAGGAGAAGAGAAGGCACATCATGTAAGAATGGTCGCAAGTCTTGTAGATCAAAAAATGAGAGAAATTCATGAATCAAATAAAAGTTTAGATACGAATAAACTCGCTGTTCTAACGGCGGTTAATACTATGAACGATTATTTAAAGTTAAGAGATGATTATGCAGAACTTCTGAGTTCAATAAAACAGAAAGAGGAACAAGAAAAACATGATTGATTTTATATTATTGGGGATATTAGTATTAGGAGTACTAATTGGATTAAAACGAGGCTTTATTTTACAGTTATTTCACTTAATTGGTTTTATTGTAGCTTTTATTGTAGCCTCTATGTATTATGACACCATTGCCTCTAAATTAGATTTATGGATTCCGTATCCAAAGTTACCAGAGGATGCAGCTTGGGCAGTCTTTCTTGACACACTTCCGTTAGAGAATGCATTTTACAATGCGATAGCTTTCGTAGCTCTTTTTTTTGTTGCTAAGATAGTGTTACAAATTATTGCCTCTATGCTTGATTTTGTAGCTGACTTACCAGTTTTAAATTCTATCAATGGATTGTTAGGTGCTATTCTAGGATTTATTGAAACTTATTTTATCGTTTTTATCCTTTTATACATAGCAGCGCTAGTGCCTGTAGCATTCGTTCAAGATTTATTAGACCAGTCGTCTGTTGCAAATTATATTATTGAACATACTCCAATTGTTGCAGAACAAATTAAAACATTGTGGTTTGATCATGTGGCTAATTAATGAAATGGCTACATAGAACCTTTAAATGAAAGACAGAACAAAACCCTTGCAAGCAATAATGGCAAGGGTTTTTGACCGCTTTTTGAAAATATTCGGTTATAAATCTAGAAAGAAGGAGTTAAAGACGATGGCAGTTGATAAGAAAGATGTCATAAAATTATTAGAGAATATCGCAGTTTATTTAGAGTTGAAGGGAGAAAACCCTTTTAAAATTTCTGCTTATAGAAAAGCTGCCCAAGCCTTGGAAACGGATGATCGCTCTCTTTCTGAAATTGATGATTTCACCAAAATGAACGGGGTGGGTAAAGGTACTTCTGCAGTTATCGAGGAATTTATTAGAGATGAACAGTCTGATACTTTACGTCAATTACAAGAAGAAGTTCCAGAAGGACTTGTTCCATTACTACGTTTACCAGGACTTGGCGGAAAAAAACTTTCCAAGCTATATCAAGAATTAGGTGTCGTGGATGCTGCAACCTTGAAAGAAGCATGTGAAGACGGAAAGGTGGAAGCCTTAAAAGGATTCGGAAAGAAATCAGCAGAAAAAATTATGAAAGCGTTAGAAGAATCTTCAAGTAAACCTGATCGTCTTCCCGTTGCATTTATGCTTCCTATTGTGGAAAAAATAGAAAAATACTTAGCAGATTTTACGGCAGTTGAACAATACTCTAGGGCTGGTAGTATTCGTCGTATGAGAGAAACAGTTAAAGACCTAGATTTTATTATAGCGTCTGCATCACCAGATAAAGTCCGAGATCAACTATTAGAGCTAGAAAACATAAAAGAAGTCATAGCTTCTGGAGATACAAAAGTATCAGTTGTTCTAGCGGAAGGGTATGATGTAAGTATCGACTTTAGGATTGTTGCTCCACATGAGTTTGCAACGACCCTCCATCATTTTACGGGTTCAAAGGATCACAATGTAGCGATGAGGCAGCTTGCAAAAGCAAAAGGATTAAAAATAAGTGAATATGGTGTCGAAAATAGTGAAACAGGTCATGTAGAGACGTTTACAAGTGAACAAGATTTCTTTCAGTATTTTGGCTTAAATTATATTCCACCTGAAATAAGAGAAAATGATGGGGAAATAGAGGCAGCTCGATCTGAGTTATCACTCGTGAAGTACGAGGATATACGAGGGGATCTCCATATGCACACTTCTTGGAGTGATGGTGCACAATCAGTTGAGGAAATGGTTAAACAAGCCATGGATAGGGGATATGAATATATCGCTATCACAGATCATTCTAAGTATTTACGAGTTGCCAATGGACTAGATGAAGATAGGTTGCGTAAACAACGGGAAGAAATTAATCGTCTCAATGAAAAGTATTCGGATTTTCATATTTTTGCTGGCGTTGAGATGGACATCCTGCCAGATGGTTCACTAGACTTTTCCAATGACTTTTTAAAGGAAATGGATTATGTGATTGGTGCTATCCATTCTAGCTTTACACAATCTGAGGAACAAATTATGAATAGATTAAATACAGCGCTTGAGAATCCTTATGTAAATGTGATTGCGCATCCGACAGGCCGGATAATTGGACGTAGGGACGGCTATGCTGCAAATGTGGAACAACTAATTTTAAAGGCTAAAGAAACAGGGACAGTTCTAGAGTTGAATGCTAATCCTAACCGTTTCGATCTCTCCTCGCAGTGGGTAAGGCTAGCACAAGAGCATGGAGTCAATATTGCCGTAAATACAGATGCACATAGCTTTAGAACGTTAGAATTTATGGAAGTCGGTATTGGAGTGGCTCGAAAAGGATGGTTACGACCAGAAACAGTTATTAATACTTGGACTAAAGAACAACTAATAGACTTGTTTCGTAGTAAACGGAAAAAGGAGTAACAGCAATGAATAAACGAATTTTTCACGTACTTGAATATAACAAAATAATAGAACGATTAAATAGTCAAGCTTCGTCTTCACTTGGAAAAGAAAAGACTATTGCTATTAAGCCATCTACTAACCTTGCTGAAGTAGTTAAATGGCAAGAGGAAACAGATGAGGCTGCTAATGTGCTACGTTTAAAAGGAAATGTACCTCTTGGGGGCATCTTTGATATAAAGCCAAGTATCAAGAGAACCATAATTGGCGGAATTTTAAATGCTAATGAGTGCTTAGATATTGCAAGCACAATCTATGGAGGAAAACAGATAAAGTCCTTTATAGAAGGGATGGATGAGCCTGAACTACCAATTCTGAGGGGATTGGTAGAACAAATTGTTCCACTAAATGAACTGGAACGGCAAATAAAAAGTTGTATCGATGACAACGGCCATGTAATGGATGGTGCTTCGGATAAACTAAGATCTATTAGAACAAAAATAAGAACAAATGAAAGCAGAGTTAGAGACAAGTTAGATTCTTATACACGTACAAAAACAAAGATGCTGTCCGACGCGATTGTAACTATTCGAAATGATCGCTATGTTCTCCCAGTTAAACAAGAGTATAGAGGAGCTATAGGAGGAATCGTGCATGATCAATCCTCCTCCGGTGCAACTCTATTTATAGAACCACAGGCTGTTGTTGATTTAAATAACCAGCTACAAGAGGCTAGAGTACAGGAAAAAAATGAGATTGAACGTATATTAAAAGAGTTATCGATGAAAATTGCCGAAGACCAATCATATTTGTATCAGAATGTAGAAGCACTTGGTACGGTTGACTTTATGTTTGCCCGTGCAAAGCTTGGGCAATCTATGCGCGCATCGATGCCAAAAATGAATGATAAAGGAATCATCAAGATGAAGCAAGCTCGCCATCCTTTAATTACGGACGATGAGGTTGTACCGAATGATGTAGAACTAGGTGAATCCTTTACTTCTATTGTCATAACTGGACCAAATACTGGTGGAAAAACAGTAACGTTGAAGATGGTAGGCTTGTGTACGTTAATGGCTCAATCTGGCTTGCAGATTCCAGCGCTTGATGGTTGTGAAATGGCTGTATTTTCGAATGTGTATGCGGATATAGGTGATGAACAATCTATCGAACAAAGCTTGAGTACCTTTTCTTCTCATATGACGAATATTGTGAACATATTAGATAATGTTGATCACGAAACATTAGTCCTATTTGATGAACTTGGGGCTGGTACCGACCCACAGGAAGGTGCAGCACTTGCGATGGCAATTTTAGATGATGTTGTTAGCCGTGGAGCACGTATTATAGCAACAACACATTACCCGGAATTAAAGGCGTATGGCTATAATCGAGACGGGGTAATAAATGCCTCGGTAGAATTTGATGTACAAACATTAAAACCGACGTATCGTCTATTAATTGGTGTACCAGGTCGAAGTAATGCTTTTGAGATTTCGAGAAGGCTTGGACTAAATGAATTTATTATTGAGACGGCCAAAAGTCATATCGGCACAGACTCAAAAAGTGTCGAAAATATGATTGCCTCGTTAGAAGAGTCCCGCAGAGGTGCAGAAAGTGATTATGAGCAAGCAGAAGTGATCTTAGAACAAGCACAACAATTAAAGCAAGAAATCGAGCAACAATGGGACCAATTTGAACAAAAGCGAGAAGAACTTTATAAGAAAGCGGAAGAGAAGGCAGAAAGAGCTGTTGAGAAAGCTAGAGAAGAAGCAGAACTTATTGTCACAGAACTTCGGAACATGAAAAATGAAGCAAGCTTGAAAGAACATGAATGGATCGAAGCTAGAAAGCTGTTAGATGAAGCTCAACCTAAATTGACTAAAAATAAACCAGGGAAAACGAATCGAAATGATGAAAATAAAGAAATTCAGCCAGGTGATGAAGTCAAATTACTTACACTTGATCAAAAAGGTACAGTTATAGAAAAAATAAGTAACAAAGAATATCAAGTACAAGTTGGAATAATGAAGGTAAAAGTGAAACGAAAAGATCTTCAATTCGTAAAGAGAGAAGAACCTTTAATTGAAAAACCAATGGCAATGGTAAAAGGTTCCACCTATCATGTCAAAACAGAGCTTGACCTCCGTGGAGAACGATTTGAGGATGCCCTTCACAGGCTTGAGAAATATGTAGATGATGCAATTTTAGCTGGATATCCTAGTGTTTCCATCATTCATGGAAAAGGAACTGGAGCACTACGTAAGGGTGTACAAGAGTTTGCGAAAAAACATCGTCATATAAAGGACTTCCGTGCCGGTAGTATGAATGAAGGTGGCTCTGGCGTAACCGTACTAGAGTTTAAATAGGTGTCAACAGAGGCTTTAACATGTATGATAAATAGAGATATCATGTCGGCCAAAAACAATGAGGTGTAAAAGATGAGTCTTTTTTGGGAAAACATTTTCGTGGAGACTGCTGCAAGATATAGTGTTGCAGTCTTATGTCTAATTGTGTTTCTAGCTATCTTTGAAATTGTAACAAAATACAAAAACTGGGAAGAAATTAAAAAAGGAAATTTTTCTGTTGCAATGGCCACTGGCGGTAAAATATTTGGTATTGCCAATATTTTCAGGTACTCTATTGAACATAATGATACAATTATTGAAAGTATCAGTTGGGGAACTTTCGGTTTTGTCATGTTGTTAATTGGTTATTTTATCTTTGAATTTTTAACACCTAGCTATAAAATCGATGAGGAGATTGAAAGAGACAATCGTGCAGTAGGGTTTATTTCAATGGTAATATCAATAGGACTATCTTATGTCATTGGTGCGAGTATTGGACAATAAAGGGGTAAACAATAGGTGAAGACGCTAGCAAAAGTATTAATTGGGGTTGCAATTTTATTTCTTATCGTGGGAATCATTTTTATGTTTAATAATTAAATGGCGATTCATTCGCCATTTTTTATTTTGTTTATCAACGAAGATAGAATGCTTGTATTTCGTGTTTCGAAAAAAATAGTATACTTTTCCGTAAAAAATATTTAAAAATGTAAATACACTCGTTATAATAGATGTATTAAACAAAAGGAGGTCTTTAGATGAAGGATAAAGTGGAACGGCCTTGGTTAGCTCATTATCCAGCAAATATTCCTTGGAATATGGAATATGAGCAAAAATCCTTACATGCTATTTTAAAAGAAACGGCATTAAAATCCCCAAGAATGAAAGCGCTTCACTTCAAGGGTAAAGAATTAACCTACGAGCAGGTTTATTTTCAATCTAATCAACTAGCAGCACACCTGCAGGCTAATGGTTTGCAAAAAGGTGATCGTGTTTCTGTTATGCTTCCAAACACTCCTCAAGCTGTAATAAGTTATTACGCTGTATTAATGGCAGGTGGGATTGTAGTACAGACTAATCCTCTTTATAAAGAGAGAGAATTAGAATACCAACTTAAGGACTCCGGTTCAACTATGATTATTTGTCTTGATTTACTCTATCCTTTAGTGGAGAAGGTAAAGTCGAAAACATCTATCAGCCATGTCATTGTTACACAAATAAAAGATTATTTACCATTTCCAAAGAACCTAATTCACTCCTACATTCAAAAAAAGCAACAAGGTTCTGTAGTTACTGTTAAGGAATCTGATACTACCTACCTTTGGACTTCTATTATGAAACAACATCACCCAGATCTAGTACATCCTTTAATAAACCCAACAGAAGATTTAGCTCTATTACAATATACAGGTGGGACAACTGGTTACCCGAAAGGAGTTATGTTAACCCATTATAACTTGGTGGCCAATGTCCAAATGTGTGAGGTGTGGATTCATAAAAAAAGTGACAAACAAAATATTGTATTAGGCGTTTTACCTTTCTTTCATGTTTATGGCATGACAACTGTGATGAACTATGCAGTATTAACGGGATCTAAAATAGTTTTGTTACCGAAATTTGAGGTGGAAGATGTTTTACGAACCATCGAAAAGCAACGTCCTAATGTATTCCCTGGAGCGCCAACCATTTATATTGGATTGTTAAATCATCCTAAATTAAACCAATATGATCTTACTTCAATTGAAACATGCATAAGTGGATCAGCTCCCTTACCTTTAGAAATTCAGGAACAATTTGAAAAAGTAACGGGTGGTAGGTTGATCGAGGGCTACGGGCTATCAGAATCTTCACCTGTAACTCATGCTAACCTAATTGCCCCTGATGCCATCCAAGGTGGAATTGGATTGCCTTGGCCAGATACAATTGCTAAAATAGTGAGTTTGGAAACATTAGAAGAGGCCGATGTTGGTGAAGTGGGAGAAATTGCGGTTCAGGGACCTCAAGTAATGAAAGGATACTGGAATCGAGAAGAGGAAACCGAACAGGTATTAAGGGATGGATGGCTCTATACTGGTGATATCGGTTATATGGACGAAGCTGGCAGATTTTATGTGATTGACAGAAAGAAGGATGTCATCATTGCGGGAGGATATAATATATACCCTAGAGAAGTAGAAGATGTATTATATGAGCATGAGGGTATTCAAGAATTAGTAGTAGTAGGAATTCCTGACATGTACCGTGGTGAGACGGTTAAAGCATTTGTTGTCTTAAAGGATGGCGTTAATATAGATGAAAAGACATTAGATGCCTTTTGTAGAAAACGGATGGCCTCATATAAAGTGCCAAGGATTTATGAATTTAGAAGCGAACTTCCAAAAACAGCAGTGGGTAAAATTCTACGTAGAAAATTAATAGATGAAGAAAGACAAAAAATAAATAGTAGAGAAGATCAATCAGTATAATCACTGAAACTTTCTAAACAGATAGTTACAGGTTGACACTACTAATTGATCGATGTACAATATGAATGAATAGTCATTCATAAAAATTAAGTTGAGGTAGGGGACTCTATTTTGAATAATAATAATAAACCAAAATATAAACAAATAATTGATGCTGCGGTAACGGTCATAGCAGAAAATGGATATCATGCATCCCAAGTATCAAAGATAGCCAAGCAAGCTAGCGTGGCAGACGGAACGATCTATTTATACTTTAAAAATAAGGAGGACATATTAGTATCTTTGTTTCAGGAAAAAATGGGACAGTTCATTGTTAAAATAGAAAAAGAGATAAGTGAACTCTCCAATGCTGAGGATAAACTACGACGTTTAATTACCATGCATTTCAATCAGCTGGTTGATGACCATGACCTTGCTGTTGTTACTCAGTTAGAACTAAGGCAGTCGAATAAAGACCTACGATATAAAATTAATGAAGTATTAAAAGGCTACCTTCAAATTATTGATCAGATTGTTGAAATTGGTATGGAACAAGGTATATTCCGAGAAGAATTGAACAAGAAGCTAGTTAGGCAAATGATATTTGGAACCATTGATGAAACGGTAACAAATTGGGTTATGAAAGACCAAAAGTATGATTTACTTGCTCAGGTTGATGGTATTCATCGTTTAATTGTACACGGTTTAGCGAAGTAATCAGTGAAACAGAAATATAGAATTGTATCAGGCTTTGAAGGGGCAAAACTAAATATAGATATTCACAATGAAAGGGTGAAACGAGTACATGAATATATTTGTTTTAATGAAAAGTACATTTGATACAGAAGAAAAAATTATTATTTCAGATGGAAGAATTGAAGATGACGGAGTAGATTTGATCATTAATCCTTATGATGAATACGCAATAGAAGAAGCAATCAAACAAAGGGATGAGCATGGTGGTGAGGTTACAGTTGTGTCTGTCGGGACAGATAGTGCCGTAAAGCAACTTAGAACAGCGCTAGCAATGGGGGCAGATCAGGCGTTTTTAATTAATACCGAAGAAGATCTTGATGAAGGGGATCAATATACGACTGCCAGGATATTAGAAGCTTTCTTTGAGGAAAGAGAGGTAGATCTTATTTTAGCTGGTAATGTTGCGATTGACGAAGCGAGTGGGCAGGTCGGTCCAAGACTTGCCGATAAATTAGGTTTTACCTGTGTGACAACTATTACTAGTTTAGAGATTAAGGAAGAAAAGGCAATAATTGAGAGAGATGTAGAAGGTGATACTGAAATACTTGAAACAATGCTGCCATTATTAGTGACCTGCCAACAAGGTCTAAACGAACCGCGCTATCCTTCTTTGCCAGGAATTATGAAAGCTAAGAAAAAACCACTCGAGGAAATAGAATTAGATGACCTTGAATTAGAAGAGGCTGATGTTGAACCAAAATCTAAAACAATTGAAGTGTTTTCACCTCCAAAACGATCTACGGGTCAAGTGTTACAGGGGGAGTTGAGCGACCAAGTTAAGCAACTAGTCTCTTTACTAAAACAAGAGTCTAAAGTGCTGTGAAAGGGGATCATATGATGAGCGATAAAATATTGGTGATTGGGGAAATCCGGGATGGCGCGATAAGGAATGTTACGTTTGAGGCGATAGCTGCTGCTAAAAAAATAAAGGAAGATGCAGAAATTATTGGGGTACTTTGTGGCAGTGAAAAGGTCGAAGAATTAGCTCAAGAACTAGTACATTATGGTGTCCATAAAGTGGTGGTTATAGAAAATGATAAAATGAAAGCGTATACTTCAGAGGCTTTTGTACCCGCGATCGAAGAGGTTGTAAGAGCAGAAGAAGTTGGAAGTGTTGTCATGGGTCATACGGCTATCGGGAAAGATTTAACACCGAAACTCGCCAGTCGACTTGATGCTGGTCTTATCTCTGACGTTGTAGAAATAGATCATATTGGAGGTAATGTAGTTTTTACTAGGCCGATCTACTCTGGAAAAGCATTTGAGAGGAAAATAGTGACAGAAGGATTGCTTTTAGCCACCGTCAGACCAAATAACCTTAAAGCACTTGAAAAGGATACTTCTCGACAAGGCGCTGTCATAAAGCTTGAAGTTGAACTACCAGATTTAAGGACTATTATCAAAGATGTCATCCGAAAATCAACGGAAGGGATTGATTTATCAGAGGCAAAAGTTGTGGTAGCCGGAGGAAGAGGTGTAAAAAGTAAAGACGGATTTGCCCCACTTTATCAACTTGCACAATTATTAGGTGGAGCAGTTGGCGCTTCAAGAGGTGCTTGTGATGCTGATTATTGTGATTATTCTCTCCAAATAGGCCAAACGGGGAAAGTAGTCACTCCAGACTTGTACATTGCTTGTGGTATTTCAGGTGCAATACAGCACTTAGCGGGTATGTCGAATTCCAAAGTTATCGTAGCTATTAACAAGGATCCGGAGGCAAATATTTTTAACATTGCTGACTACGGAATCGTGGGTGATTTGTTCGAGGTATTGCCATTGTTAATAGAAGAAGTGAAGCAGTTAAAAGTAGAAGCGTAATAATAAGAGTTACAAAAAGGAATAATACTTTTTGTAACTCTTATTTTAGTACATCTAACCAGATTTTTAGGGTAAACTAACATTAGAGCAAAGTAGTGGTCAACGTATGGTCTTGAGTGATATACTCTAAAAGAAATCGGTTTGGATTAGAGGAGGATTTACAAATGGCAATAGTAAAAGCTACTGATCAAAGTTTTAATACAGAAACTAGTGAAGGATTGGTATTAGCAGACTTTTGGGCACCTTGGTGTGGACCATGTAAGATGATCGCGCCAGTACTAGAAGAAATTGATGGTGAGATGAGCGAAAAAGTTAAAATCGTCAAATTAGATGTGGATGATAATCAAGAAACTGCTGGTAAATTTGGTGTAATGAGTATCCCAACTCTTCTTCTTTTTAAAGATGGAGAAGTTGTTGATCAAGTTGTAGGTTTCCAACCAAAAGAAGCTTTAGTTGACTTGATTGAAAAACACGCATAATAGTTCACTTCAAATATAAAAGCTAATACTAATATAAATCCCTTGCCAAGATGGCAAGGGATTCTTATTTATAGGATAGGATCTTTCATGCATACTGTAGTGGCATTTTTAGTGGCGTCATGAAATGCGAAGTAATATATACATCTAGATGTGGCTATAAACTAGCTTGGGCAGATTCTATTTTTTAAATCCGATCGTGAGTAATACATCGAAATATGTTAATAAGGCATTTTTCCAGAACGGTTGGTCAGCCTTTACTTAATAAGCAATGTATAAAGTTAGTTACTGCAGATTAGATATTGTGACAAAAGTAACAATAGTTAGGAAAAGAGACATATGGTAAAATGAAAGGGAAATTGTCTTTTTGGGGGAGATTTGATGAATAATACAATTAAAGAAAAACTTGCTGTCCTCCCTGCACAACCAGGCTGTTACCTGATGAAGGATAAAAATAACACAGTTATCTACGTTGGGAAGTCGAAATTATTAAAGAATCGTGTACGCTCGTATTTTTCAGGGGCAAACGATCAAAAAACACAACGATTAGTCCAAGAAATTGTAGACTTTGAATATATTGTTACATCTTCTGAAATTGAAGCACTGATTTTAGAAATGAATTTAATTAAAAAGTATGATCCAAAGTATAATATTTTGCTGAAGGATGATAAGACGTATCCATATTTAAAAATAACTTCCGAAGAGCATCCTCGATTAATTGTTACAAGGAAGGTAAAAAAAGATAAGGGGAAATATTTTGGGCCTTATCCGAACGTAATTGCTGCAAGAGAAACAAAGAAGTTATTAGACCGCTTATATCCCCTTAGAAAATGTGATAGAATGCCTGATCGGGTTTGTTTGTATTACCATATGAATCAATGTCTTGGTCCGTGTGTATATCCAGTGTCAGAGGAAACGAACAAACAAATCGTGCAGAGTATTTCCTCGTTTTTGGGTGGAGGTCATCGGGAGATTAAGAATGATCTAAAGGATAAAATGTTTAAAGCTTCAGAAGAGCTCGACTTTGAACGGGCGAAAGAATTACGGGATCAAATCCAACATATTGAATCGGTTATGGAACAGCAAAAAATGACATTGAATGATAAAGTCGATCGAGATGTATTTGGTTTTGCTTATGATAAAGGTTGGATGTGTGTCCAGGTATTTTTTATTAGACAAGGTAAATTAATAGAAAGAGACGTTTCTATTTTTCCGTTTTTTGATGACCCGGAGGATACGTTCGTAAGTTATATTGGACGTTTTTATCTACATCAAAACCATCCAAAACCTAAGCAAGTACTTGTACCTGCACCAACTGATAATGAACTGCTTGAAAAATTATTGGAGATAGATGTTCATATTCCTTATCGTGGTCGAAAGAAAGAATTGGTCAAACTTGCTGCTAAAAATGCACAAATTGCTCTCGAAGAAAAGTTTTCCCTTATCGAACGAGATGAAGAGAGAACAGTTAAAGCGGTAGAAGATTTAGGAGCCAGATTAAACATAGAGATTCCGCACAGAATTGAGGCATTTGATAATTCTAATATACAAGGAACAGACCCTGTTTCTGCAATGGTTGTATTCATGGATGGGCGCCCATTAAAAAAAGAATATCGAAAATATAAAGTTAGAGATGTAGTTGGCCCTGATGATTATGAAACAATGCGTGAGGTGGTAAGGAGAAGGTACACTCGTGTGTTAAAAGAAAACCTTCCATTACCAGATTTGATTGTAATAGATGGTGGTAAAGGTCAAATGAATGCTGCTCTTGATGTATTAGAAAATGAGTTAGGTTTAGATATTCCATTATGTGGACTAGCCAAAGATGATAAGCATAAAACAAGCGAGTTATTATATGGTAATCCACCAACCATAGTGCCGCTTGATAGACAGTCCCAGGAATTTTATTTAATTCAACGTATTCAGGATGAAGTGCACCGCTTTGCTATTACGTTTCACCGACAGCTTAGAGGGAAGAGTGCGTTCAAATCTGAGTTGGATTCGATTCCAGGTGTAGGAGAAAAACGAAGACGCCTTTTGCTTACGCATTTTAAAAATATTAATGAAATAAGAATGGCTTCATTGGAAGAATTAAAGAAACTAGGTATCCCTCAGCCAACTGCTGAAACCATTCTTAACCATCTAAAGGGTGAAAAAGTAAATAAAGAAATAGACGAAAGCCCTCTAGATAACTAGAGGGCTTTCATTTGCACTGTCATCTTATTTCCTAATCCTTTGAATAAATGACATTGAATTGTACGAAACCTTTTTTATTTTTTAATTCTTCTATACATTCACAGGGGATCGATTTTAATTGTTGGATCGCTTCTGCTAGGAAACCTGATTCGATTCGATAATCCTGTTCGATTTTACTTTCTATTCGATTCGTTATCGCTTCTCCTGTTAACTCGAAAATAAATTCTCTTCGCTTTTCTTTTATAAGTGTTAAATGCCCCCAACCCGTTTTTAAGAAAAAGTCATATATTTCTTCAATCGAAGTGAAAGTCATCTTTCTTGCTATATTTTTCCCTAGCACGTAGAGAATGGATTGGGTATCTTTGCCTAACAAGTCGGGAAGGCATACATACCGTAATAAGTCGTAACCTGATCCTGATGTGTGTAGTTGGTCGACTATGCTATTTAAATTATCACTATTTTTGTGCACAAAATTGAACCCCTTTCAAAATCGTCAGCAAGGTGATGTAGTTTTTTATTAAACAGTAAAAAACATGAGATATCTAATTTTATTATGGCTTGAAACTCTAGACAATGCAACCTAATTAGATGGTGAACATAGTTATCTAAAAGAATTCGTTTTCTTGACGCTTTACTAGGATAGAAGTACAATAGTTGTGTCACAAAATATCCATTTTTCTAATTATTGTTTTAATTGCGTTAATAGAAAATAAAGCGCTTTTATTGGTTAGAAATGGTATATTTTATAGGTCTAATAGAATAAGAATATTTGTTGAGGGGGGTAAATATGGCGGAGAATAGGGAGTTTTTTTATCGTAGGCTACATTCTTTACTAGGGGTAATACCGATTGGGATCTTTTTGATTCAACACTTAGTTGTCAATCATTTCGCTGTATATGGAGAGGAAAGCTTTAACAAGGCGGCGTCATTTATGGAACATTTACCGTTCCGTTATGTGCTAGAAACATTTGTTATCTTTCTTCCCATTCTGTTCCACGCGGTTTTAGGGGTTTACATTGTATTTGTTGCTAAAAATAATGTGAGACGATTCAGTTTCTTTCGTAATTGGATGTTCTACATCCAAAGAATAACTGGAATTATTACGCTAATCTTTATTGTTTGGCACTTATGGGAAACTAGAATTGCAATTGGAATGGGAAATGCAGAGCTAGATTATAGTTTGATGGAAGATATACTATCAACACCATTTATGTTCTGGTTTTATATTATCGGTGTTGTGTCTACTACTTTCCACTTTGCAAATGGATTATGGAGTTTCCTAGTTTCATGGGGAATAACAATTACTCCAAGGTCACAAAAGATTGCTACCTATGCAACCTTACTAGTGTTCCTTGCTGTTACGTATATCGGTGTTCGATCAATTATAAAATTTGCATACGGAATCTAATCTAATATAAATATTCAAAATAGAAGAAAGTTAAACTAGGGGAGTGAGTAAGAATGAGTAATCGTAACATAGTAGTTGTAGGGGGCGGTCTTGCTGGCCTTATGGCAACTATAAAAGCGGCAGAAGCAGGCGTACATGTTGATTTACTTTCAATTGTTCCTGTTAAACGTTCTCACTCTGTTTGTGCGCAAGGTGGAATTAATGGAGCTGTAAACACAAAAGGGGAAGGGGATTCTCCGTGGGAACATTTTGATGATACAGTTTATGGTGGAGATTTCTTAGCAAATCAACCGCCAGTTAAGGCAATGTGCGATGCAGCACCTGGTATTATCCATATGCTAGATCGTATGGGTGTTATGTTCAACCGAACACCTGAAGGATTGCTAGATTTCCGCCGTTTTGGTGGTACGCAACACCATCGTACCGCATATGCAGGTGCAACAACAGGCCAACAATTGCTATATGCTTTGGATGAACAAGTAAGACGTGCAGAGGTTCAAGGGTTGGTAACTAAATATGAAGGATGGGAGTTTATTTCGTCGATCATTGATGATGAAGGTGTTGGGCGCGGAATTATCGCACAAGACATTAGATCGCATGAAATAAAAGCGTTTAAAGCAGATGCTGTTATTCTAGCAACTGGTGGTCCTGGAATTATTTTTGGTAAATCTACTAATTCCGTCATCAACACTGGTTCAGCCGCAGCTACTTTGTATCAACAAGGTGGTATTTATGCGAACGGCGAGTTTATCCAAATACACCCTACTGCTATACCAGGGGATGACAAACTAAGGTTAATGAGTGAATCTGCTCGTGGTGAAGGTGGTCGTGTTTGGACCTATAAAGATGGGGAACCTTGGTACTTCTTGGAAGAAAAATATCCTGCCTATGGTAATCTAGTGCCTCGTGACATTGCAACTAGAGAAATATTTGATGTTTGTGTTAACCAAAAACTTGGTATTAATGGGGAAAACATGGTTTACTTAGACCTTTCCCATAAAGATCCAAAAGAACTTGATGTAAAACTTGGTGGAATAATAGAAATCTATGAAAAGTTTGTAGGAGAAGATCCACGTAAAGTTCCGATGAAAATCTTCCCTGCTGTACACTACTCTATGGGCGGTATTTGGGTAGATTATGATCAAATGACAAA
This sequence comes from Aquibacillus kalidii, assembly GCF_014280935.1. Classification (GTDB taxonomy): domain Bacteria; phylum Bacillota; class Bacilli; order Bacillales; family Amphibacillaceae; genus Aquibacillus_D; species Aquibacillus_D kalidii. The sequence continues at coordinate 26,105 of NZ_JACLZI010000016.1, forward strand.
CATTCCTGGTATATTTGCTGCAGGTGAATGTGATTATACGCAACATGGTGCTAACCGTTTAGGAGCTAACTCATTACTATCCTCTATTTATGGTGGAATGGTAGCTGGTCCTAATGCTATTAAATACATTGATAATTTAGAGAAAACGGTTGACGATATTCCTTCTTCCCTATTTGATTCAAAACTAAAAGAGCAAGAAGATTATTTTGAACAATTAATGAGTATGGATGGCGATGAAAATGCTTATCAAATTCATAAAGAACTAGGGGAATGGATGACAGACAATGTTACCGTTGTGCGTGACAATGCCAAACTATTAAAAACGGATGATAAAATACAGGAGTTGTTAGAGCGATGGGAAAATATCAATATTAATGATACCTCTCGTTGGAGCAATCAGGGTGTTATGTTTACACGTCAATTGAAGAATATGCTTCACCTTGCAAGAGTAGTTACCATTGGAGCATATAACAGAAATGAAAGTCGTGGAGCACATTATAAGCCTGAATTTCCTGAACGTAATGATGAAGAATGGTTGAAAACGACAAAAGCTCAATTTAATCAAGAGACAAAGTCTCCAACATTCAGTTACGAAGATGTTGATGTATCTTTAATTGAACCAAGGAAGCGTGACTATAGTAAGAAAAAGTAAAGGGGGTAAGGAAGTACTATGGCAAACAAAACGATTAAGTTAATCATTACACGTCAAGATAGTCCTAATTCTTCTCCCTATAAGGAAACGTTTGAAATTCCATATAGAGAGAATATGAATATTATCTCTGCTTTAATGGAAACACAAAAAAATCCGATTAACGCTAACGGAGAGAAAACAACCCCAGTTAACTGGGAGTCTAACTGCTTAGAGGAAGTTTGTGGAGCTTGTTCCATGGTAATAAATGGGGTTCCAAGGCAAGCATGCTCTACATTAGTGGATAAACTAGGAACACCAATCTACCTAGAACCTATGGCTACATTCCCGGTGATGCGTGATTTGGCAGTGGATAGAAGTCGTATGTTTGATTCTTTGAAAAAAGTGAAAGCGTGGATTCCAATAGATGGAACACATGACCTAGGACCAGGACCACGTATGCCAGAAAAGAAGCGACAATGGGCTTATGAACTATCTAAATGTATGACTTGTGGCGTTTGTTTAGAGGCATGTCCAAATGTAAATAGTAAATCAGAATTTATTGGACCTGCACCATTATCACAAGTTCGTCTATTCAATGCACATCCAACTGGCGAGATGAACAGAGGAGAGCGTTTAGATACTTTAATGGAAGATGGAGGCCTCGCAGGATGTGGGAACTCACAAAACTGTGTACAGGTTTGTCCGAAAGGCATTCCGCTTACAACATCTATTGCTGCATTGAATCGTGATACAAACATTCAGTCCTTCAAGAATTTCTTTGGAAGTGACTATGCGTACTAATAAGTAGAATTGTCTAATCAACAAGAAGCCTTTGCCTATGGTAAGGGCTTTTTTCATATCTAGAATACTAGGTGAAATTGGTGTTCTAACTTAGTTCAGGGGGGATCGTAGTGAAGTCTATTGATTATATAACAGATGTTTCACAATGGAAGGATGAATTTACTTTTCATATTCCAATTAAGATAAGGTTTGCTGAAACAGATATGTTTGGACATGTAAACAATGTATTTGTATTTATGTATTTAGAGGAAGCACGTGTTGATTATTTAAAACAAATTGGTCTCTTTCAGGACTTTTCTAATGATATGGTTCCGATCGTAGTTGCTGACCTTCAATGTAATTATTTAAAACAGATTTACTTTACTGATCACTTATCTGTTTTTGTGAAAATGGCTAGTGTTGGAGAAACATCCTTTGACCTGCATTATATGGGTGAAAATGCGAAAGGAGAAGTCTGCTTTACTGCCAGAGGTAGAATGGTCCAAATTGATCCAATTACTGGTAAATCCAAACGGTTTTCAAGCGAGGTCAAAAGACAATTATTAGAAATGATTAACCCTTTTAATGAAGCCTGACATAATGTATAGAGAGCCTCTTTTTGAATTATGTTATTTGGTAATAAAGGCTCTCAAGTACTTGTTCAAAGAAAACCAGAAAAATGGGCGTTTTCAAGCACGGAATTGCTTTGTTGTACATAGAATACATTGACTAAATAAATACCCTTCAAATTGTAGCTCTAAAGACAGCAAGGAGGGGTTAAGACTTGAAGGATAATGACTACAAGCCGAAGCAATTATTGACTAAACGTGAAAAAGAAGTATTTGAACTTTTAGTACAGGATAAAACAACAAAGGAAATAGCCCAGGAATTGTTTATTTCACAAAAAACAGTTAGAAACCATATTTCAAATGCTATGCAAAAGCTAGGTGTCAAGGGGCGTTCGCAAGCTGTAGTTGAACTCTTACGTATGGGAGAACTAAAGCTTTAGTAAAAACCGACTTTCTATAAAGAAAGTCGGTTTTTTAATGTAAGGAAAGAAATATAGAATCAATTATCTAGAGAAAAGTGTACAACATTAAGCCAAATAGTTATATAGCGACCAAGTAATTGATTTTTTACTAGCCAAAGTGCTGCTACCAATGTAATATTTATATAGTATGTGTTAAAATACATGGCATCTAATTTGAATGTTTAATAAGTACTGAAAAAAGGAATCTTTTTATTATATACCCTTAACCAGGAATATCTTGTTAGGTAGTGATTTTGAGGAGGACAATAAAAATTGCATAATAGGAATTCAAGTAATACCATTGCAGAAATCGAGAAAGAGTTAAGATATATATCAGGCATTATAAAACAAAGAGGTAGAGAAATTTTAAATAACTATCCGATAACGGCTCCACAATTTATTGCCTTACAGTGGTTGTTAGAAGAAGGGGATTTAACACTTGGTGAATTATCGAATAAGATAAACTTAGCCTTTAGTACCACAACGGATTTAGTGGATCGAATGGAGAAAAATGAAGTAGTAGAGAGAATCCGGGATACAAAAGATCGTAGGGTAGTCCGAATCCATTTATTAGAGAAAGGCAAGTCTATTATTAATGAAGTGATTCAGAAACGTCAGGAATATTTAGGACAGGTTTTAGAGAATGTGTCAGATACAGATGTAGACCATCTTTCATCAATCCTAAATTTATTGCATCAACATATGAAGAAAGTAGAAGAAAAGTAAACATCTAAGACAAAGAGGGGATTGTAATGGATAAACCTATTGGGGTCATCGACTCAGGTGTAGGGGGATTGACTGTAGCGAGCGAACTAATGAGGCAGCTACCAAAAGAACAGCTTATTTATTTAGGTGATACCCTGAGATGCCCTTATGGCCCGAGACCGAAAGAAGAAGTAATTCAGTACACTTGGGAGATGGTTGATTTTCTTTTGAAGAGAGATATTAAAATGCTAGTTGTTGCGTGTAATACGGCGACTGCCTACACATTAGACCAGCTTCGAGCGGAATTAGATATTCCAGTAATTGGAGTTATTCAACCAGGGGCGAGAACGGCAATTAAGATGTCCCAGAACTTACGTATTGGTGTAATTGGAACAGAAGGAACTATCAATAGTAAAGCTTACCAAAAGGCACTAAAAAATATTAATAATAAGATTAGGATTAATGACTTAGCATGCCCTAGATTTGTACCAATGGTTGAAGATGGGATTCTTACGGGTGAAGATGCTTACCATGTCGTATATGAAACATTAAAACCTTTAAAGGATAAAAATCATATTGATACACTTATTTTAGGGTGTACGCATTATCCGTTGCTAAAAGATTTGATCCAAGACGTAATGGGTACCCATGTTCATATTATATCGTCTGGGGAAGAAACAGCGCGTGAGGTTAGTACTATCATGGGATATCATAAAAAGCTTTATAATGGGGAAAGAATTCCAGAGCACAAATTTTATACAACAGGTCGGCTTCATGTGTTTGATCAAATAGCAAGGAACTGGCTAGAGCAACCTGACATTTCTGCAGAAAATGTTCACATTGGTCAGTTATCTTTTTAGTCACAAGTGAGTATAGTATACTCACTTGTTTTTTTATCCTCTTGATCTAACGAAGTGAATACTAAAGATTGCTCAAAACTCGCGGCGTAATGAACTCTTTAAGGAAGCGAATTTTAAAGGTTACTCAAAATTCGCGATGTAAGAACCTCTTTAACGAAGCGAATTTTAAAGATTACTCAAAATTCGCGATGTAAGAACATCTTTAAGGAAGCGAATTTTAAAAATTACTCAAAACTCGCGATGTAAGGAACTCTTTAACGAAGCGAATTTTTAAAGATTTCTCTAATATCGTGGCGATCAAGATCCCTTTGGGTGAAAATACCACAGTGTCGCACTATACGCTCATTTAATTAAAGTCTGATAAGTTACTGCAGATTTTTCCCCTAGTACGCCTGTCTGAAAGTAGCAAAGTATGTTAGAAGAAATTTATTCAAAGATATGGTTGCTTCTATTGTTAGCCATTCACATAACTTTGTAATATTTTAGCTTTTCCTAATTGGTATAGCAGTAATCTAGAAAAAAGAATATAAAAAATTTCTTCAGCTTGGTCTATTTTAGATTTGTGCTCGTATATATAGTAGTACAAACCATCGTAGGAGGGAAAAGCATGAAGAAACGCTCATTATTAATTAATACTAGCGCAATAGGGTTAACTATTATATTACTGTCAGGTTGTGGTGTGTTTAAAGGGGAACAGACATTAGAAGAAATTGACGCTCCACCAGATCAAGCGAGCTATACGGAAGATCTAGCTAAAGCTGGAGAGGGCGACTCTGCAAAAGATACAAAAGCAGAAGAGGGAAAAGAAGCTGATAAAACAGAAGATTCATCTAAAAAAGAAGAATCAACAGAGACAGTTGAAAGACAGTTATATTTACTAGATTCAAATGGCATGGTTGTTCCACAAACTCTTGAATTACCGAAAGATGGCTCTAAGGAAGTTGCGAGGCAGGTACTAGAATACTTAGTTAAGGATGGACCTGTAACATCTGTTTTACCGGATGGTTTCCAGGCTGTATTACCATCTGGTACAGAAATACTAGGACTAAACTTAAAAGATGGAACATTGACTGTAGATGTATCAAAGGAATTTGCGGAGTATCGTGCTGAAGATGAACAGGAAATTATTCAGGCTATGACTTATACATTAACTCAATTCGAAAACGTAGAAAAAGTAAACCTTTGGATCAATGGCTATGAACAAAAGGAAATGCCAGTGAATGGAACACCAATAAATGATGGATATTCTCGTGCAAATGGAATTAACATTTATGAAGGCGACTCTGTCGACCTAATGGATAGTAAAGCTGTTACGCTTTACTATCCGACACAGTACAATGATAATTTCTACCATGTACCTATCACACAACACGTGGAAACAGAAGATAACAATTATCAATCAATTGTACAAGCTTTAGTAGAAGGTCCATCATTCGATCTAAACCTATTGAATGTGTTTAACAGTGGTGTTGCACTAACAGAGGAGCCGACTTATCAAGATGGTGTACTTACACTAAGTTTTAACGAAAACATTCTATCTAACTCAGAAAATGGTGCTATATCTGACGATGTAATGGAAACATTGGTACTGACATTAACAGATCAACCAGGGGTAGAGGCTGTTAATGTAAAAGTAGACAATATGGAGCAAGTGTTTAATGAAGAAGGCGTTCCATACTCAGACCCTGTTACAAGAGATATGTTCGTTCCAACTGGTAGTTTATAAAGCGTACATTATGGGAAGAGCTAGTAAATCTACTAGCTCTTTTTGTTTTGAAAATTGCTAGTAATTATAAACTATATTTTTGCATTGGAAATTTTTATGAGAATGATGGTATTGATGTTCTATATCTAGGCTAAAATATGTTACGATTATAGAGAAATAAAAGGAGGAACAACTATGAGAAGTAATGAAAGAAAGATAAATGATTTGCGACCAATAACGATACAAACTAATTTTACAAAACACCCTGAAGGTTCCGTTCTAATATCTGTAGGAGATACAAAAGTAATTTGTAATGCAAGTGTGGAAGATCGTGTTCCCCCATTTATGCGTGGAGAGGGTAAAGGATGGATCACTGCAGAATATGCGATGCTACCACGAGCTACAGAACAGCGTAACATTCGGGAATCTTCCAAAGGGAAAGTGACCGGGAGAACGATGGAGATTCAACGTTTAATAGGACGTGCACTACGCGCTGTAGTTGACCTAGAGAAAATAGGGGAACGTACGGTTTGGGTTGATTGTGATGTTATCCAAGCAGATGGAGGAACTAGAACCGCATCAATAACTGGAGCCTTTGTGGCAGTTGTTCTAGCTTTCGGTTCTTTGTTGGAAAAAAAGGCAATTAAACAAATGCCGATAACAGACTATTTAGCAGCTACATCAGTCGGTGTCTTACCTGATGGTACAGAAATATTAGATTTACAATATGAAGAAGATTCCCAAGCGCATGTGGATATGAATATTGTGATGACAGGTTCAGGTGAATTTGTAGAAATTCAAGGAACTGGTGAAGAAGCGACGTTTTCTGTAGATCAACTTCAGAAAATGCTAGGGTTAGCGCAAGAAGGGTTAACAGAGATTTTTGAATTACAAAAAGAGGCAATAGGAAAATGGGCAACGGAAATAAATAAATAGGTAGTGAATAGAGGCTAATCATGGAGAAATTAATCATTGCAACAAAAAACAAAGGTAAGATGAAAGATTTTAAGGAATTATTTTCAAAATATAATATAGAAGTAATATCGTTGTTAGATTTAGAGACAACGATTCCTGATATAGAGGAAACAGGGGCTACTTTTGAAGAAAATGCCGCTCTTAAAGCCAAAGAGATATCAGAGATGTTTCAACTACCTGTCCTTGCAGACGATTCAGGACTAGAAGTGGATGCTTTAGATGGGGAACCAGGCATTTACTCTGCACGTTATGCTGGGGAAGAGAAGAATGATCAAGCAAATTTACATAAAGTATTGGATAAACTAGCAAATGTCTCAAAAGAAGATCGAAAAGCAAGGTTTATTTGTGTATTAGCAATTGCTGTACCTGGCAAAGAAATGATCTATAAAAAGGGTTATTGTGAAGGAACAATAGGTTATCAACCAGTAGGAGAAAATGGATTTGGATATGATCCGATCTTTTTCCCGGAAGGTAGTGAAAAATCAATGGCGCAATTGTCACCTAGTGAGAAGAACCAAATTAGTCATAGAGGTAATGCACTTGTTCAATTAGAGGAATGGTTGCAACAGAATAGCTAGAGTGGAGGGATTTCTCTAATGCCAAAAGTTTTGATTATGAGTGATAGTCACGGTTTATCAGAAGAAGTGTCCCAAATAAAACAAAGACATCAGGATGAAGTGGATCAACTAATTCACTGCGGAGACTCTGAATTGGAAATGGATGCAACTGAATTAGAAGGATTTGAAAAAGTAGCAGGGAATTGTGATATGGATTCACGTTTTCCTGATGAATCTAACTTTTCTGTGGGGAATTTAACATTTTTTGTGACACATGGACATTTATTTCAGGTGAAATCAACACTAATGCCCATATCCTATCGTGCTGACGAGTTGGGAGCAAAAGTTGTTTGCTTTGGTCATTCGCATATTGCTGGTGCAGAAAAAGTAAATGATAAACTATTTATTAACCCAGGCAGTATCAGATTACCGAGAGCGCGTAAGGAAAGAACGTATGCTATTTTGTCCTGGGAAACCAATAAGGATGTAAAAGTTGAATTTTATGACGTTAATGGAGAGCAAGTAATTGACTTAACCTACCATACTACGTTATAAATATATAAGTGGGCTTTGGTTGGCATAACCTTCCAAAGCTCATATCTAAAAAAAATCATCAAACTATTGACAAAATGTATTATGAGTTATATAATTTTATTTGTCTCTTGAAAAAATATAAAATATTGTGCGGGTGTAGTTTAGTGGTAAAACCTCAGCCTTCCAAGCTGATGTCGAGGGTTCGATTCCCTTCACCCGCTCCATGTCCCAGTAGCTCAGCTGGATAGAGCAACAGCCTTCTAAGCTGTGGGTCGGGAGTTCGAATCTCTCCTGGGACGCTCATTATAAACACCTGTAAATTGGTTATTCCAATATTTACAGGTGTATTTTTTTTTGAGACATAGGTAACTCTGTTTGAAAAAGAGTTCTTCCTTCTAGGAACTCAAAGTAACCCTTTGATTGGCTCCTATATTAATGGTAAGCTAGCATCAATATATAAGTAATAGTTAGGAATGGTGATATGAACATTGAAGAGGAAAATGTCGTTTTATTCCCTAAGTGGAAGGATCAACTAGAACAGAAAAGCCAAGAAGCAATAAAGTCTGGTAACTATAAAGAAGCCTTAAATTATCTAGATCAATTAACAAAGCACGATGTCCATTCACACGAGGTGTTGACTGCTAAACTCATCTGTTTGATGGAATTGGGTGAGCAAGAAGAAGCAGAAGAACTTTGTGAAGAATTACTTGCTAAGCGTGATGAGTTTTACTATGACTACTTACATATTTATTCTACATTGTTGTTTCAAGCAAGTCGATATGAGGATCTGTTAGAATTATTAAGGGATGAGCTAGCTGAGGGGAAAATTCCTGAACCGATAAAAACACAATTAGAACAGATCTATGAAATAAGTGAGAAGTTAGATTGGGATTTAAAACAAGAACAAGGTACAAGATATTTTAAAGACCTACAACGTGCTGTACAAAATCAGGATAGTAGGAAGCAATGGCTACTCATTAAAAAGTTTGAAAAGATAAATGTACTCCCATACATATCTTATTTAGAAAAACTATTGAAGGATAAAATGATTCACCCAGTAGTGAAGACTGTAATTATTGATTGTTTACGGATACAGAAAGTAGATCATCCGCTCGAAATAGAAAAATGGAGCCAATATAAACAAATAAACCCTGTTCTAATTCCAAGTTTAAAAGATCAAGCCTTTGTTGGTAGGGTGTACGATCTATTAGAGGAAATGGAGCAAGATAACCCATCATTATTTGAATTAATTGATCAGATGTTGTACCGTTATCTGTATGTCACATATCCAATAGCACCAGAAGATGAGCAGATACCTGTAATCGCAAAAGCGTTATCCTTGATGGGGAGACAGTTTCTTGAGGTTGGTAAACAAGGGCTCGGCGACAAATTTTCAGAAGAGGTACAGCAATACATAACAGAGTTTTATGAATACGAAAAACTATATTTTTCTATATTGGATGAATAGATTTAAAACCATCAATATATGGGTCTATTACTAATTGTTGAAAGCATGTCCGATTATGTTATAATAAGATGGTTGCAAATTGCGTTCGGCCTAGTATAGGATTATATAATAATGAACGTCAAACATAATGAATATAGATTGTGGAGGGAAACAATTATGACAGCAAAATGGGAAAAACAAGAAGGCAATGAAGGCCTTTTAACTGTCGAAGTAGAATCAGAGAAATTTGATAAGGCATTAGACCAAGCCTTCAAAAAAGTAGTAAAGCAAGTACAAGTTCCTGGATTCCGTAAAGGTAAAATGCCACGTGGTCTATTTGAACAACGCTTTGGTGTTGAGTCACTTTACCAAGATGCAGTAGATATTATTCTACCAGAAGCATATTCTGGTGCTATTGACGAAACTGGTATCGAACCAGTTGATCAACCAGAAGTAGACATCACGCAAATTGAAAAAGGCAAAAACTTAATTTTTACTGCAAAAGTAACAGTGAAGCCTGAAGTGAAGCTTGGTGAATACAAAGGCCTTGAAGTTGAAGAAGAAAACACAGAAGTATCAGATGAAGATGTAGAGCACGAATTAAAGCATCAACAAGAACATCATGCTGAACTAGTAGTGAAAGAAGAAGGTACGGTTGAGAATGGTGACACAGTAGTAATGGATTTTGAAGGATTTGTAGATGGTGAAGCTTTCGAAGGTGGAAAAGCTGAAAACCATTCACTAGAAATTGGATCTGGATCTTTCATTCCTGGATTTGAAGAGCAACTTGTTGGTAAAGAAGCTGGTGTTGATGCAGAAGTAGAAGTAACATTCCCAGAAGAGTATCATGCCGAAGAACTAGCTGGTAAAGCTGCTACTTTTAAAGTGAAAATTCATGAAATCAAAGCGAAAGAATTGCCAGAACTTGATGATGAATTCGCAAAAGATGTCGATGAAGAAGTGGAAACACTTGATGAATTAAAGAAAAAAATCAGAGAGCGTTTAGAAAATCAAAAAGCTACTGATGCTGACAACAAAAAACGTGAATCACTAGTTGAACAAGCTTCTGATAATGCTGAAGTAGAGGTTCCGGAAGCAATGGTATCTACTGAACTTGATCGTATGCTTAACGAATTTGAACAAAGATTACAAATGCAAGGTATGACGTTAGATATGTACTACCAATTCTCTGGTCAAGATGCTGATGCATTAAAAGAGCAAATGAAAGAGGATGCAGGTAAGCGCGTTAAAACAAATCTAACTTTAGAAGCAATTGCTAACACAGAAAATGTGGAAGCTACTGAAGAAGATATCAATAAAGAGTTAGAAACAATGGCGTCTATGTATCAAGTAGATACAGAACAGTTAACTCAAATGCTTGGTGGAAACACGGATGCAATTAAGGAAGACCTTAAATTCAAAAAAGCTATTGATTTCCTAGTTGAACATAGTAAAACGAAATAATAATAGAATAATGACAAGGCGCGAAATATTCGTGCCTTGTTTTCTCTAATATTGAAAGTATTTTTTACAATTTGAGAATCTTTGCATTACTTGATGATTTACTTACATATACTAGTATTAATGTTTGATTAATTTTTTGTAACATACATATATTAAAAGAAATCTTATTACGGTAAGTGATGAAAAGAAGTAAATCCGCGTTTACGAGATACAATACTTGTTCATACTGTTTAGGAGCGGATTTACATAAGTGTAAGGTATATTACTTTTTAATCAGTACCTAATCTGATATTATGAGCTAAAGAAACAAATCATTGTTGTATGATTTCTTCCTATCATATAGAACTTTTAACTTGAGGGGTGAAATGGATGTATAAATTTAACGAAGAAAAAGGACAATTAAAGTGTTCGTTTTGTGGTAAAAGCCAAGACCAAGTACGAAAGTTAGTTGCTGGTCCAGGAGTTTATATATGTGATGAGTGTATTGAACTTTGTACAGAAATAGTTGAGGAAGAGCTTGGAAATGAAGAAGAAGTTGAGTTTAAAGATATTCCTAAACCAAAAGAAATTTGTGAAATCTTAAACGATTACGTTATCGGTCAGGAAAAAGCTAAAAAGAACTTATCTGTTGCAGTGTACAATCACTATAAGCGTATCAACTCTACAAAGGGATCGGACGACGTAGAATTGTCAAAAAGTAATATTGCAATGATTGGGCCGACAGGTAGTGGTAAAACCTTACTTGCTCAAACACTAGCTAGAATATTAAACGTTCCTTTCGCTATTGCAGATGCCACTTCTTTAACAGAAGCCGGTTACGTTGGGGAGGATGTAGAAAATATCCTTCTTAAATTAATTCAATCAGCAGATTATGATGTGGAAAAGGCAGAAAAAGGTATCATTTATATCGATGAAATTGATAAAGTCGCTCGTAAATCAGAGAACCCATCGATAACACGAGATGTGTCTGGTGAAGGTGTACAACAAGCTTTGCTTAAGATCTTAGAGGGAACAGTAGCAAGTGTTCCTCCTCAAGGTGGACGTAAGCACCCACATCAAGAATTCATTCAAATCGATACTACAAATGTGTTGTTCATCTGTGGTGGAGCATTTGATGGCATTGAGCAAATTGTTAAACGCCGTCTTGGTAAGAAGGTTATTGGCTTCGGAGCAGATGAAGCAAACCAAGATATGGATAAAGGAGAACTATTACAAAAGGTTCTACCTGAAGACTTGTTACGTTTCGGCTTAATTCCTGAGTTCATTGGACGATTACCAGTAATTGGTAGTCTAGAGCCATTAGATGAAAAAGCTCTAATCGAAATACTTACAAAACCAAAGAACGCGCTAGTTAAACAATATCAAAAGTTATTCCAAATCGATAATGTTGAATTAGAGTTTGAAGAAGATGCACTTCGTGAAATTGCTAAAAAAGCTATTGAAAGAAAAACTGGTGCACGTGGACTTCGTTCTATTATCGAGGGAATTATGCTTGATGTTATGTTCGAACTTCCTTCTCGTGATGATATTGATAAATGTATTATTACAGAGGAAACCGTTACGCTTGAAAATGGCCGTCCGAAGCTTGTATTAAGTGATGGAACAGTTAAAGATGGAAATAAAGAAACACCTAAAGAAAGTGCATAAAGAAATACAATGACGAAACCCCTTGCTACATAGAGAGCAAGGGGTTTTTTCTAGTATAGCCATTTGGTTAGGTGGTTAAGTTATTTTTTAATTTCTATAGCAAGTTTCAACGTTTAGTCTGGTTAAACAAGGAAATACTAACAAATATCACGTTTAATGGAGGTACATCATGGATCTTGTTAGCATTGTTGTCATTATCCAGCTTTTCTTCGGTATAGTTATTGGACTATACTTTTGGAACTTGTTAAAAAGCCAGCGAACAAGTAAAAACACTATAGAAAAAGAGTCAGAAAAAGAGTTAGAAAAATTACGTAATATGAAGAAAGTGAAACTATCAGAACCTTTATCAGAGCGAATCCGACCAAAACAATTGAATGAGATAATAGGGCAAGAGGATGGAATAGAAGCTTTAAAAGCAGCTATTTGTAGTAGTAATCCACAACACGTTATTATATATGGACCGCCTGGGATTGGGAAAACTGCAGCTGCAAGACTCGTACTAGAGGAAGCGAAGCGTAATGCAAACTCCCCATTTAAAACTGTTGCACCCTTTGTTGAATTAGATGCAACCACTGCCCGTTTTGATGAACGTGGAGTAGCTGATCCACTAATTGGCTCCGTCCATGATCCTATTTATCAAGGAGCCGGTGCTATGGGACAAGCAGGTATACCTCAGCCCAAACGAGGGGCCGTATCTAATGCTCACGGTGGGGTGTTATTTATTGATGAAATAGGGGAATTACATCCTATTCAAATGAATAAGTTGTTAAAAGTTTTAGAAGACAGGAAAGTTCACTATGAGAGCGCCTATTACAGTGAGAGTAATAAAAATATTCCTACACACATACATCAAATATTTACGAATGGGTTACCTGCTGATTTCAGACTAATTGGAGCTACAACTAGAATGCCAGAGGAAATCCCCCCTGCGATTCGGTCTAGGTGCTTAGAAATTTATTTTAGAGAACTGGAACCAGAAGAAATTACATCTGTTGCATCAAGAGCTAGTGAAAAGGTTAATTGTAAGATTGCTCCCGAAGCACTTCAAGTATTATCGATGTATGCTCGTAATGGTCGAGAATCTGTAAATATGATCCAAATTGCAGCAAGTATTGCAAAGAAAGACCATCGGGCAGAGATATCACAATCGGACATGGAATGGGTTGTGGAATCTAGCCGGCTTTCTCCGAGGATTAAACCGTTCATTTTCTCTAAAAGTAGAATAGGTAAAGTAAATGGATTAGCAGTACAGGGCCCGAGTACTGGTCATTTACTGGAAATAGAGTTTATGGTTTTACCGACACTGGATAAAGGGAATATTACAATAACGGGGATTGCCGAAGACGAAACAATTGGCAATCAATCTAAGTCCATCAGAAGGAAAAGCATGGCTCGAGGATCGATAGAGAATGTAACGACATTACTTCGCTCAATTGGACTTCCAGCACATGAATATGATATCCACGTCAATTTTCCAGGAGGAATTCCAGTTGATGGGCCATCTGCTGGTTTAGCAATGGCGGTAGGGATTTATTCCAGTATTCAAAAGCTTCCTGTTTGCCATGATGTGGCCATGACAGGTGAAATTAGCATACATGGTGAAATAAAGCCTATTGGTGGTGTTTTGACCAAAATAAGAGCTGCTAAACAAGCAGGTGCCAAAAGGGTGATCATTCCAAAAGAAAATTACCAAGCAATATGTGATAAAATAACAGGGATAGAAATCATACCTGTTGAGAAATTTAGTGAAGCTCTTCCGCTAGTGTTAGAAGGAGAAGAAAATAATTTCTCACTAAATAAAGGGATGAATCGTGATCAATCACCCCCCTCAAGACAATCTATCTAATTTAGAATTACGCTTATAGTTTTACAAAGGATTAACTTTTCTTTAAACTTTAATCAATGGATAGCTTCAAAGTGTATAAGGAACTATCTTTTGTAGTATTATAGTTCGTGTAACTATGGAGGTGCGAAATGACTGAATCAAATAAAATTACAATTCCACTTCTTCCATTAAGGGGATTACTTGTATTTCCTACAATGGTTCTCCATTTAGATGTTGGAAGAGATAAATCTGTAAATGCGTTAGAGAGAGCAATGATGGATGACCATAATATCTTTCTAGCTGCTCAAAAAGAAAGTGCCTTAGACGAACCCGATGAAAAAGATATTTATCGAATTGGAACACTTGCCAAGGTAAAGCAAATGCTCAAATTACCAAACGGTACGATTCGTGTTTTAGTAGAAGGGATTCATCGTGGGGAAATCGTTCGATTTATAGAAGATGAGGATCAATTCTTAGTTGAAGTAACAGAATTTAAAGATGTTCATAGTAATAAAAATGAAGAGGCTGCTTTAATGCGATCTTTATTGGATCAATTTGAACAATACATAAAAATATCCAAAAAGATTAGCCAGGAAACTTTGGCAACTGTTGCGGATATTGATGAACCAGGTAGATTAGCTGATATTGTGGCATCTCATTTAAGTTTGAAGATTAAGGATAAACAAGAGCTTTTAGAAGTGGATGATGTTAAAAAACGTTTGAAGCGTTTAATTGATATCATCACAAACGAAAGAGAAGTTCTTAATCTAGAAAAGAAAATTGGCCAGCGCGTCAAAAAATCGATGGAAAAAACCCAAAAAGAATATTACTTAAGAGAACAAATGAAGGCTATTCAAAAAGAGCTGGGTGATAAAGACGGTAAAACTGGTGAAGTCGCTAAAGTAAAAGATAAAATTGAAAAATCGGACATGCCTGAGCGCATCCGAGATGTCGCACTAAAAGAACTAGACCGTTTTGAAAAAGTCCCACAGAGCTCTGCTGAAAGCTCCGTAATCAGAAATTATCTAGAATGGTTAATTGCATTGCCTTGGACAAAGGAAACAGAAGATAACTTAGATATTAACCACGCTGAAGAAACACTTGATGAGGATCATTATGGTCTAGAAAAGGTAAAGGAGCGTGTCCTTGAGTATCTTGCTGTCCAGCACCTTACGAAATCACTTAAAGGACCTATCCTTTGTTTAGTTGGTCCTCCAGGTGTTGGGAAAACATCGTTAGCTAGATCCATAGCACGGGCAATTAACCGCAACTTTGTGCGTATTTCATTAGGTGGGGTCCGTGATGAAGCTGAAATTCGTGGACATAGAAGAACCTATGTCGGTGCGATGCCTGGACGAATCATCCAGGGAATGAAAAAAGCAGATACGATTAATCCGGTCTTTTTGCTAGATGAAATTGATAAAATGGCGAGTGACTTTAGAGGGGATCCTTCTTCTGCGATGCTAGAAGTCTTAGACCCTGAACAAAACAGTACATTCAGTGATCATTTTATTGAGGAGACGTATGACTTGTCTCAAGTTATGTTTATCGCAACAGCCAATAATCTAGGCTCTATCCCTGGACCGCTATTAGATCGAATGGAAGTTATTTCGATTGCTGGTTATACAGAATTAGAAAAGCTTCACATTTGTAAAGATCATTTACTACCTAAACAAATAAAGCAAAATGGTTTAAATAAAGGTCAAGTTCAATTTAGAGACGAAGCTTTAATTAAACTCATTCGAACTTATACTAGAGAAGCTGGTGTTAGAGGATTAGAAAGAGAGTTAGCATCGGTATGCAGAAAGGCCGCAAAGATCATTGTATCGGAAGGAAAGAAGCGAGTTGTTATCACAGAGAAGCAATTGGAAACAATGCTAGGAAAACCCCGCTTCCGTTATGGTATGATGGAAGAGGAAAATCAAGTTGGTGCTGTTACAGGACTAGCTTATACAGCGGCTGGTGGCGATACGTTATCGATTGAAGTTAGTTTAGCGCCTGGTAAAGGTAAATTGACACTTACAGGTAAGCTTGGAGATGTTATGCAGGAATCAGCACAAGCAGCGTTTAGTTATATTCGTTCGCGTGCGGATGAGCTTAATATTGATCCAAATTTTCATGAAAAAAATGATATTCATATCCATGTGCCTGAGGGAGCAACACCGAAAGATGGTCCTTCAGCAGGTATTACGATTGCAACAGCCTTAGTATCTGCTTTAACTGGCAGGCCAGTAAAAAAAGAAGTAGGTATGACAGGTGAAATTACGTTAAGAGGTAGAGTTTTGCCTATCGGAGGTCTTAAGGAAAAATCGTTAAGCGCCCACCGTGCAGGTATTACAACAATTATCATGCCGTACGATAATGAAAAGGATTTAGAGGATATACCAGAGAGTGTTCGAAATGATTTAACCTTTATACCGGTGAAACATTTAGATACAGTTTTGGAACATGCCTTATTGGGGGAGAAACATGAAAGTAACTGATGCTGAGATAGTAATTAGTGCTGTTTCTAAGAAACAGTATCCTGGAGAATTATTACCAGAGATTGCCCTTGCCGGTCGATCTAATGTGGGGAAATCTTCGTTTATTAACAAAATGATCAATCGAAAAAGTTTAGCACGAACTTCTTCTAAGCCAGGAAAGACACAAACATTAAACTTCTATAAAATTAATAATGCTTTTCATTTTGTAGATGTGCCTGGTTACGGTTACGCTAAAGTTTCTAAGAAAGAAAGAGAAGCATGGGGAAAAATGATCGAGGAGTATTTTGTTGAGCGTGAAAACTTAAGACTTGCTGTCCTTGTTGTGGATATTCGTCATGAGCCAACAAGAGATGACATTGCGATGTATGAATTTCTAAAGCATCATGAATTACCTGTGGTGGTCATCGCAACTAAATTAGATAAAATATCAAAAAGTAAGCGCGCAAGCCACATTAAACGAACAATTCAAACGTTAAATTTAGATCCTAATGATATTATTATTCCTTTCTCATCTGAAACAGCAGAAGGAAAAGATGATGCATGGAGAATTGTTCAACAGTACATTTCGTAAGCCAAATTAGAAAAGAGGAGCATTTACAAGATGCTCCTCTTTTCTTGTTCTAACGTTAGAATTGTTTTATTAGTCTTTTTTATTTATTTTTTGGATCACTTTTTCTTATACAGTAGATATATACCTAATCCGATTAGAATGAGAGGCCAATAATTTTCTAGTACATTTACTAACTCATTTATCCCATTGAACCAACCTGGTTTATTTGAGGCGAAGATGGCAAATAATGCTATTAGAAAAAGTATTAAGCCAGGTAACAATCCTTTTTTTGTTTTTTGAAATTTTACTAGAAATGCAATCGAAAGGATAAGTGGATAAACGCCCCAATGGTCTATCCAAAAAGGATAATGGTTAAGTCCGTGAGAATGTATTCCTAACCCAAGTAACACAATACCGGGGAATAAATTTTTATAATCATTGGAAATATAACTATACAAGGTAAAGGCCGCACCGATTAAAAGAAGAAGTGTTGGCCATGAATAGAAATCTGTTAAAATAGGTAGCCTTAGCTGCTTTAGTAAGAAATAAATTCCTATACCAATTAGTAAGAAAGCAGGAAGGGCTTGTTGTTTTTTCATTTTTAATCCTCCAGATTATAATTATTATTAATTAGTATTCATTTCTTGATTATATACATTAAATATGATAAAGTACATATTGTTTAATATAATGAAATTAGCAATTATTGCTTAATTTTTAATGATTCGGTATAGAACTATATTAATAAAAGAACGTAATCATATTGATTATCTTAACACAATTGTTTCATAGTCTGTTCATATTTCATCAAGAAATTAGGGTTGCTTCATGTTATAATAGGACAGGTATGGAAGTAAGGCTACATGTTTTTTGGGGGTAGATAAAAGTGCATATATTAGTGGTGGGTATAAATTATAGAACCGCCCCTGTTGAAGTTAGAGAGAAGCTTACTTTCCAAGAAGATAAGCTTCAAGAAGCAATGATTGCATTGAATAAACGCAAAAGTATTCTTGAAAATGTGATTATCTCAACATGCAATCGTACAGAGATATATGCGGTTGTGGATCAACTTCATACAGGAAGGTATTACATCAAGCAATTTCTAGCGGACTGGTTTGAAGTAGACAAAAATAGCTTTACTCCACATCTTGCTATTTATGAAAATGATGGTGCCATCGAACATTTATTTAAAGTGACTAGTGGACTAGATTCAATGGTGGTTGGGGAAACACAAATTCTAGGACAGATGAAGCAATCCTTCATGGTAGCACAACAATCTTGCACAACTGGCACTATATATAATGAATTATTTAAACAAGCCGTTACACTTGCGAAGCGCGCCCATAATGAAACGGAAATTGGTGATAGTGCTGTTTCCGTGAGCTATGCAGCTGTTGAATTAGCTAAAAAGATTTTTGGTGAATTAAGCGGCAAGCATGTCGTGATCTTAGGTGCTGGAAAAATGGGAGAGCTAGCTGCAAAGAACCTACAAGGATCTGGTGTTAGTAAAATTACTGTTATTAACCGCACCTTAGCTAAAGCAGAATTACTTGCTAAGCAATTTAATGGAGAAGCCAAGCATCAAGAAGAGTTATCTAATACCCTACTCGATGCAGATATATTAATAAGCTCTACAGGATCTGATAATTATGTGCTTACTAAAGAAACACTAGAACCAGTGCACAAGAAACGTAGGGGGAGACCTTTATTTCTTGTTGATATTGCAGTTCCAAGAGACCTTAATCCTAATTTAGCAGATATGGAAAGTGTCTTTCTTTATGACATCGATGATCTACAAGGTATTGTTGATGCTAACCTTGCAGCGCGTAAAGCAGCTTCAGAAGAGATTGAATTAATGATAGAACAAGAAATTGTTAACTTTAAAGAATGGCTGCAAACACTAGGTGTTGTACCAGTTATTTCTGCATTGCGTGATCATGCTTTGTCAATCCAGGCAGAGACTATGCAAAGCATTGAACGCAAAATGCCAAACCTAACTGATCGTGAACGCAAGGTGTTAAGTAAGCATACCAAAAGTATTATTAATCAATTGTTAAAGCAGCCAATCTTACAAGCTAAAGAATTAGCCGCTCAACCTAATGCAGACGAGTCATTAGATATGTTTATGAAGATTTTTGGGATCGAGGATATGGTGCGTGAGGAAGTAAGCAAACAGGAATCGAATAAAGTAATTTCTTTCGAGAAGAACGGTAAAATTTCTTTCTCATCCTTAAAAAATGTATCCACGCGTTAGAGGAAGGATTTTTAATACATGCTGGAATTAAAAGGTCTACATGAAATTATTCTAATTATATACGGCATTAGTGTTATGGGATATTTTATCGATTTTATTCAAAGAAACCAGAAGGCTAATAGATTAGCCTTCTGGTCACTTACTATGGTTTGGATTTTACAAACCATTTTTTTATTATATCAAGTAATTTCCAGACTAGAATTTCCAGTTTTTAGTTTCTATGACGGATTATTCTTTTATGCATGGATCCTAGTAACATTTTCTTTGCTCATTAATCGGTTTTTTAAGGTAGATTTTCTTGTGTTTTTCACAAATGTATTAGGTTTTTTTATCATGTTGATGCACATTGTAACAAAGGTCGGAATGAACGGAAGTAACAAAGGTGTTGAGTTAGTAAATGAGTTATTAATTGCTCATATTACACTTGCGCTTGTGTCCTATGGTTTCTTTACGCTATCTTTCGTATTTTCTATTATGTTTTTATTACAATATAGACTATTAAAAGTAAAAAAAGGTTATAAGTGGATAAAACGATTAGGAGATTTGGAAGGGATGGATCGTCTTTCTTTTCGAACGATAACGTTTGGAGTGCCAATGCTCTTAATTTCTATGATCCTTGGAATCGTATGGGCATACTCATCAGGTGCAGAATTCTATTGGTATGATATTAAGACGATTGGATCTATCATAGTCTTATTCGTGTACACTGCCTATTTATATATGAGAATAGGAAAAGGGTATCGTGGTAAGTCTATATCTATTATTAATTCTGGTGCATTTTTGTTTTTGTTAACCAATTTCTTTTTGTTTAGTACACTATCAAATTTCCATTTATAAAGGAAGTAGTAGGAGGATTTCTGTATGAGAAAAGTTGTAATTGGATCTAGAAAAAGTAATCTAGCTCTAACCCAAACAAATTGGGTGATAGATCAATTGAAACAGGCTGGGGCTCCATTTGAGTTCGAGGTAAAGAAAATTGTAACGAAAGGAGATCAAATCCTTGATGTTACACTTTCTAAAGTTGGTGGAAAAGGCTTATTCGTTAAGGAAATTGAACAGGCAATGTACGACCATGAAATTGATATGGCCGTTCATAGTATGAAGGATATGCCAGCCGAAATCCCAACAGGCTTAACGATTGGAACAATCCCTGTTAGAGAAGATCATCGCGATGCATTTATTTCAAATGGAAATGTACGATTAAAAGATCTACCTGCTGGTTCAATAGTGGGAACTAGTAGTCTGCGAAGAGGTTCGCAAATTTTAGTGGAACGTCCAGACTTAGAAATCAAATGGATACGTGGGAATATTGATACACGATTAAAAAAATTAAAAGAGGAAAATTTTGATGCGATTATCCTAGCTGCAGCTGGACTGATTCGTATGGGATGGGGAAATGAAGTTGTAACGGAATACCTGGAACCAGAAATCTGCGTTCCAGCTGTTGGTCAAGGTGCATTGGCAATTGAGTGTCGAGATGATGATCATGAATTAAGAGAATGGTTGAACAGGATCAACGATGCAGACACTGAGCGTACCGTTACAGCAGAAAGAACTTTCTTGCACCTATTAAACGGTGGCTGTCAAATTCCGATAGGTGGTTATGCTTATTTAGATGGTCAAGATGTTATCTTGACAGCATTAGTTGCTACACCTGATGGGAAAACAGTATTGAAGGAAGTAGTTCGTGGAAACGATCCTCTTAAAGTTGGTCAAGAAGCTGCTGAGCGTATGAAAGCGCAAGGTGCAGATAAAATAGTAGAAGATGCAAAAGAGGAGCTCGACAAGTAATGGAGAATACTCTTGCTGGTAAAAAAATTCTAGTTACACGTGAAAAGAGTCAAGCAAAAGTTTTTGCGGAGAAACTAGAAGAAGTGGGTGCTATTCCATTAATAGCTCCACTTCTTACCTTTGAGGCCAATTACTCAGAAGAAAATCAGGCATTGTTACAGGAACTTCACGAGTTTACATGGGTATTTTTTACAAGTGCCAATGGCGTGAAGTTCTTTTTCGAACTAATGGAATTATATAAAGTGGATCGCTCAGCCCTTCAGTCGATTCATATTGCTGTTGTGGGAAAAAAAACAGCGCAACAGCTACATGATTTCGGATTAGAAGCTGATTTTTGTCCAAGTGTATTTAATGGGGAAGAAATGGCAAGTGAATTTCTCGATAAATATTCCAATAAAGAACGAATCTTACTTGCTTGTGGAATGAAATCAAGAAAAGAAATTCCAAATCTATTGAAGAAGCACCAAGTTGCTTTTCGAAAATTGAAATTGTATGATACTCTATTAAATGAGAAAGCTCAACAGACTTTGGTTGAGTACATAAGCAATCATGAAATTGATGCGTTAACATTTACAAGTCCTTCTACTATTCATGCTTTTGTAAAGCTAACAAAAGATTATCCTGAGGTACAAGACTTCGTTATGAAAAATAATCTATGCTTATGTATTGGTGCAACAACGGAGAGAAAAGCTAAGCGTGTTGGTTTTTCAAATATTCGAGTGCCAAGTGTTTATTCGATCGATGGTATGATTCAAGAGCTCATTCATTATTTTAAATAGAAAGGTTTCGGTGAGATTGATGCAAGATATTACTTTTAATAGACATCGTAGATTACGTTCTTCTAACAATATGAGGGCGTTGGTACGTGAAACACAATTAACAACGGATGACTTTATTTATCCTATTTTTGTGGTAGAAGGTGCAAATGAAAAACGAGAAGTTCCATCGATGCCTGGTGTGTTTCAAGTTTCATTAGACCATCTAACAGAAGAAATGAACGAGTTAATTGGTTTAGGAATCAAATCTGTGCTGTTATTTGGTATTCCTAAAGAAAAAGACGAAGTAGGGACACAGGCTTATTGTGAAACAGGGATTGTTCAACAAGCATTACGTCAAATTAAGCGTGATGTACCAGAAATGGTAACAATTGCTGATACATGTTTGTGTGAATATACCTCTCATGGCCATTGTGGAATTATCCATGATGGAGATGTACATAATGATGAATCACTGGAATTAATCGTGCAAACAGCTGTATCGCAGGCTAAAGCGGGTGCAGATATTATTGCGCCGTCTAACATGATGGACGGATTCGTTGCAGCTATTCGTAAAGGATTAGATGAGGCAGGATTTGTCAATACACCTATCATGTCCTATGCAGCCAAATATGCTTCTGCCTTTTATGGACCGTTCCGTGATGCTGCTGGTAGTGCACCGCAATTCGGTGATCGCAAAACCTATCAGATGGACCCAGCTAATCGTCTGGAAGCTTTAAGAGAAGTGCAATCAGATATGGATGAGGGTGCAGACTTTATTATCGTTAAACCAGCTCTTTCTTATCTAGATATTATGCGTGAAGTGAAAGACCGCTTTAATGCCCCAGTAGTTGCTTATAATGTAAGTGGAGAATACGCCATGGTAAAAGCAGCTGCGTTAAATGGATGGATTGATGAAAAGGCAATTGTTCTAGAAAAATTAACATCGATGAAACGTGCTGGAGCAGACCTAATCATTACGTACGCTGCTAAAGATGCAGCCAAGTGGCTAAATAACTAAACCATGTAGAGGTGAAAAGATGAGAAACTTTGATAAATCAATTGATGCATACAAAGAGGCTGTCGATTTAATGCCTGGTGGGGTTAACTCACCAGTAAGAGCGTTTAAATCAGTTGGTATGAATCCTGTTTTTATGGAACGTGGAAAAGGTTCCAAAATTTACGATATTGATGGAAATGAGTATATTGATTATGTACTAAGCTGGGGTCCACTTATTTTGGGACATGCCGATGATCGAGTTGTAGAAAAATTAAAAGCTGTTGCAGAAAATGGAACGAGCTTTGGAGCACCAACACTGTTAGAAAATCAGCTTGCTAAATTAGTAATAGAACGTGTTCCATCCATTGAAATGGTGCGGATGGTTAACTCTGGTACGGAAGCAACAATGAGTGCGCTCAGACTTGCTCGTGGTTATACTGGACGCGACAAAATTTTAAAATTCGAAGGAAACTACCACGGACATGGGGATTCTCTATTAATTAAAGCAGGTTCTGGCGTTGCTACACTAGGTTTACCTGATAGCCCGGGTGTACCGGAATCTATTGCTAAAAACACGATAACAGTACCATATAATGATCTAGAAAGTGTTCGTTATGCTTTTGAACAATTTGGAGATGACTTGGCAGCTGTCATTGTCGAACCTGTTTCAGGGAACATGGGTGTCGTTCCTCCTAAAAGTGACTTTTTACAAGAATTGCGTAAGATTACTGAGGACAACGGCACAGTATTAATATTTGACGAAGTAATGACTGGCTTCCGTGTTGGTTATCAATGCGCTCAAGGACATTTTGAGGTGACCCCTGATTTAACTTGTCTTGGAAAAGTTATTGGCGGAGGCTTACCGGTAGGTGCGTATGGTGGAAAACGCGAAATAATGGAAAAGGTTGCACCAACTGGTGACATTTATCAGGCTGGTACATTGTCAGGTAATCCACTGGCTATGACCGCAGGATTAGAGACTTTAAAGGCAATGGATGAAGATGCCTTTCAGCAGATAAATAAAAAAGTGGATCGTCTTGTGGAAGGGTATGTACAAGCAGCACAAGAATACGGTGTAGCCCTACAAGTAAATCGTGCTGGTTCTATGGTTGGATTCTTCTTTAATGACAATGAAGTGTACAATTATGAAACAGCAAGTAGCTCTAATTTGGACTATTTTGCTAGCTACTACCGTACGATGATACAGGAAGGTGTGTTTTTACCGCCATCTCAATATGAAGGTCTCTTTTTATCGACTGCACATACGGATGAAGATATTGAAAACACAATTGCTGCAGCTCGCACGGCTTTTTCGAAATTAAAAGGTTAATATAAGGGGGCTCCACTCGGTGGGGCCCTAAATTTATTATAAGGATTTTTCAAATATCCCCTATTTATAGTTTATATCCCCCAATCCGGCAGTTATCTACCAAGAAATTACATAAAGCCTCCCAAATCTAAAATATTTAGTCCCATGCTAATTTGCTAAACTTTTTTACTACAATGTTTTATCATGCATAATTCTTTTCCTTATTCATATATCTGAAGAGAGGGCAATGTACGAATAGGCTTTGATTTTGAGGGGAGGAAATTGTGTTGTCTTACGAAAATAATTCAGTTTTTACATTTAATTTAAATGAGTCGTTGTCGTTTAAAAGAGGACAGGAAGTGGATGAGATAATGGGAATCTCACTAGAACCAGAGATTTCTATTCAAGAATTTGATGATTATATATCAGTTAGAGGAGTTATTGAATTAAAAGGGGAGTATTTCCAAGTCAAAGAGCCAATAGAAAATCCGGATGAGCCATTATCGTTAAGAGATCATCCTGCACAACGTTTTATGGATCGCGTAGAAAGCTATGAAGACGGAGTCAATGAATTCTTTCATAACTTTCCGGTTGAAGTATCTGTACCGAAATATAGGGTAGATGACCTTGACGAGGTTATGGTTGGAATTGAATCTTTCGATTATGAAATTCCTGAGAATAGTCAGCTTAAGCTTCGTGCTACTGTGGCCATTCATGGGGTAAGTAATGAGGAAAGACGTGCAGAGCATAATCCAGTTCAAGAAGATGCTAATGAAGGTTTAATTGGACTAGAGGAAGAAACTGTCGAGGAACCGCCACAGCTTGCCGTTGATGAGACTTTCGAATTTGATGTAAAGGAACCTGTAGAAGAAGAAAGTAATGAATCTAGAAATGAGCAAACAGATGAGCTTGATACTCCGCAGCTAGAAATGGAACCACCAGTTGACGAGTACGTAGAACCTGAGTTGGAACCGGAACCCGAATTAGAACCAGAGCCTGAGCCTTATGCGGAACCTGAATTGGAACCCGAACCCGATCCAGAACCCGAGCCAGAAACGGAACCTGTTGTGGAGAAGAAAGTTAAGGAGAAAAAGAACAAGAAAACACAATCCCTTGCTGAATTCTTTGCAAATGTAGAAGATAAAAAAGCCAAACCTGAAGTAGAAGCGGTAATGGAATCTAGTGAATCCGAATCTAGCATCGTTCACTTTTCTGCAAGTGGAAGGAATGCTACGGATGAAGATATAGAAGAGTCCTCTCGAGAAGAAGGGGTAGAGAAAGATACATCATACTTATTGAATATATTTGCGGATAAGGAAGAAGAAACGTATTCAAGATTAAAAATGTGTATTGTACAAGATGAAGACACCTTAGAATCGCTAGCTGATAAATATGAGATTTCTCCATTAAATATCTCCAAGATTAATAAGTTGGTTAGTGATGAACTATCACAAGGTCAAATTTTGTATATTCCAACGAACTAGAGTAGTGGAATCATCTGTTTTTATTTCATAATCCCTTGGCACAAATTAGTGACAAGGGATTATGTTTCATCATTGCAGAATGGAAGCATACATAAAAACTATATGTTTCACTTTATATTTTGGAGTGGATGCAAATGAAAAATGTTCGTTCAATTTTGAATGCTTATCAAATTAAACCTTCAGAGGTTTCAAAAGTAACCAACAATCTATATCGAATTCAAGCACAAGAATATTCATTCGCTTTAAAGAAGTCCAAACTAAACAGGAATCAGATAGACTCCTGGAAACAAGCCTATATATATGGAAATGAGTACCAACTAACGTCTATATTGCCTGTTTATATGACTGAAAAAGGTGATATTTTTCATCAGGATTACAATGATATATACTATCTTACGCCATGGAAAGAAACAAGAAGGAATGACGAGCCAGAGCATGAAGTAGAGTCCTTTTACAGAACTTTAGGTACCATCCATCACAAAACAAAGAAGAAACTTGATATTCAGGTCGATCAAGTTGAGCAACAAATCACACAAGAAAAGGAAAAGCTCTCTCGTTTCCGTCAGTCTATTTTAACCAACGTCGAGTTATATGAGAGTAAGCGGTATATGTCTCCATTTGAATTAAGAGTTTGTATGCAATACAGAGACATCGAGCAGGTATGTAATAGTCTAGATGATTGGTATGACTATTATTTAGAGGATTTAAAAGAAGATGGAGTGATGAATCATTCACTTTGCCATGGTAACTTACGTGCATCGCATCTCATCTATCAGAGCAGTAACACGTACTTTGTGAATTGGGAAAAGTCACACATCGGTAGTCCGATGTA
The DNA here is from genome assembly GCF_014280935.1 of Aquibacillus kalidii. GTDB lineage: Bacteria > Bacillota > Bacilli > Bacillales > Amphibacillaceae > Aquibacillus_D > Aquibacillus_D kalidii. The sequence goes on from NZ_JACLZI010000016.1 coordinate 52,723, forward strand.
TGACTTAGCTGTCTATTATTATCACGAATTAAAATACCATGACTGTTATTTAAATCATTTAATGAGCTCTTTTTCTATCTATGAAAAAGAAAATCCATTATTGCTAAGCGAGAGAAGCTTGCTTGCCGTTTTATTATTAACTCCATCCTCTTATCTTCAAGTAATTGAAGCTTATAATAATAAACAGTTCTCTAAATCCCAACCATTTCAAATAAGGTATTTAGAACAAGCCTACCGAAGATTGGTCCATGGTCTATCTATGCAACAACATTTAAAACAAATTCGTGATGAGATTAAACAAAAACAACTGGAAGAAGAAGCTAATCAAGAAGAATAGTAAATTTAAATGAGTTGATTATATCCATTTTAGATAAAAGGCCAAAAAGATACCAATGCAAATAGCAAGCAAAAATATATCAAATGTTGTGGGAATAAAAATGGTCCGTAGAGCTTGGAATATCATAATTGGTAATGTACATCGTTCACAGACTAACAAGCAGTACCTTGCCCAAGGTGGTAAGCGGTAACGATAAAAACGTGCCATCTTAACACTCCTTATAACTCTTTTGGTGTATTGTATGCGATAGTCACCTAGGTTGGTGCAAATAATTATAAAAATATCTCCTTTTACATTTTTCGCCTATTTACGTAAACTTTCTCTTTAAACCTTGACTAATTTGTGTATAATTGGATAAAATAGCTACTATATTAGATAGTGAAAAATGCAATGAAGAGGAAGAGTACTGAGTAAATGCCTATAGAGAGGGAAATCATTTAGCTGGAAGATTTCCTAGGATTGTTTATTTGGGAATGTCGCCTCAGATGCAGCTCCTTTGAAATGGATTAGTAGTAGAAGGAGACGGTGCAGAGCCGTTAACGAAACGAAGTGTACGGATGTTATGAAAGGATATAGACATTCGTAAACAAAGGTGGTACCACGGAAATTTACCCTTTTCGTCCTTTTTTAAGGATGATAAGGGTTTTTATTTTGTATATGGAAGGTTTAAGGAGGAAGTTGAGATGGAAGAAAATAAAGAAATAGCGTTATCGCCTAAATATGATCCAACTGCGGTAGAGAAAGATCGCTATAAATATTGGGTGGACGGTAAGTTTTTTGAAGCAAAAGCCGACAAAAATAAAAAGCCATTTACGATTGTTATTCCACCACCAAATGTAACGGGCAAGCTTCACATTGGTCATGCTTGGGATACAACCTTACAAGATATTATTACACGAATTAAGCGAATGCAAGGGTATGATGTCTTGTACCTACCAGGGATGGATCATGCAGGCATTGCAACACAAGCCAAAGTAGAAGCTAAATTACGTGAACAAGGGCAAAGTAGATACGATTTAGGTCGTGAAAAGTTCTTAGAAAAGGCTTGGGAATGGAAACATGAGTACGCTGATTTTATCAGACAGCAATGGGAAAAAATTGGTTTAGGATTAGATTATTCTAGAGAAAGGTTTACACTAGACGAAGGGTTATCTGAGGCGGTTAAAGAGGTATTCGTCACTTTATATGAAAAAGGGCTTATTTATCGTGGTGAATATATTATTAACTGGGACCCCGCAACAAAGACAGCTCTTTCTGATATTGAAGTAATTCATGAAGAGATTCAAGGACATTTCTATCATATGAAATATCCATTAAAAGACGGTACTGGATCAATCGAAATAGCTACTACTCGTCCAGAAACAATGTTGGGTGATACAGCTGTTGCCGTACATCCAGAAGATGAGCGCTATCAACATTTAATAGGAAAAACAGTGATCCTACCAATCATAGGCCGTGAAATTGAAATTGTTGCGGATGAGTATGTTGATATGGAATTTGGTTCAGGTGCTGTTAAAATTACACCAGCACACGACCCAAATGACTTCGAAATTGGTAACCGTCATAACCTAGAACGCATTCTCGTTATGAATGAAGACGGTACAATGAATGATCGAGCAGGTAAATACAAAGGTATGGACCGATTTGAATGTAGAAAACAATTAGTAAAAGACCTTCAAGAAGAGGGCATTCTCTTTAAGATTGAAGAACATATGCACTCTGTTGGACACTCTGAACGAAGTGGAGCTGTAGTTGAACCTTATCTTTCTACCCAATGGTTTGTTAATATGCAGCCATTAGCAGACGAGGCTGTTAAGCTACAAAGACAATCTGATGACGAAAAGGTTCATTTTGTTCCTGAGCGATTTGAAAACAATTATCTACGTTGGATGGAAAATACGCGAGACTGGTGTATTTCACGTCAGCTATGGTGGGGACACCGCATACCAGCATGGTACCATAAAGAAACAGGTGAAGTTTATGTTGGGAAGGAAGCTCCAGCTGACATAGAAAATTGGGAGCAAGATAGTGATGTTTTAGATACTTGGTTCTCCTCTGCATTATGGCCGTTTTCTACTCTTAACTGGCCAGATACGGACAACGAAGAATTTAAACATTTCTTCCCAACAAATGTTCTAGTAACAGGTTATGACATTATTGGATTTTGGGTTTCACGTATGATTTTTCAATCATTAGAATTTAATGATATTCGACCATTTGAAGATGTACTCATACACGGTTTAGTACGTGATGCAGAAGGCCGTAAGATGAGTAAGTCATTGGGGAATGGTGTTGATCCGATGGAAGTAATTGAGAAATACGGCGCTGATTCCCTACGTTATTTCCTTTCAACTGGTTCTACTCCAGGGCAGGATCTACGTTTCCAATGGGAAAAAGTAGAATCTACTTGGAATTTTGTAAATAAAATTTGGAATGCTTCTCGATTTGTCATTATGAACCTTGGAGACATCCAATATGAAGACATTGATTTGTCAGGTGAGAAATCAGTTGCGGATAAGTGGATATTAACCCGACTTAATCAAACCATCGTACAAGTTGACAAAAATGTTGATAAATATGAGTTTGGGGAAGCTGGAAGACACTTATATAACTTCATCTGGGATGAATTCTGTGATTGGTATATCGAAATGGCGAAGCTGCCATTGTACGGAGAAGATGAAAAAGCGAAACAAACAACAAGATCTGTACTAGCTTATGTATTAGACCAAACGATGCGCATGCTACATCCATTCATGCCTTTCGTTACAGAAGAGATTTGGCAGCATCTTCCTCACGAAGGTGAATCAATCACACAAGCTAGTTGGCCTAAGGTTCGTCAAGACTTACATGATGAACAAGCGGCTGAAGAGATGAAACGTTTGGTAGATATCATTCGTGCTGTAAGAAATATTCGTGCAGAAGTTGATACACCAATGTCAAAACAAGTTCAACTACTTATCCAAGCAAAAGACGAATTCATTGTTAAACAACTAGAAACGAACCGTCAATATTTAGAAAAATTCTGTAATCCTAGTGAACTAACGATAGCAACAGAGGTTAGTGCCCCAGAAAAGGCAATGTCAGCTGTCATTACGGGTGCAGATATTTTCTTACCACTAGAAGGTCTAATTGACGTGGACAAAGAAATTGCTCGTTTAAATAATGAGTTGGATAAATGGAACAAAGAAGTAGAAAGAGTTGAAAAGAAACTAGCTAACGAAGGTTTTGTAAGTAAGGCACCTGAAAAAGTAGTAGAAGAAGAAAAACAAAAAGCAAAAGATTATGCTGAAAAGAAAGCTAAGGTAGAAGCAAGAATTAAAGAACTTCAATCATAAGCATTGCTTTTGGCATAAAGAGGAAAAGCGTGAATTCCCTTGGAGGGATATTCACGCTTTTTTACTGCAATAAAGGCTATTCGATTAGTTTGATACCACATGGAACTAGTTTACTATATTTTGCTAATTACATATTTAACAATATGATCCGCGACATCTACCCCTGTTGCAGCTAGTGTTTTTTTGATGTGTGCATTTGAATTAACTTCACAGATAATTGGTTGTTGATTAGGACCAAATAATAAATCGACTCCAGCAAAATCAACACCAATAGCTTTTGTAGCTTGAATTGCCAGTTCAACCTCTTTTTCAGTCGGAGTGTACATCTCAGATACACCTTCTGTTTGACTATTCGCTCGGAAATCATTGGCAGCACTTCTCAGCATGGAGGAAACTACTTTATTTCCAACGACATTAAGTCTTATATCTTTGCCATAACTACTTGAAATAAACTCCTGTATAACAAAAGGTCTATCCTTTATTTCTGTTATTATTTCATCAAGTTCTTTTCTATTATGAACAAGATAAACCTGTTCACCAAATGAGCCATATGCCTCTTTCACAACCATTGGATAATCCATTTGTTTTTCTATCGGATAAAAAGTTTCAAGATCAATGTCCTGGACGTTAGCGAAAATCTTTGGGGCTGCTACCGTTTTAGGAATTGGTAGACCATTTTCGGCTAACTTTTGGTAGGTTGTAATTTTGTTATCACAAATGTCTATTGCTGTAGCTGAATTAAAGACTGGAATCTGCATCGACTCTAGTTGCCATGCTAGTGTAATATCTTTATCACCAAAGATGACGAAATCAGGGAGTGGCTTATCAATTTGAAATAGTAAATTACTCCCCTTTTCTGATAGAAAGGATAGAAGCTGATTATTTTTCACAATATCTATTGTTACATTATTTTGTTTACCAGCTTTATGGATTGATTCTGCAAAATCTAGGAATTTACTTCCTTGTAGATGCCCATTATATATAACCCAACCGTACATGTTTAGATCTTTCCTTTCGGGATAAGTTTAAAGTTTTAAATAAATAGATTAACTGATATAATATTCTCATTGTTTTGCAAGCAAGTAATGTTATTTAATAAAAATTAAGGTAGGATTACCGACTATGTTAACTACTATAAACGAAGTGATAGATTTTTTAAAACAACGCAATTTACTTGGGATTAAGCCAGGATTATCTAGGATGAACATCATGTTAGCGTATTTTGGAAATCCAGAACAAAACCTCAACGTTATTCATATCGCAGGTACAAATGGTAAAGGATCAACCTTAACGTACATAAAACAAGCACTCCTAGATAATGGGTATAATATTGCTACATTTACATCTCCTCATGCAGAAATGAATGAGCACATTCAGATCAATAACCAAGCTATTGACGAACATTCTTTCATTCAATTAATGAACCGATTACAACCTATTATAGATATATTAGATAAAGAAGATAATCCTCCAACTGAATATGAATTATTGTTTATGATTGCTCTACTCCATTTTGAGGATAAAGTAGATTTCGCCATAATCGAAGCAGGCATGGGTGGTAGAGAAGACTTCTCTAATTGTCTAATTCCATTGTTGTCTATTATAACAAACATTGGCAAAGATCACGTTCGATTTTTAGGGGAAACGTATGAGGAAATAGCTTACCATAAGGCTGGTATCATAAAGCAACATGTACCTGTAGTTGTTGGGGAATTAAATCAAGCATCTGCAGAAGTTATCCACTTAGAAGCAAAAAAACTAGATGCCCCAATTAAGCAGTATGGGGTGGATTTTAGTAGTGTAAATGTAAGGATAAGCAGGGACTTAGAAGAGGCTTTTACTTTTGTAAGTGATGAACAGGAGACAGATATTGTGATTTCGATGAAAGGCAAGCATCAGGTAATTAATGCATCTGTTGCCTATATGTCCCTTTTAGAGTTAAATCGGATAATTCCGAATCAACTTGACTTGGTTAAAACAAAAGAGTCCATTCGTAAAGCAACGATTTCTGGCAGATTTGAGCGGATTCTAGAAAATCCATCTGTCTATGTTGATGCTGCACATAATCAGGAAGGAATCACGTCTTTTATTAATACTGTAAATCGTTATTTTCCAGATAAAAAGAAACATCTAATCTTTGCTGCATTCAAGGATAAGCCACTACAGCCAATGGTTGAACACTTTGATGACACCTTTATTAAAGTTTCATTTACTAGCTTTGATCACCCTCGGGCTTCTAGTTCTGAGTCATTATATCGCTTATCCAAGCACCAAAATAAACAAATGAATAATGATTGGTATAACGTTATTCAACAAGAAATAATGGAACAACAATCAGAAGATAGAATTACCTTTATCACGGGGTCCATTTATTTTATTCAATTAATTCAAAACTATTTTGAGAATTTACAGAAAATATGATATCTTTGAACTATTAGATTTCTTTTTCTTCATGGTTAATAAGTCATATATCAAAAATAGAATATTGTGTTTAGGGGATGTCGTAAGCATGGTGCCAAACTATAAAAAAATAGCTCTATGGGTAGCTTTATTGTTTATTTGGCCACTAACTATAGCTTTTATATACCAAACATCTTTCCCGGATATTGAAGGAGAGCTGTTGGCAATTATATCGTATGGATTAGTTGCCTGTATTGTTGCGTTCTTTCCATTTATCGTAAGCAACACGCCTATTTTCTTTGTGCACGGAATAGGGTTTGCAGTGTTTCTTAGTTATGGATTATTTATGGAGGTAATGCTAACGCAATTAGCTGTACTTATTGTGCTCGCTAAGGTTAAGATATCACGTTCTGACTCATACAGAATTCCGCTGAATTTATTGATGTTTTTATTTGTTTCGTTGGCTGCTGCAAGTGTGTACAAATGGTTAGGAGGTACGGTGGGTGAATTTCATCTATCTACATTCCGTGAAGTTGTACCATTGCTTGGTTATGCTATTACTGTTTTTGTGACGAATCATTTATTATTATATTGTTTCCGCAGATTCTTAGTAGGATCACAGGTCAAATTTTTGAATAAAAGTGTTATTTGGGAATTTTGTACAACTTTGGTTGTCCTTCCGGTAGGATTTGTGTTGTTTATGATGTACAGAGATTTTGATGTAGCTGGTATATACTTTGTTAGCTTTCCATTTATCAGTATTTCTATCATTTTAAAACTATTTCATTCTAGTCAACAAGTTAATGATTATCTACAGGAAACGAGTGAGATCGGACATGAGTTAACTGGGGAGCTTGAAGTTAATGAGGTAATCGACTTGTTTGTGCAACGTGTGACTAAATTGCTGGCTGTTGATTACTCGTATGTATATGAGGTAGTAGATGCAGAAACGTTAAAACTATCCAGATTATATGATGTGGAAGGTAAGATAGAATTCCCTGCAAATGATAAACTAAGGAAATTTGAAGCGGTAAGCGGTAAGGCTTGGGGAGAAAATAGGACGATTACCTATAAAAGTCAAAAAGATTGGGCACAATTTGCGGAAAGTTATTTGCCAGTACAAGGGGAAAGTATCATTTCTGTACCAGTGCAAAGGAACAATAAAATCGTTGCCGTTATAACGTTAATTTCGAAACGAAAAGGTGGCTTCGAAAAGTATCAGTTTATGATTCTTGATATTCTAGTAAATTACTTAGCGGTCGCGCTAGAGAATGCACGTAACTATGAAGAAACAAGAAAGCGCAGTGAACGTGATCAGTTAACGGGCTTGTACAATTACCGATTTTTTGATAATTACATCCAGAATTATTTTGCAAACATAAGACTGACTAAAAGGCACGAACATATCTCCTTAGTTTTATTAGATTTAGATCGTTTCAAGCATATTAATGACACTTATGGGCATCAAAGTGGAAATGAGATCCTACAAGAGTTGTCGAATCGCTTAAAACTATTAATGGATGATAAAGGAATTGTTGCAAGGTACGGTGGAGAAGAATTTGTTGTCTTACTACCTAACTGTACAAAAATGGAATCATTAAGAATCGCAGAACTCATCCGTAAAGAAATAGCAAGTAATTCTTTTGTCCTCAAACAGCACATTTTAGATAAAGAAGATCCAATACTCGTTAATGTGACAGCGAGTGTAGGCGTTGCCACTTATCCAGATAATTGTGAAGATCCAATTGATTTAATCCGACATGCTGACCGTGCCATGTATATTGGTGCCAAACAGCAGGGGAGAAATAAAGTAGCCATGTATGATAAATTGATCGGTGCTCAATTACAAGCAGAGTGATAAAAGAAGTAGATAAAGCCACCTTTTACTTGGTAAATAGTACAAAGGTAGGCTTTTTTTGTGGAGTGAATACAACTTTTGGTCATTGATGGTAGGTCAATAGTTATAATTATAAGATTTACATATTCATAGATAAAATTTATACTAAGATTATATACTGATTTGAACCGTAAATTTATGAATGAAAGGGTGAAGAAAGTAATGGGAACATTATTGAAGAGTAACAAAGGTTTCACGTTAATAGAGATACTTGCTTCTATTACAATCCTATCTATTGTGATCCTTTCTTTTCTTGCTTTCTTTGTCCAATCTGCCAAGACGAACGAAATCACAGAAGACATTTCAGACGCGACCTATTTGGCACAGGAAGAAATGGAAAAAATGTATCATATTACAACACAGTACACCTTTTCTAAGGCATTAACGGAGCTGGTGGAAAATACCGGTTATGTTGCGGGGCAAAATAATGGCGCTACAATGGAATACACATTTTCTAAAGATACAGATGAATACAAGATTGCTTTAACTTTGGATAAACCATCTTCTACTAATATCGGAAACGTTCTAGTGAAAGTATATGAAAGCAAATCAAACAAACTAGAAGCCCAAATGGAAACGATATATAACTGGAAAAAGTTAGAGGGTGAATCTGATTGAACAACGAAAAAGGGATTACTTTAGTGGAGTTATTGGCCACACTAGCAATTATGTCAATGATTATCCTCTTAATAAGCTCCGTTCATATATTTGGTCAAAAACAGTTTACTAGTCAAACAGAACAGATAGATAATCAAGCAAATGTTAGACTTGTTGTTAATACGTTGACAAAAGAGATTAGAACAGTAGGAGAAAATACTGTTTTTGTGAATGAGGGAACTCTTACTGTTGGCACAGATTCTTATAAACTAGTAAATAATGATCTTCTAAAAAATGATGTTTTATTCGTAAGTGATATTGACGAATTCAATGTAGAGAAGGATGGTAATAAGTTAACCATTTCAGTAGAAAGTTTACCGAATCAGTTTAATAAGACATCTTCCTTATCTACAGTAGTTTATATAAGAGAGTAGGTGAAGATAGATGAGGATAGTTAAAAGTCGCGGTATTGGTAACGAGCGCGGTGCTACGCTAGTTATGGTGCTTATGGTTTTTACTGTGCTAACTGTACTTGGATTAGGATTATTAGGGGTAGCAGTGAGTAATACAAAGCTTAGTACGGTGGATAGGGAATATCAAGCAACTTATTATATTGCAGAGGCTGGTATGACCAAACGATTCAGTGAAATACAAGAATGGATACAAAATAATAAAAATGCAGGTGATTTAACTGTTGAATTATTAGAAGAGAAAACTTTGCCGGCAAATACATTTGAAAAGCACTTTAATGATACTCCAACAGCAACTGTAAAAGTAGAAAAAATAGATGATGAAAATTATAAGATAGTATCAGTAGGTCAAATTGGTAAACGATCAAGAACGGTGGAAAAAGAGTTTAAGGTTAATTGGGGATCATCATCTGGCGGTGGAGGTAGTTTCCCAGTGGATATGGCCGTTTATACAAATGAGGATATTATCATGAGTGGAAGTGCAACGATTACTGGTGACGCAGGTACTAACTCAATAAAGTCAAATAGTGTAGAGCTAAATGGAAAACCAGTCATTACTGGCAATTTATATGTTCCACACCAGGCAGTAGATATAGCGTTAAAAAAGCCTAATGATGTAAATATAAACGTAGTCGGAAGAGCGACTACAATGTTGAAATTACCACAGTTTCCTTCATTTCCTGAATTTGATCCACTAGATAGTAAAGAGGTAGTGAAAAGTGATTCAGAGCGGTATTACGTAATACAAAATCATGATCTTAGAATTGATAGTTACCTAACAGATGGCTATACATTAGAATTAACTAAAAATGTAGCTTTTAATGAGATTATCGTACAGAGTAATTACTCATTAAATATTGACACAAATGGACAGGATAGATCCATGGTAGTAGACTACCTGAATATTAAGAATGGGCACATAAATATTTTGGGCGGAGGAAGCCTGACGCTCTATGTTAAAAAATCAATTGAATTAGGTTCAAGTAGTTCAATCAATAATGGAGGTATTGTTCATGATTTAAGAATCTATTTAAAGGGGGATAATGAAGGTAAAGAGTTGATGATGTCAGGAGATCAGAGAATATTTGGATTTGTATATGCAGAAAGTGCAGATTTTCAAATAACTGGAAGTGCTGGTTTAAAAGGGTATTTATTAACTGCTGGAGACGAAGTGAAAATTAGTGGTGGAACATATAGTCCATCTTTTATTTTCGCTCCAAATGCTGAAGTGGATCTTAATGGCGGTGCTCAAATTGTGGGAGCTATTATTTCCAATAGTTTCAAAGGAACAGGTGGTACAGAAGTAACCTATCAAAAAACAGATCTTGATTTTCTATCAGGTGATGAAGATGAAAATACAGGTGGAGACTTAATTGTGCCTGCACCCCAAAAAGAAACTACGAATTGAGTATCCGCTCGCTGGGAGGAAATAATATGGCTACTACAAACAGAAAAAGAAAACTCGGAGACCTACTCAAAGATGCAGGGATCCTAACCGAATTTGAAATTGTCGAAGCTTTAGAACGGAAAAAAGACGGACAGAAGCTTGGGGATGCTCTTCTTGAACAGGGCTATATTACAGAACAACAATTGCTAGAGGTTCTTGAATTACAGCTAGGTATTAAGAGTGTTTCGTTATATCGCTATCCAGTAGACAGAACATTGATGGAATTAATACCAAAAGATGTGGCCCAGAGAAATCTATTATTACCTTTAACACAACAAGATAATACGATTCTAGTAGCAATGAACGATCCTATGGACTACTATGCTATTGATGATTTAGAACTATCTACTGGGTTTGAAATCAAGCCAGTTATCGCTTCAAAAGATGATATATTACAAGCGATTAACAAATTTTATGACCTTGGTGATAGTGAGTTGGAAGAGGAAGAGGCTGAAGCACACGATGATGCTCCGGCTATCCGTATTATGGACCAGATTCTTCAAACTGGTGTACATTTAAAAGCTAGTGATATTCATATCGATCCGAATGAAGTAAATCTTTCCATCCGGTATCGAATTGATGGTGTACTTAGAACAGAGCGGACGATTCCGAAAAGGTTGCAAAACTCCTTAATTGCTAGAACGAAAATTTTGTCTAACCTAAATATTACGGAAACTAGATTACCTCAAGACGGAAGAGTAAGATTAGTTTTAGATGATAAGCCAATAGATTTACGGGTATCTACGTTACCAACCGTATTTGGTGAGAAAATTGTTATCCGTATATTAGATTTAAGTAATGTTTTTAAAAAGCTTTCCGAGCTAGATTTAAGTCCAGAAAATTTAGCTAAGTATGAAAAAGCTATTTCACAGCCCTCTGGCTTAGTGCTTTTAACTGGACCAACTGGATCTGGGAAAACCTCTACACTTTATGCTTCGATTAACAAGTTGAATCGAGAAGAAGTAAATATAATTACCGTAGAGGACCCGGTAGAATATCAGTTGGATGGTATTAATCAAGTTCAAGTTAATACTGGGATTGGGTTGACATTTGCGAAAGGATTACGCTCAATTTTGCGTCAGGATCCAAATATTATTATGGTTGGGGAGATTCGTGATCGAGAGACAGCAGAAATTGCTATTCGCTCAGCGTTAACTGGGCACATGGTGTTTAGCACGCTGCACACGAATAGTGCAGTTGCGGCAATACCAAGACTATTTGATATGGATATTGAGCCATATTTAGTTGTTTCCTCTTTATCAGCGATCATGGCTCAGCGGTTAGTTAAAAAGGTATGCAAAGATTGTAAGCATACCCGACCTGCTACGGAAATGGAAAAAAATCTATTTCATAAGTATGAGATTGAAATCGAAGAGGTTGCAGAAGGTAAGGGTTGTAATAGCTGTAAAGATACGGGATATAAAGGACGAATGGCAATTAATGAATTACTTATTATTGATGACTTTATGAGACAGATGATGATGAACAATAATTCTATGCCAGAAATTCAAAGATATATTAAAGAAAACGGAATGAAATTTTTAATAGATGATGGATTGGCTAAGGTAAAACAAGGACAAACAACTATCGAAGAAGTTTTACGAGTAGCAACGGAGGAATAGGGGAGAGCATTATGAATCGTTTAGAATCTTTGTTAAAAGCAGCTTTTTATCAAAACGCATCTGACATCCATTTAACTGTAGGAACACCTCCTGTATTCCGTATTCACGGCGATTTATTACCACATGGCGAAGAGGAATTACATCCGGTTGATACAGAAGAAATGGCAAGAAGCGTTTTAACCGAAGCACTATGGGAAGAATTTCGTACTAAGCGTGAAATGGACTTATCACATGGGATAGCTGGTGTTTCACGATTTCGTATGAATATCTTTTATCAACGAGGTTGTATTTCGCTTGCGATAAGAATTGTACCAACTGACATTCCGAGTATTGACCAACTAGATTTGCCTGATGTACTTAAAGATATTGCGGCACGCACACAAGGTCTTGTACTTGTCACTGGGCCAACAGGTAGTGGGAAAAGTACGACGTTAGCAGCAATGATTGATTATATGAATAAAACGATGAATAAACACATTATAACGCTTGAAGATCCAATCGAATATTTGCACTCTCATGGGAAATGTATTATTGATCAAAGAGAAGTAGGCTTTGATACGATCAATTTCCAAAATGGGTTACGTGCCTGTCTTCGCCAAGATCCTGATGTCATTCTAGTAGGCGAAATGCGAGATTTAGAGACAATATCAACAGCTATTACGGCTGCTGAAACTGGGCACCTTGTACTTGGTACCTTGCATACTACTGATGCATCGTCGACGATGGATCGTATTATAGATGTATTTCCGAGTCATCAAAAAGGTCAAATTAGAATTCAATTGGCCAATGTGTTACAAGCAATTGTTTCACAAAGGTTGTTCCAAACTGCCAACCGAAAAGGTAGAGTAGCAGCAACGGAAATTTTAATTAATACACCTGCTGTGAAGAATTTAATCCGAAATGAGAAAATGCACCAAATACCGAATACAATGCAAACAGCTCGCGATCAAGGTATGCATACGATGACAATGGACATTAAAAAGCTAGTTAATAATGGAGTTATTACTCAAGAGCACGCACTTCCTTATTTAAGGGAAAGAGGGTGAATAAATGACCTATTTTCGTTATAAAGGGAAGAACCGACTTGGAAAAACACTTAAAGGAAAGATTGACGCTGAGTCTAAACGGGAAGCAATTACGCTGCTAAGACAAGAAGGTACGACTGTTTTTGATATTCATGAGCTCAATAGTTTTCTATACAAAGATATCTACCTAGGAAAAGCTATTAAAAATAGGGATTTTGTTATTTTTTTAAGACAGTTTTCAACTCTCGTTGATGCGGGTATATCCTTAGTAGAAGCAACATCTATTTTAGAGGATCAAACTGCTAACAAGCAATTGAAAAATGCTTTAGCTAAGGTACAAGATTCTTTAGAAGAAGGGATTGCACTCTCAGAAGCACTGGCAGAATTTCCTAAACTATTCCCTGAGTTACTAGTAAGTATGATTAATGCAGGTGAAGTAAGTGGTAATTTAGATGAAATTTTAGAAAATATGGCAAGCTATTATGAAAAACAATACCAGTTAAAACAAAAAATCGTGACCGCCTTAACGTATCCAATGGTGATAGGAGCTATTTCAGTTTTAATAACCATTTTCTTATTAGCTTATATTGTTCCTATTTTTACAAGTATGTTTATTTCATTTGATCAAGAAATTCCGGCGTATACTGCTTTTATTTTGAATATCAGTGACGTTGTTCAGAAGTTTTGGTGGTTATTGTTACTATTAGTAATCACAGCAGTATTTGTTTACAAGTATTTAGAACAGAAGCCACATTTTGCGTATAGCTTTGACTTGGCCAAGCTTCGAATTCCAATTTTCGGAAAGTTTATTCAAAAATCATTGCTTGCACGAATGACCCAAACATTGAGTTCATTGTTAAATAGCTCAGTTCCAATCTTACAAGCAGTAGAAATTACCGAACGGGTTATTAATAATCGTGTGATTAAGAAAGTATTAAAAGCGAGTGGACAATCATTAGAGCAAGGGGAATCACTTGCTGCCCCTATGCAAGAGAATTGGGTTTTTCCGAAGCTAGTAACGCAAATGATTGCAGTTGGTGAAAGGACAGGTTCACTAGATGCCATGTTAAAAAAAGTAGCAGACTTTTATGAGCAAGATTTGGACGAAGCTTCAGATAAACTAAAGTCATTAATAGAACCTGTAATGATCGTTTTCTTAGCAACTGTTGTTGGTGCTATTGTAATGGCAATCGTTATCCCAATGTTTTCATTATTTGAAGGTATTTGACAGGAATAGTAGAATTTATAGTAAAAAAGTTATAGACAACGATGTGACTTATAGTATAATAGACGTAAGTAGAATGTTGTGAAAAACAACGAATAAATAAAATAGGACAGGATGCTATGAGCGATTATCTATATTTGGGCACTTGGATAATCAGGAGCAATTAGTGCAACCGACTGACTAGCATCATGAATCTTTATGCCTTCATGTTGGTAGTCCTTTTTTATGAAAATTTTAAACAAGGGGAGAGTGTTGACATGTTCAAAAAAGCACTTAAGAAGTTGAACAATGCGAAAGGTTTTACGTTGGTTGAATTACTTGCAGTTATCGTTATTTTGGGGATTATTGTTGCGATTGCTGTGCCTGCGATTGGTGGAATTATTGATAATGCACGAAATGATGCTAATGATGCTGAAGATGAAATGATATTAGAGGCTGCACGCCTAGCTAATGCTGCAGGAGATATAACTGGAAACACAACAGTTAATGATTTAATTACTGAAGGTTATTTGGTGGATGAAGATGTAGATAGACCTGGAACAGACAGTATTTTCTTAGATAATGGAGAATATACATTTACTAATCCTACACAATAATTTACCATTATGGATAAACTATTCTAGAGATCCCTCCCTTGAGGGATCTCATTACATATACAGGAGATAAACCATGCAAACCTTTTACCTCATCTATTTTTTTATCATCGGAATTATATTTGGTTCGTTTTTTAACGTCGTTGGGTTACGTGTGCCTGAGAAAAAAATGTTTGAATCCCAAAGATCATATTGTCCTCATTGTCACCACACACTTTCATGGTATGAACTAATACCAGTCTTCTCCTATTTGATTCAAATGGGCAAGTGTCGCCATTGTCGAAAATCTATTTCTCCTATTTATCCAGTTATGGAGTTAGTGACAGGTGTTTTATTTGCTTTTAGCTTTTATACACTTGGCTTCCAATGGGAGCTATTAACTGCTTTATTCATGTGTTCCCTTTATTCCATTATTATAGTAAGCGATTTAAAGTACATGCTAATACCAAATCGAGTATTACTGTTCTTTCTGCCTTTCTTTATAGTGATGAGGATTATTGTTCCTCTTGATCCGTGGTGGTCTCCCGTTATAGGCGCTGTATCGGCATACCTTTTACTTGCACTAATTATTATCGTAAGTAAAGGTGGTATGGGTGGCGGTGATATGAAATTATTAGCGTTACTAGGCATAGTATTAGGATTTCAAGGAGTTTTACTTGCTTTCCTTTTAGCTACCTTATATGGAACAATTATTAGTATTGCTCTATTAAGTATGAAAATCATTAAGCGAAAAGAGCCGTTCCCATTTGGTCCATTTATTGTTTTAGGGAGTTTAACGAGCTACTTTTTTGGTGAAAACATGATTCATTGGTATATAACAACTTTTTTCTAAGAGGGTGACAGCAGCATGTTGATCAATTTAAACAAGCAGGTTAATTTTGTAATTAAAGACCGAGTAGTACGCTATGTAGTGAGCAGTCAGCCGACTATTGAGGGTATCACGGACTATGGAGAGTTAGTACTAGAACCAGGTGTAATGGAAGATGGGAAAATAATCGATAACAAAAACTTCCAAACAAGCCTGGAGCAACTTGTGAAAAACAAAAAATGGAGAAACGCATCGCTTTCTTTTTGTGTTCCAGATTCTTTTGTTACAATACGTGAGCAATTGGTTCCAAAAGGACTGTCAAAGGAAGAGACGAAAAGCTATATCCATATGGAGTTAGATGCAAGTATCCGTCTGCCTTTTCAAGATCCAGTCGTTGATTTCGTTCTAACAGGGGAAGAGAAGGATCAAAGTAAAATATTACTTTTTGCTTACCCAAAAGAAAGAATAAACGAATTTCTAAAAGTATTTCATCTTTCCGGTTTGAAGCCAAAAGTTGCAGATTTATCATCGTTATCGCTTTATAGACTGTATTATAAATTAGATTTACCTAACGAAAATGAACATCTGCTTACTATACAATGGTGTAAGGATGCTACTGTTCTAACTGCTTTCAAGCAAAACAAACCAATCTTTACTAGGCACATCAAATCAAATTTAAATCGAAATAGCTGGGTTTGGGATGATACGAAAAATGAATTAGTTTGGACAGGAGAAATGGAAGATTTGGAACAAGTAATTAGTGACCAGATCGTGACAATTGAACGGTTTATGGATTTCTATCAATATTCTGTTATGGATGGAACGGAACAAATCACAAAAATACTATTATCGGGAGACTTTCCGAACTTAAATCAAGTGATTACTGCAATGAGAGAACGATTTACATTGCCGATCGAATCCATGAATAAACTAGAAGAAGCGATTCATCATCCAGCAAGGTTTGCCGAAGTAATTGGTTTAGCTATTAAAGCAAAAAAATAGTAAAAGGAAAGGAACAAGAAGATGGTAGAAATAAATTTTATAGAAAAACAGAAGATTAATGTAGTTCCTTACATAATCGCTATTGTTTTTGTCCTTTTACTCGTCGTTGCGGCTTCCATTTTATTATGGCAGCATAGTAGCAAAGAGGAACAAATAAATTCACTAGAGCTTGAAATACAGCAGAACCTAGAAAAACAACAGGAGCTAACGAGCTTAAAAAACATAAAGGAACAAAGGTTGCAATTGAAAGAGCAAGTAGTAAGTGTGGAAAATTCTATTTTTCCTACTCTTCCATTACTAGATCGGATGATAGCGTTATTACCTGAAAACACTTATTTTAGTCACTTTGCCTTTTCGATGGAAGAAGGATTATCGATCGACATACGTGTAGAAGATATGACACAAGCTGCAGCATACTCCTATGCTATTAGAGAACAAGCATTTGTTGAAAATGTTACATTTGCTAAGATGGATAGAGTTCAATCAGATGATGCGTATTACTTAGCTTCTTTTCAAATTGAAATTAATGAACAAGCATGGATAGAGGAGGTAAGGCAGCAATGATCATACAATGGAATAGAATTCATATCATTATTGTTACTGTTGCTGTGTTGCTACCTTTCGCCCTTTATTTTATAGGTCGATCTTATTATGTAGGCCCTCTTTCTGACCAAGTTAAAAGCGCACAAAATCAATTACAGATCCAGAAAAATCTATTAGCTAAAGCACAACAAGAATTGGATGAAAATGCAACACCAACAACTGAACTACAAAAACAATTACCAGTTGAGCAGGCAACAGATCAACTGTTACTTTTACTTAGTGACATCGAAACGAAAGCGAACAGCACCATTAACCAACTAGCTTTAGCGGGGCAAGACAAGCAGAACGAGGCTACGGATACGGAGCAGACTGGGATCTCCAGTGCTGTGAAAGAAGTTCAATATCAATTACAGGTTACGTCTGAAAATTACGTTGGCATGTACAACTTTATCCAAGGATTGAGCGCTGCTGAAAGACTAGTAACGATTGAACAATTGGAATTTAGCGAGGCTGCGGAGGATAGTATAGCTTTTTCTGTTACTTTTTCAGCTTATTACAACCCTGATCTAGCTGCTTTAAAAGTAGAGGCCCCTACTTACGAATTTAAACCATCGGCAGAAAAAACAACACCTTTTGCACAATAGGTGTTGTTTTTTTGCGAATATGAATAATTTGTTGAAAAATTGGGGTTTGCATTAGACAAAACTCGTCTTACTTTTTATACCTAATGTGATAGAGTGAAACAAACTCTATTAGAAACGAGGGAACAAAGTGGACAATCGTAAACCTATCTCAGTAAAAATGAACGGGAAAGAAACATTTATTCGTGACCATTCACAGCCACAACCAAAACCAAGACCACAGAAAGACTCTTGGACTAGTTCGTTTGAGGAACAAGCAGCCGCCGTTGACAAAAGTTTTAACCCTGAAGATTTAATAGAGTATGAGAAAACAGAGCATTCAGATGAAGAGGATTGGTTTAGTCAACTTCAATCAAAGAAGAAAAAGAAACCCAAAGTGCCAAAAGCCGTTAAACTATTCGGAGTAGCAGCTGCAGCCGCAGCTATTATTGGTATAACCTTAGGATTTGTCATGTTAAGAATGTTTGTCGGAATTGATAATGACGGAGAAGTTGCCCAAGGATCGGGTGCAATGCCTGCAGTTTCTTCTACTAATAATGATAATAAAGGTGGACAAGCTAGCACAACCTCATTCTCCACAGCCAGTTTAAGTGCATTTCTCATCCAAGGTGGTGTATTTCAATCGGAAGAACAGGCGAAAGCAACGCGACAAAGTTTTACGGATGCTGGATATGCATCGATGCTTTGGCAGAATGATGGTAGTTACCATGTATTTGTTGGTGCTGGTGCAACTAGTCAGGATTTAGATACACTAGAGGCAGAAATGATTGATAAGGGTCTAGAAATTTATGCTGGTAAGCCTTGGCAAACAGAAGCAACAGAAGTCTCGGTAACATCAGCGGAAGCAGAATGGCTTAAAGGTTTTGCTGAAAAATGGCAAGCGGCACTATCGATGAATCAAGCTGATCTATCCAGTGGCATATCTAGTTGGGAAGAGTGGTTAAAAACCGCTCCAAAAGATGCTTCAAAACAAGTCTCTGCACTACAATCAGTGGGAAACACTTTTGTCAAGGATGTAAAAGATGGTGCAAGTTCAAACAACATTCAAGTACACTTGCTAACTATGTGGAACAAATATGAGCAAATAGGGAAAGAATAAGTAGGGAAAATTACCTTACTTATTCTTTTTTGTTTATAGGAAATAGAAAGTTTTTATCATGTGTTTACGGATAATATAGATTTTGGACCTACTTCTCTTAATGATTTTACAAGTTTGCCTATTTGTTGAAATACGTTAAGACAAGTAAAATATCAATTATAGAAAGGGAGATAAGACAATGAATCAGTTAATATTGGCTTCCGGATCACCCAGGAGAAAGGAACTGCTAGAATTAGTTAATATTCCATTTCGTGTTACATTCAGCGAAATAGATGAATCAAAAATGGTAATAAAGGATCCAAGGCAACTCGTTGAGCAATTAGCTGTAATGAAAGGGAACGAATTGGAAATTAAACAGGATGAGGTTATTTTAAGTGCCGATACAGTAGTAAGCTTTGAAGGTGAAGTGTTAACAAAACCACAGAGTAAACAACATGCCAAAGAAATGTTAACACAACTAAATGGCAAGAAGCATAGTGTCTATACGGGCGTTATGATTAAATCTAGGGATCGTGAACAAGTATTTTCAGTTAAAACAGAAGTGTCGTTTTGGCATGTGTCTGAAGAAGAAATTGATCAATATGTAGAATCAGGTGATCCTATGGATAAAGCTGGTGGATATGGGATTCAATCGAAGGGTGCGTTCTTAGTAAGAGAAATTAAAGGTGACTATTATAATGTAGTTGGCTTACCAGTTTCAATAGTTGTTCGTTATTTACGTGATTTTAATATTTATCCTAAATAAAGGAATTAGGGAGGATGCATGATATGACTATAAATGTGATGATGAAGAATATTCCGAAGCAGGATCGACCGCGTGAAAGACTTATTAAAGCAGGCCCTACTAATATTTCTAACCAAGAACTGCTTGCCATTTTATTAGGTACAGGGACAAAGGAAGAGTCTGTCAGTGAGCTTTCACAGCGTGTGTTGATGCATTTTGAAGGCTTGAATTTACTGAGAGACTCCACTATAGAAGAACTTGTTGCAATTAAGGGAATTGGCCCAGTAAAGGCTGTCGTCATTTTGGCTGCAATTGAATTAGGTAAAAGAATGCATCAATTGAAGCCACAGGAGAAATATGTCATTCGTAGTCCTGAAGACGGTGCAGACTATGTGATGGAAGAGATGAGAATATTAAAGCAGGAGCATTTCGTTGTTTTGTTTTTAAATACAAAAAATCAAGTTATTCATCGTCAAACCATCTTCATCGGAAGTTTAAACGCCTCAATTGTCCATCCTCGAGAAGTCTTTCGTGAAGCCGTTAAACGTTCAGCTGCTTCCATTATCTGTGCGCATAATCACCCCTCTGGAGATCCTTCCCCTTCACAAGAAGATATTCATGTAACGAAACGGTTAGCGGAATGTGGTAAAATGATCGGTATTGAGTTACTTGATCATTTAGTTATCGGGGATCACAAATTTGTTTCTTTAAAAGAAAAAGGATATTTATAATACTATCTATTTTCTTTTTTTTTTCGTATAATTAATATCAACAAAGATTTGTTGGCGCCTTCTACAAGTTTAGCCTTGTATTTGGCGCTTATTCTCATTAGTTGTAAAATTTAGTCTGATTAACGTGAAAAAAGATTATGGGTTAATTTTCATGTTATGATTGAAATATAAAAGCACAACGTACATATAACTAACTGTGCAAACAACATGAAATAGTTCTAGGAAAGGGAGATTTAGTTGGCAAGATTTAGTTTATCTCAGGATTTAGGTATAGATTTAGGAACAGCAAATACGCTGGTTTTTGTTAAAGGTAAAGGAATTGTAGTTAGAGAGCCATCTGTTGTGGCTATGAACAAAACAACCGGGGAAATTGAAGCAGTAGGTAGCTCTGCTAAAAATATGATTGGACGAACTCCAGGTAATATTTCTGTTATCAGGCCTATGAAAGATGGTGTAATTGCAGATTACGATACGACTGCTGCCATGATGAAATATTATATTAAACAAGCTCAAAAAAATCGATCTTCTTTTGCGAAAAAGCCAAATGTAATGGTTTGTGTTCCATCTGGCATTACGATGGTAGAGGAACGCGCTGTCATCGATGCAACTAAACAAGCAGGTGCAAAGGATGCATTTCCAATAGCAGAACCTTTTGCAGCAGCGATTGGTGCAGGCCTACCTGTCTGGGAACCAACTGGAAGTATGATTGTTGACATTGGTGGGGGAACGACAGAAGTTGCCATCATTTCCCTAGGTGGAATTGTAACTAGTCAGTCTATTCGGGTTGCAGGGGATGATATGGATGAATCAATTACCCAATATGTGAGAAAGAAATATAACCTCATGATTGGGGAAAGATCTGCCGAGTCAATTAAGATGGATATTGGATCTGCCGGAGAACCATTTGAAAATGAAGAAATGGACATTAGGGGTAGAGATCTACTGACAGGGCTACCAAAAACGATTACAATATCAGCAGGGGAAATTGCTTCTTCATTAAAAGATACCGTTACTGCTATCGTTGAGGCAGTAAAAAATACATTAGAAAAAACTCCACCAGAGCTTGCAGCAGATATTATGGATAGAGGGATTGTATTGTCAGGTGGAGGAGCACTTTTAAAAAGACTAGATCAAGTGATCAGTGATGAAACGAAGATGCCGGTATTTGTTGCGGAAGAACCTTTAGATAGTGTTGCAATCGGTACTGGTAAATCGCTTGAGTATATTCAACATTTTAAGTCTCATCCCAATATATCCACTCGTTCCACATTGGAGTAAGTAGGTGTTTATATGTTATTTTTCCGTAAAAAAAGACTATTTATCATTCTAATTGGTTTTATCCTTCTTGTTGGACTAATCGGTTTTTCTTTACGAGATAGAGATGAACTTACAACTGCCGAACAATTTCTAAAGGACACCGTTGGGTGGATACAAGGAATTGCTCACGTTCCGGTAGAATTTACGACGACTATTTTTTCTAATATTGATGAGATAAAAAATGTTTATAAAGAAAACCAAGTGCTCAAAGAACGTCTTGGTAAATATAAACTACTTGTTCATGAGAACCAGGAATTAAAAATAGACAATGAAGAGTTACAAAGCATTTTGGATAAAACGGAGAGTATTAAGGACTTTGTTCCAATCCAAGCATCGGTAGTATCACGTAGTCATGAGCAATGGTTTAAGCTTATTACTATAAACAAAGGAAAACAAGATGGCGTAGAAGCCAATATGGCAGTTATAACAGGGGAAGGTATGATAGGGAAGGTACAAACTGCTTCTCAATTTACATCTACCGTTTTACTATTAAATGGTTTTGATCGTTCAAATAGGATTTCTGTCTCTATTGATGTAGCTGATCAGGACAAAGATCCTTCAGGCTTTATTGTTGGATATGATGAAGAAAGTGATTCTTTGCTATTAGAATTAACAGAGTATGACTCGAAAGTTAACAAGGATGACCTAGTTGTATCCTCTGGGCTAGGCGGTTTGTTTATATCAGGCTTAGAGATTGGAAAAATAAAAGAGGTTAACCCAGATCAATATGGATTAACACAAGTGGCATATGTAGAACCCTCTGCAGATTTGTACGCTATGAACCACGTAATTGTAGTGGATCGTGTTATGCCAACACCTGACGAAGAAAAGCTGGAGGAGGAAGAATAATGCAGAGATTCTATCTCCCTTTCCTTCTGTTAATGATTCTTGTTTTTCAAGGGGTTGCCCTAGATTTTTTGCCAGAAAGTCTAATCGCGGACAAATGGATTATTGTTCCGCATTGGATCCTTATTTTTCTTATCCTTATTAGTGTTTTTTACGATCTAGAAAGTACATATTACTCTATTCTATATGCAATTCTCTTCGGTTTAATGCTAGATATTGTATATACTAATGTAATAGGGGTGTACATGTTTACTTATGGGATCGTTACTTATGCTATACATGGGATCCGAAAAGTTCTACACACGAATTACTTTGTTGCGTTATTGTTAGGAATAGTTGGAGTAACAGCAGCAGATATAGGTATTTACATTGTATATTGGTTTATTGGGATTCATGCCATGTCATGGAATTTATATTTGATTGATAGGCTGGTTCCGACTATTATTTCTAACGTTATTTTTCTGATTTTGCTTTATCCAATCGTTAAACCAAAATTATTAAAATGGTCACAAGGTAAATTTGATCGTAAACAGTGAAGCTGTTCCCTTAAGAAGCTGTTAATGAATCTTTGTATATCAACACCGATCGAATTATTGTGCAGTGGAAAAATTCATAACAATGACAGCTTATAAAAACTATGGGAACAAAATATTTTTTTGGGGTGAACCTATCGTGATAGTCAACAAACAACTGATAACGATTAAAGGTACTCGAGAGGGTCTTACTTTATATATAGATGACTTATGTTCATTCGATGACGTTAAAAAGGAATTGGAAGAAGTTTTGTCTACGAAATACACAGACAAGGATGAACCAATGATCACTGTTACCATTCAACTTGGTAACCGGTATTTACATAAACATCAAGAAGATGAACTTCGTGATATAATAAGAAAAAAGAATAAACTAGTTGTTCAATCGATTGAATCGAATGTGATTTCAAAAAAGCAAGCACTGGAATGGAAAGAGGAAAGTGAAATAAAAACCATTTCAAAAATTGTGCGTTCTGGTCAAGTAATCGAAGTAAAAGGAGATTTGTTACTAATTGGTGACGTAAATCCAGGTGGGAAAGTAACGGCGAGTGGTAATATCTTCGTTTTGGGAGGTCTTCGCGGTATAGCCCATGCTGGTATTGATGGTAATAGGGAAGCTGTAATTATCGCTTCTTATATGCAACCAAGCCAATTAAGAATAGCCGATTATATTAGTAGGTCACCCGATTATGAGTCAGAAGGTGTTTATATGGAATGTGGGCTCATTGACGAGGAGAAAGCTAAGATAATCATTGATCGTCTTCAAGTACTTTCGCAAAAGCGACCAGACCTTAGCGGATTTGAAAGGAGAGTTTTAAATGGGTGAGGCAATCGTTATTACCTCTGGTAAAGGTGGGGTTGGTAAAACAACCACAACAGCTAACTTAGGTACTGCATTAGCGCTATTAGAGAAAAAAGTATGTTTAATAGACACAGATATTGGCTTGCGTAATTTAGATGTTGTAATGGGTCTAGAAAATAGAATCATCTATGATATCGTTGATGTGATCCAAAATCGTTGTAATTTGAAGCAAGCACTAATTAAAGATAAGCGATTTGAATGTTTATATTTGTTACCTGCAGCGCAAACAAGTGATAAGTCTGATTTAACTCCAGAAGGCATGGTACAGATTATTGCACAGTTAAAGCAAGATTATGATTACATATTAATAGACTGTCCCGCTGGAATTGAACAAGGTTTTAAAAATGCAGTAGCTGGTGCTGATAAAGCAATAGTTGTTACTACACCTGAGAAATCTAGTGTTCGTGATGCTGATAGAATAATAGGTTTGTTAGAGCATGAAGATGTAGAACCACCGCATTTAATTGTCAACCGTATTCGTAACCACATGGTTAAAAATGGTGACATGCTTGATGTCGATGAGATTGTTCAAGTATTATCTATTGAATTGTTAGGTATAGTAGCGGATGATGATGAAGTAATTAAGGCTTCTAACTTTGGGGAACCAGTCGCTTTTCAACCGAACACACGAGCATCTATTTCATACAGAAATATTGCTAGGAGAATTTTGGGAGAATCGGTACCTTTAATGTCTCTTGAAGATGAAAAAGGAATGTTTTCAAAGGTAAAGAAATTCTTCGGAATGAGATCATAGAATATAATGAAAAAGGGAAGTTTTATCATTTGATAGAACTTCCTTTTTTTGTGCTTAGGAAAATCTTACTAGCGTAGAATGTATGGTACTAAGAATTTGATAGGAAGCGATTGGGCCTTCTTTACTCTATAGTTAGAATAGTAATGTAAAACTGATGCATCGGACGGAATATACTCGATTATTCTGGAATACTTCTACCTTCTGGTTCGAGCAGGTTATAATCAGCTACTACTTTATGCTAAAAAACGCAAACGTTGCAGAGAATAGAGCAGATATTTAAATTGGATGGAAAAAAGCGGCAACGATTGAAGAAGAATAGAGCAGATATTTACATGCGATGAAAGAACCGCACAAATGAAACGGATTAGAAGAGATATTTTTCATTCGATGCGAATAACATACGAATGGAGCGGAACAGATAACATGCTACGGTCCATTTATAATTAACTGCAAAATATTTGCAATGAAAACAATAACCTAAATTATACATATACAGCATATCTCTACTGTTTTGTTCATAGACTTGTACAAATACCAGGTGAAGGAATGTGAAGTGCTATGAAAAAAGATATTAACCAAATAAGAAGAGATATTGCGAAAAGAAAAAAAGAAAAAACACTAGCAAGCAATCCACAAGCACCTAAGAGATACACAGACGCTATGTTTCCACAAGAAGAAGAGAAACATGGATATATGCCAACACCTACTGGTTCTGGTTCAACTAGTAACTTGAAAGACACATTTGTAGCGTCTTTCGTAATGAAATTAATCCTTTCTGCTGTATTGTTTTTTGGCGTAGCAATCTTCTTTCGAGTTGATAATACGTCGTTACAAGCGCCAAAACAATGGACAAGCCAAGCATTAACAGAAGAATTTCCTTTTGCTACGGTTAATCAGTGGTACCAGCAGAAATTCGGTTTCCCACTTGCTCTGACACCGAACCAAACGAAGGATGAAACGGAAAAAGAGCAATTAGCATTGCCTGTTAATGGTACGATAAGCCAAACATTTCAAATGAATGGACAAGGTATTATGATTTCTTCTGATAAGAAGACAGATGTGTTGTCAATGGAGAGTGGGATCGTTATTTTTGCAGGAAATGATCCAAAAACAGATAAGACAGTAATTATTCAACATCCTGACCATAGCAATACCATTTATGGTAATTTGTCTTCTATAAATGTACATCAATATCAATTAATCTCAAGCAACCAAACAATCGGAGAATACGACCCAGCTACGTCCAAGGCTAAAACCGTATATTTTGCGATTGAGAAAGATAACCAATTCTTAGACCCAGTAAAGGTGATGCAAGTTGACGAACGTCCTTAAGAATCTTCCACCATTGTATATACATCCAATTTTATGGTTTTTTCTTTTAGTCTCTGTAATGACAGGTACTTTTATGGAAATTACTATTATATTTCTTATTGTTATTATTCATGAGCTTGGACATTATAGTGTTGCAAAATTTTTTAATTGGCGAATTAGGAGAATAAGTTTATGGGTTTTTGGAGGGGTAATGGAGACGGATGAGCATGCTAGTAAACCAATTAGCCAAGAGTTTTGGATAACATTAGCAGGCCCCCTTCAACATGTTTGGATTCACGGTTTGTTACTTTTTTGTTCAACCAATCAATTGCTCCCAGACTATTTGATTTCGTTAGGGTTCCAATATAACACGACTATCTTATTATTCAATCTACTACCAATCTGGCCATTGGATGGTGGTAAATTAATGCACTTATTATTATCATCTATTTTACCTTTTAGGAAAGCCCACACCACTATGGTGCAGCTTTCTATCTTTTTTGCTTTAATAGCTACCGTTCTATTTCTCATTTTTTATCCATTTACATTAAGTACAGTAATGCTTGTGGGTTTTATATTGTGGGAAAATCGTCTAGAATGGAAACGAAGATATTATGTGTTTATTCGTTTTCTGCTTAAGCGTTATACGGAAAAACCTAATATTAAAAGAGTTAGACCTGTAGTGGTTGACTACGATATGCCTCTTAAGCAGGTTTTTTCTATGTTTAGGCGAAATTATTACCATCACATCCATGTAAAAGATGGTGCTGCTATTACAGAGTTAGTGGGTGAAAACGAGTCACTTCATACATATTTCCAATTAAAGCATTACCAATCTACAATTGGTGAACTTACAAGCCAGCGTAATTAATGGAAAAGAGGAAAATAGATGGTCTCCTTATACTTACAAACGTTGACTACAGAGCAAACAGCTGTCGTAGTGGAAAATAAAACTGTAAGAGACGTAATAATTAACCGACCTGGTTCTGACTTTCAGGTCGGAAATGTCTTTGTAGCAAAAGTAGTCAAGGTTGATAAAGGACTTCAAGCTGCATTTGTTGATATAGGAGATGAGAAACCAGGTTTCT
Source organism: Aquibacillus kalidii (assembly GCF_014280935.1). GTDB lineage: Bacteria > Bacillota > Bacilli > Bacillales > Amphibacillaceae > Aquibacillus_D > Aquibacillus_D kalidii. The sequence continues at coordinate 79,930 of NZ_JACLZI010000016.1, forward strand.
TACAACGGAAAGAGTTACCGAAAGCAAGGCAGGATCAGCAATTAGCTATTGAATCTCTTATAACAGAAGGACAGCGAATAATTGTCCAAATTGAAAAAGAAGCATACGGCAATAAAGGAGCGCGGCTGACAGCTAATATTACTTTGCCAGGACTTGATGTTGTCTACCTTCCTTATAGTAACTATGTTGCAGCGTCAAGAAAACTTCCTAGTGAAAGTAGGGAAAGGCTAGTAAAAGAGTTTGAAGCATTTAGAGAGGGTACAGAGGGTGCAATTATCCGAACCTCATCTAAAGATAGGCAATTATCTGATGTGGAAGAGCAGTATGCCAATTTGAGAAAGAGATGGCAGGAATTAGAACAATCTGCCAAAAGGCAAAAGGTTCCCTCAAGCTTATGGATAGATGATATGCTATCTGATAGGTTGATAAGAAAGATATCCCCAGATAATATTGAGGCTATCTATGTTGATCGTAGTGATTTAGCTATGCGTATTCGGACCACCTTCCCAACTATTCAGGATAAAGTTAGCTGGGAAAAATTAATCGATCAGCAATTACCAATTACAATCGAGCAGCTGTTTGAATCGATCATGAATCCTGTTGTGTTGGGACCAAAGGGAGTCGAATTGTATATTGAAGAAACAGAAGCATTGACGGTTATTGATGTCAATACTGCAAGGTTCATTGACAAGGGCGACAAACAACAAACCGTTACAAAGGCAAATTGTATTGCGGCTATAACAGCAGCTGAACAAATTCGATTAAGAAATATTTCTGGTATAATTATCATTGATTTCATCGGGATGAAAACGATCCAACAACAAGAGCTTGTGTTAAAGGCGTTGCGCGATGAGCTAAAAAAGGATAGTACGCGGACAGAGGTTTACGGGTTTACTAAACTAGGATTAGTGGAAATGACAAGAAAACGTGAGTCACAATCACTTACTCATTTAATTGGTGACAAAACGACAATCACTACTCCGATGTCACAAAAAACCAATGCTTATATGTTGGAACGCACTATACTAGGATTTCAGAATAGTAAGGTGGAAGCTATTCTAATCGATGTAAATGAATCTTTATACCGTACATTCAAAGGTTGTATAAGTTTCGAAAAGCTAAGAGAAATACTCTCGCAAGAGGTTTATTTTCATATTGTAGATGACATAGCTTCCTATCAGGTAAAATTAACTGGAACAACAACATTAATCGATCAACAAATTGCTTCGATTTCTGCTGATAGCATTGACAAAGTCTAATGATTCATGATAACATCAATACGTTATTCATCGTAGCACCTGTTGCTACAACCGCACAGAACAGGTATGTATAAGCCTAATGGCACCTGTATGGCGAGTCTTAGTCTATGAGGAGGTGCAAGAGTATGTATGCTATTATTGAAACTGGTGGTAAGCAAGTAAAAGTAGAAGAAGGTCAAGCTATCTACGTTGAAAAACTAGAAGGCGAAGCTGGTGAGTCTATCACATTTGATAAAGTACTTTTCGTTGGTGGCGATGACGTTAAAGTCGGAGCTCCTTACGTTGATGGTGCTTCTGTTACAGCTAAAGTTGAAAAACAAGGCCGTGGCAAGAAAGTAACTGTTATCAAATTCAAAGCTAAGAAAAATTACCATCGTAAGCAAGGTCACCGTCAGCCTTATACAAAGGTTACGATTGAGAAAATCAACGCGTAAGGATTTGTATCATGATTAAGGTGATTATTTACCGCAATAATAAAAGTATCTATGCTTTTGAACTGAGTGGTCATGCTGAAAGTGGCCCTGTCGGACATGATTTAGTTTGTGCCGGCGTTTCTTCAGTTTCTTTTGGAGCTGTAAATGCAGTGATTAAGCTTTGTGAGATCGAGCCTATCATTGATCAAGGTGGCGAAGGTGGTTACTTACGTGTAGAACTCCCGACACAGTTGGGGAAAGCTACACGAACCAAAGCGGAATGGCTATTGGAAGGGATGTTAGTATCCCTAGAAACCATTGAGCGAGACTATGGTCAATATATATCCATCTCTGAAAAATAAGGAGGTGCAAACCAATGCTACGTCTAGATTTGCAATTTTTCGCATCTAAAAAAGGTGTAGGTAGTACAAAAAACGGTCGTGATTCAGCTGGTAGACGTTTAGGTGCTAAACGTGCTGATGGACAATTCGTTACTGGTGGATCTATTCTTTACCGTCAACGCGGTACAAAGATCTATCCGGGTGAGAACGTTGGCCGTGGTGGAGACGATACACTATTTGCTAAAACAGATGGTGTTGTAAAGTTTGAGCGTTACGGACGTAATCGCAAGAAAGTTAGCGTTTATCCAGTAGCTCAAGAAGCTTAATTTGACTTTCTTAAGGACTCTAGCCTTTTGGTTAGGGTCCTTTTTTACCTTTAATCAGTAAATCATACGTTCAAGCCGAATTATTATGACTATTTATGAAGCAATTTATCAATAATAAGCTAAGAATCTTACAGAAATTTTTCTTATGTTATTTTTTTTGCTATAATTTGCTTAATGCTTTAGGGGGAACGAGAAATGATGAAGGAAGAAGATATGGTTGAACTTTTACGTCATTATCGCCACGATTGGATGAATCAAATCCAGTTAATAATGGGATATGCATCCATGGGGAAATTAGATAAAGTTAAAGCAAAGCTAGATGATTTTGTAGCGGAAGCTGAGAACGAACGAAAACTACAAAACTTAAATATGCCAAAAACGATAATATGGCTAATGAGCTTTAACTGGCGATATGATAATTTTAGAATCAACTACCAAGTTGACTTAGAAGATACGACGATCCCAATTAATGATGATAAGATACATACAAGATTAAACAAAATGATGGGGATATTAATAGATCATAGCTCTAAGATGGAGCTTTATAATGGAGAATTCACGCTGAAAAAACAATTAGAAACAGGAAACGTGCAAATTTTCGTTTCGTTTCAGGGTGATTTTCAGAATGTTGATAATTTGCAACAATTACTATTAGAAGATCAAGCAATTCAAGAAGTAAAAATAGAACAATTAGCAAATGCTAACTACCAATGTACGATTACATGGATTAGCAGCTAAAGAGGTGAACAAAAATGTTTGTCGATCAGGTTAAAGTATATGTGAAAGCAGGAGACGGTGGAAACGGTCTCGTTGCTTATAGACGTGAAAAATATGTTCCAATGGGTGGCCCAGCCGGCGGTGATGGTGGAAACGGTGGGGATGTTGTATTTGAAGTAGACGAAGGATTAAATACCTTAATGGATTTCCGTTATCAACGTCACTTTAAAGCGAAACGTGGAGAAAATGGGATGAGTAAAGGACAACATGGAAGAAACTCAGAACCATTGGTCTTACCTGTTCCACCGGGTACGACAGTACGTGATGAGGATAGTGGTCAAGTCCTTGCAGATCTTATTGAACATGGTCAACGTGCGGTAATTGCTAGAGGAGGACGTGGAGGACGTGGAAACATACGTTTTGCTTCGGCAAGAAACCCTGCCCCTGATATCGCTGAGAATGGTGAACCGGGTGTAGAAAGAGATATCCAAATTGAATTGAAACTTATTGCGGATGTAGGGTTAGTAGGTTTTCCTAGTGTTGGAAAATCAACACTTTTATCTGTTGTAAGTGCGGCTAGACCGAAGATCGCTGATTATCATTTTACAACCTTAGCACCAAATCTAGGCGTTGTTGAAACAGAGGATCAAAGAAGTTTCGTCATGGCTGATTTACCTGGTTTAATTGAAGGAGCCCATGAAGGAGTAGGTCTAGGTCATCAGTTCTTACGTCATGTTGAGAGAACGCGTGTTATTGTTCATGTTATAGACATGGCATCAACAGAAGGCCGAGATCCATATGAGGATTATGTAACCATTAATAAAGAATTATTCGAATACGATGAAACGATGAAAGATCGTCCACAAATTATTGTGGCAAATAAAATGGATATCCCTGGATCAGAAGATAATCTGGAGATGTTCAAGGAACAGTTAGAGGAAGATTATCCTGTTTATCCGATTTCAACTGTAACGAGAGAAGGGGTAAGAGATCTTCTATTTGCAGTGGCTGATAAATTGGCTACGATTCCAAAACACACCAAACCAATCGAAGAAAAGGAAGAACGTGTCGTTTATCGTCATCAAGAAGAGGAAGCACCTTTCCAAATCACAAGGGATCCGGATGGAGCTTTTGTGCTATATGGACATCGCATCGAAAAGTTATTTAAAATGACTGACTTCAATCACGATGAATCTGTACAACGTTTTTCAAGGCAGCTTCGAGGAATGGGTGTAGATGAGCAGTTACGTGAAAAGGGAGCCAAAGATGGCGATACCGTCCGCTTACTGGAATATGAATTCGAGTTTATTGAATAGGTTTACAAGACAGTCAATCTAAAAGGGGAATGCGAGATGGCTGAGGAAAAAGAGGGAAAGTTTTATCTAGTAAGAAGTGATTTTTTACCAGAAGCAATGAAAAAAACAATTGATGCGAAAGAGCTTATTGAAAGGAAAAAAGTTGACTCCGTGTTTGATGCAGTGAAACAAGTTGGATTATCGCGAAGTGCCTTTTATAAGTATCGGGATGCTGTCTTTCCGTTTCAAGCAATGGTTAAGGAAAGAATGATTACACTTTTCTTCCACCTCGAAGACCGAACCGGAACGTTATCGAACCTGTTAGCTACTGTAGCTAGTGCCGGTGGGAATATTCTTACCATTCATCAAACGATCCCGTTGCAGGGTAAGGCTAATGTAACCATTTCACTCAATACATCCGGGATGTCTACAGATATCGAAACACTACTTCATGATTTGCAGCAATTAGACTTTGTTGATAACGTTGAGATATTAAGTTCAGGTGCATAGTTAGAGGGGGAGGGGAAAAGCTTTGGCTAATAGAATAGGCTATTTAGGCCCTAAAGGTACATTTACAAAGATTGCGGTAGATGCCATGTTTAATGGAGAAGAAAAAGATGGCTATACGACAATACCAGAATGCATGGAAGCGGTTGGAAACGGTGAAATTGATTATGGTGTCCTACCATTAGAGAATGCAATAGAAGGAACTGTTAATTTAACGTTGGATTACTTAATACAAATGAAGGAACTGCAAATTGTCAGTGAGGTTGTCGTACCAATCCGGCAACATTTAATGGTACATCCTGATAATGAAAGTGATTGGGAGAGTATCGATACCGTATATTCCCATCCTCATGCTATTGCCCAATGTTATCATTTCCTTCATAGTGATTTAAAGCAAGTGTCTGCAGAGACCATGACATCTACTGGGGCAGCAGCTAAATTTGTTAGCGAACATCCTGATAGGAAAATTGGTGCAATTGCTAATCACTTGGCTGCAGAGGAGTATGGACTATCAATTGTTCAAAAGGACATTCATGATTTTACAAACAACCATACTCGTTTTGTTGTACTTCACAAGGATGCTGGCGAATTCTACTCTAAAAAAATAGAGTTGAAAGGATATAAGACAACGTTGATGATTACTTTACCTTCAGACCATGCAGGTGCCCTTCATCAGGTTTTATCCGCATTTGCTTGGAGAAAATTAAACCTTTCTAAAATTGAATCGAGACCGATGAAAACAGGATTAGGTAATTACTATTTTCTAATAGATGTAGAGCAAAAAATAGACGACGTGTTGATCCCAAATGCCATTGCAGAAATGGAATCACTTGGCTGTACGGTGAATATATTGGGGAGTTATCCTTATTATCTATATAATGGACTTTCTTTAAAAGTTTAGTGATAAGTGTTAGAAGCTTGAGGTAATTCCTCAAGCTTTTTTAATGAGATGACCTAGTAGATTTTGATAAAAAAGGATGGCGGTTAGAATAGGAAGCTTATGAAGCAAAAAAAGAAAATTCGCGAAGTGAGAAGTAAATAAAAAACAAAAAGCTCTGCATAACCATTTCAACATTAACAGACTATATAGAAAACAACTGAGGTGATGAATGTTGAAAAAGGTATTGTCAGGTTTATTTGTTACGGCACTGCTGCTTATGTCCAATCCACCATTTTCATTTGGGATTGAAACGGTACATGCACAGAAACAAATCCCTTCTTATGCTAAATGGGGAATTGTCGCTATCAAAGAAACAATGAAGAAGTATCCGACATCAAGAATAGAAGATTATAGCTATATGGGAAAGAAAACAAAAGATAGCAAAACGGAAGAGAAGTTTAAATTATGGTTGAAAAACTACAATAATGAAGATGAATTTGGTGTCATTGTCAGGATTAAATATGAAACGAAAACAGAAAAAGTGTTGGAAGTTAAAATAGACGAAACTAGGATATAAATTAGAAAAGCACATTCCCTCTCTCTGACATGGTTGAGAGAGGGAATGTGCTAATATAAATGATTGACTTTATTCGATGATAAAGCTAGCTTCTTGTAAAGATTGATAGGCCAATGCTAATTTTTCCTCTGAATCAGATTCAAGAGTGTGAAGGTGAATCCCACCAGTAAGTTGCAACAAATAAGGAGAATTAGTTTCATTAATTTTGTTAATGAATTGATCAACTTCCCTACGATTACTTACCATCACGGAAGCCGTTAAATCACCATATACAGGATGTTCAATGAAGACGTTTTTTACTGTAACACCATGATCCACAATAATATACAGCTCTTCCACTGTTTGTTCCGGTGTATGGATGCAAGCAATTACACGCTCAAACATCTTTTGCTCCTGTTCTGCTTGTAAATACAAATAGCCATTAGACGTTGCTATAATAGGCTCTTTTCGTGCTTTCAAAAGGGAAATGTCTTGGACGATCACTTGACGGCTTACATTTGTTCGATCTGCTAACTCAGCTCCTGTTATCGGTTTCTTACTTTCTTTTAACCAAGTGAGGATTTGTTCCTTTCGGTTATTGCCTTGAATCTTACGTTTATCACCCATATCATTCCATCCTCTTTCTTTTACAAAATAGTTATAAGGGCATCAAGTACTTTGTCTAATTCATGTTTACTAGTATGTTTTCCCATTGATAATCGTATAAACCGTTTTGCTTCTTCTTCTGTATAGCCAAGAGACAAAAGTGTTTTTGACGGTTTTTGTTGACCAACACTACAAGCACTTCCAGTAGAAACAGCAATATCAAGGCGATTGAGCTCGAGCATCGCATAATCTCCTTGGACACTATCTAGCACAATACCAATAATATTGGGCAATTGCTGTGGACTTGCTACTATTTTTCCCTTTATACCCAACTCTTTAAATTGTTTGGCAAACTCTGCTTGTAATTGAACAAGATAATCATGCGTATCACTATATGACTCACAGATCTCTTGTGCTGCAGTGACAAAAGCTGCGATTCCAGGCGTGTTAATGGTTCCTGGCCGAAATCCATTTTCCTGACTTTGATTGAATGGATCGGTTTTCCATGAAAGAAGAGGATTAACGTAAGCAGCGCCTACACCTTTAGGACCGTATATCTTGTGACTCGATATAGACAAACTATCCAGGTTTAAAGCTTGAATATTGATTGGTAATTTACCAAACGATTGTACACAATCACTATGAAAAAGTATGTCATGCCGCTGGAGTATCTCACCTATTTCGCTTAATGGTTGAATGACACCTACCTCTGAATTGGCATGATGGATGGAAGCAAGGATTGTATTGTCCTGGATCGCATCCCTCACAGCTTGTGTACTTATCTGTCCCTCTTGATTTACTTCTAAGTACGTAACTTCAAAACCCCATTCATTCTCCAAATACTGAAAATAATTGTATAAAGAGGAATGTTCCATGGTTGTTGTAATTAGATGATTCCCTTTATGTTGTCTCGCTCTCAATAATGCTCGAATGGCAAGTATGTTTGACTCCGTGCCACCACTAGTAAAGTAGACACCCTTTGTAGGAGCGTCGATTAAATGTGCTAAACTTTCTCTGCAGTGATCAAGTAAGCCCTTAGCTGAGCTTCCAACATCATGTAAACTACTAGTATTTCCATAAAAATTGGTTGAAACTTCTGTAAACACTTTAAGTGCACTTTCACTTACTGGAGTTGTTGCAGCGTGGTCCAAATAGATCATTATTCCTTCCCCTTCCATCTGGTAGCAAGCTTATATTTTTCTTCCCTATCATACCATTTACAAAAAAGTCTTGTCATCTATATACTTATGTGTAAATATATGTGTAAAGACACTTTGGATAGGTGTGAGAAAAAAATGAATAAAGAGAATGTAATCATTATCGGAAGTGGATTGGCTGCTTTAACACTTGCCAATCGTTTAGTAAACTTTAAAAATGTGATTCTTTTAACAAAAGGAAATAGGGACCAGAACAATTCGTGCAAGGCTCAAGGTGGAATAGCGGCTGCTGTTTCAAAATCTGATAACTGGAAGAGCCATATGGCAGATACAATGACAGCTGGTTGTCAATACAATAATAAACAAGCGGTTAGGGTGTTAGTACAAAAGGGACCTAATTTGATAAGGGACCTAGTCGAACAAGGTCTTGAATTTGATCATGATGCACAGGGTAATTTTTTGTTAGGTAGGGAAGGTGCCCATCATGAAAGAAGGATCCTTCATGCTGGAGGCGATGCAACGGGTAAGGTACTAATGGAATTCATGCATGCACAATTAGTTGATAAGGTAGCGATTAAAGAAGGGGAAACAGTAATTGACCTGCTTGTTAACAATGGACGGTGTATTGGTGTTATTACTAGTAATCAAGAAGGAGAAAGATCAACCTACTATGCTCAACATACCATCCTAGCAACAGGAGGCTGTGGAGCATTATATCAAGTTACATCCAATGACTCCTCAGTAGCTGGAGACGGGCTGGCATTGGCTTATCGTGCTGGTGCTTCACTTTCTGATCTGGAGTTTATTCAATTTCACCCTACGATGTTATATATCAATAATCAGTGTTATGGTCTTGTATCGGAAGCTGTTCGAGGTGAAGGGGCAATTCTTAAAACAGGGAATGGTCACAACATCATGAAGGGTGTTCACGTGTTAGAGGATTTAGCACCTAGGGATGTAGTAGCTAGAGAAATACAAAAACATATTTCCAAAGGGGAGAATGTTTATTTAGATATTAGTATGATTGTTAATTTTGAAGAAAAGTTTCCAACTATTACTCAGTTATGTGAATCTGCAAACATAGATTTGGCAGAAGCAAAAATCCCGGTTGCTCCAGGTGCCCATTTCCATATGGGTGGGGTGAAAACAAATCAATTGGGAGAAACAACATTGCCAGGGCTCTATGCTATAGGCGAGGTTGCATGTAATGGGGTACATGGAGCCAATCGACTTGCTAGTAATTCCTTGTTGGAGGGGATTGTATTTTCGAATTTACTAGCTGAGCATTTGTTAACACAGACAAATGCTCAGCTAGTACGGTTCAAGATCAAAGATCCATCTACATCCGCTAAGAATAAGCAGTTAGTTCTCCCGAATGCCAGTGATTTAAAAAAATTGATGACTGATTATGTTGGGATCGAGCGGAATCAATCAGGATTAATGCATGCCAAACAATGGTTGGAAAAGTACGATTTCCTGGATGTTAATAGTCTAGATATCCCATACCTGACTAATGAGGAGATAGGAATAATAAATCGACTAACTTGCTGTTGGCTAATCGTCACCTCAGCACTCTCAAGAACGGAAAGCCGTGGTGGACACTTTCGTAGTGACTTTCCATATAGGGATTCAAGTCGATGGGGTGATCAACAAATTATCCGTAATAACAAAGAAGTAACACGTTTTGAAGAAATGAAATATATCGAGGTGGGCAATGGATGAATTCTATTAAATTAAGAAGTGAGCTACAACGTTTTTTGCTAGAAGATATCGGTGATCAAGACATTACTAGCTCAACAATTTTTCCTATAAAAGAGCAGGGAACGGGACATTTTAAAGTCAAAGATGAAGGTGTTTTAGCGGGTACTCAAATAATAGAAGAGGTTTATCAGATTCTTGATCCCTTCATAGAAATTAACTTGTACAAAAAAGACGGAGAACAAGTCAGTAATGGGGATCTAATTGCGACGGTAAATGGTTCCGTACAGGCAATTCTCACCGGGGAAAGGGTAGTTTTAAATTTGCTCCAACGTATGAGTGGAATCGCAACATTAACCAATCATGCAGTTACCATTTTAAATAGTAACGTGACAAAAATTTGTGATACTCGTAAAACCACTCCTGGGTTAAGAATGTTCGAAAAGTATGCTGTTACGTGCGGAGGTGGCTATAATCACCGTTTTGGGTTGTACGATGGAGTGATGATAAAGGATAATCATATAGCATTCGCGGGCTCAATCACAAAGGCTGTTGACTGTGTTAGAAGTCGTGTTGGTCATATGGTGAAAATAGAAGTGGAAACGGAAAGTGAAGCGCAAGTAAAAGAAGCTGTTGCAGCGGGTGCAGATATAATTATGTTGGATAACCAGAGTCCTGCCAACGTGGAGAAACTAGTTAAGTTAATACCAGACACTATAATCTCTGAAGCATCAGGGAATATAAATTTAACTAACTTAGACGGATACCGGGACTGCGGTGTTGATTATATTTCGCTAGGCTTCATCACGCATTCTGCCAAAGCTTTAGACATAAGTTTGGATGTATTTCATAAGGGGGAGCAATAAAAAATGAATGTTTTAGATACATTGAAGAAAACCTCACATAATCAAATGCCAGAAATTTATAAGACGTTATCTGTTGAAAGAATGGAACAACGTGTAAAGGATATTAAAGAAAGATTTGGAACTCGTTTATTTATACCAGCACACCATTACCAGAAGGACGAAGTAGTCCAATTTGCTGATGCAACAGGTGACTCTCTTCAACTAGCACAAATATCTGCTGAAAATAAAGATGCGGAGTATGTTGTATTCTGTGGTGTTCATTTTATGGCGGAGACAGCAGATATCCTGACAGATGAATCGCAGAAGGTTATTCTGCCAGACATGCGTGCAGGGTGCTCCATGGCAGACATGGCAGACATTGAGCAAACCGAACGTGCTTGGGGAATTTTGGAGCAAACATTCGGTGATACAGTTCTTCCATTAACATATGTAAATTCTACTGCTGCAATTAAGGCCTTTGTAGGTAAAAATGGGGGCGCGACAGTTACATCATCCAATGCTAAAGAGATGGTTTCTTGGGCGTTTACACAAAAACAGCGTATTCTTTTCCTACCAGATCAACATTTAGGAAGAAACACTGCCTACGAGCTTGGGGTGCCATTGGACCAAATGGCTGTATGGAATCCTTACACTGATAGTTTTGAGTATGAAGGAGCGATAGAGGATATTAAAGTGATTTTATGGAAAGGGCATTGTTCCGTACATGAGAACTTTACAGTAAAAAATATTGAACAGGTTAGGGAAGAACATCCTGATATGAATGTACTAGTTCATCCAGAATGTAGTAGGGAAGTGGTTAGTTTTTCTGACTATGCTGGATCAACGAAATACATTATTGACATGATAGATCAAGCTCCTATAGGCAGTAAGTGGGCTATAGGTACAGAAATGAATTTAGTGAAGCGTTTAATAGATACTCACCCGGATAAACAGATTGTTTCACTTAATCCACATATGTGTCCGTGCTTGACCATGAATCGAATTGATTTACCACATTTGTTATGGACATTAGAAGAATTAGACAAAGGAAATGTGATAAACCAAATTATAGTTGATAAGCAAATCTCCTCTCAAGCCAATTTGGCCCTCGATAGAATGTTAAATAGATCCATATAAAAGGAAAGTGTCAGATCTACCTATAGATTTGGCACTTTTTAAATTGTAAATTTTCCCATTATCATTTCCTCGCTTTATGGGTCTGTAACAAGATATGGTCTTCTAAATGGGAAGTTACAGACAAGCTAGAATACAAAAAGATTGGATATCGTTCAATTTTTCATTCAACTTTTTGGGTCATTCGCATATGTTGATAGTGAATTAATCTGTTTTAGTGCTGTTCAAATATTTGCAAAAAGTTCATTAGGGTTTACTTTTTGTTAGGTGTTTGAACCCTATCAATGTAGATTAGATGGGAGTTAATAAAGAAGGGAGTTTCAGTAGTGAAAATTCATGTAGTCCAAAAAGGTGAAACATTATGGAAAATTGCTCAAAAATATGGGGTGGACTTTCAAGAGTTAAAGAAAATGAATACACAATTGTCTAACCCAGACATGATTATGCCGGGTATGAAAATTAAGGTACCATCCACTTCAAAACAGGTAAAGAAAGAACAGCCTATTGATAAGGAAATGAAAAAGTATCCAGCTAATCAAGTGAAGAAAGAAGAACCAAAGACAACACATCCTTACAAAGATACTACAGAAAAAGCAATGCCAGTTATTAAAGAAGATGATAAGAAAAAGCCATCTCCAGTGAAAAAAGAAATACCAATGGAACCTGTAGAATTACCTAAGGTACCAATGATGGAGCAGCATATGGAAAAGTATCCGACTAACATAAATTTACCGAAGGCACCTCATATCGAACAAACTAAATATGATGTGGATGTTGACTTTGATGTAAACCAAACAGATATTGATGTAAACCAGACAGATATTGATTTGAATGACTATCACACAAATCCTTACCCAACACAGCCTATACAGCAACCAGTACAGTACCAACCAATACAACAACCTGTTATGAACTATTACCAACCAATGCCACATTGTATGTCAGCATCAGGCATTCCATATGGTTATCCTCAAATGAATCCGGTACAGACACAACCTAATTATTATAGTCCTTATGCTCAACCGCAAGTGCAACCAAACACAAGTGTAGATGCAAATAATTACACTGCCCAAAGTTACCATCCAACAACCTATCCATCAATGCAAGGATACGAAGATTTAATGGAGTCTTCTTCATCTAGTATGGAAATGCCTCAGATGCCGAGTTATTTAGCTGGTGTACCGCAACAAGAGGAGCAAAATGTCAATTACCCAATGTATGGTCAAGGATATATGCCAGTTCCAGGTGTTAATCAACAAGGATATGGATACCCACAAGTAACTAATCAAATGCCGGGTTATCCACAAGGGTTTAATCCTCAACAGATTAATCAATTACCTGTAGGACATAATCCTTACGGCTATCCTCAGCAACCAGGTTTTACAGGTGGGCAAGGATATCCATATGCACAACCTGGATATACGATGCCAAGTTATGGCCCAGAATATGGCTATCGAAATGATCAAGGAAAAACGAATGAATAAGGGAAAAAAAGGAGACGATTCTATGAAGAATCGTCTCTCCTCCTTTTTATGGACGGAAGCAGGTGTAAATACAAACTGGATCAAGCCAATAAAAACAACCGTATTTCTCATTCAAACTAATGCTGGTTCGAAGTACATTTTAAAGGGGAAGAAAACCAAAGAGATCATTGATCAGCAATGGGCGTTTTTTGAACAATACCAGGATCGGAAAGTAATTCAGTATAGTCGTTTTCCAAATAATAAAAAGGTGATAGAAGGATTTGGATATTATTGGACTTGGACACCTTATATGAAAGGTGAAGCTTTAAATTATGATAGTTCAGTTGATCGTGAAGATGCTTTCAATAGCTTACAGCATTTTCATGATTGTGCAAAAGGGATTAAAGTGGACGATCCGTTATTATTAAAACCGCCATTATATATGAAAGGGATAACCCGTTTGAGTAAGCTTGACAAAACAAAATCGATCTTTGAAAAAAACGGCTTTAGCGAGTTGTATAGTGATTTGAATAGTTTAATCCAAAATCAACTTGAAATATTCACCAACTTAGATTGGTATCAAATAGAAAAGAATGCTGTTGATAACAACAGTTGGATTCATGGTGACGTTGCAGCACATAATTTCATTCGGACAGATGAACAGGAAATTTATTTAATTGATTTAGATTTACTAACGCTTGCACCACCAATTTATGACTATATCCAACTTGGACAACGATTTTTGCCTTTTCTCAATTGGGACATCAATCAACTCTTAAAGTATGCACATACAGATAATGAGGAAAGTCTGAAGACGTGGTTATTAGGTATTTCAGTTCCAACTGATTTAGTTCGTGAATGGTGGTTGTTTTTAAAGCGTCAATCATCAAATGAAGAAATAAATCGTTATTTGAAACAGTTCTCTTATGAAGTATCAAAGAGGATTCAATTTGTAGATGAATTAGAAAGAATGATGGGTTGAATTAGTAAGAAAACTTCTTGCTAATTACTGCATGGCTATTAATGCAGAAAAAGTGGTAAGTTAGTTAAGTGTACTTCCATAATGTTACAGATTAAAAATACCTTCCTAACTAATCATAAGAGTAAGGGAGGTTTTCTTATGCGTAAAACGTTTCTAACAATACTAATTATCCCTTTCTTTCTGTTTGTTGGTTGTGCGAATAAAGAGGGTCAAGAAACTAGTGAGCAGGATCCTGTTAATGAATACCCACTTACCTATCAGACACAGAAACAAAAGGTTAACCAAGAAAATGTGGATCCGGAAAATATTAGTAATAACCGAAGTCGAGAAAACTACTTAGAGGGATACCAAGGTGATTTGCCTACTCCTGACCAAAGTAACCATACTATCGACGAGAGGTATCCAGAAAAAAGTAAGAGGATTGCAGAGGCTGTAAATGATATAAGTGAAGTCAAGCTAACACAGGTAACATTTGTTGATGATCAAGTCCAAGTTGCCGTTATGCTTGAACAAGAAGAGTACAAAGTCAATATTGAGGACATCATTGAAAAGATCGAACAACGTACAGAACAACTAGTTCCAAACAAAGAAGTTAGGGTATTTACAGATGCAATTTATTGGAATCAAATGCGGAATAGGAACGCAGGATGGATAGATTAGAGCGAGCAGAAGACCTTTGTCACGTTTAGATGTGACAAAGGTTTTTAAATCTCATTTATTAAATATATTTTGCTAATTGCAACCTAGGACAGTTCAAACGTAAAAATTTAAAGTCATTTACATAGTATGGTAAGGTGGATAAAGATATAATATTCAACTAAAGAGGAGAGGGTAAAATGGCTGGACATTCTAAATGGAAGAATATTCAACGCCGTAAAAATGCTCAAGACGCTAAACGAGGAAAGATTTTTATGAAATTAGCAAAGGAAATTTATGTAGCTGCTAAACAGGGTGGTGGGGATCCTGAAATGAATCCAGCTTTGCGATTAGCAGTCGATAAAGCAAAGGCCAATAATATGCCCAATGACAATATAGATAGAGCTATTAAAAAAGCAACAGGTGATTTGGACGGAGCAAACTATGAAGAGCTTACTTATGAGGGATATGGACCCGGTGGCGTAGCTGTAATGGTCGAAGTGCTTACAGATAATAAAAATAGAACTGCTTCAGATGTCCGCCATGCTTTTAATAAAAAAGGGGGTAATCTTGGCGAAAATGGTTGTGTAGCATTTATGTTTAACCGAAAAGGATATTTTGTCGTTGAAAAAGAGAAGGTTAAAGTAGATGAAGACACGATAATGCTTGAAGCAATCGAGGCTGGGGCAGAAGAAATGGAAACAAATGACAATACTTATGAAATCTATACTGATCCCGAAAGTTTCGATGATGTTAAACAGCAACTGGAGGAAAAGGGAATAACTTTTGAAACATCTGAAATTTCCATGATTCCTCAAACGCATACAAAGCTTGGTTCTGATGAGGCAGAACAAACGATTCAATTGGTCGATATGTTAGAAGACCTGGAGGATGTCCAAGAAGTCTATCATAACCTTGATGCAGAGGATGAATTTTGGGATAGCTTATAGGTTAAAAGCTGCGTCATAATATTACTGACGCAGCTTTTTATCTCGATAACCAATCGAAGAAATATCGAATACTTTAACATATGCAGAACTAGCATAACTGGGTAGTTTTTCACGGTGTTCTGCGTAAGCATAACTCATATAATCATCCATACCTCTGCAATGACGTTTTTCTTGAATCTCAAAAACGAATTTGATTTTAATGATACGTTCATCAGCAGTTAGTTGGTGACTTAGAATTTTGAATTTAGTCATCGTTTTTTTTAAGTGCTTTTTAGTAAGTAGGAAAGTGTAGTTATCAGTGGGTAAAATCAGTTCTGACTCACCAATAAACTGTATCATAACGTCACCCCGTCCACATTATAGCATAGAATAAATACTTTATTTTAACGTTCTGTTCATGAAGTATTGGTACTGCTACCATAAATTCTATAGATTCATTATAATTGGATATTTTCCCTAAAGAAGCTTTCCTCAAGCACCTAAATTCGACCATTATAATTTTTTACCGCTGCGGGTACCCTCTTAGCTTGCTATCCTTCTGTTTCTCTAATTTAAATGGCCTCTTTCGTTGAGAATTTCTTCCGTTTTTCCTTTTCTTCTTCGGTAGACTGCTCCTCGTGCCTAGAGGATTTTTATAAAATAGTTGCCCGCCACACTTTGTTAAAGATATTGTCATATTCCGTTCACATTCCTTAAATCAATTATCAATAGTTCCTTGTTACAATAGGGGAGAAATAAACATTAACCAATTTTAAAGAGGTGTTTAAAATGGGTGTTAAAGAAGAACTATTAGAAAAAGGTATAGAAGGAAATTGGAAAGATGCATTAAAACTCTTAAATAACTTTTCAGAAGATAGTAATGAGTATTTTCTAGTTTATAAGAGGGCAAACCAGACGAGTGAACACGAATTCAAATTTAATCGTGTTAACAAGATAGATAACGAAACTTTTGTTGTAGCATTTCATAATGAAGCTACAGATGATGGAATTAGATATTATAGTGGCGAAGATATGAAACTAAATCAAGCAGAAATAGTTGGTGTAAAGGTAATTGATCCAAGTAAATATGATTTCGTAGTATATACCGACTAATTCTAGTCGGTAATTTTTTTCCCCTTTTATAGATTATTTTCTTTGTTTTTTACAGTTTTTTTAGGATAGAACTACTATTATTGGTCAAACTTTAAATAGAAGTTCTTATCTTTCTCTTTTATGTAAAAGAAATTATCTTAGGACGGGGTGAAAATATGAAACAACATGTTGTACTGTGTCTAATCTCATTAACTATATTTATAGGTGGACTGGGAATAGCAAACTTTGTTCAAGCAGATGATAAAGAAAGTGCTGATAAAAGCCGCAGCGAGGAACAAGCAGTGCCAGTTCAAAAGGATCCACTTCAGTTAAAGGTTACTTTACGAAAACATTATATAGACGGTAAGATTGAGGAAGAAACACATACAGAGACGATTTGGTCTATGCAAGATTTCTGGGCTTATTACGATGGTTGGCAAGTAGTTAACCAGGAGCAGGGACAAATTGTATTTAAAAAGCAAGTGAAGGACATATCACCTTTCATGAAAGAGAATGGTTACTTTGGATTGTACAATGATATATTGACAATATTTGAAGGAAGGCCGGATGATCAGCAAGTTATCCAATCGTTTTATCAAATTGATACGAGTGAACTTGAAAGCTATCAAGCAGACCAGCTTCAAAGCGGTATAAAAATTGATTCAAAAGAAATTTATCAGTATGTACTGGAAGCATACCGAGAAATGACGCCATCAAAATCTGTTAACGGCTGATTCAAGGAGTCTAACTGAAATAGTTAGACTCTATTTATTTAGGTTAAATTAATCTTCTGTTATGCGAACATACGCTTGTATGATAATATAGTATAATAGGATCGATTAAGGGGAGACATGAAAAAATGATTGCATACATAAAAGGAATGCTTGAATCCGTAACGGAGACAGCTACAATAGTAGAAGCAAATGGAGTAGGATACGAAATATTATGTCCTAATCCGTTTGCCTTTCAGGATAAAATAGGAGAACAAGTTAAGATATTTACCTATCACTATGTACGTGAAGATATTCAAGTGCTTTATGGCTTTAAGAAAACAGACGAGAAAATCTTATTTTCTAAAATACTGAATGTATCTGGTATTGGACCAAAAGGTGCGCTATCTGTTTTGGCAACTACTAGTGTGCAAGATTTTGTTATTGCTATTGAGGAAGAGAATGAAAAGTTTTTAACTGGATTTCCAGGTGTAGGAAAGAAAACAGCAAGACAAATGATTTTGGACCTTAAAGGCAAGTTACCGTTTGATTATAGTATTACAGCATCAAATGTACCAGAAGGTAAAGGAATGTCTAAAGAACTTCAAGAAGCGCTAGAAGAAGCAATGGAAGCATTGAGGTCTTTAGGTTATTCAGATAAAGAAATTAAAGCAATTAAACCACTATTACAAGAAGAAAAGCATGCTAATCCAGATGCGTATGTTCGTAAAGGCTTAGCGTTAATGATGCAAAAATAAGAAAGGGTGAGTTTAGTGGACGAACGAATGATATCAAGTGAAATACAAGAGGACGACCAATCCATTGAGCTTAGTTTACGCCCTACGACTTTAAAGCAATATATAGGTCAACATAAAGCGAAAGCCAATTTAAGTATTTTTATAGAAGCTGCCAAGTTAAGGAATGAACCTTTAGATCATGTGTTGTTATATGGTCCACCGGGGTTAGGAAAAACAACGATGGCTGCTATTATAGCTAACGAAATGGGAGTTCAATTTCGGGCAACATCCGGACCGGCAATAGAAAGGGCGGGGGATCTTGCGGCAATACTATCTTCTTTAGAAATTGGTGATGTGTTATTCATTGATGAAATACATCGCCTACCAAGGGCTGTGGAGGAAATATTGTACCCGGCAATGGAGGACTTTTGCCTAGATATCGTGATTGGATCTGGTTCAAGTGCACGGTCGGTAAGGCTGGATTTACCCCCATTTACTTTAGTAGGTGCTACTACTAGAGCAGGATTGCTAACCGCGCCATTACGTGACCGTTTTGGAGTATTAAGCCGTTTAGAATTTTACGAGACAAAGGACCTTTGTTCGATTGTTGAACGAACTGCAGATATATTTGATGCTCCCATACAAAAAGACGCCGCAACAGAGATTGCCAGACGTTCCCGAGGCACCCCAAGGATTGCTAATCGTTTATTGAAAAGAGTAAGAGATATCTCGCAAGTTCGTGGCGAAAAAGAGATATCAGGTGAAACGACAAAACAAGCGCTTGAAATGTTACAGGTAGATCCAGCTGGTTTAGACCATATTGATCATAAGCTATTATTAGGTATTATGGATGGCTTTAGTGGAGGTCCTGTTGGCCTAGATACGATTGCTGCTACGATTGGGGAAGAATCACAAACGATTGAGGATGTTTATGAGCCATTTTTATTACAGATGGGCTTTATCACACGAACACCAAGAGGAAGAATGGTTACTAGTAAAGCCTACCAACATTTTAACCGGGAGGTGCCAGAGGCTTGACTGACTTCGGGAAACTATTTATTGTTATAGGGGTTGTATGTATCATTATAGGACTCCTATGGGGTATAGTTGGTAAGCTTCCAGGTGATATTAGTTTTAAGAAGGGAAATGTATCGTTTTATTTTCCTATCATGACTTCTATCGTCGTAAGTATCATTTTGTCCTTGATATTTTATATTATTGGTAAGTTTAGATAAAGAAAGAGTTGGGAGATAGCTATGGAAATAAACGAATTTGATTTTGATTTACCTGAGGAATTAATTGCACAAACACCATTGAAGGATCGCACATCCTCTCGCCTGTTGGTGCTTGATCGAAACAATCAGAAAATGGAGCATACTCATTTTTCTGAAATCATTTCTTATTTGCGAGATGGGGACTGCCTCGTTTTAAATGATACACGTGTGTTACCTGCAAGGCTATATGGTAGTAAAAAGGATACTGGTGCGAAAGTCGAAGTGTTACTTCTTAAGCAAGAAGAAGAGGATTTATGGGAAGTGTTAGTGAAACCGGCTAAGAAGATTAAAGAAGGAACGGTTATCACTTTCGGAAACGGAAAACTAATGGCTACATGTACAGGTACGAAAGACCATGGTGGAAGAATGCTCCAGTTTAATTATGATGGAATCTTTCTAGAAGTGTTAAATGACCTTGGAGAAATGCCGTTACCACCTTATATTAAGGAACAGCTGCCTGATAAGGAACGCTATCAAACAGTGTACGCTCGTGAAGAAGGTTCTGCAGCAGCTCCAACAGCAGGGCTCCATTTTACTAATGAATTACTACAACAGTTAAAGGATAATGGGGTAGAGATAGCTTTTATTACGTTACATGTTGGGTTAGGGACCTTCCGCCCTGTTAGTGTTGATTCTGTAGAAGATCATGATATGCATGCAGAGTTTTATCATATGACAGAAGAAACTGCAGAACAACTTAATAGAATCAAAGCTTCTGGAGGTCGAATTATATCTGTGGGCACAACATCCACGAGAACACTAGAAACAATTGCAAGGGATCATGACGGTAAGCTAGTTGCAGCAAGTGGTTGGACAGATATTTTTATCTATCCACCTTATCAATTTAAGGCTATAGATGGATTAATTACAAACTTCCATCTTCCCAAATCAACCTTAATCATGCTCGTCAGTGCCTTTGCAGGAAAATCCTTTGTATTAGACGCTTATCAAGAAGCAATCGCTAATCGTTATCGTTTTTTCAGCTTTGGCGATGCGATGTTAATCATTTAAATATAGATTTTGAAAAGAAAGGGTATGAATATGCCAGCGATCACCTATGAATTAATTAAAACATGTAAACAAACAGGTGCAAGATTAGGAAAAGTACATACACCACATGGTTCCTTTGAAACACCAATTTTTATGCCTGTGGGCACACTTGCGACAGTAAAAACTATGAGTCCTGAAGAGTTAGAGGAAATGGGAGCGAAGATAATTCTTTCCAATACCTATCACCTCTGGTTAAGACCGGGAGAAGATATCGTTAAGGAAGCAGGTGGACTTCACAAGTTCATGAACTGGGATGGTTCTATTTTGACCGATTCTGGAGGCTTTCAGGTTTTCAGTCTAAGCGATTTACGTCAAATCGAAGAAGAAGGCGTACACTTTAGAAACCACATTAGTGGAGAAAAGTTATTCCTTTCTCCAGAAAAAGCTATGCACATTCAAAATTCATTAGGCTCTGATATTATGATGGCTTTTGATGAGTGTCCACCTTATCCTGCTGAACATAAATATATGAAGGATTCCGTGGAACGGACTAGTAGATGGGCAGAGCGTTGTTTAGAAGCACATCAAAGACCGGATGTTCAAGGTTTATTTGGAATTGTTCAAGGTGGAGAATACGAAGATTTACGCCGCCAAAGTGCACGAGATCTTACTTCTATGGATTTTGCAGGCTATGCAGTTGGTGGATTATCAGTTGGAGAACCGAAAGATGTGATGAACAGGGTACTGGACTTCACAACCCCACTGTTACCAACTGATAAAGCCCGTTACCTTATGGGAGTCGGCTCTCCTGACTCATTAATTGATGGGGCAATTCGTGGTATTGACATGTTTGATTGTGTTCTTCCTACTAGGATTGCAAGAAATGGTACTTGCATGACATCGAATGGTAGACTAGTAATTCGTAATGCCAAGTATGCCCGTGATTTTGGTCCAATTGATGAAAATTGTGACTGTCATGTATGTCGAAATTACTCAAGAGCATATATCCGTCACCTAGTAAAATGTAATGAAACATTTGGTTTCAGGCTTACTACTTACCATAACTTATATTTTCTGTTAAAATTAATGGGGCAAGTACGCGAAGCGATTAAAGAAGATCGTCTTGGCGATTTCAGAGAAGAATTCTTTGAGCAGTATGGGTTTAATAAACCAAATGCGAAAAACTTTTAAATAAAGGGGGGAACTAGATGGCTACTTTGGTCAATCTTTTACCAATAATATTAATGTTTGTAATCTTCTACTTTCTATTAATTCGTCCGCAGCAAAAGAAACAAAAGGCTGTGCGCCAAATGCAATCGGAAATGAAGAAGGGTGACAAAATTATTACTATAGGCGGTATGCATGCTACTGTTCATGCATTAGATGAAGATACAGTAGTATTAACCGGACAAGATGGTACGAAACTTACATACGATCGTTCGGCAATTAGAGAAGTATTAAGCCAAGATTAATAATAAAAAAGGAAGGATTCAATCGAATCCTTCCTTTTTTCGTTGGCAATTGTCATTTTGTATGACGCAATTGAGATAAAATCTGCAGTAACTTTATTAAAACCTTTTGGATGTGTGCTTGAACTCGTTCCGGCAGAATACTCCGCTTTCCGTGGGCACGGCCTCAAGCCTTCCCGTGACGCAAAGAACGCTCTTCCGGG
>NZ_JACLZI010000017.1 GCF_014280935.1 Aquibacillus kalidii
CAGCTAACGTCGTGAAATTAGCGGAACAATAAGAATTCGCTTTGTTAAAGGGCAGCTAACGTCACGAAATTAGAAATACCATAAGAATTCGCTTTATTACATTGCCTATCCAACTTCTTACTGGTGATTCTATACAAAAACTGCATCAACTAGCTTTCTATTAAAAGTAGATTTAGATTTTCTGTCATTTCATGTAAGATTAAGTAGAAATAAAAAGAGCCGGATGAGGAGTATTAAAATGAAGAAATATTCTATCCTACTATTCTATTTAGCGTTGATGTTAATCCTGTTTTTAACAGGTTGTATGCATATGCAAAATGGAACAGCAGAGAATGCACCCAGAAGAGAAGTACCAGTTGAAACAAAAATAAAACAAATGGATATAGAACTAGAGAAAGAAATAACGTTGGTCGCGATAGGAGATATTCTTATCCATGATCGTGTTTATAATGATGCAAAAACTAGTAAGGGTTATGACTTTCTACCAATGATAGAACGAGTTAAACCATATCTAGAAGATGCAACTGTAACTATTGCAAATCAAGAAACGATGATAGGTGGTGAGGAGATAGGGTTATCTTCCTACCCTCAATTCAATAGTCCCTATGAAGTAGGAGATGCACTTAAAGATGTAGGAGTAGATGTTGTTACGTTAGCGAATAATCACACGTTGGATAGGGGGAGTGCTGCAATAACAAGTGCAATAAAACACTGGAATAATCTAAAGATGACGTACACGGGTGCTTATGAGAATGAAGCAGATAGCAAAAGAATAAGGGTTTTGTCGACAGACGAAGGGATTGATTTAGCATTTTTAAGCTATACATATGGAACGAATGGAATACCGGTGCCTGATGGGCAAGATTATCTAGTTAATCTCATTGATAAAGATAAGATAGCAACTGATATAAGAGAGGCAGAAGAACTAGCAGATGTAACCGTTATTAGCTATCACTTTGGTAATGAATATCAGCGAATGCCAAGCAAAGAACAAAAAGATTTGGCGCAATTTGCATCAGATTTAGGGGCAGATATTGTCATTGGCCATCATCCACACGTTTTACAACCAGTTGAATGGCTACAAGGAAAAGAAGGCAATAAGACTTTTGTTGCCTATTCCCTGGGAAATTTCTTGTCAGGGCAAGATGAGTTTTATAGAAGAATAGGTGGGGCACTCAGACTGACAATTACTAAAGATGATGAGCAACAAATTACAGTGAAGAATCCGGAATTTTTGCCAACCTTTGTTGATTTTAAAATAGTAAATGGAAAGATGACTCAATTTGAGATGTTTCCAATGAAAGAGGTCACAGATTCTCAATTAGTAGATGCTAATCAACATTATCTACAAATAAAACAGCACCTTTCTCAATGGCTGCCTGAATTAAGTTTTATTGGGGAATAGTTACAGTTAAATGAATGTTAATAATGTGACAAGCATATATCTATGGTAGACTATTTTTGGTATAATACGTAAATTGAGTGAGTTGATAAACTAGAGAGTGAATTACCTTAAAGGAGAATGGTTGAATGGAATGGAAAAATATTTATAGAGGAATGCTAATGGGTGCAAGTGATGTGGTTCCGGGTGTAAGTGGTGGAACTATAGCAGTTGTCCTCGGTATTTATGATCGCTTAATCGAAGCAATAAACGGCTTTTTTAGCAAGGACTGGAAAAAGCACTTAGGCTTTTTATTTCCTTTAGGAGTTGGGGTGGTCATTGCAGTATTTCTACTAGCAAGGGTGATTACCTGGTTATTTGAAAACCACCCTGGACCAACTCAATTTGCCTTTTTGGGTTTAATTATTGGCATTTTGCCCTATTTATTCAAAAAGTCTGACGCTAAAAGGACGTTTAAAGGTCAGCATATCTTTTTGCTTATCGTAGGTGCGATTATTGTTGCATCCATGGTTTTTTTTCGTTCAGGTGAAACTGGTCCAGTAGAAAACTTTACTCTTACGACGTATGCATGGATTTTTATGTCTGGATTCATTGCTAGTGCTGCCATGATTCTACCAGGTATTAGTGGGTCGTTTTTGTTACTAGTAATTGGATCATATAGTACGATTATTGCTGCGGTACATGAACTTCAATTTACTGTAATTGCAGTCGCTGGGGTTGGGATTGTTTTAGGTATTGTTGTTATGAGTAAAGTGATCCATTTTTTCTTGGAACATTATACAACTGGAACCTTCTCTCTAGTAATTGGGTTAGTAATCGGTTCTGTAGTCGTTATATTCCCGGGATGGCCAACTTCTGGAACAGGAGTAGTATTAAGTGTTATGGCCTTTGCATTAGGTTTGTTGCTGGCATTCCTACTCGGACGCGTGGAATACACCGATTAGGCTAATTACTTGATGGGTGGTAAGTAAAGTGGTACATTTTTTGCAGAAGAAAGGGGTAATGAGATATGGAAGCTATTCAAACCAGAGATAAATTCAATGAAGTGATAAATTCAGAAAAGCCAGTTATTGTTAAGTTCTTTGCGGACTGGTGTCCAGATTGTAAAAGAATGGATATGTTTATTGGTGATATCTTGGAAGACTATAACCAATATAGTTGGTATGAGTTAAATAGTGATGAGGTAGAGGGCATTGCTGCAGAACATGAAGTTATGGGGATTCCGAGTCTCCTAATATTTCAAAATGGTGAAAAATTGGCTCATCAACACAGTGCTTACACTAAAACTCCAGAAGAAGTTAGAGAGTTTTTACAACAACAATTGGGATAAATAGATGAAGAAAGAGAAGCGAATCAAATAATTCACTTCTCTTTTTTATGCCTATGGGGGGATTATTAATGACAGGATATCGTGGTCCGGATGCCTATAATGATAAAGATTTTTTGAAAAGTTTTATTCACAGACGAAACCGTCCTAAGAGTCCAAATAACATCATTGAGAAGCCGATTTTTATCGAGTTGCTAGGAGATGTAAAAGGGAAGGAAATACTAGATCTAGGTTGTGGAGATGCAAATTTTGCGGTGGAATTAGTTGACCAAGGGTATAAGTCCTATTTAGGTATAGAAGGTTCAAGTGCCATGTATGAGAAAGCGCAAAGTGTAACTGCGAACCTCGAATCAGCAAATGTCCAGTACTCTCCTATAGAAAAGTTCGACTATCCAAAGGACGCGTTTGACATGGTCACCTCCAGGCTCGTGTTTCATTACATTGAGGATCTATTACATCCATTTCATCAAATTTTTCAGACCTTACATAGTGGTGGTAAATTTATCTTCAGTGTTCAACATCCCATTTTAACTTCTTCGACAGCAAGCCTTCATCAATCAGGAAAACGTACAAATTGGATTGTAGATGATTATTTTTATCAAGGAGAAAGGGTAGAGCCTTGGATAGATCAAAAAGTAGTGAAATACCACCGAACATTAGAGGATTACTTTAAACTTTTAACAGAAGTGGGTTTCTCTGTAGAATCTATAAGAGAACCACGACCTGAGAAAGAGAAGTTTGATACGATAGAAGAATACCACCGTAGAATGCGTATCCCGTTGTTTTTAATTTTTTCCTGTACAAAAAAAGCTTAAATAATGGGCCTTTCGAGAAGATTATTGCTTTAGGAACCACGTAGTTGAGATAAACTCTCTAGTAACTTATTTAAACTTTTTGATGTGTGCTTGAACTCGTTCCGGCAGAATACTCCGCTTTCCGCAGCGTTGGTTTAGCATTCATCTTCTATAGGGATTAGGTCTTAAATTTACTGCAGAGTCTATAGAGATTATGACAAAAGCAAGAATAGTTGCGAGAAGGGCCTATAATAAATAATGTAGTGTGAGGTGCAAATATGATTCGATTAGCAACAATAGCAGACTTGGAATCAATAATGGAAATAGTAGGAAAAGCGGTTAAGGTAATGAACGATCAAGGAAATTTTCAATGGGATCATAGCTACCCTCTTTTAGAAAACTATCAAGGGGATCTAGAAAGGGAAGATTTATATGTCTATGAAAAAAATGAAGAAGTTCTTGGTGCCATTGCTATTAGTGAGAAGGCGCATAGTGAGTATCACCTAATAGGGTGGAGTTCAGATGAGCCAGCTTTAACATTAAAGCGGTTAGTAGTAAGTCCGTTTGCAAGAAAGCAAGGTATAGCAGATGCATTTTTTGAGTTTGCTGAAGAATACGCGATAGCAAATCAGTTTTATTTTATTAAAACAGATACCTTTTCCAAAAACTTAGCAGCACAAAAGTTATTTGCAAGAAATGGCTATACGTTTGTTGAGGAACGGAGAGAAGAAGCAAAGAACGATTCACTTTATTATTTTGAGAAAAAGCTAAATGCTTGAATAAGATTATGAAACAAATTAATCCCTATTCTCGTAATTTAGAGAGGGGGTATGTTTATGAAGGGGTTAGATGTTAATAGCGTATCTGTCATAATCAAGGAAGAGCCAATTTTAGACAATGTGTCATTTAGCTTGAACCAAGGTTCAATTAGTGCATTAATTGGACACAATGGTGCAGGTAAATCTACCGTTATGAAAACAATTATGGGGTGGCAAGAAAAAGCTGCAGGTACGATTGAGATAAAAGGGGTGGAACAGGAAAGAGATTTTATAGCCTTTAAACAGAACTTGTCCTATATACCTGAGGAACCATTTCTATTATCAGAGTTAACAGCTATGCAGCACTTTCAACTCTATGGTCAAAGCTACCAGATGAAGGAGGAAGTACTACTTAGTCGAGTAGAATATTACATAAATAAATTCGAGATAGCAGATAAGTTAGACGAATATCCAGAATCATTGTCAAAAGGAATGCGCCAAAAGGTTCAAACGATATGTGCCTTATTACCAGATGTTCCGTTGTTATTAATTGATGAGCCTTTTATGGGGTTAGATGTGTATGCATCGGATTTTTTACAACAGGTACTTATTGATAAAGCAAACAATGGAACATCAATTCTGCTTACATCGCATCAATTGGAGCGTGTTCAAGAACTAGCTGATTCCTACATTATGCTTCAACAAGGAAAGGTTGTTGGTAACGGTGATATGGAGGATTTCCAAGAGTTAACAAGGAGATTTGATCAATGAATGGAAAACCATCCACTTTCACCGCGTACTATCTCATAAAGAAGAACCGTGTACAGAAGAAAAGAAAGCTGTATAAGCTTGCCCTTGGCGTAAGCTTCGACCTCACCGTATCAATTTATTTAGGGCTATTTTTACTGTTTGGTGCATTCATATTATTTGATACGATCAAGCAGTACCAACATTATTTTCTTGAGATAGAAAGCTTTATTTCTAGCAATATCGTTCTTTTACCTTTATTATTTGTTATTCGTCCTTTGTATCTTTCTTTTACAAAACCAGGGATTTTATTTACGAGTGCGGAATTAAAGCTGAGCATGCTACCATTCTCCAGACAGAAGCTATGGATATATTGTTTGCTAGAAAAATGGTTGAAGATCGTAATGGGTACTTTTTCTCTGGGAATAATTATCGGGCTAGTAACCCCCTTTACGTTTAACTTGATTTGGCCACTTATTATACTAACGGTTCTTATGCAGTTACTAATGAGTATTCCGCAATGGTATCTTTACCAGCAACCAATTATTAAAAAGTTACTTATTATTTTCGTCGTCATGGTGTTAACGGGTGTGACTCGAATTGGCTCATTAGCCTTTGAGCCACCTTACCTTTGGATAGCAATCTTATTAGTTGTACTTTTACTATCTAACATTTTGATATTTAAAAGCTGTCATACACATGTGGATTGGCAAAAAGTTATTCAAACCAACGATCTCGCTGTCTGGAATATCTGGTTCGTTAATCAAATGTCTAAGATGCAGATTAAGCCTGAAAAAAGACAAGGCTGGCTGCAGCAAATAGTAAAACGGAAAAAAGAAAAGCTTCCCTTCGATTATCAGGATAAAACAATCATTTACAAACGTTTGTGGAGAAGAAGCTTCGCTGAAGAGAAGGAACAAGTAATCCAAACGATAGGTGGCATTCTTGTCCTACTAATAGTACTTTGTTTTCAAGCAAAATGGTTATTCGGATTGGGAATTTGCTTGGCCATTTTCATCTTTTCTAAAATGGTTGCTAGTTTTTTTACTGCTGGTTTTTCTGAAAAGTTGCTTCACAGTTTACCTTGGGATATGGAAGTAAGAATAAAAGCCTTTAAGTACTGGGTTAATTGGGTTGCTATATTCCTAGGGGTGGTGCTAACGATACTGTTACTATCATCGGGAGTGAATTGGTTATGGATTCCCATGCTGATTCTCCTGTATATAACTGTCACAACGTTTTATATAAATAGGCAATTACGATTAAGGCAATCCTTATTAATAAAAGAAAATGGCTATCAATCTTTTTGGGAAGAATCCCTCAGTCTACTATTCTTTGGTCTTGTGTTGGTAAGTATTGTGTATCCTATTGTCTCAGTGGCATTTATTTTTCTGTTGCTGTATCAAGTGCGATTTAAAAAATAAGGCGGATTATATATATATTCGACTGATTGACATGCCTTTCGACCATTTAATATAATACTTTTATTGAGGAAGAGGGGTGAATGGAAAATGGATAATAATAAGCTGTTATATGATCAGAAAAAACAAGATCCCTCTTTAAAGTTATTTGTGGTGTTATCTAAAGCATATCGTTCTGTTGCAGATCAGGTGTCTGCAGATATACGAGCTAAAGGTTTAAATACGACAGACTTTGGCGTTATGGAATTACTATACCATCAAGGTGACCAAGCTCTTCAAAAAATCGGAGATAAAATCTTGTTAGCAAGTGGTAGCATAACGTATGTCGTGGATAAATTGGAGAAAAAGGGATATGTAAAAAGAGTCCCCTGTCCAACAGATAGAAGGATTACGTTTGCCTCCATTACAGATAAGGGAACGGATTTGTTAAATGATATTTTTCCAAACCACTGGAAGCAGATAGAAGCAATAACTAGTGGATTAAATACGGAAGAGAAAGAACAAACGATTGAATTGCTAAAGAAATTGGGGACATATGCAGACAGGTTGAAGTAGAAATATTTAATGTTTTCCAGTATAATAGACGTAACTAAAGTTAAAAGGAGGGATGAACCAGATGCTACACGTAGAAAAGCACGTTATTGATACAAGATTATTGTATATTCATCGTGCGATTTTTCATTATTTAGTTGTTAACGGGACACGTATGTCCTTTTTTAACAACTAAATAATGGAAAAAGTGTAGGATCTTTCATTCCCGTTAATTAAATTACGTTATGGAGAAGGTCTATACGGGATACGTATAGCCTTTTTTCATCCGTGTTTCAAAACCAGGGGGGTAAAGTACCTTCTGGTTTTTTTGCGTCTAATAAAACAAAGCTCTTTTCACATACATTGTGGACTTTCAGGATGACACAGTTGAGATAAAATCTGCAGTAACTTATTAGAACCTTTGGATGTGTGCTTGAACTCGTTCTGGCAGAATACTCCGCTTTCCGTGGGCACGGCCTCAAGCCTTCCTGTGACGCAAAGAACGCTCTTCCGGGATCTTCACCTCGTGCTGTTCCCACAGGACAAGGAAGGCTTCGACAGAATTGACATCGCACGAAGAAAATCGGGTTGTATTTTCGAGGAGTCTCCGTATTCTGCCTACACTTTTGATAGATTTCTACCTCTTTAGAACATTAACCACTAATCGTCCAACTAAAGCGCTTGATTCTAGGGACTGTTACTCCTACATTTTTTCCACCTTTGTTGTTGCCCGGAGCGGAAATCAACGTCTCCACTTACTGGTGATTCTATACAAATAATGACATAAGTAATGATAGTCATGAAAAGAGCCTAAAAATAAAGAGGTGTTTATTATGTTGGTAACATTAAAGGATATAAAGAAAATTAGTGGTGGAAATGTTTTATTTGAGAAGCTTAATTTTGATATAAAGGAAAATGAAAAGGTAGGACTCGTTGGAAGAAATGGTAGTGGTAAGACTACGATTTTTAAATTGATCGCTGGAATAGAGCAATTTGAACAAGGTAACTTATTTATAAAACGAAACACAAAGATTGGCTATCTCGAACAAATTCCTGATTTTCCAGAAGGAACAGCTTTAGACTTTCTGCAAAACAGTTTTGAAGAAATCAATGATCTGAAGAAAAAAATGAAACAGTTAGAAGAGAAAATGCAATCAACTTCAGATTTAAATAAAGTTTTAGAGGATTATGGCAAAGTCCAGACTCTATTCACCGATAAGGGAGGATATGAGGTCGATGCGAAAATTGACAAGGTAGCGCATGGATTGGCTATTAGTCACTTACTAAGTCAATCATTTACACAGCTTAGTGGTGGTGAGAAAACAAAGGTAGGTTTGGCAAAGATTCTCTTACAGGAACCAGATCTCCTATTACTCGATGAACCGACTAATCACCTTGACCTAGCAGCAATTGAATGGTTGGAGAAATACGTAAATCAATATGAGGGGTCAGTATGTATAGTTTCACATGACAGGACATTTTTAGACAATTCGGTAGGAAAGATCGCCGACGTAGAGATGGGTGAAATAACTTATTACCGGGGAAATTATAGTCAATATGAGAAAATGAAAGAAGAGAAGTTATTGCAAGAGTTTGCTGCATATCAAGAGCAACAGAAAAAAATAAAAAAGATAAAGGAAGCAATAAGACGGCTGAGGCAATGGGCTAATGAGGCAAATCCCCCAAATGAAAAGCTGTTTAAGAAGGCAAAAAGTATGGAGCGTGCTCTTGAGAGATTGGAAAAGCTAGATCGGCCAATTATGGACCCTAAAACAATGGCGTTAAATTTCTCTGCCGAAGATCGAAGTGGAAAGGATGTCTTAAAAGCAGAATGTCTAACGAAAAATTTTGGAGATAAATCGATTCTGAAAGGGATAGATTTACATCTAAGATATAAAGATAGGCTGGCATTAGTAGGAGATAATGGGAGTGGCAAATCTACTTTGATTAAGCTGTTATTGGAAAAGGACATACCTACGTCTGGTAGTGTTACAGTTGGTTCGCAAGTATCTATTGGTTACTTACCTCAAGATCCAATGCGAGACGTAGCTGCAGATTTACCAATGATAGATTACTTCCGTTCGGAGATTAAAGTTACCGAAGCGGAGGCAAGGCAGATATTAGCCAAATTCATGTTCTATGGATACTCGGTATTCCAGAAAGTTAGTCACTTAAGTGGTGGTGAAAGAATGAGAGTTAAGTTGGCGATATTTATGTATTTAGGAGTAAATGTACTAGTGCTTGATGAACCAACGAATCACTTAGATGTGGAGTCCCAGGAGGTACTGGAAGAAGCCTTGGAGAAATTTGATGGAACTGTAATTGGTATATCACATGATCGTTATTTCCTTAATCAATGTTTTACTGAAACAGCATATCTTGTAGACGGAAAATTACATCGTTATGTTGGGAACTATGATGAGACGAAATCAAATTGGGAACACCTTAAAGATAGACTGATAGCCGTTCAACAAAAACAGAAAGAAAAACCTATGAAGACTGGTTATGAAACAAAAATTGACTATGAATTGGAAATAGAAAAGTTAGAAAGCAGAATAGCAAACTTAAAAGTTAAGATTCAACAAGGTGAGAATAAGGGAAGAGAAGTAGAATTGGCTGAGGAGAAATTAGATCTTTACTTTCAAAAGTGGATGGAAGAGGATGAGCATACAGTGTGACTTTTATCACAGATTTTTTATTAGTTTCGATGTAAGATGTATTTGAGATTGGGATGTCTCTGCTCTATATATGACGTAAATAATGGGAATTATTTGCGTCTGGGAGCCAGGATGTACGGGTCTTGGTTCTCTATATTATCCGCTTATCATTGATAAGCGGATTTTTCTTGTGTGAAAAAAGAGGATGTTCATTTTATATAGTAATCCAAAATCTTTTAATGATATTTCCATCATCTTCAACGAAGTCTTTACCTTGGATGCCGCCATTTTTTCTAATTACTTTCTCTGAGCCAATATTATCATGGTCGCATACAACTAGTGCTTTGCTAATTCCTAGCTCTTGCGCACGTTGTAGGGCTAGCTGTAGTAGCTTTGTTGCATAGCCTTTTCCTCTAGCGGATGGTTTTATTCCATATCCAATATGACCACCGCTATTGGTTAGAAGTGGTGTTAATTCATGGCGGATACTAACTGCTCCTATTATTTCATTAGTCTGATTGACTAACCATAATGGTGAGTCAGCCACCCATCCAGGAGGTAGACCCTCCCCTTTTTCAGAGTCGTGAAGAAATGCTACCATCTTTTCGAAATCAGTTGGGTCCTTTTTAATGAACCAAGGTATCATGTCCTCTCCGGTTTGTATCCATTCTTCATAAAATGCTAAATATTGTCGTTTTAAAGCAGTTGTCGGCTTTATAAGACGTAAAGATTCTTCCATCGTTACACCCCGTTTTGCATAAATTTTTACTATTCTAACATATAAGTTTCATTACGAGAACGGATATTAGAAAACTATAAGAAAATAACAAGATAGAAAGAGTTTCATAATCCTCTGTACAAATAAGGTTTTAATCTTGATTAGTATGGGTATAAATTGAATAGATCTTTAGAAATGTATGGGAGGATCCACCAATGACAGAACAAAATGTACTAGTTTATGTTAGTGATGATTGTAATGAATGTGTCGAAATGATGGCCTTTTTAGATAAATATCATGTGGAATACCAAGTTAGAAATATATCTAACAATCAGGAATATATGAGAGAGTTACAGCGAGAAAAAATATATGCAACCCCTGTGGCATTTGTTAATAAAGAAAGGGTACTGGGATTTCAAAAGAACAAACTAATGTCAGTAATAGGACTGCCAAAATATCTTTAATGCAAAATAAAAGAATTCATTTCTGTTAACCAATTATTTATTTTGTGCATAGGCTATTAACAAAATTATTATGAAAAAGAGGTGTTCCTATGCACGCTAGAAGAGCGCCGAATCAAACGGTAAATATGCAAAGATATAGTCACTTTTCATATCAGCAACCATACGGGCAGCAAATTCAATATCCGGGAAATCATCAAGGTTATGGTCAAAATCCAAACCAAAATCCAAACCAAAATCAAAATCAAAAATTCCAACCAAATTCTCCACAATTCCAACAAACTTCCACTCCATTTCAACAATTAGCAAAACCACAACAACCAGTCAATTGGTACCAACCATCGCAACAGGGGCCGCCTAATCAGAATTGGAAACAGCAACCTAAGGGGATAATGTCCTATTTTCAAGATAAAAATGGTCAGATGGATATCGATAAAATGTTAGGTACTGTAGGACAAATGGCTAACACCTACCACCAAGTTTCGCCAATATTAAAGGGGTTAGGGTCTTTTGTGAAAAGGTTCAAATAGTAAAGAAATCCTTGCCGAAATATTAGGCAAGGATTTTTATTTAGAGAAATAGGCATGTATTCCATTATTAATTTTGTAAAATTAAAGCATACGACTAGCAAAGGAAAGTGTTTATAGATAACATGATAAGGAAAAGCTTGAGCATATTAGTAGTAAAAACGTATAGAAGGTGGTAAGGATGATCGGGTGTATTTGTATTCATGGCTTTACAGGTGGACCATATGAAGTGGAACCATTGGCTGAGCATTTAAAGCAACATACTGACTGGTACATTGAGATCCCATGTTTACCAGGCCATGGCAGGGAATTACAATTAAAAACAGTTGATTATAAGCAGTGGATACAAACATGTGAAGCATCAATGAAAAAAGTAAAAGAGATATGCGATATCATATATATAGTTGGTTTCTCAATGGGAGGTATGATAGCTTCTTATTTAGCTGCTAAATACAATGTGAATAAGCTTGTCCTACTTTCAACTTCAAGGAAATATATTAGTGTTAGACAAATGGGTTTGGACATGAGCCAATTTGTAGTGGAAGGCGTTAAAGGAACATTGAAGGATAACAAGTTATTCCAGCATTATATGGCTAAAAGGGGCTCCATACCTATGAGGGCAATGATTGAGTTTTTGAAATGTATGAGGTTTACAAAACCTTATTTGAAGAAAGTGAATTGCCCCGTTCTTATTGCCCAAGGGATTCAAGACGGTATGGTTCCGTATAAGACAGCCACCTATTTGGATAAAGAAATCCCGAGTCAGACGGAAGTGATTTATTTTCATGATTCTAAGCACTTAATTTGCCTAGGAGAAGACAGAGAGATTCTTATCCAAGCAGTCGATGAATTTCTTAATAGACCATAAATAGCTATAGAAGAAAGCACCCCCAGCTAAATTTTGTCATTTTAGTTAGGTAGTGCTTTTTTTGAGTTAAAGAACATAAGGAATGTGCCGTTTTACCCGATAAATGTGCCGAACAGGGCCACTTATGTGCCACGCTACCTTAGATATGTGCCAAACACATTAGTTTATGTGCCATAATACATAATAAATGTGCCGAACAAGCATTAGTTTCATTGCTTTTGATGCTCCGTTAAGGTTATCTTCCTCTTTCTTGACGTACTAATAATAAATAAGCATAACCCCATCAGTACAATTGTCCCACCAAGCCATTGAGTAGGAGTAATTTGTTCTCCCAAAATAAAATAAGCAAGAATAGAAGCGCCGACAGGTTCGAAAAGAATACTCATAGAAATGACAGATGTACTTAACCACTTTATAGCCCAGTTAAACAATGTGTGTCCCAAAAATGTCGGGATAATCGCTAGTGCCAAGAAAATTAACCAGTCATTAAGCGGATAACCAGTAAAGGGGTGGTTTAATATAAGGTTATATATAATTAATGTGATGGAACTAGCACCATAAACAATGAATGTATAGGTCATTAAAGAAAGGCGCTTACGTACATGTTGCCCCACTAAAAAGTAAATAGTAATCATGATTGCACCTATTAAAGCGAGTAGATCACCAAACAAAGCCATACCATCTAATCTAAAGTCACCCCAACTAATAACAAAACTTCCGGATAAAGCAATGATCATACTTATAATTGCAGCAGAGGATGCTCTTTCTTTAAATAATAAGAATGTACCCAAAAATGCAAAGATTGGTTGTAGCGTTACTAAAACAACGGAGCTTGCAACAGATGTATAATTTAATGATTCAAACCAAAAAATAAAATGAAATGCTAAAAATACCCCGGATAAAATCGAAAGTCCCCAGTCATTTCGATTAATATGTTTGAATTCATCACGGTTTTTTAGTAAAACGTAAGGGGTCATTAGAACGACAGCAATTAGTAGACGGTAATTTGCTATTATAGATGCTGAAGCAGAGTCGGCTAATTTTACGAGTACCGCAGCAGTTGAAACAGATATTACTCCAATAACAACCGCGATGAGTGGATTATATGGAGGCTTTTTCATCGAGTATCTCCCTTAGGTAGTCTTTTTTCTTATTCTAACACTCAATTGTTTGAAAATCATTTCTATTATAGGTAGAATTAGTAAACAGAGTATGATAAGATTAAACAATCCATTGAGTGCTCGCTTACAAGGCCTCTTCCAAGTGTGGAGGAAGGCTTTTTTTCACGTTAAAATGTATGATAAATATATAGTAGGTCTAAGTTCCACTTTGACGAAATTAAAAAAATAGAAGTAATTTGTATAGATTGAGTGTAAACGACTATTTTAGAGATATGCTATAAGAAAGAGTAGTTTGAAATAAGAGAAGTGGACCAACAAGAGTCAACTACCCTGACTTGACCAAGAATTTAACGTGTTGTAAATATACGTGCTAACTTTGAGATTTTAAGTAAAAAGGAGTAGGGAAAAATAGTGACAACATTTAATGCATTAGGTATTTCAAAACCAATTATGAAAGCTCTAGAGAAAATGGGCTTTGAAGAAGCAACACCAATCCAGGAACAAACGATTCCTCTAGGTTTACAAGGGAAAGATGTGATTGGGCAAGCACAAACAGGAACAGGGAAAACAGCAGCCTTCGGTATTCCGATGATAGAAAAAATCGATCAAGACCTGAAAAAAATTCAAGGTTTGATTGTAGCACCAACAAGAGAATTAGCTATTCAAGTTTCGGAGGAAATACACCGTTTAGGTAAGTTTAAAGGAGTTAGAACTTTACCAGTATATGGTGGTCAGCACATGGAAAGACAAATCAGAGCGTTAAAAGATGGCCCGCATATCGTGGTTGCTACTCCAGGACGTTTACTTGATCACTTAAGAAGAAAAACAATCAATGTTAGTGGCGTTCATACAGCTGTATTAGACGAAGCTGATGAAATGTTAAACATGGGTTTCATTGATGACATCAGAGATATTTTAAAGGCTATACCTGAGCAAAGACAAACACTTCTTTTCTCAGCAACTATGCCTAAGGAAATAAGAGATATTGCTGCTACATTAATGAAAAAACCGGAAGAGGTTAAAGTAAAATCAAAGGAAATGACGGTATCTAATATTGATCAATCCTTTGTAGAGGTTCAAGAAAGACAAAAATTCGATACACTAACTAATCTTTTGGATATTCACGCACCTGAATTAGCGATCATCTTTGGTCGTACTAAAAAGAGAGTGGATGAAGTTACAGAAGGACTTTCTGCTCGTGGTTTCCGTGCTGAAGGTATCCATGGTGATTTAACGCAAGGAAAGAGAATGTCTGTTCTTAATAAATTTAAAAGTGGACGAATTGAAATTCTTGTTGCTACTGATGTAGCTGCTCGTGGGCTTGATATTTCTGGTGTAACACACGTTTATAACTTAGATATCCCACAAGATCCGGAAAGCTACGTACACCGTATCGGTCGTACTGGTCGTGCAGGTAAAACAGGGGAAGCAATTTCTTTCATTACTCCTAGAGAAATGCCTCACCTTCACTTAATTGAGAAAGTGACGAAGAGTAAAGTGAAAAGAATGCAGGCTCCATCATTTGATGAAGCGCGTCGTGGTCAACAACAACTTACAGTAGAGAAACTTACTTCTACAATCGAGAAGAAAGAGCTTCAAGATTATCGTGAAACAGCTACAGAACTATTGGATCAATATGATTCTGTAACAGTTGTAGCTGCAGCATTGAAATTGATGACTAAAGAGCGTAGAAATACGCCAGTGACATTGTCGTCTGTTCAGCCTGTTAGTGTGAAGAGAACAGGTGGAAATAATAAAGGCGGCGGGAACAAGAAATTCAGAGGCGGCGGCGATAATAACAGAGGTTTTTCAAGAAAAGGTAAGCCGTCACGTAATCGCAAATTCCAAAATAAACGTGGTTCAAATAACAATAACAATAACAACAACAATAGAAAACAAAATCAATAATATGAAGAAAAGTGCTACCATTAATTGGAGCACTTTTTTTATTTATATTAAATTAAGTGGAAATGTGACAGAGGCTCGAATGATTGCAAGAGAGTAGATGTCTGGAAGTAGAAACAGACTTTTTTTATAAAATTGATTATATGTAAAAAAGCATGGGGTTAGAAGTCCTACCCCATGCTTTTATTTGTTCGCTTTTTTATTTAAACTGCTCACGCTTAAATATCCAACTATATAACAAACCAATAAGCAGCAACATACCACCGTAGCCAACTGCAGGATAAAGATATTCGACCATTGTAGAAAAGCCTAATTGACTGACACCAAAGGCTACAATTGTGGTTCCGATAATTAACCACTTTTTATACGTTTGCTTGATAAAGTCTAAACGGGATACAAATCCGTATAAATTACCAACAGCAGTTGTGTACACTTCAGCAAACAAAACAATCGCGAAAATAAATTGAACTATAGGCGAAATATGTTGTGCAACTGTTATCATAGGAACCTCAACTGTAGCAGATTCCACTATATTGGTAATAATACTAAAATTAATAGCTACTACACCTACTCCGAGTCCTAGTGCACCCAGTAAAGCACCGATAAACAATGTTTTCTTCTCTTTTGTCCTTGCGCCAAGAGGGGCGAGAATGGCTATCGCGATAACTAGATTGTAGGACGCATAGTTGACTGCTGATATAAACCAGTTTGGTGACGCACCTGGTAATTCTTTAGCAATTTCTATTTCTTCTCCAGTTAACGGATTGTTTATAAGACTGTATATGGTAATAAACAGCACAGAGGCAAGTAAAATAGGCACAACGTAACTTATGGCGTTGATTACCCCTGATATGCCAGTTAACACCGTTAAAAGAGTAATAATGGCCATTAAGATCGTTCCGATGAGCGGTGAAAAATGAAACTGTTCATGAAAGATCGCACCTGCACCGGCAATCATTGCGGCAAGTGCACCAAATAGAAAGATTGTAATAATGAGATCAATGACACTTCCAAGTATCTTTCCATTTGAAAAGCGAACGATTTTAACATAGGAGTCAGCTTGTAGTACTTGTCCCAATAATAATATGAGATAACCGTAAAAGAAAAAGAGAACAGTGGATAAGATGATTCCCCAAATACTACCAAGGCCAAAGGTGCTGAAGAACTGGAATACTTCTTGTCCGGAAGCAAAACCTGCTCCGACTATTGTACCAATGTAAGTTGCTGCAATTTTAAAAATGCCGACGTTTCCGTTATCAGACTGCATGATTGTCCTCCTTTAAATAAAACTTATATTAGCCAAATGTGGAAGGAATTATGTGTAATGAGAAAACATCACCTGATAACAACTATTAGTATCAACCGCACATAAATACGAATAAATTGGTATTTGAACAAATTGTGATTAGGGAGAAGAGATTTCTGTAGATGTTTAATGTACTAAGAAGAAAATACGCACTTTTTTCACATAAGATGAGGAATAAATCAAGAGCTGGGTGCTTTCTTTACGATTAATTTAGTTTTATGTACGCAAATTTTTTAAAAGAAATTGCAAAACCAAAAGAAGATAAATATCACTTAATTATGCAATTACTTTTTATTAATTAATCTTGTATCTGGACATGAAAATCGTCAGATAGCCGATCGGTACTATAACTTAGATACACTTCAGCTTTGCCATTTGAACCATCTGTATATACATTATCAGCTGGAAGACATATTTTAGATGATCTGTTAGTAATTTGATTAATATATCCGATTTGGGTATCGTTATTAGTTGGATATCCAGCATCTGTCTCGTACAGAGTTAATGAAAGAACACTACCAGAATTAACTCCTGAAACACATATTCTAATATTACCTCCACCAGAATAGAAAATACCAGTGTGCTTTGTTTCTGTTGTTGCAGTTAAACTATCTGAATAGACAGTATCCCAATCTCCGGCTCCAAATTGAATTAACTCACTAGCTGATAAGAAGTTAGGGGAAAGCAAAACCAGAATGAGAAAAATTGAGAAAATAATTTTGAACAATCGATACATTTCTATAACCTCCTTATCTTATCCCTTCTAGGACAAGGGTCAGAATTCTCCCTTCTAGGACAAGGGTCAGAATTCCTTCTTCTCTATATGTACCATTATTAAAAAGATGTCATTTTTACTGAATAACTTAAACGAACCTAAGTAGAATATAAACAGAGGAGGTATTTAGATGAGAAAATTCAGAATATTCTTGATGTTAGTGGCATCCACCTTAATACTTTTAATTATAAGTTATGATAGAACTGTAGTGTTCTCTGTAAATAATGCTAATGACAAAACAATTTTAATTTCAGGTTCAGAAAAGAGAGAATTAGAAAAAATATTATTAGAGAAATTAGATGGGTATGATGTGGTTGTTAGTGTATTTCAGAATTATTTACAGAATAAAGGAATTATTGCTATTAATACTTCTTTCACTGATACCAGTAAGGAGGCTAAGCTAATTGCAGAGGACATAAAAAAAGATGTTGAAAAGGTTTTGGAAACTAATATGCCACGTATTAGTTACTCTGTACATGTAATTAATCAGGATCGTGAGGATCTTATAAATAACGTAAATAAGTCATTAGAAGAAGATATAGAAAATTACGGAAAAAAACTAACAAACAAGATAGGAAAAAATTATTCCCTTAATAATGCGGTGAAAAATGGTGATATTATTACTAATAATAATATAAGCTCAGTTGAACAAAAAAAAATCAATAATTTCGTAAGGAATATTAGGAATAACAATTCAGATTTTATACGATTTGTTAATTTTAATACAAAGAAAGTTACGGAACTACAATTTAATGGAAAGCTTATATACTACAGCCAAAAAAGAATTACAGATCAAGATATGATTGCCAAAGGGGATGAAACTGATTCCAATGTCATAAGCGATTACTGTAAGGAAATTGTACTTGATTCAGAGATGTCTTATTTAACTAATTGTTATAATAATGAATTAATAGAATTCTAAATAGTGGTAGGGGTTAAACAACGTTTTAATTATCTGTATATTTACATGCCAAATAATTTACCTACCATATTATGGATTAACAATAGGTCCATTGGAAAAAGTAAGACTGAGTTCAAAAGCTACAAATAAAAAACGTTGCCTCCCAAATTATAGGGGCAACGTTTTTAAAGTTGATATCTTGTGATCTAAGAAATTAATTGTGCTTAAGGGTTCAGAAACACACTAACTAAAGAGATAATTGGAATGCCAACAATTGTAGCCAATCCGACAAATATAAGGTTGTTTATGTATCCTTTAACATCCGAGGCTTTCTCTTTCACGCTAGCTAGTGAATCGTTACGGATGAGTAAAACATTTGCTAGAGAAAATAATAGCACCCCAATGATAATAATGAGAGGGATAATACTATCTATAACGGAGTAACTCGTTCCTTCTTTCATAATAAATCCAACAATAATCAAACCGATTGGAATAATCTCTGTAATAGCTACACGAATAAAGTATTTAGTTTGATGTTTTTGAATGGTGTTAGTATTAAGTTCGTCATTTTCTAATTGATTTTGAATTTCTGCCATTAACTTTTTAAACGAATTCAAAATACCAAAAGCAGCAATAATAGAAGCTAATGTAAATAGCCAAGCAGGGTTCATCATTTCGTCCTCCCAATATAGTGTAATATAAGAAAGTTTATCATTTAGTTCCTCTACTTGGAACCATATAAGTCTAAAATTTATATAAAATATGGTAATCTTGCATTAGTTAATAAATAGGACTTGTGGGAGGAATTATGAACGTTATACATAATAGTGAATTAGAAGAGAAGGTTTTACTAAAAAAGACTGGCAAGATTAAGACAATTTCTGCGATCCATTACCTCCTTGCTTTCATTCCAATCCCACCAATTAACATAGGTTTGACGTTTATAGTATGGTTGTTAGGTAAGGATAAATCAGCCTTTATTGATCATCACGGCAGGCAATCCTTAAACTGTCAAATTAGCTTCCAGCTTTACGGCCTCATTATTAGCATCATGACATACATCATTAACCTATTTGTTGAGTTAGATATAAGACAGATTGGATATAGTGTGTTTGTTATCGTAGCGCTTTACTATATGGTTGCCATAATAGTTGCTATCGTATCTTCGTTTATTGGCAAAAAGTTTTATTTTCCGTTAGTAATACCTTTTTTTAGAGTAGAAAAAAGGAAAAAGAAGAACATGTAGATGTCTTCTTTTTCCTTTATTTTAATTAAACTTTCTCAAAAATTTATAAAAATCTAGCCATTATACCGAGCAATACTAAAAGACCAAGAATGCCCCACAGAACAGGACCTATGTACTTTTTGAATGGAAAGCGTCTCTTATTCCAACGATTAGGATCAAACGGGATAGATTGGTCCTTTTGTTTTCTCTGATTTCGATAGGGGGAGAATGGTTTGGCATTTTGTAACAGGACAGGTCCTAAAGCAAATCCGCTAATAAACCCAAATATATGCGCAGAAACACCAACCCCTGACCTCATAAACGACATGATTAATCCGATAACCAAAATGGTGACAATGACCTGAGCACTTCCCCTGTCTATTAGGTGTTTACGTAAAACAATGATAAAGATGTAGAGACCGAAAAGCCCGTAAACAGCACCAGATGCCCCTAAGTAGAAATAATTACTAGGCTCGGAGAACAATGTCAACACATTAGCAATAACCCCTGTTAATAAGTAAGTAAGAAAAAACTTAAATTTTCCTAGCATTTGTTCTAGTGGTGGTCCAAACAAGACTAGAGAAAAGCAATTGAATAAGACATGCGTAATTCCATTTGGGTCATGAAGAAAGACAGCTGTCACTAGCCTCCAATATTGTCCTTGTGAAATCAAGTAATTCTGACCGACACCATACTGATAAATCACATCACCAAGTGGGGGAATTAACATGGAACATAGCCATAGCGCTAGTTGAAAAATAACGATTGCCGTTATAAGTGGATAGAAGCGAATAAAATCTTTAAAGCTTTCCGTACGAATAAACATAGATTAACTCCTTTTATTATTAGGTTCTTATCTATAATAATACTGTATAGACAGGCATAATCACAAACATATTAGGATTGTCCTTATTCATACGATATAATAGAGGCAAAAAAACATAAGGGTATGATCCAATGATTGCGGGAATTGGTATAGATATAATCGAATTTAAGAGAATAGAAAAAAGCTTACGAAAGAGTGACCGCCTAGTAAACCGAGTTTTAACGGATGCTGAGAAAGCTATTTACATAGGATTAGAATCTGAAAGAAGGAAGATAGAATTTTTTGCTGGAAGATTTGCAGCAAAAGAAGCATGTGCTAAAGCTTTTGGTACGGGGATAGGTAGTCTGAGTTTTCAAGATATCGAAGTTTTGCCAGATTCAAAAGGTGCACCAAAAATATCGGTAAAAGATAGAATGTTTTCAATCTTTGTTTCGATATCACATAGCGAGTCTTACGCTATTGCACAGGTCATTTTAGAGAAATAAATCTAGTTCACATGAGCATAATTGCAATGAAAAAAAAGAAATTTTTTTAAAGCTTGTCAGGCTAGTCTGCATATTCGTCTAGTTTGTCTCATAAGATTTTAGTGCGGGTAGGAGGGAACATTGTGCACATCGTAACCGCAAAAGAAATGTACGAAATGGATCAATATGCTATAAAGCATGGAGGTATTGATGGGAAAATATTGATGGAAAGTGCCGGAAGGGCTGTTAGTTCTAAGGTGGAGGCTTTGATTGAAAGGTCATCACGTATTCTAATCCTAATAGGAAGCGGAAATAATGGTGGAGATGGATTTGTCATTGCCAGGACACTAATGAATCAAGGTTTTTCTGTTACTACCTGTCAGCTAGTTGCCGACTGTAAAATAAAAGGTGATGCCAGCTATCATAAACAAGTTTTTGAAAATTATGGTGGTGCTGTGCAACTAGTCGAAAATGCTGAGGAGCTACTACCATTTCTTGATAGAGCAGATATTGTGGTAGACGCCATTTTAGGGATAGGCTTTTCTGGTCAACTGCGTGGTTCGTTCGTAGACATTATCCAACTAGTAAATGAATCCCAACCATATGTTATATCAGTCGATATACCAAGCGGTGTTCCTGCTGATGAAGGAAATGATCTTCAAGTAGGAATTAAAGCAAACTATACGGTCATCATTGAAGCACCGAAAATGAGTGCTTTTATCGAAAAGTTTGCGCCTTTTTATGGTAAATGGGAGGTTGTGAAAATAGGGTTGCCAAAAGCGGCATTTAAGCTAGGGTGTACCCGAATGATTTGGACGGATAGTGAACGAAGCGAAACGTTACCTAAGAGGGAGACATACTCTCATAAAGGGAACCATGGCAAGGGGCTAATAATTGGCGGGTGTCTAGAAATGCCTGGTTCAGTCGCCATGACAGCTAAGGCTGCATTACGTTCAGGTGCTGGATTGATTACAATAGGTACCGTTCCGGAAGCCATACCATCTATCTCCTCTTATTGTAGGGAAGCAACCTATCGTAGTCTAACTAGTGAATCGGGCTTTATTGTGGGCGATCCAATGATTAATTTCCAATCCTATGGTGGTATCGCGATTGGTATGGGAATGGGGCGTAACGC
Organism: Aquibacillus kalidii; assembly: GCF_014280935.1. GTDB lineage: Bacteria > Bacillota > Bacilli > Bacillales > Amphibacillaceae > Aquibacillus_D > Aquibacillus_D kalidii. Next base: position 21,870 of record NZ_JACLZI010000017.1, read on the forward strand.
ATTAACAGCGACATTCACTAGAAAGGTAGTTACGGAGGCTGCTATACCAGTTTTGATAGATGCTGATGGTCTATACCATGTAAAAAAGGACTTAGATATCCTTTTAAGGAGAGATCATCCGACAATTTTAACTCCACATCCTGGCGAAATGGCAATGCTTGTAGACAAATCGATTCAAGATGTTCTGCTACGTCCATTTAGTCTTGCCAAGCAATTTGCTAGTAAATATCGTGTGTACCTCGTGTTGAAAGGTAAGCATACGATTGTAACGGATCCGTTTGGGAACCAATGGGTGAATCCAACAGGGAATGCTGGGTTGGCAAAAGGTGGAAGTGGGGATGTGTTATCGGGTATTCTGCTTACAATGCTAATGCAAAGTGAGTCGGTCCAAAAAGCATTATCAAACGGTTGCTTCCTACATGGGAAATCTGCTGATGAGTTAATATCGAGTAAACATGCTAAGCAAGATCTGTTAGCGACGGATGTTATTGATGGACTTGCTGCTGTATTTCGTACCATTTCTTAGATGTGAAACGAAGTTCCCTTTGTCCTTTTGAAATGAGACAAGGGAGAGTTGTGACCATGAGAAAATATTTCGGCGTAGGGATCATCGCCCTATTGATCCTAGTGTTGGCTGCCTGTGGGGAAAAGTCAAAAGAAGATGTTGTAAAAAAATTAGAGCAAAGTGTAGAAGAGATGAGTGGTTATCAAGCGGAGGCGACAATGAGTCTAAAAACAGGTGAAGAAAGTCAAACGTATAAAATTGACGTTTCACACAAGAAAAAGGACTTTTATCGCGTATTGCTAAAAAATGAACAAGATAAAGAGGGAAGCCAAATCATTCTTAGAAATAAAGATGGTGTATTTGTGCTTACTCCAGCGTTGAACAAAAGCTTTAAGTTCCAAAGTGATTGGCCGAACAACAGTAGTCAACCGTATTTGTACCAGTCACTTGTAAAGGATGTCTTAGATAATTCTGATGCAACATTCAAATCCACTGAAAAATATTATGTCTTTGAAACAAAAACAAACTATCAAAACAATAACAACCTTCCATATCAGGAGATATACTTTGATAAAAAGTCATATACACCTGTAGCTGTTAAGGTGCTAGATAAGGACAAGAATCCACTAGTTGAAGTTGATTTTAGTAAATTTGAGATTGATCCGAAGTTTGCCAACGATACTTTTGAAATCGAAAGTAATATGACAAGCAGCTTGTTTGGTATTCCTGTAATGGCAGGGGAAGAAACAAACCAACAGCTTAGCGTATTATATCCAAATGAAAAGATGGGTGCAGAGTTAGTGGAGGAAAAAGAAGCAGAAACAGAAAATGGAAAAAGAGTAATGCTTTCTTATGAAGGTGAGAAAAACTTCACCCTTGTACAGGAAAAAGTTAGTGCATATCCTACAAGTGCAGCTGCTCCTGAATCGGTTACTGGTAATCCTGTAAGCCTAGGATTTACAATGGCTGCTCAATCTGCTTCTTCGCTAGAGTGGAGTTTCAACGGCGTAAACTACTACTTAGCAAGTGAAGATCTAACAAAAGACGAAATGGTAACAGTTGCAAAATCTGTAGTTGGTCAATCCGTTAAATAATGGAATTAGGAAGAGAAGCAGACTCAAGGAATGAGGGTCTGCTTGTTTTTTTTGAGTACATTTTTATATGTATCAAACGTGAAATTTCTTACCGATTTTTACCCATATATAGAAACTTGACAGTACACCTACCTCGGGTGAATAATTGAAAAATAACCCATGAGAGGAGTGGTGGAATTGCAACAAACATTTTATAGAGATTCATGGGTTGAGGTTAATCTAGATCATATTGATTATAATATTCAACAATTAAGGCAACGCCTCTCTGAAAGTACTAATATATATGCAGTAGTGAAAGCAAATGCTTATGGGCACGGTGATATTCAGGTTGCCAAGAAAGCATTAAAGGCAGGTGCTTCTGGCTTAGCTGTTGCGCTTTTAGATGAGGCAATTAAACTTAGGGAAGCGGAGATTACAGCACCGATTCTTGTAATGGGATGGATTAGGCCGGAGGATAGTGTTGTTGCAGCAAAATATAATATTACCGTTACCTTTTATCAAAAACAATGGCTGAAACAAGTGAAGCAACTTAAACTAGATAATACTTTAAAACTTCATATGAAATGGGATACCGGGATGGGAAGAATAGGCATTCGGACGATACAAGAGTTAGTCGATATCCTAGGGGAATTAAAAGAAGATAATGGTGAGAAATTCAATTTGGAAGGGATTTTTTCACATTTTGCCACGGCTGATGAGGCAAGCTTAGACTACTATAAGCAGCAAAAGTCTGTGTTCAATACTCTATATCAAACGTTCTCGGACAATTGGAATAAACCTGTCATTCTTCATACAGGAAACAGTGCTGCAAGTATGAGATTCCCAGACGAGATGTTACACTATGTACGCTTTGGAATAAGTATGTATGGACTGTACCCATCTCCTATTGTAAAAAAGGAAAGACCGATCGATCTAAAACCTGCTTTATCCCTTCATAGTAAGTTAATCCATGTAAAGAAGGTTGAGCCAGGCACATCCATTAGTTATGGCGCCACTTACACATCAACAGAGGAAGAATGGATAGGGACAATCCCTCTTGGTTATGCAGATGGAATACGAAGAAAACTTCAAGGGCAAGAAGTGTTAATTGAAGGAGAAAGGTATCCAATTGTAGGTAGAATATGTATGGATCAATTAATGATACGAATGAGTAAAGAATATCCAATTGGTACGAAGGTTACATTAATTGGAAACGAAAAACAAACAGAAATTACGATGGATGAATGGGCTGATAGGTTAGAGACAATCAATTATGAAATTGCTTGTATGATTAGCTATCGAGTACCACGTGTCTATATTGAGAATGGTGTTCAGATTAAATAATAGGCTTTTTTAATTTTAGAAAAATTGTTGCATGATTGTACATGGTTTTGTATAAAATGGTAAAAGGTAGTTTAAAGTAATTGTTTTTATAGTATCCTTTCTTTTACTTTTCGGCCACCTTGACACTCCCCTCGAAGCATCTAATGTGAGGAGATGACCAAATTTTTCTAATAGAAAATTTTAAAATGGCTTTGCAAAGGGTTATATAGAATGATATGATATTATTGGATTAAAAGACTGGGCTTGTATATGTTGGTGGAGGTGCATGGTTGTGTCGGAAAGCTTACAAGAGATAGTAGTAAGATTACCTAAAAACCTACTAAATGAGGTGGACGGTCTAATGAAAAGTGAAAATAGTGACTTGAGCGACTTTATTTATCAGGCTACAAAATCGTATTTGCGTGAAAAGAAAAAACGTCATATTCGAGAATCCATGCAAAGAGGCTATATGGAAATGGCTAAAATTAATCTAAATATTGCTTCTGAAGCTTTTCAAGCTGAAGAGGAGGCCGAAAACACCCTAGAGCGTCTAGTGAGTGGGGTGTAAGGATTTGATTGTCAAAAGAGGCGAGGTTTATTTCGCCGACCTTTCTCCTGTTGTTGGATCAGAGCAGGGGGGAGTTCGTCCAGTATTGGTCTTGCAAAACGATATAGGTAATCGTTTTAGCCCTACGGTTATCATTGCGGCCATTACCGCGCAGATACAAAAGGCTAAGTTGCCAACGCATGTCGAAATAGATGCACAAAAGTATGGTTTCGAACGTGATTCCGTAATTTTGTTAGAGCAAATTAGAACGATTGACAAGCAACGACTAACGGATAAGATAACACAATTAGATAATAGTATGATGGAAGAAATTGACAAAGCATTAGAAATCAGCTTAGGCCTTACGGATTTTTAAATTGATTAGGTGTTTTTATTCTTCTTAATAGTAAATGACCCTTGTCTTACGATTAGACAAGGGTCATTTACTATTAAAGATGATGATAGAAAAAGCTTTGTGGTGGAATCTTTTGCCTAATCAATGTAAATTAGAGAAGATGTATTTTTCATGATAGTCCTTTGGAAACAAGGGAGTTTTTCAGTCCTTCGTTTTCAGAGCAAATCGTAATAAACTGTTTAGTATAATATTATTTGCGCGTTTTTAATAAACATGTGACAATATATATAATTAATAGTGGTAGCGTGGAGGGAATAGGATGACTAACGAATTTAAAAATATTGTAGTAGAAAACAGTGATACAATTGTAAAAAAATGGCTTGGAGAAATTTCTAAAAATAGAGTGAACGATTATACTGCTGCTATTTCAGAAGAGCTTTTCCAAAGTACAAATAGGGAATTTGTTAATGTTATTTTTGCTAATTTGGATAAACAAGGTGTTGCCCCTGAGTTAAATGATTTCACGGAGAGACTTGTTAATTTAGGCTGGCCACTAAGCTATCTTACAGATGGTTTGCAAAGTTTTAGAAGGGTAACGATAGATTTCATATTAAGTCAATCTGAAAAAGTAGATACTTCTCATTTTTCTAAAGTATTAGATACTGTAGATAAGTGGGTAGATCCCATTATAAATCAGTTAGTAAATGAATACTCCGGTAGTTGGGAGCATATCGTTTCTTTACAGCGAGTGGCATTACAGGAGTTATCCGCTCCATTAATACCAGTTATGGATAATATAACAATTATGCCGTTGATTGGTACAATAGATACGGAGCGAGCTAAATTAATCATGGAGAACCTACTTGATGGCGTGATTAAGCATAATGCCGAAGTAGTACTAATTGATATAACTGGGGTGCCTGTTGTGGATACGATGGTTGCCCATCACATTATTCAAGCTGCAGAGGCAGTTAGACTAATAGGGTCTACATGTATTCTAGTTGGCATTAGACCGGAGATAGCTCAAACAATTGTCAATCTAGGGATAGACCTTGGGAAATTCCCAACTAAGAGTTCATTGAGAAAAGGATTCCAATCAGCATTAGAATTAACTAATCGTCATATTGTGGATAAATCAGAAGCGAATGATGATATTGAGAAAATACTAGATTCACTTAAATAGGAGGTGTCCATGTTATGAGAATACCTATTCTTAAGCTTCATAATTACTTGTTAATTTCTATTCAAATTGATTTGGATGACCAGACAGCCATTCAATTTCAAGAGGATTTATTAAGCAAAATACACCAAAGTGGCGCAACTGGTGTTGTTATTGATTTAACTTCAGTAGATATAATCGATTCATTCATAGCCAAGGTATTGGGAGACGTGGTTACCATGTCTGACTTGATGGGGGCTAAGGTTGTTTTAACAGGTATTCAACCCGCCGTCGCGATGACTTTGATTGATTTAGGAATTCATATGCAGGATGTACGGACTGCGCTAGATTTAGAGCAGGGATTGATTAAACTTCGACAGGAATTGGAGGAGTGATTATGGACTTCCAATCCTGTGTGAATATTCAAAAAGAATGGGATATTGTAGGGGCTAGACAACTTGGTAGAGACCGTGCTAAATCGATTGGATTTGGTACTGTAGATCAGGCCCGAATCGCGACAGCTATATCAGAACTTGCTCGAAATATTTACTTATATGCAGGAACTGGAAAAATCTGCTTTGAAACGATTGATGAAATGAGTCAAAAAGGTATAAGGATTATTGCAACTGATAACGGCCCAGGGATAAGAGATATCAGCCAGGTCATGGAAGATGGGTACTCTACATCTGGTGGTCTAGGTGCCGGGCTCCCTGGAGTGAAACGGTTAATGGATCAATTTGATATAGTCTCAAACCCTGGGAAAGGCACGGAAATAAAAACAATTAAATGGCTTCGATAATCTAAACGAAGCTTGTTTGGGTGCTTTTATTTAATCTTTCTGGAGGTTTTTGATGGATACACTTAAGCTTGATTTAGAGAATTATCGTGAATTGTTAAAACAATATATAGAAACCCAGGATGAATCATCATTATATCAAGTGGAGCAATTTAGTAAGATGTCAATGCAACAAAAGATATCTCCTGAGGAAATTGTAAATGCACATATACATGCTTTAAGGAAACTATACCCTGAATTGCCTGCTGAGGTTAATACTTCATTTGATTTTCTGCTAGAATCAATGATTTCATATGGATTGGCTTATCAGGAGTTTCAAGCACTACGAGAAAAACAATTAGAGCTTAAATCAGAGATCTCGGTAGCAGCCAGTATGCAGCAAACGCTTTTATCAACTGTTAGACCGCAAGTAAAGGGGTTGGACATAGGGGCAGTCAGTGTTCCAGCCAACCAAATGAATGGAGACTACTATCATTTCGTAACGGACAAAAATGAGACGTTAGGAATAGCAATAGCTGATGTCATAGGAAAAGGAATTCCAGCGGCATTAGCAATGTCTATGATTAAGTATTCAATGGATAGTTTTCCAGAAAGCCAAAGAAATCCAAGTTCTATATTAGGTAATTTAAATAGAGTTGTAGAAAGAAATGTAGATCCTAGTATGTTCGTAACGATGTTCTACGGCTTATATAATCCTTCAAGAGAAGTGTTTGAATACTCATCTGCGGGTCATGAGCCAGGGTTCTATTATAATGCCTCTATTGACAAATTTGAGGAGATTAAAACAAAAGGTCTTTTGCTTGGCGTTACGAATGATGCTACTTATGATCAGTTTGAAATAAAAATAAATAACAACGATATGATTATTTTACTGACGGATGGCGTAACTGAGTGTCGAATTGGTGATAGGTTTATCGAAAGAGAAGAAGTCCTTTCTGTAATTAAACAGTACACCCATTTACCTGCCCAAGAAGCAGTGGAACAGGTGTATAAACATTTTGAAAGGCTGCAAGATTTTCAGTTAAGAGATGACTTTACCCTTATTATTATTAGAAAAGAAGTTTAATAGGTTTGAATAATGGGTATTTATTATAAAATAATGACGTTGATGGAGGTAAACGCATGAATATAAACTTAGAAGTTGAAGTGGTCAATCAGGAATCAAGTGCATTAGTGTCATTAACTGGTGAAATTGATGCCTATACTGCCCCAAAGCTTAAAGATGCACTTTTACCTTTAACGAAGCGAGAAGGTTACTTAGTTGAAGTAAATTTAGATAAAGTTACGTACATGGATAGCACTGGTTTGGGTGTGTTTGTAGGTGCATTAAAGTCTACCAAAGAACACAACAGCCAATTAAAACTAGTTCAACTACAAGATCGGGTGTTAAGACTTTTTGAGATCACAGGTTTAGATAGCATAATAACGATTGACTCAACTGTACGGGGTGGAAATTAATATGGAAGACTTTGACTTCATTGAAATAAAAGTGCCGGCAAAAGCAGAATATGTAGGAGTTGTACGTTTAACTACTTCGGGAATTGCAAATCGTATGGGCTTTAGTTATGAAGAAATAGAAGATCTGAAGGTTGCTATTTCAGAAGCGATGACTAATGCAGCTACGCATGCATATGATGATAAAGAAGAGGGCGAAGTGACTGTTGGTTTTGGTTTATATGAGGATCGATTAGAGGTAATGGTTGCAGATCACGGAGGAAGCTTCGATCTTAGTGTTGTGAAACAAGATATCGGTCCATACCAACAACATGAATCAGTTGAAAATTTACGTGAAGGTGGGTTTGGTTTATTTTTAATTGATGCTCTTATGGATAAAGTAGAGATAAAAAATGATTATGGAGTAATTGTTCTGATGACAAAGTACCTCCATGAAAATGAGGTGGGATTAGATGACGACCAAATCTCAACCACACAATAGACGTGAGGATGAGGTTTACCAATGGATTAAACATCTTCAAGAGGATCCCCAAGATAAACAAACCCAAGAGAAAATAGTGTTAGCATATGAAGACTTAGTAAAATCTGTTGCTCGTAAATATTCAAAAAATAATTCCATTCATGAAGATCTAGTCCAAGTTGGGATGCTTGGTTTGTTAGCTGCCATTAGAAGATATGATCCTACCATTGGAAAGACCTTTGAATCGTTTGCGATTCCCACTATTATTGGTGAAATAAAAAGGTTCATACGTGATAAAACGTGGAGTGTCCATGTTCCTCGACGGATTAAAGAGCTAGGTCCAAAAATTCGGAAGGCTATTGAACACTTAACAACCGAACAACAAAAATCTCCCTCTATCAAAGATATAGCGAAATATTTGGAAGTTACAGAGGAAGATGTATTAGAAACGATGGAAATGGGCAAAAGTTATAAAGCGCTGTCTGTCGATCGTAAAATTGAGGCTGATTCAGATGGAAGTACAGTTTCGATCTTAGACTTAATTGGTAATGCAGATAAAGGATTTGAAAATATTGATCAGCAAATGCTACTGAAAAAAATTCTACCAATTTTGTCTGATAGAGAACAACAAATCTTAAAGTACACTTATTTTGAAAATAAAAGTCAAAAAGAAACTGGAGAATTACTTGAAATCTCCCAAATGCATGTTTCTCGTATCCAAAGACGTGCCTTAAGAAAATTAAGGGAAGCCCTTCAAGCAGCAGATAGCTCGGAGGTAATTAACTGATGCAGTTAGACAAGCGCATGGAAGTTTCGGTTTACCAAAAAGCGAAAAAAGGGAATTACTATTGTGGAGATAGTTACTTTTACCAAGAAACAGAGAATGAGTTTATTTGTGCTTTAGCAGATGGACTAGGTAGTGGTGAGTACGCAAGAGAATCCTCTCAAGCGGTTATGTCAATTATTGAAAATAATATCCATTCTTCCGTTGAACAAATCGTAAAAGAGTGTAATAAAAGCTTGTTAGGTAAACGAGGAGTTGTTTTGGGAGTCTTAAAGGTTGATTTTCAAACGATGGAGTATGCTTTTTCATCTATAGGAAACATTGGTATAATGTCGATTGCTTCTAATAACGAGAAAAAGAGGAATATTCCCAATTCTGGATACATTGGTGGTGTCCCGCGTCCTGTTAAAGTGTTGAACGGTAGAATAACAGATGATTTAATTTTTGTAATGTTTTCGGATGGTGTATCATCCAGGGATCTATCCGCCAAATACTTCTTAGGGAAAGATGTCCATGCGATAACGGAGTCTTTTTCAAGCTTGGTTGGGATCAATGAGAATGATGATACAACACTGATTGCTATGAAATGTAGATTGGCTTAATCATATATCTAGTTCTGGTTTCCACTCCTACCTTCCACGGGTAGGGGTTTTTTAATTTGCAAATAGAAATGCTAAAGCATGTACAAGTTCTAATTAGGAAAGTGATTCATTGTTTGATAAAATTAAAGGGACAGTAGTAAGGAGGAAGTTACAGTGAGCGAAGTTGTGCAAAAAGAACAATTAATAACATGGGTAGCTAAACAAGTAGACATAAAAGCTGCTTCGGTTAAACAGGTAATCTCATTATTGGATGAAGGGAATACAGTACCATTTATCGCAAGGTATCGAAAAGAACAAACAGGTACTTTAGATGAGGTACAAATTAAAACGATTCAAGAAAAGTGGCAATACATACTTAATCTAACAGAAAGAAAAGAAGAAGTAATCCGTCTTATCGATGAACAAGGTAAATTAACGCCAGAACTTAAGCTTGAGATAGAACAAGCTACACAACTCCAAAAAGTGGAGGATTTGTATAGACCGTATAAACAAAAAAGAAGGACTAGAGCAACAAAAGCAAAGGAAAAGGGACTCGAACCTTTGGCTGTAAGTATTTGGAAACAGGATTTATCCTCTGTTTCTCAGGAAGCGCAAGCTTATATTTCTGAAGAGAATGAGCTTCACAGTATAGAAGAAGTGATTGCAGGTGCCAATGATATTATTGCAGAGTGGATTTCTGATGATCCTAAGTATCGTGAGTACATAAGAGAGAAAACATTCAAAGTAGGTATAATTCAATCTGAAGCTAAAAATAAAGATAAAGACGAAAAAGGCGTATTTGAGATGTACTATGCCTATGATGAGCCTATAAGAGCTATTGTGTCACATCGGACATTAGCTTTAAATAGGGGTGAAAAAGAGGATATTATTAAGGTTAGTATTCAGCCTCCATTAGATGAAATAACGAGATATTTAAATAAACAAATTGTGAAAGACAAGGCGTCAAATGAAGTAAGGGAAGTTTTATCGGGTGCTATAGAAGATAGCTATAAACGTTTAATAGCCCCTTCTATTGAGAGGGAGATAAGGAATCAGTTAACAGAGCGTGCAGAGGAACAAGCTATTGACGTGTTTTCTAAAAATCTCAAAAACTTATTGCTTCAACCACCACTGAAAGGGAAGAATGTATTGGGTGTAGATCCCGCATTTCGAACAGGTTGTAAGCTAGCGGTAGTTGATGAGACTGGTAAAGTTGATGCTATTAATGTTATATACCCAACAGCACCTAAAAACGATATAGTTGGAGCAGAAAAAGTAGTATTAGAATACTTGAAGACTTATCCTATAGAATTAATTGCAATTGGAAATGGAACTGCCTCACGAGAAACAGAACAATTTATTGCGGACTTAATCAAAAAACACAACCTAACCGTTTCCTACATGATTGTAAACGAAGCGGGAGCAAGTGTTTATTCAGCATCTGCACTAGCAAGAGAAGAATTTCCTGATTTTCAAGTTGAGGAAAGAAGTGCAGTATCGATTGCGAGAAGAGTGCAAGATCCATTAGCAGAACTTGTGAAAATTGATCCGAAATCTATAGGAGTAGGCCAGTATCAACATGATGTTAGTCAAAAAAGTTTAAATGAGTCATTAGGCTTTGTCGTTGAGCTAGCTGTTAACCAAGTAGGGGTGAATGTAAATACAGCATCATCTTCCTTGCTTCAATACGTTTCTGGTCTTAGTAAGGCTGTTGCGAATAATATTGTGAAACAAAGGGATGCGGAAGGGAAATTTACAAATCGCAGTCAATTGAAAAAGATTCCTCGATTAGGAAATAAAACATATGAACAAAGTATTGGTTTCTTAAGGGTCTTAGATGGGAAGGAGCCTTTAGATCGGACGCCTATCCACCCCGAAAGCTATGCATCTACCAAGGAATTGCTTAAGATGATTAGCTGTACAACCGAAGACCTTGGTACAGATAAGCTTAAGCAAAACTTGAATAGTATTGACATTGAAGCTGTTGCAGAGAAGCTAGATATAGGGGTACCTACGTTAGAGGATATTGTAAAGGCGTTAGTTAGTCCGGAGAGAGACCCGCGTGACGATTTACCTCAGCCTTTATTAAAGCAAAATGTATTATCAATGGATGATTTAACACCAGGAATGGAACTTCAAGGCACGGTAAGAAATGTTGTTGATTTTGGTGTTTTCGTTGATGTTGGTGTGAAGCAAGACGGTCTTGTCCACATTTCCAAAATGTCTAAGCAATTTGTTAAACACCCGATGGATGTTGCCTCTGTCGGTGATGTAGTTACAGTTTGGGTAGACAAAATAGACGTTGATAAACAAAGGATTGCTTTATCTATGATTAATGAATAGTATATGAAGATACCAGGTATATCCTGGTATCTGCTATTTTTAGAGAATACGATCTCTGTAGAAAAACCAGCATTGATTAAGTATTTTGATTTGATATAGGTTTTTTTCAAGGTAGGCTTCTGCTAATTGCTTCTTGAACCAATTAGGCATCTTTTCTTCCTCCTCGATAATTATAGGATGAAACTATGTTAACGTGAATAAATAGAACTGACTGTAAGAGGACAGTCTTCTATATAGTATGAAATGATAGGCTAGGTGTGCATGTCTGATGATAAATATGGAACAAGACCAATTAGAACAGCTTGTAAATGAATTATCAATACAGTATTTTGGGAAACCTTATCTTGATAAGGTTTCCTTTAATAACCGACTAAGAACCACAGGTGGACGGTATATCCCATCTAGGCGAATGATCGAACTTAATCCCAAGTATCTAGTAGAGCTTGGAACGGATGAGTTTAATGGGATTATAAAGCATGAATTATGTCACTACCATTTACATATAGAAGGAAAAGGATTTAATCATCGTGATCCAGAGTTTAGGGCATTGCTAAGGGAAACAAATTCTCCAAGATTTTGTTCTCCATTACCTTCAATGAGAAAAGTGGCAAAGTACCAATACATTTGTAAAAAGTGTGGTCATGTATATAATAGGATGCGATCAGTAAATACTGCTAAGTATAGATGTGGCAGATGCAAGGGGAGATTAACAGTAAAATAAGGCTACTGTACCTAAATTTTACTAGAAAAAAGATTGTAAAAGCATTGACTATAAGTAGACTTCCGTGTTAAGTTAAATAAGCCTTATGAGTAGTCGCATGACTTAACCTATTAAGGAATATACTAGTACACTATAATTATTCATTGCACACTTGTCTTATGTTATTGGACAAAGTATATAATTATTTTTGTTTAGTCGCTTGACATTGATATTTGAGTGTTGTATTATATAAAACGTCGCTGATATTTCAGAGTTTGATGGCGAGAAAGATAATATTATTCCACAGTAGCTCAGTGGTAGAGCAATCGGCTGTTAACCGATCGGTCGTAGGTTCGAGTCCTACCTGTGGAGCCAATGGAGAAGTACTCAA
>NZ_JACLZI010000018.1 GCF_014280935.1 Aquibacillus kalidii
GGCTGAAGCGTTCCCCACGGAAAGCGAGTATTTTTCCACAGCGTCGCATTTGCACTCAATAAATTAAAGAATTCAGTTACTGCAGATTTTATCTCCATTACGAAATAAAAAAAGCAACAGAGCCTGTATTTTTATACTAGGTCAGGTTTCTAAAACTAACTTAAATACCTAACCTAGTATAATTACTATTGTGTAAAATTGCACGAGACAACTCACTTGTAAAATTCTCCAAAACTCTAGTGGTTTGTGTAGATTTTTACGGTCCACACTCTATACCGTTACGATTCCTTCTGCTGTACATAGCAAAGAACCTAATTCGGTTGAATCAGGTTCTTTGTAAAAAAACGCAAACGCCTCGTTCCTAAACGATAATTATATCAAGATCTATGTCATAAGTTCGTAAGCTAGGGCCGGAAGCTTTATTATGCCTTAAGCAAGATTTAATCATATTCTCGGCCTTTTATAGATAATTGACCTTGATTATATTTATCTATTATATAAAAAATCGCTACTAAAACAACAAAGAATATACTAGTAATATACCAAGGTAAGGCTGTAATAGACTCCCCAAAACCCGTATAGATAATCGATGGCAATATTAGACCTAACATTGAATAGTACATATAATCTTTAAACGATTTCGTCATTTCAATCAAATAGAGAGATAATAGATGGAAGTGTACAAATGGCATGATTCGTAAAATCATTACCTGACTAACACTGATCGATTTATCTTTAAACATTTTTTCTTTTAGCTTTGATATTTTTTCTTTAAATTTTGGGAATCGAAAAACTAATTTGTATGAGACAAGACTCATTAATGTTAGTCCTATAAAGGATAAAATTGCTCCCTTTATAAACCCAAAAAGAACCCCACCTAAAATACAAACAACTATCACTGGTAAAAATAAAAATGGTCTGAATAAATGCAAAAGAATATAAAGAACAGGTGCAAGCCAACCCGTACCCTCTATAAAAACCTCAAGGGATTGATCAAATTGATCCATTTCATCCCTCCTCTTACTTCAATTATAATGGTCATAACTATGAAGGTAACCTATTTATCATACTTAAACAATAGACACGAGACCATTTTTCAATAAAATATTAATCTTGCAGGCACTTAAGTCCATCAACTTATAACAAAATATTTCTTTACAAACGACGGCCTCGGAAAGATCTCTGGTTGCTGCTTGTCAATTCCTTCAGATGTCCCCCGCTTTTTATGTGCGTGTATATAAGCTGAAGAGGATTGCCAATTTACAAAGTCATCCTCTTTTTCCCAACAGGTTATCACAATATACGTATCCGAATTTAATGGTCGACAAACCTTTATCGATAAAAAACCAGGCTCCTGTTCTATTTTTCTCGCACGGTTTAGGAATCTTGCCTCGAATTGACTTCTCCCTTCTTCCAATACAGGAATATGATTAAAAACAGCAAAACAATCTTTTGGAACTGGAAGATTACCATCTATAATTTGAAAAGCATGATAGTCATCCATTGTAGCTCCTGGATCTGTTTCTGTCTCCGTTTCAGCGAGGTACAAATCAGTACCGTCTTGGAACTCCCTAAGGATAAAGTAATTTTCCGTTTGTAGTATCTTTTTATTACTAAGATATAAAAACATGTTGCCCCACTTCTTTCATTTTTTATTTTTCCGTTGCTATCCACTAATAAACCGTTACAATACATTATAGGAAACACTTTTAACTTTACCTAGTAAGACAACTTCTCTAAAGCCAATTATCATTATAAGAGGGAATGAAAGCCTTTGAAAGTGGAATCTAAATTAAATTATTACATACTATTATTAGTCGTTTTTGGTGGTTTTTTAATGTTTGGAATCTCCGAAAACATTAAAGGACCTGCACTTCCAGAAATACAAGCAGACTTTAAAGTTAATGAGGCCACCCTCGGAATTATGCTAGCTTTAAATTCCCTTGGTTTTTTGCTTGCCTGTTCTTTTACATCCTTTTTAATTAATAAAATAGGTATTAAAATAACGTCAGTACTTATGTTCGGTTCCATGGCTTTATCTGGCTATTTCATCTATTTATCATCTAGTTTTTTATGGCTTTCAGGTGCTTATTTCTTTTTAAATATAGGAAATGGCATGCTAGAAATAAGCTTAGCTATCCTTGCTGCCCGAGTGTTTACAAAAAATACAGGGACCATGCTTAACCTTTCACATTTCTTTTATGGATTTGGCTCGACAATTGCACCAATTATTGCAGCTTCCATGATGGGATGGCATGTATTTAATATGGAGTTAGGATGGAGAGGAATGTTCCTCGCTATCCTCATCTTTGCCCTTATTCCTTTAATCCCAGCACTAAGTGCAAACTATCCAAAGGAAGAATCTCAAGAAGAAGATCGCATTTCAATCAGGCAATTATTAAGGGATCCCATAGCTTGGTTAATCGTAGCTTCCCTTTCTTTTGGTGTCATTTCGGAACTAGGTATGGCTAGTTGGCTAGTTAATTATCTAGTCAAAGTTTATGATTGGACATTAGAAGATGCTTCAGGTCTGTTATCTTTATTTTTCTTACTATTCATGCTTGCTAGATTACTGCTCGGACCAATTACCGACAAGTTTGGGTACACCATATCGGTTATTACGTTTTCAGCTCTAGCAGGGGTATGTAGCATACTTGCTATCATTACAGGAGAAAAATCAGTCTTACTTTTCGCCATTGCAGGGATCGGCATCGCCCCTGTTTATCCCACTGTGATGGCATTACTAGCCAAACGATATCCAAAAGGAACAGATACAGCGATAACCTTTACTGTTACCTCCATAGGAATAGTAGGCGTAATTGGAAATTTACTAATCGGTTATATTATCGATATTGTGAGTGACCTTTCCAATAGCAACCAGCTTGGTATGCAAGCTGGTTTCGGATTCATATCAGCCTCTGCATTGATTTGTTCCCTGTTCACTGTTGTCATTTACATTAATCTACGCAAAAATAACCAACTCATATAATGAAACAGTAAAGGCTAAAGCCTTTACTGTTTGGTCTGGAAGTATAATTTTTATCAAAAAGAACTAACAATGATCATCGCAAAAAACACAATCATGAGGTAATTCAACGAATATAGAAACATCCAGTGAGCCCACTTGATATCCTCTTTTATAAAAAAACCTTTAATAGAAAGTAATAGCCACCCAATATTCAAAACTGACACTAAGATTACAAATGGAACCCCTAATGATCCCAACATAAATGGTAAAGGGAGCAAACACGCTACATAAATAACCATTTGTCTTTTTGTAAATCGGAATCCGTGTACGACTGGGAGCATAGCTACCCCCGCCCTCCTATATTCTTCGCACTTTTTCATCGCAATTGCAAAGGTGTGTGGAACTTGCCAAATGAATAATAGAAGAAATAATACTATCGGAACAAGATGAGCAGCGGGCTGTACTGCTGCCCATCCAATAAGAGGTGTTACCGCTCCTGATATACTACCAATAATGGTATTCAATGTATATCGTCTTTTAGACCACATGGTGTACAAAACTACATAAGTAAACCACCCAATCCCTCCATAAACCGCTGCTTCTATTGTTGTCAACAACAGCAAGACAAACCCTACAATACTAAATATTATTCCCATCTTTAAAACTACTTTTAATGAAATAGTACCCGTAACGGTTGGACGATTTTTCGTTCGTTCCATTACAGCATCAATATCGGCATCATACCAATTATTGAGTAACAAAGCTCCTGCCATCAGTAATGTACTACCAATCACGGTTAAAAATAGTACATTCAAATTATCTTTAAGGACTGTGTCACTGTAATATAGCGCTAGCCAAAATCCTGTGAACACAGGTAATACGTTTGAGACTAATACTAACGCTTTAAATAGCGATTTAAGATCAGCTATGAAACTAGTTCTTTGCTTTTCATTAGTAGTTGAGGAGTATAAAGAATTTTCCATGGTTCCACCTCGTTTTGTTAATTAGCATTCTATTCTATTGTAGCATGAAAGATTGAAAAATAAGTTACGGGAAAACTTAATGCTAGCAGTAACTAAGTATTGACGCGCTCTTTCATCCCCCAACATGAATCCTATCCATCTTTATATCTTCTCTTATTACGATGTCTTTTAACTATCATAGCCGATAGTTCTAGGTTCATATGTGAGCAATATCATTGGTCACTCGTTTTAAGAGTGTGTTTAAAATCACAAAACTTCGTGATATAGTTCACTATCGTTTGGAGTTTTCCTATTTAAAATAAGATATAGGAAATGGCTTTTCGTAACTATGTTGCATTCGTCGCAATTTCTATAAAATACGAAGTAACTGTTGCCGCTACGGAAATTCACTACGCTTTCCGTGGGCTCGCGCTGAGCCTCCTCGGTCGCAAAGAACGCTCCCTGTGGGGTCTCAACGTCTTCGCTT
>NZ_JACLZI010000019.1 GCF_014280935.1 Aquibacillus kalidii
GCGATGTAAGAACCCGTGTAACAAAGCGAAAAAGAGGACCCAGCAGCAATTGGCGATGTAAGAACCCGTGTAACAAAGCGAAAAAGAGGACCCAGAAGTAATTGGCGATGTAAGAACCCGTGTAACAAAGCGAAAAAGGAGAACCAGAAGCAATTGGCGATGTAAGAGCCCGTGTAACAAAGCGAAAAAGGAGACCCAGAGCCAATTGGCGATGTGAAAGCCTGTCTAACAGTGGCGGCAAAAGAAAGAATAGATGATGATCATCAGATAGATTCACTTACGCCACATTTTGCAGCTAATGTGTCATAAGACAACGTATTAAAAACAAAAGCAATTCTCTCAAGGAAACCTTCGAGAACTGCTTTTTTAATTTACCTTACAACGATATTTTCTTATCTTCTTTTACCGACTCGCTAGTAACAATCGTATCAGCTTTCATCTTATCCCGCTTAGTAAACAATCGATAAACAGCAGGTACTAATAATAAGGTGATAAAGGTTGCGAAAAGTAGACCGGAAATAATAGCAGTTGCCATTGGTCCTTGATAGTTTCCAGATGTACCGGATGCTAAGGAAAGTGGCAGCATTCCACCAACAGTCGTTAATGTTGTCATGAAAATTGGACGGATTCGATCTGATCCTGCTGCGACTAATGCGCTTGGTGTAAGCATACCTTCTTTTCGTAACTGGTTGGTACGATCAATAAGAAGAATAGCATTGTTTAAAACTATTCCTATTAACATGACTATACCCATTCCTGACATCATGCTTAACTCTTGTTGTGTTAAAAATAACCCTAGGATGACACCGACAATAGTCATAGGAATAACAGACATGACAATTACTGGGTGAATAAGGTGATTGAATTGAACAGCCATGACTAGATAGACTAAGAATATCGAAATTGCTAATACAACAAGCATATCTTGAATTAGCTCTTGTTGCTGTTCTAAGTCACCGGCTGTACTAACTTCATATCCTTTTGGTGCATCGAATTCTTTAATAAGTTTTTGGACCTCGCGATTAATGGTTCCAAGATCTTTATTTTCTATATCTGCGGATACAGAAATATATCTTTCTCCATCTACATGATTGATTTGATTAGGTGTTTCCACCGTTTTTAATTCAAGGAAGTTGGAAAGTGCTTTTTCCCCTTCGATAGTCGGTACTTGTAAATCTAATAAAGCATCTTTAGATTCCATTTTTTCATCCCATCTTACAGTGAGTGGTACGGTTTCGTCATCTACTGTCATTTCTCCAATAGGCATATTCAAAAATGCCTGGTCAAGGTATTGTTTCATTTGAGTTGGAGAAAGACCTGCATCTTCCATGTTGCTCTCATTTAACTCTACTACTTGTTCTGGAGTGGTGCGTTTCATTGAGTTTGTTACCCCAACGATTCCTTCAATACCTGTTAACTTATCCACAAATCTTTCGCTAATAGCCTGTAACTCGTTAAAGTTTTCCCCTTTAATATTTACTTGGACTGGGTAGCCACCGCTTGCATCCATTGCACCTTGGACACTTTCTACAGGATATTCTCCCTTCAAGTCACGTAAAGAGCGGAAAATATCTTCATTTACTTCTTCTTGTTCCCTAGTTATGTTATCGCCTTTAGTCATGTTGATAATAGTATATAATGTACTGCCATCATCCATCACATAGCTTGTTTCTACGTCTTTAATTGCACTTAATTCTTCGGTAACCTTTTGTATTAAGTTTTCTTTATCTTCAGTTGATAAACCTGTCTCCACATTAACCATTAGTTCCTGATAACGATTAAATACATCCGGCATAATGGTTACTGGGATTTTTGTAGCAGTAAATAAAGAGCCTACAAAAATTAGCAAAAACAATCCAATTATAGCAAGGCTGTTTCTTTTCTTTTTTACAATCCAACTTACTAGGCCGGTGTAGCCATTCATAAGCTTTCCACTTTTCTTATCTTTCTTAGGTTGCTTTATTTTCAAGAATTTCTCAGCAAGAGTTGGGATTAACGTAAAGGATACAATAACAGAGCTAATTAACGTTGCTGCAACAACAATCGATAGAATAATCATAAATTGACCAACTTCTCCTCCAAGTAACCCGATTGGGAGAAATACAACAATAGTTGTTAACATAGAAGCGATGACAGCAGTAGCAACTTCTTTTGTTCCTTCTACAACTGCAGACAAATTAGTTAATCCTTGCTCTTTTTTACGGTAAATAGATTCGAGAATAACGATAGAGGAATCAACCATCATCCCAATTCCTAAACCGAGACCAATTAAGGACAACATATTAAAACTATAATCAAATAGCCACATTGCAATAAAGGTTAGTAAAACGGAAGTTGGGATAGATAGTCCAACAATAATCGTAGCGCGAATGTTACGCAAAAATAGTAATAGAATAACAATTGCTATTAAACCACCGATTAGGATATTACTTGTTACCCCATCAATAGAATCTTGCACATAATCTGCCTGTGCAACCATTTCGTTTAACTCAAAACCTTCAATTAGACCTTCATCTCGAATTTTTTCTACCTCAGCACGGACAGCCTCAGCCATTTCGATTTGGGTAGCATCAGAGTTTCTTCCTACTTGTACAAAGATTAAGTCCTTCGAGCCGTCCTTCCATACGGACGATGAACTATCTAATGGATTAAGTGAAACATTTGCTACTTCATCTAGTGTAACGACACCCGTAGCTGTTGGGATTTTAATAGATTCAACATCTTCCACCTTAGTTAGTTTTGTGTTCCATCGAAGAGATGAAGTGTCATTATTTTCAGAGATTTCACCTATAGTTGATTCACTGTTAGATCCCTGTATAACGGAAATAACTTGTGAAGCGTCTAGACCGAGCTTCCCTAGTTTTGCTCTCTCAAATTCCACTGAGACCTCATGTTCTAACACACCCATTAAGGAAACATCCCATACTTCAGGAAGCTCTTCTAACCGAGGTTCTAGTATATCTTTAGCGAAAGTAGTAATGTCCTCCATATTCCCGTTTGAAAGGTCTAAGAAAAATTCGTAGCTTTGACTCATCCCAGCTTGACCGGTTTCAACATCTTTAATCCCTGTTATATTTGAGGTGGCTGAATTGACAACAGATTGTACCTCTTTGTAAAGTTCATCTCCACGGCCGCGCTCTAACATAACATTTATAGAACTGTTACCAATGTTGGTAGTCGAATTTACATCTTCTACACCTTCAACAGCTAGTAATTGTTGTTCAATAGGTGTAGTTATGGTCCGTTCTACTTCAATTGCTGAAATGTCACCAGCATTAACATACACGTAGGCTGCATCAAATTTAATAGATGGCATAAGCTCCTTATCAAGTTTAATAACTGCATACGAACCAATCATTAACGTTAACGCAACCAATAATCCTACCAAAATCTTCCTCTGCACAATAAATTTAAGTAACTGCATTTTTAAACCTCCACCATAATTTTTAGAAAATCAGTTTTACAATTAGCAATATTTATATTAATGGCTTCCATTCCCTCCGTTGCCATGATTTTCCTTACCTATTATGTATCTTAAAGAAACTCAGATGTATTCATAATGTGCCAGAGGTGTATTTTGACTAAGACCTAAGGCGTATGTTTTAAATAAAAGCTCTCTTCGCATACTTTGTTACTTCAAGAATGAAGTATTAGAGAGAAAGTACGTTGTTCCTAACTTCGTACAAATTCCTTATAAGTTAATGCTAATCCATCGTTACCGGAAATATTGCGCTTTCTGCCAGCTGGTGGGAGTCTCAGTGTATTTCCCCATTGATTAGAATAGCTATTTTCTATTGATGGAAAAAACTTAACGATAGAGGATGATTAGTGAAGATAATTCTATTTGAAGCGAAAAAAGGAAATCATTGAGAAGAAGATGTTTTACGTCGCC
This sequence comes from Aquibacillus kalidii, assembly GCF_014280935.1. Lineage (GTDB taxonomy): Bacteria > Bacillota > Bacilli > Bacillales > Amphibacillaceae > Aquibacillus_D > Aquibacillus_D kalidii. Next base: position 3,893 of record NZ_JACLZI010000019.1, read on the forward strand.
TTCTATAGTTGGTGGGTCAAAAATAACAATAAGCATGAAAAAGAGGACTAAATAAAAAAGGACCCCCGATAAGAATCGGGGGTGAAAACAAAACTATTAATTAATTAAAGCCTGAAGGGGAGCGGGTATTCGACCTCCACGGTTAATTAGCTTGTTTGAGCTATATGGATTTACACCCATCACCGGAGCACGACCGAGTAAACCACCAAACTCTACAGTATCCCCCTCATTTTTACCGATTACCGGAATGACACGGACTGCAGTTGTCTTTTTATTAATCATTCCAATGGCTGATTCATCTGCAATAATGGCAGATAACGTTTCTGGTGTTACATCACCGGTAAGGGCAATCATATCTAATCCAACAGAACAAACACATGTCATAGCTTCCAGTTTAGAGAGACTTAGTGCATTATCTTCTATCCCTCTGATCATCCCGTTATCCTCGCTAACTGGAATAAATGCACCGCTAAGTCCTCCAACATACGAACTTGCCATTGCTCCACCCTTTTTTACAGCATCGTTCATTAATGCAAGTGCAGCAATCGTACCGTGAGTTCCCACTCTTTCTAATCCTATTTCTTCAAGTATTTCAGCCACACTATCGTTCAAGGCATTGGTAGGAGCTAACGATAAATCCATAATACCGAATGGAACATTTAATCGATCAGCTACTTCACGACCTAAAAGTTCACCTGCGCGTGTAATTTTAAAGGCTGTTTTCTTGATAATATCAGATACCTGTCCAAGATCAGCATCCGGATAGCGTTTTAGAGCATTAAGAACAACCCCTGGACCACTTACACCAACACTAAGCACAACTTCACCTTCACCTGCCCCGTGGAAGGCACCTGCCATGAAAGGATTGTCTTCAACTGGATTACAAAATATTACTAATTTGGCACATCCAATTCCGTTTCTATCCTTCGTGTTCTCGGCTGTTTGTTTAATTATCTGGCCCATTTGCTTAACCGCATCCATATTAATTCCGGTTTTTGTTGTTGCAACGGAAATGGAGGAGCAGACACGCTCCGTTACACTAAGCGCTTCAGGTAATGCATCTAGAAGTACTTGATCGCCTTTAGCTATTCCTTTATGTACTAGCGCAGAAAAACCACCAATAAAGTCAACACCAAGATCAACTGCTGCTTTGTCTAGTGTTCTCGCTAATTCAATTGCTTCTTGTCTCGTTGCGTTTCCGAGAATCTCGGCTACGGGGGAGACGGCAATTCTCTTATTAATAATCGGGACTCCATATTCCTTTTCTACTTGTTCTGCAACAGGTTTAAGTTCAGCTGCATAGCTTGTAATTTTGTCATAAACTCTTTGCTTCATTTTTTGAAAATCGGAGTCAGCACAATCTCTTAGACTTATGCCCATTGTCACTGTTCTAATATCTAAGCTTTCCATTTGAACCATTCGTATTGTTTCTTGAATTTCAGTAAAAGCAATTGCCATTGTTATCGCTCCTTTTTAGACGCGGTGCATCGCTTGAAATACATCTTCTAATTGAATACTTATTTTTAATCCTAAACTAGTCTCTACAGATTTAAAGTTGTTTTGCAGCATATCTAAATCGCTTAAATCACTGACATCAACTAACATCATCATCGTGAAAAAGTCTTGGAGAATCGTTTGACTAATATCTAAGATATTAACCTGATTATCAGCTAACACATTGGTAACTTTCGCGATAATTCCTACCTGATCTTTTCCAACCACACTAACAATTGCGCGTTTTTGCATAACATTCACCTCATCCTTAATATAAAAATAAATAAAAAAAGATTGGAATAAATCCAATCTCAGAAGGAAAAAAGTTTAAGATAGCACACATAAATTTTATGTGTAATCATATCTTCTGTCCCTGCTGCCTGAGATTATGAATCCTTCGGCGCCGCTACTACTACACGGTCTCTCCAGAAGCTGCTCCAGCTATAGTTTTATCCATAGCTTTCGTCGCTACTTATATGTGATTATTATAACAAGTATTAAAGCGATCTTACCAGTTTAGCCTCCATTAGTCAATTTGACAATAACTAAACCCACGGAAAGGGGGAACGAATTTAACAAGTGAGCCGAATTAGACCTCACTTGCTAAATTTTTAGAATTAGACCTGATATTAATTCAAGTATGACAGCAGATTACCTTAACTTGTTCATTGGATTATTTGAATTGGAACGCTCATTCCAATCAATTAAAACATCTATAACTTTAAGTAAGTTATCGCGGTCTTCTTTACTTATATGAGTTAAATGAGAGTTTAGTTGAATAATAGTATCATTTAAGTCATTACCAAGTGAAGAAAAGCGGAATAGTTCTTCTAAAGATATCTGTAGAGCATTAACAACTTTTTCTAACGTGTCAATGGTGACATTCTTTTCACCACGCTCAATTTGGCCAATATAGGTAGGGTGTGTATTAGAAAGATGAGCTAATTCTTCTTGACTTAGCTTTTTATTTTTTCTGTACATCCTAATCCGTTCCCCTAATACTTTCGCTAATTCTGTTTTAGGCATTCTTGGTTCACCTCTAGTAAAATATACCTTCTATTTATACACAATCGAACATACTATAAATACTATTTTTTTCATTTGAAATACTATAAATAGTATAATAGTATGTAGATAGGTATGTGCACAAATAGTAATTAACATGTTTGATTATAATTGTGCTTTCTATTTCAATACTGTAATACGAAGAAAGTGGGTGTTTTTCGTGTTTGATACACTGACTAATCGCAAATTAATAGCTGCTTACGAAAAGGCATTAGAACTTCAATTAGAAAAAGATTTTATAAATCTGTTAAAAATAGAAATGGAAAGTCGTGGTCTTCTAGAAAAAGAGTAGGATAAGAGGCTAAAGAGATTATATAGCTCAGGATGAAGGGGAAGCCACTCAGCCTAATTCTGCTCATCTAGGAGTGAAAATAAAAATCGATAAGTATTTGTTATTTATTACCCCAAATACCTACCATTTAAAACCTGTTCTAGGCTGATTCCCCTACTTTTTATTTCTTCTTCAAGCAATATTATAAAATCCTCGTCATAGCCAAGAGTAACAGCCTTGATAAAAACGTCTACTAACAAGTCATCACTTAAATTGTTCAATTTCAAAATTCCCCTTTATTTAGCGAATGGCTTTCTATCCCTTCACCTATTTTAAGTATAAGCAAAATATGGTATTCATCATAGTGAGAATTTTTACCAATAAAAATAACATATTTGGTAATACTAAAATAGGATTAAATGATTAGGAAAGAAGGGAAGAGATGGAAGAATCATCTAATTCAGCGGAATTAAGTAAATACATAAGTAAATTTTTACGAGAAAACTTTGGGAAGGGACCAGAGTCGGTACATGTCTCCATAAAATATACCTTTATAACCATATATATTAGAAACTTTATATCTCCCCCAGAGAAAGTTATGATGAATCAAAATAAAGAACAAAGAGTAGAGGAAATCAGAGATCTTGTTATTACCACCTTGATTCCTGAGATAAAGGCAAATATTTTTCGTATTACTGGGATGCAAGTAAGAGAGTTTTATTACGACTGGGCTATGCATAACAAATCTGCGATGTTTACCTGTGTTTGTACGGATGACACCAAAGAAGAGTCTAGTTTACAAAGTGATTTCCCTGGTAAAAAGGAAATGGATAAAGAAATTGTGCACTTAAGTAGAATTGCTCAAAAAAAACCTGAAGAATTAGAATCTTACCAGTTAAATCCAAGGACATACATATTTCTGCGTAATGGTATCCTAGTAAATATTGAAAAAGAATTGATAAGAGATGGTTTACAAGAGAATTTGAAGATAGCAAAAAGAAGATTAGAGAAAAGGTTACTTCATAATAATACACACTTTGAAGAAATCTTAGGGATGAAAGTGGTTGAAATTTTTGCTGACTGGGATTTTGATATAGATAAGAGTGTTATTTTGTTTATAACAAATCCAACTAAATAACAAAAAGGCCTGTCATATAGTGAACAGGCCTTTTAAAATTATTTACTTCATCCACTCTGTATGGAAAGTACCTTCTTTATCAATACGTTGATATGTGTGAGCACCGAAGTAGTCACGTTGTGCTTGTAACAAGTTTGCAGGTAATGTCTCCGTGCGATAGCTATCGTAGTATGCTAATGCACTTGCGAATCCTGGAACTGGAATTCCGCGTTCAATAGCAATGGAAAGTACCTTACGTAGGGAAGCTTGATAACTTTCCACGATCTCTTGGAAATAAGGATCTAATAGTAAGTTAGCCAACTCAGGCTCACGGTCATAAGCATCTTTAATTTTTTGTAGGAACTGTGCACGGATGATACATCCACCACGGAAGATCATGGCAATGTCACCGTATTTTAAATCCCAATTATATTCTTCAGAAGCAGCACGCATTTGCGCAAAACCTTGTGCATAAGAAACCAGCTTACTCATGTAAAGAGCTTTTCTAATCGCTTCAACAAGTTCATCTTTATCACCCTCAAAAGGTGCTTTTTCAGCTGAAGGACCTGTTAGGATTTTGCTCGCTTTAACGCGTTCATCCTTCATAGCAGAAATGAAGCGGGCGAATACAGACTCAGTAATAATTGGAAGAGGAACACCAAGGTCTAATGCACTTTGGCTAGTCCATTTACCAGTACCTTTTTGACCAGCTGTATCTAGGATAAGATCTACCATAGGTTTACCAGTCTCGTCGTCTTTCTTCGTGAAAATATCTGCAGTGATTTCAATTAGGTAACTATCAAGTTCTCCCTTATTCCATTCGGAGAATACTTCATGTAATTCATCTGTGCTTAAACCAAGTACATTTTTCATGATGAAGTATGCTTCACAGATTAATTGCATGTCACCATATTCTATCCCGTTATGCACCATTTTCACATAGTGACCAGCACCATCTGGTCCGATATATGTAGTACAAGCATCATCGCCAACTTTAGCAGCAATCGATTTTAAGATAGGCTCTACTAAATCATAAGCTTCTTTTTGACCACCAGGCATGATAGAAGGTCCTTTAAGTGCTCCTTCTTCACCACCAGACACGCCAGTACCAATGAAGTGGATTCCAGAAGCTTCTAATTCTTTATTTCGACGAATTGTATCTCGGTAGAATGTGTTACCACCATCAATTAAGATATCACCTTTTTCAAGATGAGGTAGTAATTGTTCAATTGTAGCATCTGTCGCAGGACCTGCTTTAACCATAAGTAAAATTTTTCTTGGTTTTTCTAATGAACCAACAAATTCTTCAATAGAAGATGCGCCAAAAAAGTTTTTCCCAGCTGCTTCATTCTTCATGAAATCTTCTGTTTTTTCATAGGATCTGTTATAAACAGAAACTGAATTGCCTCTACTTTCAATGTTTAAAGCGAGGTTTTTACCCATTACAGCTAGTCCAATAACACCAATCTGTTGTTTTGCCATGTTACCAATCGCTCCTTCAAAATAGATTCCTTTTACCATCATACGTATAAACAGTAAACAGCGCAACCTATGTATATTTATCTTCTCTATTTCTAATCTATCTATAAATAGACTTATGCTGGTTCGTTGATGGATTATTGTTACCTATATAATAACTTATTATAAGAGGAGAGTCTCTGCAAGTAAAAGCCACTGATTATTTCATGAATTTAAAGAAAATTCAATTATTTGTCAGAACCCATTGTTTGATTGCGCTTGCTACACCTTCATTATTGTTATCCTTTGTTACTTTATCGGCAGTCTCTTTTACAAGGGGTTGAGCGTTTCCCATTGCTACCCCAATACCAGCAGCTTCAATCATTTTAATATCGTTTAGGCTATCCCCAACTGCCATTACTTGATCCATCCTTATACCTAATTGTTCACTTAACTTACTGATTGCAACGGCTTTGTTGATACCGGCAGCATTGACTTCAATATTTGTAGGGCTAGAATTACTTAATTCTAATCTTTTGTTTAAGGATAACTGATTTGTTATCTCTTGCTTTATTGTATGATCATCTGTGTTAAAGCCAAACTTAAGCCATTGATGTTGTGTAATATCCTCAGGTATTTCATCTTGCCAAACCCTGTCTGTTGCAGTCATCCATATTGACGTTTGATGTTTATGTTTTAGTCTAATGAGCATTTCTACAAGATCAGTATCTAGCAATTGGCGATCCAACATTTCTCCTGTAGTGCGCCATGTTTCACTTCCATTTACGGTTATGAGGTAATTTATCCCAAGCATTTCGGCATAACGATGACTGGTAGTGTAGTGTCTACCAGTGGAAATGACTACTTCAATACCTCGGTTTAGTGCTTCTTTAATAGCCTGTTGATTTTTCAATGATATGTCATGATCATCGTTTAGTAATGTACCATCCATATCTAATGCAATTAATCGAATAGGTTGTTTAGTTATACTCATATGTAAACCTCTCTTTCTATATAATTTTTGGCTATTTTCATAACTATGTTGCTTATGTCACAATTTCTATAGAAAGCGAAGTAAAGCCCTAAGACCTACATTCATTATATAAGATGAATGCTAAACCAACGCTGCGGAAAAACGCTCGCTTTCCGT
>NZ_JACLZI010000004.1 GCF_014280935.1 Aquibacillus kalidii
ATCCCGGAAGAGCGGTCTTTGCTCTGAGGAAGCTGAGGCCGTGCCCACGGAAAGCGGAGTATTCTGCCGAAGCGAGTGATCGCACCCATCAAATAGTAAATAAGAGAATTACGTACTGGTGATTTTATACATATTACGAAATAAGCAACAATGGTTATGAAAAGGGCTATTTTTATGACAAATTTTCCAGTTAGAGCATATATGCCTAAATTCTGATTTATGTTCAAAATATTGGATTAGAAATGTGAAAAGAGGGTATTAATAAAAGGACGCTTTAAAATCGATTTAACAAGTTGGTAATTTTTCGTTATAATAGAAAAGACTACAAAAATAAAGGGAGTAGATCAATGAATTGGTTTGAAAAGCTTAATGAGTATTTTCCTGTACAAGAAATGAAGTCTAAAAAGCACATGGAGATGCTTTTAAAAGAAAAAAGTGACGTTTACCACAAAGATGAAAGTAACGATCACGTATTAATGTATGCAGAATTTGAAACATTCATTTTTATAGACTACTTATACGTAGCAGCAGCTACTAGAGGACAGGGATTAGGACACAAGTTAATTGAAAAATTGAAAGAAAAGAATAAGCCAATTATCTTAGAAGTGGAACCTGTAGACTATGAGGAAACAGATACAGAGAAAAGACTTCGATTCTATCAACGTGAAGGTTTTGTCCATGCACAATCAATAGGCTACAATAGACGTTCTTTAGCTACAAATGAGGAAACGCCTCTGGAAATATTGTATTGGACACCTGAAGATCAAGATGAAGAGTCTATTTACAAACAAATGAAGAAAATGTATGAAGATATACACACGTACAAAGATGAAGAAATTTATGGTAAGTCGTACCAACCTGTAGATGAAGTTCTAACTTATGATGATGAACGTGATAGCGATGATATTTTTGATGCATTAAAAGAAAAAGAAAACGTTTAATTGTTAGTTATGATGTTGTAATGTAAGCCTCTGTTACCATCATTCGGAGCAGAGGACTTTTTTATGTACGAACAAACGATCATAATTATCCATAGTTTCCCTATCTTATTTAATACATATGTTGATACTTAGATGAATATTTTCTTTTCTAGAAATTTTCTTTAATAAATAGGTTTAATTGATAATAAGACGGGGTAAATACCTCTAGATAGAATTATGTAATTTCTAAGGAAAATCATGATATACTCTATCATTGATAAGACAAATGTAGTATACTCATACATAGAAGAGTTATTTAAAGTAATTGTAATTTAATAAATTCTTCAATGTCATGAAGTGATATAAATTAAATTCGCATATTGAGGAGTGAAGTTTTATGGTAACACTTTATACCTCACCAAGTTGTACATCTTGCCGAAAAGCAAAAGCATGGTTGGAAGAGCATGATATTCCATTTCGCGAGAGAAATATTTTCTCAGATGCACTTACTCTAGATGAGATTAAAGAGATATTGAGAATGACTGAAGATGGAACTGATGAGATCATATCTACAAGATCTAAAGTTTTTCAGAAGTTAGACATGAACCTTGATCAATTACCTTTAAAGGATCTTTTTAATCTAATTCAGGAAAATCCAGGTCTTTTAAGAAGACCAATTATTCTGGATGAAAAGCGTCTACAAGTTGGTTATAACGAGGACGAAATCCGTAGATTCCTACCAAGAACTGTTCGTACATTTCAACTTCGTGAAGCACAGCGAATGGTCAACTAATAACATAAACGCAGGTCTTGTAATATAGATCTGCGTTTTGTTTCATATTTAAGAGGTTTTTTGGACATCTCACTTTGGAAAAGAGAGGAAGTTGATCCAATTATTTTTTCTTAGGGAGATAAACAGATTAGATGACAAACCTCTGCAAATAAGCTAAAATATGTATTCAATACCTTTATAATAAATAGATGACATTTAACTATTTTATGAATTTATGGGCATTTTTATTTTCAAATTATTCGGTTTTATCATAAGATAGATGTAAGAGGATAGGTTTATATAACCTTTTAATGATAAGGTGATAGTAGGGTATATTTATAAATAGGTGAAGATATCCCTTCCACCTAATTTATTTCTTCAAGAAGGGAGAGTTTCGAATGGAAATTGAAAGAATTAATGAGAATACGGTGAAATTTTATATCTCCTACCTAGACATTGAAGACCGTGGCTTTGATAGAGAGGAAATCTGGTACAATCGTGAGAAAAGTGAACAACTCTTCTGGCAGGTAATGGACGAAGTAAATTATAATGAAGATGATTTTCATATAGATGGACCACTATGGATTCAAGTTCAAGCCTTGGATAAGGGCTTAGAAATCGTAGTTACAAAAGCACAACTATCTAAAGATGGGCAAAACTTAGAACTACCTACTGAGAGTGGAAAAACGTTTGATATGCCTGTTGATGACAAGATTGAATCATTATTAGAAGAGAAATTTGGAAATTCCTACGATGAAGATGATGATAGAAATCAAAATGGGATTCAAGACTTTTCATTTATTGTGAGTTTCAAAGAATTTGAAGATGTTATTCAGCTTAGTCATTCTTTTACAAGTGTAGATGGAGTTAGTGATAAACTGTATCATTTTGAGGATAAGTATTTACTTTTGCTTCAATTTGATGATGAATTACTAACTGATGAAGAGCAAGAAAATATACTAAGTCAGGTACTTGAGTTTGGTCAAGAGTCTAGTATTACGATTTATCGACTTGAGGAGTATGGCAAATCCATATTCGACAGCACTGCGCTAGAGCAAGTTAAAAATTATTTTCCATTAAACTGAGGGGCATTCGTAAACGGGTGCCTTTTTTTTGTTGTTTAGGAAATTAGAAAATCTGCTGAATGCGGATAACACGTAAGAACAGCCTCGTCTAGCTCCGAGCGCCAGAGATTAGCGAGACTTCCCTCGCCACCGTACAATAACAATTCAACGCTCTGTCGAATTTCGGAAAAACAGAATTAGTTCGCAATGTAACGACTTGTTTATATTAAATCACATCCTAAAGGTTGTATCTAAGAATAAGTGCCAGTTACGAAAAGAGTCATTTTTAATTATGGTTATAAAGAGGAGATTATTCAATAGTTGAAGAATTAATAAGTTGGAGGTGAAGATGAAAATGCTACAAGCAAAAAATCAAAAGGGTATCGTACAATCTTTAGTTTCATTAACTAAACATGAAATTGAGGATTGTAGAAAAAGAAACAGTTATTTCTGTCCAATATGTGAGGAACGATTACTAATTAAAGCCGGAGACAAAATGATTGCACATTTTGCACATCAGAGTAAGAGTAGGTGTCCAGAATCTCTTCATGGAGAAGGTGAGTATCATGAAAAGGGAAAGCTTGAACTATACAACTGGTTACGTAAACAAGGACTACAGGTACAATTAGAGGCTTATCTTCCTGAAATAAAACAACGTCCTGATATCCTGCTTACTATTGGTAATAAGAAAATAGCGATAGAGTACCAATGTGCAAAGATTCCAAGAGCGGTTTTTCTGGCTAGAAACAAAGGCTATCAGAAACTTGGTATCCATCCGATCTGGATATTAGGTGGAAATAAATTATCCCGAAAAGGAAAGAGTTCTCTTTACATTAATTCCTCAGACCAAATATTCCTTCATCAATTTGCAACTTATACCCCATTAACCATATATTTCTTTTGTCCCAACGTACAACAATTTGCAATAGTTCAACACGTTTATTTAACAGGCCGCAAATGCGCTTATGGTCAATTTTATTTTAGTATTCTTGGTAAGTTAAGGTTCACTGATTTATTTACTAGTTATCCTCTAGATAGCAAGGTATTCACGGAATTTTGGACAAATGAGAAACTGTTGTTGCGAAATCGACCTCTTGTTTCAAGATCGAGGCAGGAGAGACAATGGAAACAATGGCTGTATTTAAATCATTTCTACCAGAGTACACTCCCTTCTATTATTCATTTACCAATTCAATCACAATGGAGGATGAAATCTCCTCCATGGGTATGGCAAAGCCGCTTATGGTATTATGCTGTTTTTGAAAAGAAAACTGTCTTTCTAGACCAATGTATGCTATTACTAAAGCAACACATACAAACTCCACAGCTATTCCCACTTATTAAGTTAACCCCCAACCCAATTGAGGAATATCTAAACCTCCTCACAAAGCTTAAATACCTTCAAAGAAGAGCCCCTAATACGTATGAAGTTATAAAACAGCCAAGAACATATAAACAAGTAGAAAGTGTATTATCTGAAGATAAATGTATACTTAATGAATTATTATTTTATGAGCGTTACTACGAATGATTCTTTGTGTATTACGATATAATAAAATAGGAAGAATAATGAAAAAAAGGAATATTCGATTCGGGTATCGAAGTATTTATGTAGGAAGTAATAAAGGAGGATTTTTACTTTGGCAAAAGGACAAAAAGAGTTAAAAAGTAGAGAGCAGGTTCCAGTAGAATACACTTGGAAGCTAGAGGATATCTTTGCAACAGATAAAGAATGGGAAAAGGAATTAGAAGGCATCAAGCAACAGATACCTGCCTTTAAAGAATATCAGGGTCAATTAAGTGATTCGGCTCAAAAGCTGTATGATTTACTGAGTTTACAAGATGAGGTTTCTGCAAGAATTGGAAAGCTTTATACATACGCTCATATGAGATATGATCAGGACACTACCAATTCCTTTTATCAAGCAATGAATGCAAAAGCAGAAAATGTGATTACACAGGTTTCTAGTGCAATGAGTTTCATTGTTCCAGAAATTCTTACAATTGAGGAAGAGAAGCTTAATGGTTTCTTAGAGGAAAAAGAGGAACTAAAACTTTATAAGCATACATTAAGTGAAATCACTAGGCAGCGTCCACATATCTTAAGTGAAAAGGAAGAGGAATTACTTGCAGAAGCTTCAGAGGTAACAGATAATGCTTCTCAAACTTTTGGCATGCTAAACAATGCAGACTTAAAGTTTCCTGCTGTTAAAGACGAAGAGGGGAATGAAATTGATCTTACGCATGGTCGTTATATTAATTTCTTAGAGTCTAGTGACCAACGTGTGAGAAGAGATGCCTTTAAAGCAATGTATGATACGTTTGGCAGCTTTAAAAATACTTTTTCATCCACCTTATCTGGTACAATTAAGAAAGATAACTTCTATGCTAAGGTTCGTAAGTATGATTCAGCACGTCAATCAGCTTTAGATAATAACAAAATTCCAGAACAGGTCTATGATAACCTGGTAGAAGCAGTTAATGAGCGTTTACCATTATTGCAGCGTTATGTAGCATTAAGAAAGCGTGTTTTAGATTTAGAAGAGTTGCATATGTACGATTTGTATACACCTCTGATTAAAGATGTAGATATGAAATTTACTTATGAGGAAGCACAGGAACATATCCTCAAAGGCTTAGAGCCACTAGGTGAGGAATATGTCAACATTATTAAAAAGGGCTATGAAGAGCGTTGGGTAGATGTTGAGGAGAACAAAGGAAAGCGAAGCGGTGCTTATTCTTCTGGTGCGTATGGAACGAACCCATACATTTTAATGAACTGGCAGGATAACTTAAATAATCTTTTCACATTAGCCCATGAGCTTGGTCACTCCCTACACAGTTACTATACACGTGAGAACCAACCATTCCGCTATGGTAACTATTCTATATTCGTAGCTGAAGTTGCATCAACATGTAACGAAGCGCTTCTTAACGAATATATGATTAATAATACAACAGATGACAAACAAAAGTTATTCTTAATTAACCACTTCTTGGAAGGTTTTAGAGGTACTGTGTTCAGGCAAACAATGTTTGCAGAATTTGAACATAACATTCATATCCTTGCACAAAATGGTGAGGCACTAACAGCTGATAAACTAACAGAAGTGTATTATGATCTAAACAAAAAATATTTTGGTGATGATTTAATAGTAGATGAAGAAATTGGTTTGGAATGGGCTCGAATTCCACATTTCTATTACAATTATTACGTCTATCAATACGCAACAGGATATTCTGCTGCACAATCTCTTGCTTCACAAATATTAAAGGAAAAAGAACCAGCAGTTGCACGATATAAAGAATTCTTAAAAGCTGGAAGCAGTGACTATCCAATTGAAGTTTTAAAACGTGCAGGTGTAGATATGACTGAGAAAGCACCGATTCTTTCTGCATTAGATGTATTTGAAGAAAAACTTAATGAAATGGAAAAGCTGTTAGATAGCATGTGATGAATTTTTAAGATATATAAAAGTAGTTCAATTTGAAGGAGTTTTCCAAATTGAACTACTTTTTTTCACAAAATTATCAAAAATTGGATCTTCATATTTAAAACGGATACGTCAGTTTTATGGTAGAATATTTGTGAACTTAAACACTCATATAAAACAGTTAATGAATAACTGCCATTGAAACGGAGATGTAAACATGAATAAACGTAATATTTTTTTGCTCCTTGGATTAGTTGTCAGTATGTTAGCAATCTTTTTTCTAGTAGTAGATCCCAAACAAAATGTAACAAATGAAAGTGATGTAGAGGATATTAAGCAGTTGGTTAGTGATTATAGTAGTAGAAGTATTACAAGTAAGTCTGCTTCGATAACTTCGCATGAAATAATTGTGACAGATAACAATGACAACAAAACTACCTACGAGTTGCCTAAGGATGAATATTTTGTATCGATTGCACCTTACGTTGATAACACACACCCTTGTGAGATACACAGTTTGACTGGATGTCAGGGAGAAATGGTTGGGGAGAAAGTTGACGTATATATCGAAGACTTAGATGGGAATGTAATCGTAGATAAATCTATGACGACGGAGTCCAATGGATTTATTGATTTGTGGGTACCGCGTGATCAAAAATATAAGATAACCATCAGCCAAAATGGAAAAGTTTCAGAGTCAGAGTTTACAACGTTTGAAGATGATAACACTTGTATTACAACCATGCAATTAAAGGAGAGCATCTAGTAAACACGCTATTTTACAACAGGTTTTCAAAAGAGTAATTTCCCCATAACCGGAAATTACTCTTTTTTTGCAAATGGATAATTATGTTAAAATGTTATAGAGCAGAATTCCTACGTGCAATCATTTAACAAAATTTCATAGACTTCTCCAGTAAAGTATGAAGACCTACATTCCTTATAGAAGGTGAATGCTAAACAACGCTGCGGAAAGCGTAGTATATTTCCGGAACGGTTGATCAGCATTTATTAAGATTGTAAAAAGTTAGTTACTGGAGAGGTTTATCTCAACACTGAATGAAGAAAAGGGATATAAGAAAATATTTTGATAAGTACAAAAGGAGGGGAAGTAATGACGATGCCGAAGCATATAGTTTCTGCAGCAGCAATTGTATTGAATGATAATAATGAACTATTGTTAATAAAAGGACCCAGACGTGGATGGGAAATGCCTGGTGGACAAGTAGAAGAGGGAGAATCATTGAAGGCGGCAGCTATAAGGGAAACGAAAGAAGAATCAGGAATAGATATTGTGATTACTAAATATTGTGGACTATTTCAAAATGTGAGAGGCAGTATATGTAACCATTTATTTCTAGGTAAACCGGTAGGAGGAGAATTAACAACAAGTCCTGAAAGCTTAGAGGTAGGCTATTATCCAATAAACAAAGGATTAGATATGATTACATGGAAAAACTTCAGGCAAAGGATTGAATACTGTTTAGATGATAGCTATCATCCATTCCTAATTGAATTTTAGTTATTTAAAACCTCGAAAGACTTTTTGGTGAGTAAATGTGTAAAGAGTTAAATAAATCGAAATAAACAGCATGGGTAAAGTAATGAACATTGGAATTAGGCGCATAAACCCAAATATATTAAAGACAAATGCTACTATAGTTAAAAATAAGAAAAAGTAACCTAAAAAGCGTTGCATGTCCTTACCTCCATTAAAATCTTTTGTTAGCAATATATGCTTCTTAAAGAAAAAATAGAAGTGTGACATTTTTGTGAAATGACGAACAAAATTATTGCGTAAATTGGCTAATCCTGATATATTCTATATGTGAGATGTTTAACAAACAAAAAACCCCTTTGTTTGACCTGAAACTTTCTCCCATCCCCCCTTGTCTAGAGATAGACTAGGAAAAGGATATGTCACGCGGACATATCCTTTTTATATTGTAGGAACCAAAAAAAGCTCCTCTAGTGTAGAGGAGCTTTATATTTGTTTCCAAAAGCAACCATACTTGACTGGTACCTTTTCAACTAGTTGTTTTAGTTGTAACTTCTTCATTTCTTTCTCTGCTTTTTCAAGTGACCAATCATATACGACAGAAACTTCTTTAGTTCCTACAAACTGAAAATAAGAAACGAATTCTTCGAGTGGAGGCTTTTGAGCAGGGGGTACATTTTTCTGTAGCATCTGTTCTAATACCTTCACGTATATTTCATATGGGTATAATCCTGACAGTTTAAGTCCTTCTTCTTCAACAGATTCATTAAAATATACCATAGTTGGAATATATTCTACATCCATTTCTTTAGTAAGCTTTAAATCACATTGAAGTGCCTTCTTAGATGAACTAGAGTAAAGATCATTTTTAAATTCATCAATATCTAGGTTAGAATTTCTTGCACAATCAAGGAGAATCTCTTCCTGGGAAATATCTTTCTTATTAAGAAATACATATTCCTGAAGTTTTCTTAAGAATTTTCTTCCTGCTTTTTTCCCTTGTAGTTCGGCGGCCTTTATGGCGATTGAAGCGAGCCATGGAAAAGAGATCGGATTTTCTATCCAAAGGTCACCGTCACAACTCATTCCAGTCCGACTAGCTGTTTTTTCCCATATATCTTTTAACTGTTTCGGCTTATCAAATTTATCCTTGTTTAACGTTGCGAGCTGACCACTTAAGATAGGTCGAATCGTAAAGTATCGTCCATATTCAATCGATAATTTTTTCAAATATGGTTCTAAGGACCAACATTCTGGACAAAGAGGATCAACAAACAGATATATTTCAATAGGTTTCTTGAGTAAGTCTAAAAAACTGTGTGAGGCTGTTGTATAGTTCCTATTTTGGTTGTTGTTTGAAGGCCCAGATGAGTTCCAACTCACATCGATTCTCCTTTCTCATCCTCAGGTGTATTCATCATATGTTCAGCAGTTAAAGTCAGCCGTTCGAACATTGCGCTTCTATATGGTTCTTCAATCTCTACCTTATCTAATGCTTTTTCCATACATTCAAGCCAAGCATCTTTCCGAGACGGTGTAATTGGAAATTCTAAATGTCTCCTTCTTAGCATTGGGTGCCCATGTTCTTCTATATACAATGGTGGTCCACCAAAAAATTGCGTTAAAAATTGCTTTTGCTTTCGTGCTGTTTCAGTTAAGTCATCAGGGAAAATGGGGATAAGATCTGGGTGAGTAGCTACTTTGGAATAAAAAGTATCAACCAATTCCGCTATTTTCTCTTGTCCTCCGATTGCTTCAAAAATACTACTAAATTGTTTCATTTTTCCAAAACCCTTCGTACTAAGGTTGTAAATTTCAAACTTTATATTTGTAGATATTGTAACAGTGTATCTGTATTATGAGCAAATTATCTGTTTGGACAAGCTTATAGGCTGATGTATAAGAAGTTTAAGCTGTTGTTATACAGTTTGTATAAAAAACTAGTTGTACTACTTCTAAATAACTATATATCTAGAGATTCATAGAAGCGCGCTATTTTATTTGGTGTTGTTTTTTTTGTGATTGATAAGGCTGTTAGCAGTTCCCCAAAGACATGCTCTCCGTGCTTTTTAGTGGGTGCTTCCAATTCCAATTCATAATCTGTTTTACCATTATATTCACTTCTATCTAATACGATAGTTGTTTGTTTATATGGCAGTTCTATTCGGTATGTTCTTAATGAACCACCGTATTTTAATGTTGCAAAATCCACTTTCATTTCATTAAGTTGCTTTGCAACATGTGGTTTTGGTAGGATTGATCCATTAATCCAAGACTTTGCTTCTGCTTCTGTAAGTGTGTCATGCGTTTCTAATATTCCTTCTTGATGTGGTTGTTTTAGTGTCAATTGCCATAAATTATTTTTTTCTCTAATTCTTAGTGCTGCCCCTTTTTCTTTTAGTGAAAAATTATCAGTTTCAAAATAGTGATTCTCTTGTAAGATTGCAGATGTATTATCTAATTCAAAGTAAGTTAGTAATTGATCAAATTCTTCTTTAGTTAATAAATTTTTATACTCAATTTCTATTTCTTGTGACAATATAATCCCTCCAAATGAAGTCCTGTGTTTCTATTCTGTAAAATTATTAAAGAAATTGCAAAAGTTAGCTATCGTAAAACAATTTTTTTCTTAGAAACTAATGTGATGACCTATAATGTATAAATGCAAACTAGACTGTAGTAACTACCACTTTATGGTACAATTAATATGTATGTGTTAAACAGAATATATAGATGTGAAGGTCATTAGAAGGTGGTGCAAGTTATGAATTGGGAAGCTTTTCTAGTACCTTATGTGCAGGTGGTAGAAGAATTAAAGGTGAAACTAAGAGGGATGAGGGCACAATATGAATATGGATCTGAGCACTCACCAATTGAATTTGTTACTGGTCGAGTTAAACCAGTAAGAAGCATATTAGATAAAGTTAGTCGGAAACTTATACCTTTGGATAATATTGAAAAAGAAATTCAAGATATTGCAGGTGTGCGTGTTGTATGCCAATTTGTTGATGATATATATACGGTTATTGAAATGTTGCGAGCAAGAAATGATTTTCATATTATTGAAGAGAAAGATTATGTAAGTAAGAAAAAAGATAGCGGATACCGTTCCTACCATATGATTATCAGGTACCCAGTTGAAACGATAAGTGGGGAAAAACAAGTGATTGCTGAGATCCAAATCAGGACGCTTGCTATGAATTTTTGGGCAACGAATGAACATTCCATAAATTATAAGTACGAGGGACAGATTCCAAAAGATCTAAAGGCTAGATTAAAGGTAGCTGCTGAAGCGGCTTTTAATTTGGATGAAGAAATGTCAAAAATAAGAGATGAAGTCCAGGAAGCACAGCGGATCTATCGTCAGAACAAAAATAAGCATTGAGGAAGGGGACGCAACACCTATGAAGTTCGCAATTACGTCTAAGGGTGATTCAAAGTCAGATCAGTTAAAAGCTAGAATTATTCAGTATCTTGAGGATTTTGAATTAGTTTATGATAAAGAACAACCAGATTTAGTTATTTCTGTAGGTGGAGATGGTACGTTTCTTGAAGCATTTCACACCTATAACCATCGCTTAAAAGAAACAGCATTTATTGGCGTACATACAGGGCATTTGGGTTTTTATGCAGATTGGTTACCACGTGATATCGAGAAGCTTGTTATCGGCATAGCTAAAAGTCAGTTTGAAGTAGTTGAATACCCTTTATTAGATATAAAAATATATCCTCAGGACGGTAGTGAGGTCAATCACTTTTTAGCTCTAAATGAGGGGTCTGTAAAAACAACAGAAGGATCGGTCGTATTAGATGTAAATATTAAAGGGGAACATTTTGAAAGATTTCGAGGTGATGGGCTATGCATTTCCACACCTTCGGGAAGTACGGCTTATAATAAAGCTTTAGGTGGTGGTATTATTCATCCCTCATTAGAATCGATACAAATTACAGAGATGGCCTCCATTAACAATCGAGTATTTCGTACAATAGGCTCTCCTTTGATCTTACCGAAGCATCATGTTTGTGAATTAAAACCTATTCATGATGATCGAAGTTTTTTAATTACAATTGACCATAATACAAGAACCTATACAAATGTTAGTTCCATTGAGTGTCGTGTAGCAGATGAGAAAATTAGGTTTGCGCGTTTCCATTCCTTTCCTTTTTGGAAAAGAGTTCATGATTCCTTTATATCAGATGAAAGATAATAATTAATCTTATAGAGCAAGAAGGGTGACAACAAGAGTGAATTGGACAGTTGATGAGGAGTACGATGGGTTTTTACTCCGCGATTATTTATTACAAGTGAGAGGCTTTTCTCGAAGAATTTTAAAGGGGATTAAATTTGATGGTGGACAACTACTTGTAAATGGAGAAGATTCTAGAGTTCGAAGAGTGCTGCAAGTAGGGGATAAGGTGGAGGTGTTATTTCCACCCGAAAAGAAAGGATCCTTCATGAACCCTGAACTTATTCAATTGGACATTGTCTATGAAGATGACGATGTTCTTGTGGTGAATAAGCCTCCAGGTATGGCTACCATTCCATCTTTTAACCATGGGTCAGGTACTTTAGCTAATGGGATCTTGGGGTATTATCAAACAAAGCAAATTCCTTATACTATTCATATTGTAACGCGTTTAGATAAGGATACTTCAGGCTTGGTGTTAGTTGCAAAGCATCGATTTAGTCATTCGATACTTTCCAAAGATCAGAAGTTAGGGAAAGTAAACCGGAGTTACTTTGCCATCATTGAGGGGCAGATGGTGGATAAAGAAGGAACAATAGAGGAACCGATTGCTAGGAAGCCAGATTCTATTATTGAACGAATGGTGCATGAGAATGGGCAACGTGCGGTTACACACTATCGAGTAAAAGAAAAGGTAGGCCCTTTTTCTTTAATGGATATTAAATTAGAGACAGGAAGGACCCATCAGATCCGAGTGCATTTCAGTTATCTAGACCACCCTTTAGTTGGTGATAGTTTATATGGAGGGTCTACTACATACATGGAAAGACAAGCACTACATTGTCAATCATTAGCCTTCACGCAACCATTAACCAACCAGCGGTTAAGCTTCACCTGTGAAATACCTGAGGATATGAAGGGGCTTCTATGCGTAGGTGAAAAGTAAAGCAATATTAAAACGAGTATGGGAGCCCTATACTCGTTTTAATATTATATATTGGTTCTTTACTCAAAGTGACTAAATTTCTCTTCAAGAAAAGACTGATTAGACTTGACCGAAACAGTCGTTTCCTCCGGTAATGAAAAAGCTGTTAATTTATTTCCAAATACACAACCTGTATCAATGTTGATAGTTTTGTTCACTACTCTAGGTTCCTTAACAGGTGTGTGACCATAAACGATCCATTGATCTCCCGCATAATCCTGTGCCCAATCTCTTCGAACAGGGCGTCCGTCTGGATGTGTTTCCCCAGTGATATCACCGTAAAGTACGAAGGTCTTCACTTTTTTGCTTGTACTTCCTATTAGTTTCTCGCTAATCCCTGCGTGTGCAATGACTGCATTAACATCATGTAATTGTAAATATAACTCAGCTTTCTCATATAAAGTCATAAAATGATGTCTTATTAGTTTTTGCTGTTTTGAATTTAAATGTTTGTACTCCGCAACTGTGGTTTCAAGACCATGTTGTTGTTTGACTTTATTCCCCAGGAAGTATCGATATAACTTATTACAATGGTTACCTGGTACATATTTTGCATAATCGTGTTCTATAACCATTTTGTAAACAAGATCAATAACTTCAATTGAGTTGGGTCCCCGGTCTGTTAAGTCACCAATAAATACAGGAATTCTACCATCTGGATGAATAGGTATATGTTTGTCACTGTCCCAAACATAATGAAGCTTATCAAAAAGTTCATGTAACTCTTCAAGACAACCATGTATATCACCAATTACATCAATTTTCATAGTCGATACCTCCAATAAAAAAATAGAGTGGAGTGCTATTAGCTAGCATTTCCACCCTTAAAAAAACTAATCAAACATATACTCTTTTGTACGGAAGTGAATACTCAGTACCATCCCAATTGCAATGAGGTAGGTTAAAGTCGAGCTTCCCCCATAACTAATGAAAGGAAGAGGTAGGCCAGTGATGGGTAACAATTTTACTGTCATTCCAATGTTCTGGAATACTTGAAAGGTGAACATACCGATACACCCAGTAACTAGATAACTTCCGAAAGGATCATTACTCTGCAGTCCAATATGAATTAATCTATAAATAAGCAAGAAATATAAGGTAATAACAAAACTTGACCCGATAAACCCAAACTGTTCTGCGATTGCTGTGAAGATCATATCCGTATGAGGTTCAGGAATGGTGTCGACAACTTGATAATCCCCAATTCCTTTTCCAGATAATTGACCAGATCCAATTGCGAGCATGGCACGTATTAATTGGTACCCTCCACTTTGACCAACTTCTTCAGTATTTAACCACCCTTGGAAACGACTCTCCACGTGTTCAAAACCAGCTGCATCAACAAAACTCTCTACCTTTTCTGGAGCATAAATATAGGCCGCCACAACAAGACACACAGCGATTACTGCTGTTCCTACCAGGGATAAAATAATTCTCCACTGTATGCCGGAAACAAGAACAAGTGAAACAGTAATGGCGCAAAGAACTAAAACTCCACCTAAATCTGGTTGTTTAGCGACAAGAGCAAGTGGTGGTAAAGTAACGAGAGCTATTTTGGTTAATAACCAAATATCAAATTTCAATGTATGGTTTTTGTATTTCTCATTATGGGCAACAATTACATGTGCTAATAAGATAATAAGAAAAACTTTCATAAATTCAGCTGGTTGCATAGTTCCAAATACAGGAAATTCGAACCAACCCCATGCGCCGTTTACTTCTTTTGCTATCCCAGGAGGAAAGTGGAAAAAAAGCATAAGTAACAGAATCATGCCAATCCCGTACAAAATCCAGGAGACCTGTCGTAGACGATCGAAATCAAATAACATCATGACTACAACAGCCATTGACCCAACGATATACCAAATAACTTGCTTAAGATAATAATTCTGATCCAAGTGAGGCTGAAGTGTATATATAGTAAAAACACTGACAATTCCTAACAAGATGATGATGGAGATTAATGTGTAATCAATATTCGAATTTGTATTTTTTGAACTCATTGTTGTACCTTTCTTTCATTAAATTTAATATTTAGAATAAGGAATATTATCGAAACAAAAAGATGTTTGTATTGTGTGTTTTCATATAGAATAGTATTTATCAAACGTCGCTAATTTTTGACTTCATTCCATTAGTACTAAGTGTACATCAAAATCATACTTTTTTTAAGCAAAGTTTTATAAGCATAGAGACTTATTTTATCTAGAAGATAATCTAGTAGTCATTGGTTGACAAATACACACATCCACATTAATATTATACGGTCTAACGGGTAGGAGGGTGAATAATGGAACATTTAGAAGAACATGAACGTGAAGAGCTATGGGAAAAAGTCCAGGATGCTTTACTAAATGAACAAATTGATCAATTTCGTGCAGAGTTTCTTGAAATACACCCATATGATCAAGCAAAAATATTTGAAGAGCAGTCGGAAAATGTTCGTTTCCTTATATACACATATTTGTCACCAGAAGAGGTGGCAGATGTGATCGAGCACGTTGATAGTGGACGAGTTGAAGAATTTATCTCTGAAATGATTCCAAAGTTCGCTGCCCAAGTGTTAGCAGAAATGTCTACAGATGATGCTGTTGATATATTAAACGAATTAGACAAGAATAAAGTTGCAAGTTATTTAACAATAATGGAAAAAGATGCGTCTGATGAGATAAAGCAACTACTCCACTATGAAGAAAAAACAGCGGGTAGTATCATGACAACAGAGTTTGTTGTTATTCAAACGAACCAGACTGTTAAAGAGGCTATGAGACACCTTCGAAAGGAAGCCCCTGATGCCGAAACGATCTATTATTTATATGTGGTAGACGCACATAAGCGGTTGGTAGGTGTAATTTCATTACGTGATTTGATTATCGCGGAAGGGGACTGGTTAATCTCGGATGTAATGAGTGATCGTGTAGTATCTGTTCCAGTTGGTGAGGATCAGGAGGATATTGCACAAATGATGAGAGACTATGACTTCCTTGCCCTTCCAGTAGTTGATTTCCAAGACCATTTACTTGGAATTATTACCGTCGATGATATTATGGATGTAATGGATCAAGAGGCTAGTGATGATTACTCCAAACTAGCTGGTATCACAGATATTGATAGCACCGATGGGAATGCATTTTTGGCTGCTAAAAAACGTCTACCATGGCTAATAATCCTTCTCTTTTTAGGGATGTTTACAGCAAGTATTATTGGTCGCTTTGAGGCAACGCTTGATCAAGTTGCTATTTTAGCAGTGTTTATTCCATTAATTGCCGGTATGGCTGGTAACACTGGTACACAGGCGCTAGCGGTGGCAGTTAGAAGTATCGCTACAGGTGAGATTGATAAGCAGGGTAAATTTTCAATTATTTATAGAGAAGCGAAGACAGGACTTATTACTGGTACATGTTGTGGGTTTCTGATTATTATTATCATATATGTATGGTATGGCGATCTTTACTTAGGTTTATTAGTAGGTATCTCCATAATGGCTACCCTCATTGTTGCAACGATTGCCGGTGCATTTGTACCGCTTGTTATGCACCGCTTTAATATTGACCCAGCTGTTGCTTCGGGTCCGTTTATAACGACTTTAAATGATATTATTTCTATATTAATATATTTTGGTTTGGCAACGGCGTTTATGAATTTATTAATCCATTAAGGGGGATGAAGAAAATTGGCACATGGAGAGTCGATTAGTTCACTTGTAATTGTTATATTAGCGGCATTTATTACACCAATATTAATGCACCGTTTGCGCTTAAAGATGATTCCAGTTGTGGTAGCGGAAATTATTGTTGGTCTTATTATAGGACATAGTGGATTTAATATTGTGGACGAGAGTACATGGTTAGAGACATTGTCGACTCTTGGTTTTATCTTTTTAATGTTTCTTAGTGGTCTAGAGATAGACTTTTCAATATTTGCAAGAAGAAAAGTAAAAAAGAATAAGACATCTGATAATATTCCTAATCCAGTTGTCCTTGCTTTCATTGCATTTCTTGGAATATTTGGATTGTCCTTACTTTTATCCTATTTATTCGTGTTAGCAGGATTTATTGATAATGTGTTCCTTATGACGTTGATCATATCTACTATTTCCCTTGGTGTTGTAGTTCCAACGTTAAAAGAAGCGCAAGCGATGAAATCACAGCTAGGACAGACTATCTTATTAATTGCAGTAATTGCGGATTTAGTAACGATGATTTTGCTAGCCGTATTTGTATCCTTCTATAGTGAAGGATCAGGTAATATGTGGTTATTGCTCATTTTATTTGGAGCAGGCATTTTAATCTATTTTATTGGGAAATATTTCAGAAGCCAAACGTTTCTGGAGACGATGTCAAAAGGAACTATTCAGATTGGTACGAGAGCCGTCTTTACACTTATTATCTTTTTGGTTGCATTATCCGAATCTGTTGGAGCGGAAAATATTCTTGGTGCGTTTTTAGCAGGGGCTTTAGTATCACTTTTATCCCCGAATCAAGAGTTGGTTCAGAAGCTTGATAGCTTTGGATATGGCTTCTTAATACCAATATTCTTTGTGATGGTTGGGGTAGATATTGATTTATGGTCATTATTTAGTGATCCTAAAGTAGTGGCATTAATCCCGCTACTATTTATCGCATTGTTATTGTCAAAATTAATTCCAGTGGCTATTTTGAAAAAGTGGTATGATTGGCAAACGGTCTTCAGTGCCGGAATGATTCTAACATCCACTCTATCGTTAGTAATTGCCGCTGCTACTATTGGAGAAAGGATCGGTGTGATTGATAGCCAAATGGAAGGCGCGCTAATTCTGGTAGCTGTGTTAACTTGTTTGGTAACACCACCATTCTTTAAAAAATATTATGTGAAGCAAGAAGAGGAGGAACATCGTCAAGTCGTTTCTTTCATTGGTTCAAACCAAGCTACGCTTCCGGTAGTTAGAGAATTGGATCCAAGTAACTTCGAATCACACCTTTATCATACGACAAATGATAAAATCGATGAAAGTTTATCTAGATCAATTTTTGATATAAATAAATTAGAAAGCTATGATATTGAAAACTTAGAAAAAATTGGTGTGTTTAATGTAGATTTAGTTGTTGTTTCTACAGGAGACGAATACAGAAATGCTGAAATTGCTAGCTATGCAAAAGAATTCGGAGTAGAACGAGTGATAGCAAGGGTAGAATCGCCTTCTTTAGATAAAGAACTTAAGGAAAAAGGTATCAATGTATTTTCTGTCCTTTTATCTACTAAAACTCTGCTAAAGGCACTTATCGAAGCACCAAGTGTTGTTGATATTTTAACTAGTCAAGAGAGTGCCTTATATGAAATGAGTATGAATAACGCAAACTACGACGGTACGTTCTTAAGAGAATTTCCATTTACAGGGGACGTTATAATGGTTCGTATATTTAGGGGCAAGGATTCTATTGTACCGCATGGTGATACAGAATTACGGTTAGGAGATCGGTTAATTGTAACTGGATCACACGAATACGTGGAGGAATTGTCACTTATGCTAGAATATGGTGGCTAAACAGATTTCCTATCAATTAATAGCTAATTATTAATTGATAGGTTTTTTTTATGAAATAATTGAGTTTCTAGCTTAAATAAGCTAGACTAGTAGTAGGTACTAATAACAAGTGATAAAGCATTGAATAATTCCTTAGGAGGATTTGTGAATGAATTTTTCGTTAGAAGGACGTACATATGTAATTATGGGAGTTGCAAACAAACGTAGTATTGCGTGGGGAATTGCTCGTTCCATGCATGAGGCTGGAGCTCGTCTAATTTTTACATACGCCAATGAGCGTTTTGAGAAACCTGTTCGGGAGTTAGTTGATTCGTTAGAGGGGCACAATGCACTGTTTTATGAATGTGATGTTACAAATGATGATGCAGTCAATACTACCTTTACTCAAATTAAAGAAGATGTTGGGATCATACATGGACTAGCACATTGTATTGCTTTTGCTAATAAAGAAGACTTAAAAGGTGAGTTTGTAGATACAAGCAGAGATGGTTATTTATTGGCGCATAACATCAGCGCATACTCTCTAGTTTCAGTGGCACGTGCTGCACAGCCTCTTATGACTGAAGGTGGAGGTATTATAACGCTAACCTACTTGGGTGGGGAACGTGTTGTCCAAAATTATAATGTCATGGGTGTTGCTAAAGCTAGTCTAGATGCGACTATGAAGTATTTAGCAAACGACTTAGGTAAGCATGGTATTCGTGTAAATGCTATTTCAGCAGGACCAATTCGCACACTGTCAGCCAAAGGTATTGGAGATTTTAACACTGTTTTAAAGCAAATTGAAGAGAAAGCGCCACTTCGTCGTACGGTAACACAAGAAGAAGTTGGTGATACAGCGTATTACTTGTTAAGTGATCTATCTCGTGGTGTAACAGGTGAGATCATTCATGTTGATTCCGGTTACAATATTATTGGGTTAGCGTAATATTGATTAGCTAAAAATTTATGGAATTTTAAGACCAATCAAAAATTGATTTGGTCTTTTTTTTAAAACCTTAAAAGATTCCACACCATTTTTGTCTTTGTTTTAGACGAACTAATGATAGGCTACAAATTTTGTCCTGTTTGAGGTTAGTGTTTTCGAATGTTGTAAAGTAAGCGGTAGATTCTGTCTTTTGGAAGATTGTGCTAAAATGTAATGGAAATTAACTTAAAAATCTAAAAAACTTTTTTCAAAAAGCAATAGTAACTTAGAAGAAGGTGGTTAGATGATTTATGGTTATCTGTTATTTTTGCTTGCAGGATTAGCAGAAGTTGGTGGTGGGTATTTAATATGGATGTGGCTAAGGGAAGGTAAACCTGCCTACTGGGGTCTAATAGGTGGATTTACATTAGCGATATATGGTGTGATCGCAACCTTTCAGAGTTTCCCGACGTTTGGAAGAGTTTATGCCGCATATGGTGGTGTCTTTATTATGATTTCCATTTTATGGGAGTTAGGTGTTGAAATAAAACTCCTGATTTGTATGACTTTGTTGGAGCTTTCATCTGTATAGTCGGGGTTTCTGTTATATTATTTGCCCCTCGTCATTAAAATTGAAATTGCGCACTAATGGATTTGCAGTAACTGAATTCTTTAATTTATTGAGTGCAAATGCGACGCTGTGGAAAAATACTCGCTTTCCGTGGGGAACGCTTCAGCCTCCTCGCTCGC
>NZ_JACLZI010000020.1 GCF_014280935.1 Aquibacillus kalidii
GGAGCGTTCTTTGCGACCGAGGAGGCTCAGCGCGAGCCCACGGAAAGCGTAGTGAATTTCCGTAGCGGCACCTAATAAGTTACTTCGTATTTTATGGACATTCTGTCATAAATAGCGCAAGATTAATTAGTCTAGTTTAAGTATACACCTTTTAGTTAATAGGGAATTTCCAGTACAACCCTTGTTCCTTTGTCTAGTTCAGAATTGACATATAATTCTCCGCCAACAGACTTGGCACGCTCTTCCATACTGACAATTCCAACCCCTGGAGATAATTCGCCCCTAATAAAGCCTTTCCCTTTATCCTCTATTAGGACTCGTACCCCATCTTCCGTTTCACGAATAGTGACAGCTGCTTGATCTACATTCGCATATTTCCTTACATTCGTTAGTGCTTCCTGAATGATTCTATAAATCGTTATTTCGATATTACTCTCAAATCTTTTAACAAGCGAACATTCGAAATAGACATCTATTTGATAATTATCAGAATACCGATTAAGGAAAGATCGTATAGCAGGCACTAAGCCTAAATCATCAAGAACAGAAGGACGCAATTCCCAAGAAAAATCTCGTACATCCTGAATAATATCTGTTGCTTCCTCTTGTAACTGGTCCAATAAAGGATGTTCTAATTCCGTACTTAAACGGTTTATCGTGATCAAATGACTGTATAGGTTTTGTCCGATCCCATCATGCAACTCACGAGAAAACCTTTTTCTTTCCTCTTCCTGAACGTCAATAATTCTTGTTAAAGTATGCTGCAGTTCCTCTTCAATTTGCTTTCTTTTAGTAATTTCAGATCTAATAGCTAAGTATTGATATGGTTTACCAGAATCATCAAGAAACGGCACAATGGTAGTATCTACCCAATAATAGGTACCATCTTTTGCCTTATTTTTTATTTCACCTTTCCAAACATTTCCTGTCCCTATCGTTTTCCACAAATCTTTAAAGAAGGAATGAGGATGAAAGCCTGAATTAATGATCGAATGTTTCTGACCAATTAATTCATCCTTACTATATTTAGAGATAGCAACAAATTTATCATTCACATATGTAATTTTCCCTTGCTTATCGGTTATAGCCACAATAGTGGATTCATCTAGTGCAAATTTTATATCAATTAATTCTTGCATGGATCTCTGCAACTCTTCTAGTACAAATTTATATTCCGTTATTTCATTTCTTATAGCTAAGTATTGATACGGTTTTCCTTCTTTTGTTAAAAAAGGGACAATCGTCGTATCGACCCAATAATACGTACCGTCTTTTGCCTTATTTTTTATTTCTCCATGCCATACATGACCATTAGCTATTGTCCTCCAAAGATTCCTCATGAACTCTTTTGAATGATAACCAGAATTTATAATCCTATGATCTTGTCCAATAAGCTCTGATTCCGTGTATTTTGATATCTGGCAGAACTTATCATTCACATATTTTATTTTTCCTGTTTGATCTGTAATTGCAACAATTGTTGATTCATCAAGGGCAAACTTTATATCTAAAAGCTCAGATAGTAACTTTTGTGGCTCCATTCCAGTCATGGAAAAATTATTACTTCTATGCAGAGTCAATATCGCATATTCTTGCTCGTTAATAGAAACGAGCACTTTCCTAATATATAGAGGAATTTTTTTTCCTTCCTCATTGGTAGCAAAGTGTTGTATTATATTGCCCTCAACCATTAATTCAACATCTAAACCCGGTAAAAGAATCGTTATGTCTTTACCAACGAATTTAACATGATTTATGTTTAAAAGTGCTATAGCCTTTTCATTAATGGAATGAATATTACCATCTTTATTCACAACAATCGTAGCATCTCCAGGAGTTTCACCAACACCATGATTTCGTTTATTCATCTTATGGGTTCCCTCCTTAGTTGCTGTTATAAATCCTTTTAATTAAATCTTCTATTTTCTCTATTAAAGTTTTAATTACCTCATCAGCATTTTGCTGGATAGTATATTTTTTTCGAAAGCCAATCAGCACTGCTCCTTTTGGTCGCCCATTTAGCATAATTGGTCTCGCGTAAGCACTGATCAAGTTTTCAGCTAACATAATGGGATACTCAATTGATTTTCCAATTATATTATCTGGAAAATGTTCTATTGTCATAGGACTTCCTGTAGCTATAACCTTGCCCGCAATCCCTTTTCCATAACGAACTGTAATGAACTTATATTTTTCGTTACAATTTCCAGCTACAAACGGCCATTTTATATCAGTAGAATTACTCTGTTGCAGTGCAATTCCTGTAAAATCACTACTTACCTTTACTTGTAATTCTTTACATGTAGCCAGTAAAGCTTCTTCAAGCTGAACATTACATTCCATAACCAAGCAAACCTTTCTTAAGAGCATAAGCAACTAGCTCTGGTCGAGTTTTCATTTGTAATTTATCCATTAAATTACTTTTATGTGTCTCCACCGTTTTCACACTTATGATTAATTGTTCACCGATTTCTTTATTAGAATATCCTTTTGCAATTAAGGTTAATACTTCTTTCTCACGGTCTGACAATAGTTGATAAGTATCGGAACCATCATTTTTTATAGATCCTAGATACTCATCCATTAAACGTTTAGTTGCTGCAGGATGTAAGTACGCATTTCCCATACATACCGACTTGATTGCATCAATTAATTCTTGGTGTGGCGCACTTTTCAAAACACAACCAGAAGCACCAGCTTGAATGGCGCGGAACAAGTATTCCTCATCATCGTGCATAGTTAAAATTAATATTGATGTATTTGGAAGCTGTTTTTTTAGTTCTCCTGTAGCAGTTAACCCATCCTTACCATGAGGCATACTTAAATCCATTAAAACAACATCAGGCTCTGTTTCCAGAGCCTTCACAATTCCTTCGTTTCCTTCAGACGCTTCCCCGACGACTTCCATGTCAGGAACTGCATTTAATAATACTTTCAACCCCATCCGTACGACGGCGTGATCATCAACCAAAAGAATCTTGATCACCTATATTACCTCCTAACATGATATAGGTAGAGTAAATATTACTTTCGTCCCTTTACCTATTGTAGAAAAAAGTTGGAAATTACCACCGGCAATAAACATTCTTTCCTTCATGGCTGCTATCCCCTTGCAACTATTACCAGCAGTAACTGCTTCTATATTAAATCCTTTTCCTATATCCTCTATTTCTATTGTCAAGGAATCTTGATTCCATGTAAACACTATCTTTGCATTTGCAGTGTCTGCATATTTGGCAATATTAATAAGTGCCTCTTGGCAAGACCTAAATAAGGCCATACTTTTCCCTTCAGAAATAGTCTTTTCTTTTCCGTTAGATATTATCTCAACAATGATACCAAATGTGGAGGTATAAAGTTTAATATAACTACTTAATGCTGCAGTAAGGCCTAAGGTTGTGAGTGTAGTAGGATAAAGTTCAACGGATAAAAGCCTTACCTCTTGAATTGTCCTACTCATTATATCTTTCAGTTCTTGTGCATAGGAGGCCATATCTGGATTAGTCATATTATTCTGTAAGACCTCTAATCCGGTAAATACACTAAACAAATTTTGACTAATCCCTTCATGAAGCTCCAATGCTATCCTCTTAATTTCTTCATCTTGAGACTGTATGATATATGTGCTTGCGCCGTTAATAGCATTAAGCTCCATGATTATAACCTCCTAGCAAAATCTATTATTAATTTGTGGTAACGGAACTACTTTTTACTCTACTATCCGTAATATCACTAAATACTCCTGCATACTGGATTACTTCACCAGCATCGTCTTTAATTGCATTAATAGTTAACCATTCTAAGTATTCTCGACCATCTTTTCGTTTATTCCATATTTCACCTTGCCAGAAACCCTTACCCTGGATATCGGACCACATTTTGTCATAGAATGTTTTAGACTGCTTACCTGAACTTAGCATATTAGGATTGTTTCCTATTGTTTCTTCTATACTATAACCAGTAACTTCTGTAAAAGCAGGATTAATTGTTATAATTTTACCATTTTTATTTGTAACCATCATGCCTAAAGGTGTTGTTTCCATTACTTGTTTGGAAAGGCTTAATTTATCTTGGTAATACATCCAAATCACTAGTACTAAACTTACTAGTGCAAACTGCGCTAGAGCCATAAACCCAATCGCATAGTGCCCAGTAATTTCATACAGAGTTGTTAAGATTAGTGGTGGGAAAAATCCTCCTAATCCACCCATTGCAGCTACTATACCATTAACAATACCCGCTTGTTGCTGAAAGTACATCGGAACTAATTTAAATATAACCCCATTCCCAATCCCTGCACAAATAGCAATTGTTAAACATCCAACTGCATATAAGTTAATAGATGGAGCGAAGGAAAGCAAAATAGCGGATAAGGTAAAACCAGCAAACACGTACATTAGCAAAATCAAAGAATGGAAGCGATCAGCTAACCAACCACCAACAGGTCTCAAAAATGTTGCTACTGCAATAAATCCTGCCGTTCTCATCCCTGCATCCACTTTTTCTAGTCCAAAATGGGACACTAAGAAGTTTGGTAGATAGACAGTAAACGCTACAAACGATCCAAAGGTAATGAAATAAAGTAGACAAAACAGCCATAATTTTTCATTTTTGTATACACTCTTTATCTGTTTCATAAGTGGTGTCTTTACTTTTACCTCTTGTTTATCCCCTAATAAGAAGTTAGCAACGATAAAGATCGCAAGTAGTACCATTAACATTTGAACGGTTGTTTGCCAACCAAATTTTGCTGCTAATACCGGTGCAGAGAAAGCTGTGATAGCTGTTCCTATATTACCAGCACCATAAATACCATTAACAAATCCATGACGATCCTTGGAATAGTACTTCGGTAAAGAGGTTACACCAACAGAGAAAATAGCTCCACCGATACCGATAAATAGACCACCAATTACTAAATCAAGAAAAGAATCAGCAATACTTATATAGTAGACAGGTGGAATTAATAGAAAAAAGCTTATGATAAAAATCTTACGAGCTCCAAGTGAATTGGTATAATAACCGATTGGAATCCTAAGAACCGAACCAAGAATGACAGGTATTGCTGTAACCCAAGCAACCTGTTGTGGGGCAATATCAATATCCTCTAATATGAAAGATAATAGAGAAGATAAAATAACCCAGACCATAAAGCCTACAATTAAATTCATTGTTTGTAATGGAAGTTGAATTTTCTTAATCATTTATTTTTCCTCACTTTTAATAGCATAAAATAATCCTGCAGCTCTGTCATATGCAGTCCACTGCGTCTCGTCTTGCTCCACTGTACTTGTCAACGGAACAGCAAAAAAGTAATGGCTGTCAAAGTAAATACGTAAGTGTGTCTTATCTGGACATAATGTAAGCGAATTGACTTGTTTCTCTACCCAAGGTGCCTGCTCTTCTCCCTCTTTACCGTGGATACATACCTTAACAGGTTCGTTGATAAACCGCTCTAATTCTGTTAGTTGGACTGTGTTCATTATGAGCATCCTTTCTCAACTGGAAGCACTTGGAACTGATAGCCTTGAAGACAAGTCCAAAAGTCTTCACTTGCTTCCTTTTCTAAGTGATCAATTACTTCTTGTTCAGAGATCCAGCTACTCATACCCTTTACTTCAGCAACTACTACTTCTGCACCCTCCGCTTCTTTAATATCCAAATGCCATTTTAATCTCTGTTTCTGAAAGACATCATCTAACATTTTGTCAACTTTATTTCCTAACCCACCCGTAAATTCTTGAATAAAACAAAAGTCCAAATATGTTTCACTTTTTCGCATGTGATTCAGCCCCCTTGTCTTTTTCCTTTTTATAAATAAGGAATGCGATTGGGAATAAAAGAATGTTTCCAGCCATGAAAATAAGTGTGACGAGATAGTTTTCGAAAAAGTATTGATGGATAAGTAATTGCATAAATACAATATCTAAAAATAAGACCAAACACAGACTTATAACACCGACATAACTACGCTTCATAACGCTTCACCCTAACAGCGTACACAGCCTCATCTTTCACTTCTACTATCACTTCAGGTAATGGACGTCTTGGCGGGCCTGCTGTTGGCGCTCCCGTCTGAACATCAAATTTCCCGTGGTGACAAGGACAAACCATTTCTCGTTCTTCCTTAACCCAATAAACAGGGCATCTTAAATGCGTACATGCATTTTGATAAGCAACGTACTTATTTTCTTCTAAACGGATTAAGACAGCACTATCATGCTCACTTGGAAAGTGAAATTCCAATGATTCACCTACAGGAAGATTCTTGACATCAACTATCTTCTTATGTGGGTATTCCTTGTCTGAAAGGCCCATCAACTCCTTTGCTGCTAAGGTTCCCCATGGTAAGGAAGCCACTGCGAACACACCAGCAGCTCCAACCAACGTTTTCATAAATCCTCTTCTATCTAATGACCGTTCATTATTTCTATCAATATTATGTGTATAGTTATCTTGATCAAATGGATTATTATTATTGCGCCCCGCCATACTGACGACCTCCTTTTACATCCTATTTAACTTAAAACAGCTTTACAGTTCCTTGTAAAATACCTGGTAGATTGACTTTGACATTGGTTTCACCTTCTAAGTAAGGCATACTCGTCACCCATTTCTCATTGTCAAGATCGTGGCGGTTCTGTTTCTCTGCAATTTCTTCTTCTGTTAACCACTGCAATGTATTAGATGGACAAACACTTGCACACATTGGAGGGATATCATCTTTCGTGCGATCGATACAAAGATCACATTTATACATCAGATTTTCTTCTTCATCAAATTTTGGAATACCATAAGGACAAGCAATCGTACAGTTCTGACAGCCAATACATTTTTCAACTAATGCGGAAAGTACTGCACCTGTTTCATGAATTTGAATAGCTTGAGCCGGACAACTTCTAGCACATGCAGGATCCACACAGTGTAAACACATTAATGGCATAGTTTGTCGGTTAACTAATGGATTAACATCATAGACGTAGTTACGATTACGCTGCTCGTGCCCTCCACATTGCGTACAAGCTGCCAAACACGACCGGCAACCTATGCAATTTTCTAACTCCATATAAAGTCTTCTTTTCGTTTTTGCTGTTTCTGTTGTATAAGTTGAATCATTTATAGTCATCGTCATTTAGAGCACCTTCCCAGATTTAAGTTTCTCTATTTGAGCAGCACAAGCTTTAAACTCAGGCATTCTAGACATTGGATCTAAAGCAGCAATGGTTAGTAGGTTAATAGATTCGTCATGTCCAAAATGGTAAGGTACAAATACTGTATCCTCGCGAATTGCCTCTGTAATTTTCACCTTATAATTTGCTTTACCTCTTCGTGTAAAAAGTAATATATTTTCATCATGCTCAATATTGTATTTTGCTGCTGTTACTGGATGAACTTCCACGTATGGCTCAGGGCACATATCATTTAAGAATTGAATTCTTCTCGTCTGATTACCAGATAAATAGTGATAAACAACGCGTCCAGTTGTAAGCCTTAATGGATAATCCTCACAAGGCTCTTCTGCTGGTGGACGATATGGTAACGCACAAATCTTCGCCTTTCCATCTGGATGGTAGAATTTTTTATCTAAAAACATATGTGGTGTCCCTTTATCCTCAGCATCTTTACATGGCCAAAACACACCATCTTGCTCATCAATTTTATCCCATGTAGCACCGTAGTAATCCGCATTTCCACCTTTTGATGCAAGACGAAATTCCTCTGCAACATCTTTAGCTGTTTTTAAATGTGAGAAGTGTTTTCCTTTTCCTAATCTTTCAGCTAATTCAACTTGCATTTGCCAATCTGGCTTAGATTCACCAATTGGTTCTTGTGCTTTATTAATTTTTATTATTCTGCCTTCTAAGTTTGTTACAGTTCCTTCATCTTCAGACCATGTAACAGAAGGTAAGATAACATCTGCATATTCGGCTGATTCTGATAAGTAGAAATCTCCACAAACCATAAAATCTAAGTTTTTAAGAGCCTCTCTAACAAAGTTTAAGTTTGGTGCAGAAACTGCTGGGTTAGAACATAAAAGATATAACCCACGAATCGTTTTTTCTTGCATCAACTCGAACATTTCATACGCCGATACACCAGCTTGCGGCATATCTTCTGGGTCAATTCCCCATACCTTACTTACGTACGCTGCTCCTTCTTTATCATAAATTTTACGATAACCAGGTAGTAGGTCAGACTTTTGACCATGTTCACGTCCACCTTGCCCATTTCCTTGACCAGTGAAAGTAGCCACGCCCGCTTTAGGTCTACCAATCTTCCCTGTTACTAACGCCATATTAGTGTAAGCTGATACATTATCTACACCTTTATGCTGCTGTTCAATTCCACGAGCAAACATAACAATCGCATTTGGTGCTTTCCCGTAAATCTCTGCTGCACGTTCAATTTTCTCTACTGCAACACCAGTTATCATACTAGTGTGTTCTGGCGTGAAGTCTTTTACTAGATCTTTCGTTTCATCAAAACCATTCGTATGCTTATTAATGAATGCTTCATCTATATGTCCGTTTTTGATTAATAAATGTACAATTCCGTTTGCTAGCGCAAGATCTGTTCCTGGACGAAGGTCAAGGTGTACATCCGCTCTTCTTGCTACTGGGGTTTCTCTTGGATCAGCAACGATCAGATAGCCTCCACGCTCTTGTACTGCCCATACACGGAACATCGACGTTGGATGACATTCAGCTGTATTACTCCCTGCGATAAACAAACAATCCGTTTCATGAACATCTGTCCAAGGTAAAGTAGATCCTCTGTCTACTCCAAAAGAACGAAGGAAACCACCTGCCGCACTAGACATACAGAATCGACCATTATAATCGATATATCTGGTACCAAGTGCAACCCGAGCAAATTTTCCTGTTAGATAACATTTTTCATTTGTCATGGATACACCACTAAAAACAGACAAACTATCTTTTCCGTATTGTGATTGAAGTTCTCCAAATCTCTTGGCAATTAAATCATACGCTTCATCCCAGCTCGCTTCTCTAAATCCTTCTTTCGTACCTTTTAAAGAAGCATCATCACGGATTAATGGACGTAGAATACGATCGTCATGATTCGTTTGTTGATATGCGGTTACACCTTTAGGGCACATTTTCCCAACTGTTACTGGCCAATCATAACGTGGTTCGACCCCAATAATTTTGTTTGTAATAGTGTTTACTCTTAAGTTCATTCCGCACTGCATACCACAGTAACTACAATGTGTCTTAACTAACTTCTCATTTGGATGTGTCACGTTCTCTATTTCACGAAAGAATTTATCCCTTTGCATTTTGATTTGCCTCCTTGACTGGTACTTGATGTGTAGGGCTGCCTGAGAATCTAGCTATACGATACTTTCTTCGACAAGGAAGACATAGCTCTGCAAGATTAAACCCATCATTCATATTAAACTCAATATTGTTTGTTCCTAATACGTTGATAACATCATTAGACTGCTCTGTTGAAACGAACTCCGTACCACAAACCTTACATTCCTTCATTTCTTTTTCACCATAATGCTCACGATAGTTTCTAGCAAAGACGCTTAACGGTCTAAATGGAATGTGGGCAAGTTTTCCAAATGGTAAATATATTAACGTTACAATAACTGAAAACTGATGAATTAAAGACATTACATAATGGCCTTTTCCATGTAAGAAAACATTTATTACGGTTAATAACAATCCAGTAATACTTATAAATAAAAGTAAATAAAGTGGTAAAAAGTCATAAAATAGTTGCTGTTCTGCTCTAGCTTGCATATTTTTCAAACGACGATATAAGGCCATACAAACACCAATGATTACCATAATGGCACTGATATTCAGAGCATTATACGATAAAAACGCAATCGCTCCATCTGCAGGTACAACCATTAAATCCATTCCGAACAATACAATCGTGTACATCCCGTTTTCTTCCATTGTGAAATACATCCAGCTAAAAACTAATGGAAATGTAACTGCACAAGCTAAAAGACAACCCCAACCGATCATAACGTGCTGGGTCCATCGGTAAATTCCCCTATTCCAGATAAATTTGTAAGTTGCTAAATGATCAACTGACGTTTTGGGAGTTGATTTTCTAAAAAGTAATTTTATCCCCTTTTTGATCATGATCTTGGTTGGTGGACGTTCTCCCCATGCAATAAATCGGTAGAAGAAACCTCCTAGAAACACAATGGTTCCTACCATGTAGCCATATAAATTTAAATCAACGTGTGTAAACATTCTAGTACCGATGAAGGTTAATATAGCAAGACCACTTATCGCGATAAACATTGATTTGGCATAATGTGAAGCAAAGGCATTATTAATATTGTTTTGATGTTTTTTATTCGAACCATTGATGGGCTGTTTACTTGTAACCTGTTCCATATTCATTCCCCTTTGCACCTTTTTAACGATGTTCGTTATCTACTTATAAGTATAGAGAGTAAGGCTTCTTTCAGTAATCAGGGAACTTCCTCATATTGTGGGGGAAATTCCCCTATTTACTATTTCAAAGAGGTCCAAGAGAGAGTTTCTCTTCACTATTTACTTTTATTTGGAATTTTATTGCGTTTTTGCGTTTGTAAAAGGGGAGTAACTCAGTACTTTTGGGGAGCTGTTGCGTTTTTGTAGACCTCATGAATATAGCTGCACTTATCACGCGCCTACTCCTAACGCAACCAGCATTCTACTATCATAAAAAATAAGGCAAAAAAAAGCATGTAATCAAATTTACATGCTTTACTTAACTTGGTTCTGTTCAATTTTAAATGTACAACATTTTGCGCCTTCTGTAATACAACTTGTTGCCTTAACCTTACTATCATCTAACACTTCACGTAATAGTGACTCTTCTTGTCCACATAAACCCGAATAGTGGTTAGCTACTGAATAAAGCGGACAATTAAATTGTTGTAGTAGGTAACTGCCATCATCCATTTTCTGCAACTCTGTTAAGTAACCTTTTTTTTCCTGAATCTCCACGATCTTTTGAATTTTTTGATCAAAATCTTCTATATCTGCTAAAGCTTTAAAATATACTTCTTGCTCTTTATCCATTCGCAATTTAAGCAATTCATAAACAAATTCTTTTCCTTTAATCACTTCTAACTCGCTTAAAATATCTATAGAGAATCCTTGATAAGCAGATGGAAATACTTCCTCTCCTTTTTCTGTTAACTCATATATATAATAAGGACGACCAAGCGCTTGCTTCACTATCGTAGATTTAATAAACCCATCTCTTTCTAGGTTATGGATATGCCTCCGTAACGCTATGTCAGTAATGGAGAAACCCTCCAATAACTCAGCAATTGTCATTTTTTTTTCTTTCTTAATCATTAACAAAATACTGTCTTTGATCGACTTATTAGCCACCGGGTTCCCCCCTTTACAAATTAATCATTTAAAAACGTTGTTGCAACCCCTGTTTCTGTCTCTAAATATTTTCTTATTCGTTCACTAAATAAATCGAGTGAATTTTTGTTTTCGCTAATTACTGTCAGAAGATGATTATGGTCAACGGTTAAATATTCTTTGATTAGCATTTTTCTCAAATTAATAATTTCCTTGTAGTGATCAGATTCGGAAGTTGGAAGCACTTGCTCATCAACAAGAATATCTATAATGTCCGTGAAACTACCTGGGTCTCGCATAATAAAACCATCTATCATCATATTTCCAACATCAAGCAACGATTCAATTGTCATGTGTACCATTCGCTCTAGACTTAGTTTCTCCAGAAAAGAATCAAAGTGATGGTTACCCAATTCCTGTATCAAGCCATCCATATATAATAATGTTTTTTCTATCTTATCTCTATCTACAAAATACATAATTAGTGCCTCCCAAAACGTATATGATTAATCATACCATATAACGATCATATTAATTAACTGTAATATGTTTACCCTTACCGTCTGTTTTGCTATGATTATATTGTATAATCTTTCAACGACAAAGGAGGAAATCGTCTTGAGTGATCCAACATTTATTAAAGATGAATTAAAAAATGCACAGATTAGGTATGTTACCTTTAAAGGAAGCTACCATCGTTACGATATTGCTGTTATTAGTACAGACGGAGATACAGAAAAGTTAATCATGGACTTAAATGGAAATCGCTTCTCCTTTATGAATAAAGAAAAACTAATGCAAGAAAACTTTGTTGAACATAACTTTAATATTAACGAAATCGAAGCGGATGAATTTCGTAGCTTCTTAACAAAATTATTATGATTTCAGCTTCCCTTCTTTACCATTGGATAAACTAAGGCTACTTGGTCAATCTAATAATGAGGAGGGTATTTTTATGTCTAAAAAAGATGAAAAAAAATATTCTGATTTCTCTAATGTGGAAGACATGAGAAATTACCTTGTTCCAGAACAGATGCCAGAGGGACCATATGGTTCTCCAATCAATAAAGAAAAATTGGTTTCTAATAAAAGCACTCCTTGGAAAGAAGGCCAACGCTATCACAGTGCCTTCAATTTTCCAAACAAAGATTTTCATGAAGATTTGCCTAGACAATTAGAAGGTGCACATCCGTTACATGATCACGCTGGTGATGTTAAACCTGAAGAAGAGCATTAATAAAGATGAAAAGACAAAAGCTACCCCATGGGTAGCTTTACTAATTTATTTCAAAATGCGTTTGGCAACAAAATAGGCACATCCAAAATTACAATACTCATATAAATAATCATCTAAGGTACTAATTTTAGTATCGAAAGCAGCTTTTGGGTTTTGGTCATCATAAAAACCCTTTAAGCGAAGCTGTTCATACCCCCAGTCTCCTACAATAAAATCATATTTATTTAAGATCTCACTATATCTTTCTTCAAAGACCTCTTTTTGAAATCCATTTTTGTGATCTTCAATTAGTTCGTATTTATTACCTTGAATTTCAATCATGGCGGCATCCACTCCTTAAACTGTATATAGTTTACCATATATTGAACCATATTTACTACACTCTTCCAACCAGGTGACTGGGTAAATTTACTAGCATGATATAGTTCTTACTACTTAAACTACAAAGTGAAACATTCTAAGTAAATTAGTAGAGGTTTCTAGTTGGTATTACAACCATTCAGGAGGGTAACAAATGAAAAAATTGATACTCACAACGTTATTTGCTACCTCTATCACTGTCTCTGGGTGTGCGTCTAATGATGAAGCAGAAAGAGATCTAAATCGAACGTTGGATGGCGACGACAACGATGTAAATCGGTTTGATACAGAGACAGAATCTAACAGAAATGATGATGAATTGTCCTCACAACTTGGTTATGTTCATTATAAAGAAGAGGACCTTGACCAGGATGTAGAAGAACATTTTTATGTCTCTGTTGATCGTAAAAAGATGGCAGATACGATCACAAGACTAATTTTGCGATATGACGGTTTTAATGATGCCGCAACTTTAGTTACAGACGATGAAGTATTAATTGCATATGATAAGCCTGAGCGCTTAGACAGGGAACAAGCCGCAACCATTGTTAAAAAAACAGGGCTTTCTGTCTTACCACGTTATTATCATGTTTACGTTTCAGATAGAGATGTCACTTTCCGAGACATCCAAAGTTTGCAAAATTCATCGACATTAGATGATGATTATGAAAATACACTAAACAACATTATTGAAGATATGAAGCAAGCTCCTCAAGGCGAAAAAGTAGACGACGAGTACGATCGTGAGCATGAGACGAACAACATGTAATACTGAAAAGGAGCACCTTATCTGTCGATAGGGTGCTTTTACCATTTATGAATCGCCGATTGACGTACAAACTAAAATAAACGGATGAACCAGGAGGTGAACAGATGAACCAGAGACTATTATGTACATTCCTTTTAAGCATCTTTTTATTTATATTTGGAGCAATGAGTTTGCAAGCTGAGGATCTTAGTCAGGATCAAATTTTCAAAGAGAAGATGGCATTATACAAGAAAAACGAAGCATTAACACAGATTCCTTGGTATTACCTAGCAGCAGTTGACCGATATGAAAAAAATACGCAGAAGGAAACGGCGTCTGATAAATTTATCTCCATAACCATACCTGAAGAAAAATGGTTTGGTATAGGAAATTCCATCCATGATACGAACCATACTTGGATTTCTCTGTTTAACGGGTTAGGGAAAGATGGAAATAGTGATAAGATTGCCGATCCAACTAATGATGAAGATATTCTTTATTCAATGGCAAGTTGGATAAAACAGTTTGGCACAACTAAACAAGATATAAAAATTGCACTATGGAATTATTATCAAAGAGATTTATCTGTACAAACCATTATGAATATAGCTAAAGTATATAAAAAAATTGGTACCATAGCGCTAACTAAGAACGACTTTCCGATCCCACTTCATCATAATTATAGTTATAAAAATACGTGGGGCGATGCAAGAGGTTTCGGTGGTAGAAGGATACATGAAGGAACAGATATTTTTGCCAATTACGGTGTACCTGTTAAAGCAACAACATATGGTGTTGTAGAGTTAAAAGGTTGGAACCGTTACGGTGGATGGCGAATTGGTATCCGAGACATAAACAGTAATTACCACTACTTTGCCCATTTAAATGGATACGAAGACGGGATAAAGGTTGGCGATGTTGTTCAACCAGGTGATGTAATTGGATATGTTGGTGCAACCGGATATGGTCCACCGGGGACATCAGGAAAGTTCCCTCCTCATTTGCACTACGGTATGTATAAAGACAATGGCTATAGTGAATGGTCCTTCGATCCTTTTCCATATCTTAAAAGGTGGGAAAGAGAAGCGAAGACTAGAGATTAAATATGGAAAACCCCTTACCTATAAGTAAGGGGTTCATTTCTTAGCTTTATTATTTAGAAGACTTAACAGCATGTGTAATACTTGCTATAAGGCCTCCCCAAATGATTACGACTCCAATAATTGCCATTGTAATAGCACTAGCTGACATTATTGAGCCACCTCCTTGTCATCACTTTTTTTAGCCTCTTTTGGTTGCTTAGGCCATTTCTTAGCAGTAAACAAGGCACCAACTAGAATAGCAGCAATGGCGACTACCCAACCATAATTGAATAGATAGTCGACAGGATATGCACCGTAAAATTCCAATGCTCCTGTTTCCGCATTAACTTTACCAGTTAATTCTGTTTTCAAATTCTGTAGCATCATGTAGCCAAGAACGGCTGGAGTTATAATTCCAAGACATATTCTCCACCATAAACCTAACTTGATATCTGATACAGAATCCGCATGGTTTTGAAAATCTTTCAATGATTTAGCAAACCAGGCAATGGCGACAACTTCAAATAGTCCTGATAATGCGACACCATAGTTATTAATGAAATGATCAACCGTATCTAATAAGTTTAGTCCACCTTGATTAGCAAAGAATAAGGAGAAAATAGCGGCTAAACCAGCGCCACACGCAATAGAAACACCTCTAGATATGTTAAATTTCTCTTGTAAAGCAGCAACATAAGTTTCAGAAATAGAAATCATTGATGATAAACCAGCTAAAACTAGTGAAGCAAAAAATAAGAAACCAAAGAATCCTGATGCAGGCATTTGACTGATAATCTCAGGGAATACCATAAAGGCTAACCCTACACCACCACTTACTACTTCAGATACTTCCTGATTAGTTTGACTAGCCATGAAACCTAAGGCAGCAAATACACCAATACCAGCTAATAACTCAAAAGATGAATTGGCAAACCCTGTAATAAAAGCATTATTTGTAATATCAGATTTTTTAGGTAAATAGGAAGCATAAGTAATCATGATCGCAAATGCAATGGATAAACTAAAGAAAATTTGTCCGTAAGCTGCTACCCAAACTTTTCCTTCTGTAATCATAGACCAATCAGGTTTAAAGAATGCATCTAACCCTTCTAGTGCACCCGGTAATGTTACAGCTCGAATAACGATAATTAAAAATAAAATTACTAATGCAGGAATAAATATTTTATTCGCAATTTCAATACCCTTTTTAATACCTAGACCTAAAATTATAAATACAACCGCCCATACTGCTAATAGAGGCCATAACACTGATGGAACCATGGAACCAAATGTGCCAGCATCTGCCAAATTCAAATAATCTCCAACGAAGAATCCAGTTGGGTCATCTCCCCACTTAGTTCCGAAAGAAAAGTATGAATACATAATTGCCCATGCAATAATAATCGGATAATAAGCTGAGATAACGAAAGATACGGCTACTTGCCACCAACCAATCCATTCCATACCTTTACTAAGTTTGCTATAAGATCTAGGTGCAGATCCACGGAATTTATGACCGATAGTGTACTCCATAATTAGTAATGGAATACCTGCTGTTAGAAGCGCGAATAAATATGGTAAGAAAAATGCGCCCCCTCCATTTTCATATGCTGTTGCTGGAAATCGCCAGATGTTTCCTAATCCAATTGCAGAACCCATTGCTGCAAGAAGAAAACCTAGACGAGTTCCCCATTGTGAACGATTTTCCATATGGAACTCCCCTTTCAAATTTAAAACCTACTAAAAACATTATGCAAAGGATTTAGCTAGAATGTTTTTAATTTTTGTTTTTTTCTGATATTTATAAATTATAACCAGACTATAATACTGTGTCAAAGGAATTATTAGGGAATATGTATAATTTGTCGAATGCTAACAAAGCCCATTATTACTAGGATACTAAAGTGTCAACAGAGAAAGCGATTACGAGTTTTAAACGAATCAGAAAAATATATTATTATCCATTTCTTACCTAATGGAAATGGCACTAAACAAAAATTATCGAACTAAATAATAAAGACCCCTTACAAATCGTAAGAGGTCCCATAGGAGATACTTTTTATTTTTTTCTCTATTCGTAAGCTTTGTTGCTATTGATTACATAGTTGAGATAAAATACGTAATAACTTCTATAAAACCTTTGGAAACTGCTTGAACTCGTTCCGGCAGAATACTTCGCTTTCCGTGGGCACGGCCT
>NZ_JACLZI010000021.1 GCF_014280935.1 Aquibacillus kalidii
GTTCCCATGCCGAACACAGTAGTTAAGCTCTTCAGCGCCCATGGTAGTTGGGGCTTTGCCCCTGCGAGAGTAGGACGCCGCTAGGCAACAAAAAAACCTTCTAGGGTTCATTCCTTGAAGGTTTTTTGTTGTTTTAAAAGAGTAATTTGTTTTTTGTTTTAATCATATCTAAATACTCGAAAATTAAGAAGTGCAGAAAAAAGTTGAAAGTCTATCAATATTTAATTAAGTTTTTAAAGATCAGATGCGACTTCAATGGTGTACTTTCCTCTATCCGTAATTAGAGATAATTGGGACCCGTCATATTGATATAAAGTCGAATCTTCAAGTGGTATTTCATAATATGAAGAAGGAAG
This sequence comes from Aquibacillus kalidii, assembly GCF_014280935.1. GTDB lineage: Bacteria > Bacillota > Bacilli > Bacillales > Amphibacillaceae > Aquibacillus_D > Aquibacillus_D kalidii. The sequence goes on from NZ_JACLZI010000021.1 coordinate 357, forward strand.
AGGTTGTAGCTCTTTGTCAGCTGTTTCAATATTGCCATCGCCGTGAAACATTAATGAGTGTCTAGGTTCATAATCGTCTAGTCTCCTTGTGTCGTTGGAGTAAGAGATTGAACTTATTGTCATCAAGGTTCTATCTTTATCGTCGAGTTCTTCCTTATAAATTTTTATTGTTTCACCATGCCATTGTTGAATTAATTCATTAAATTCTTCTATTGATAAATATTGTTGAGTCATTATAATCCCTCCTTCGTCTATTTTTTCCAATAACACAGTATTGATACATTATTTTATTTAGTAAAACAAAATCAACTTTGATATTTCTCTTTCTATGGTGAATATTTTAAAGTAGAAATCAGACACTTTGGTGAACCTTTGACAACTTAAGTTATTTGTTTTTTAAAATCTTAGTTAGTGTATAACTAAATGTTAAATCTCCTGGATAAAATTGTTATGATAATTCTATTGTTTCTAAGTAGTTTCTATGATATATTATAAATCCCTCATCACGAGGGAAACGTTATTTAGAAGAATCTAATAAAGTTGTTGACTTACAGATTGATAATGTGTTATATTAATTTGGTCGCTTTAAAAACGCGACATTGATATTGAAAAAAGTTATTGACTTCATCAAAATAACTTGATATAATATAAAGGTTGTCGCTTCTAGTCGAACGATAACGATTGATCTTTGAAAACTGAACAA
>NZ_JACLZI010000022.1 GCF_014280935.1 Aquibacillus kalidii
TCCCGCGCTCGACTTGCATGTATTAGGCACGCCGCCAGCGTTCGTCCTGAGCCAAGATCAAACTCTCCATAAAGTGTTTGCTTGCTCTAAAACTTAACTAGCTTGTTTCTTGCTTGACATACTGATTGTTTTGTTCAGTTTTCAAAGATCAATCGTTATCGTCCTACTAGAAGCAATAACTTTTACATTATATCAAGTTATTTTGATGAAGTCAATAACTTTTTTAATATCAATGTCGCGTTTTTAAAGCGACTAAATTAATATAACACATTATCAATCTGAAAATCAACAACTTTATTAGATTGTTTTAAATAATGTTCCCCTTTCGATAAGGGAAACTAAATATACCATGACTATCAACTAAGAGCAATAGAATATTTCACTCCAATATTTCCCATTATTATTAGAGGTACCTCTCACTCCCGCTTTAAAAAAAGAGCACCTTGGTCAGTCCCTTCTAACTTATACATTTTAATTCCTCAAGTATATTATTATCTTTTTATGGAAACTAATTTATTAGAATCAAAACAAACAATATTGGGCGGTGTTCGTTATCTTTAAATTTTATATTAAACAACTTAGAAATTTAAATTCCTATAGATATTGGCCTTATATGGACAAAGCTAAATTTCTAGCAATAACCAACATCCTAGTCTTTTCTATTGGACTACTTCTACCAACAACTAAAAGTGTCCAATATATATATGTATTGTTTTATCTATTTTCAATATCATATTTCACCTATATATCAATCAAAGAATTTATAAATAAAGGACTCACTAAATTGACACACAACATAAAAAAGAAAAATTCTAAAGATAATTATCTGATCGATTCAATAGACCAAATGAGTGATAGGGAATTTAGAGAATTACTATTCCACCTTTTCAAACATCAAGGCTACAATGTGAGTTCTATAAAGTTAACAGATAAGGCAGATCGATATTTACTGTTAAGAAAAGGAGTAGACGAAACTATTGTAAATGCAACCATCAGTCATTCAAAATTAGTTGGCACTCGCTCCATAGATAAGATCGTTAACACAGTACACAATTATAAAGGCTGCCACCAGTGGATTATTACCAATGGATATTTTACAAAACAATCGGTAACAAAGGCCAATAAGAATGAAGTGATGTTATTTAACCGTGACGATCTTATTAATATGTTAGATCAATACAACTTACCCCCAAGCTCAAATACATATAATGAAGGAAAAAAAAGAAAAGGAAAATAATACAGCCTTTGCAATAGTAATAAGTATTAACAAAACATCGCCCTCAGTGAAAAATACTCGTTTCAAAGAGTCTGAAACGAGTATCGTTTTTCTTACCAATTTTAAAATGTTAAAGCTTGACTCCCATAGTGATGACAGGCTACTACATGACCATCTTCAACTTCTTCTAAAGCCGGCACCTTCTCTTTACATAGATCTGTCACTAATGGACATCGATGAACAAATGGGCATCCTTGCCTTCCTTCAGTCAAATCTGGTGGTTCATTGGTCATATTCGTTAAATCTATCTGGGATTCACTTCCAGGTGTAGCTGCCAACAATAACTTAGTATAGGGATTTAACGGATTTTTAATTAGCTCCTTTGACTCAGCTATTTCCATTACCCTCCCACCATATAACACCATTATTCGGTCACCAAAATAGCGTGCAGATGCCAAATCATGAGTAATATATAAATAGGATAGTCCAAAATCATCTTTCAAGTCATTCATCAGTTGTAGAATTCCAGCTCGTATAGAAACATCCAACATAGAAGTGGGTTCATCCGCCACAATAAATTGTGGATTGACGGCTAATGCCCGAGCGATAGCAAGACGTTGGCGTTGCCCACCTGATAACTCATGTGGATATTTTTTTCGAATTTCATTTACAGGTGTTAACCCAACCTGAACAAGTAAATCTGTAATTTTTTGGTCAAGCGCTTCCCCTTTGTAACCTTGATGTTTTTTTAGTGGGAATTTCACATGACTTTCAATTGTTTTAACAGGATTTAATGACCCAAATGGATCCTGGAATATCATTTGAGCAGTCTGTCTATACTCATTTAACGCCTTACCTTTATATTCATCAATGGCTTTGCCTTCGACTATAATTTTACCGTCAGTAGGTGTTAACAAGCGCACTAGAGCTCTCCCAATAGTTGTTTTTCCACTTCCCGATTCACCGACAAGAGCAAGTACTTCTCCTTTTTTTATTTCTAAACTAACCCTATCAACCGGTGTAATAAATTTCTTTTCACCTTTCCCACGTACTGGGAACTTAATAACCAAATCTTCCACTTGCACTAATGTTGAGGATTCCTTAACGATTGCTTCACTCATGATTCCAACACCTCTTTTCGTACCGCATCATAAAGATGGCACTCTACATCTCTGTTATCAATTTGGTGGACGACAGGTCTCTCCGTCTTACATCGTTCTGTCGCAAATTGGCATCTCGGATGATAAGCACACCCACTAGGTAAATCCACTAAATTTGGCGGATTACCCGGTATCCCGGTAATAGTAACTTCTTCTGCTGTTAAATGTGGAATGGCGTTAATCAATCCTTCTGTATATGGGTGATGCTGATCAGTGTGGCTTAGAGATTTACTATCCGTTACCTCAATAAACCTGCCAGCATACATAATAGCAACTTTTGATGCCAATTCAGAAACTAAGCTAAAATCATGACTAATAAATAAGATAGCAAATTTTTTCACTTTTTGAATTTGCTTTATTTTATCAAGAATTGAACGTTGAACGACTACATCCAATGCAGTAGTTGGTTCATCCATAATAACTAATTTAGGGTCAAGTGCAATTGCTATAGCAATGACTACTCTTTGTCTCATTCCACCAGAAAGTTCGTGTGGGTAACTATTTAAATGGGTCGGGTCAATACTTACAATCTCCATTAATTCCCTAGCTCTTGCCCTTGCCTCTTTCTTAGACATATTCTTGTAATGACTACGATAAACATCTAAAATCTGGGCTTCTATCGTTAAAACCGGATTCAAAGCATTCATCGCACTTTGAAATACCATCGACATTTGACTCCAACGGAATTTTCTTAATTCATTTTTATTCATACTGTGAACTTCTTTTCCCATTACTTTAATTGTTCCATTTGTTAGCACAGCATTATTTTTTAACAGGTGCATAATAGCATTTCCAAGTGTCGATTTCCCAGACCCAGATTCTCCTATTAATCCAACAATAGTGTTTTCATAGATTTTAAGTGAGACATCATTAACAGCTTGAACCATCCCAGCAGTTGAATCATACCCAACTGAAACATTTTCTAGCTCAAGCACGGGCTGTTTTTCTTCCATGTTTTTTCCTCCTTTTCTGCCCCTTCAGACGAGGATTCGTTATCTGGTCAACCGCAAAGTTCATGAGTACTAAACTAAGACCAACTAATCCAATTCCTAGACCTGGAGGAATAAACCACCACCAAGCACCTCTAATTAAAGCTGCATTATTACTTGCCCAATAAAGCATCGTACCCCAACTTATTGAATTGATATCTTGGAAACCAAGGAAAGCTAATCCGGCTTCCGCTAGAATTGCCCCTAAAGTTGCAAACATGATATTTCCAGCAATAATAGACATCATATTAGGACAAATCTGAGTTAACATGATCCTAAAGGACGACATTCCAGACATCCTTGCAGCTGAAATAAAATCTCGATTAGCAAGTGTCATTGTTTGGGAACGAAAAACTCGAGCACCCCAAGCCCAACCGGTCAAAGCGATGATTAACCCCGTTACAAATGGTGTAGAAGCAGTCATGTACGCTTGGATAACAATTAATAAGGCTAAACCTGGCATTACAAGGAATAGATTTGTAACGAAACTTAAGATCGAATCAGTCAAACCTCCACGATACCCACCAACAACACCAAAAATTAATCCAATAATGGTAGACAGGATACCTGCTCCAAACCCGACAATCATTGTATTTCTTGCACTAAATATAAATTGCGAGTAAATATCTTGTCCTGTATTTGTAGTACCAAACCAGTGGTCAGCTGTTGGCGACAAATTTGGCAGATAAATGGCTGCACTTGGTTCATAAGGCGCAATTAAGGGCGCAAAAATGGCTATAAAAAGAAAAATCAAAAAGATAGTGAATCCCGTTGCCGACTTTGCATTAGTAAAAAAGGGTTTAAATGCACCTAGAAATATCGTAAAGTTATTTCGTCTTGGAGTAGGAGCTTCCATATTATGTTGAGATGAAGTTTGTAATTCTGTTTTCATTAGTTACTCCCTCCTGTACGAATCCTTGGATCCAAACGACTATATAATAAATCAACAATTAAGTTTGCAACAAGAACAGCCACAGCAATTAATAGAAATGAAGATTGAATCATAGGAAAATCTTGTGATTGTACTGCACTTGTTAATTGATTCCCTATTCCAGGATAAGAAAATACTTGTTCCGTTAATATAGCTCCACTTACAACGTTTCCAATTGCTATCGCAAAGCTTGTTAGTTGTGGTAAAATCGCGTTCCTTGCAGCATAAGTGAACATAAGGCGTGATGTTTTTACACCCTTTGCCTCTGCGAAGGTAACGTAGTCCTCACCGAGTGTATAAATCATATTGTTACGCATCCCAACAATCCATCCACTTAAACCACCGAGTATTAAGGTAATTGCTGGTAAGAAAGCATGATTTAAAATACTCAAAATGTATTCACTAGTAAATCCAGGTGTAATTGCCGGATCATAGCCATGGGCCATCGGAAACCAATCCAGTTTAAAACCAAAAATAAAGACACATAATAGCGCAACCCAAAAGTATGGTAATGCTTGAAAAGCCATAGATACTACCGGTAGTGTATTATCTAAAAATCCTTTTCTTTTCCATGAAATATAAACACCTAGTGCTGTACCAACAAACACTGAAATTAAGGTAGAAATACCTACGAGACCAATTGTCCATGGCACACTCGCTTGAATCATATCGCTTACAGGCGTAGGGTATTGCATAAATGACAATCCCCAATTAAATGTTACTAGACCATGGAGATAGTCTACATATTGCTGCCATAAACTTGTATCCCCAATACCATATGATTTTTTCATCGCTTCTAATGCAGTTGTAGTCAACTGTCCTTGAAACTTTGCGAACATGGCATCTGCCGGACTTCCTGGCATCATACGGGGTAATATAAAGTTTATGGTGATTGCAGCCCATAGTGATAGGATAAAAAAACCGATGCGATTCATTACGTAGCGCATTGTTTCCCCCCCAGTCGTTAATATAGTGTAGGGAAAAGGCCTAAGCCCTTCCCCATTGGCTTTCGTTAGTTAGCAGGTTCTAATTTTGAAATCGTTATTGCAGGTGCAGGCCAGTTAAATGGAGCTGGGTTTACATAAGGATCCTCTTCCGTTGGCCATCCCACAAAGTTAGCTGTTCTATATTCATACCATACTGGTCCATTAACTAAAGGAATGGTTGGTAAATGATCTACCATTACATTTTGAAGGTAATGAACAGCTTCCATCTGCTTTTCTTTATCTGTAGTACCTTGGTATGTTTGTAATGCTTCGTCTGTTTTAGGATCATTCCATTGTTGTAAGTTCCATGAACCATTGCTGTTTAACATATCTTGGTATTGACGATACGGATCAGGACCAGCATTTGTCCATGAAATTGCCAAGTCATATTCGCCACCTTGTACATTAGTTGAATAAGTAGCATATTCTGGCATTTCTACTTTTACTTCAATCCCAATACTAGTTAAAGATTGCGAAATCAGCTGAGCCATTGTCGCCCAATCTGTCCAACCTGATACAGTTTGTAGGGTGAATGATAGTTTCTCTCCATCTGGTGATACGAAAATACCATCATCACCTTTTTTATAACCAGCATCTTCTAGTGTTTGAACTGCTTTATCTAAGTTAAATTCGTATTCTAATTGATCTTCTGGGATACTAGGATCAATCCACTCTTCATCCCTCGGTAGAATTAAAGCAGTTGTACTTGGAAGTGGATCATAACCTGAAGCAGCTTGGTCTGATAATTTTTGACGATCAATTGCAAGACTGATTGCCTTACGGACAGTTACATCACTTAGTATTGAATTCTCTAAATTAGGATAAAGTGTAACGTTGTTGCTCGCCGGGAACCAGAACTTGTTGTTATCAGGATCCTGTGCTACATATACATTCTCTGCATCTGGAATAAAGATTCCTGCCCAATCAATTTCACCTTTAGATAACGCTAACTGCTCACTGTCGTTACCACTAAATGCTGGGAACTGAAGCTCTTCTACGACATAGTCGTCAGCATTATAGTGATCCGAATTTTTTACCATTTTATATAGTTGAGGTGTAAATGATTCTAATAAATATGGACCTGTTCCTACAGGCTCTGTTACTTTTGCTTTAGAAGGATCTCCAAGATCTTTCCAAATGTGTTCAGGTACAATTAACGATCCTAATACATAGCTTTGGAACGGTACATTTGCTGTATCAAAATGGAAAGCAACAGAATAGTCATCTTGTTTTTCAATGGATGTTACTTGAGCCCAAATACCAGTTGTGTCCGCAGCTGGATACTCTTTAAGCAAGTTAAACGTAAAAATAACGTCATCGGCATTAAAAGCTTCTCCATCAGACCATGTTGCATCTTCTCGAAGTTTTGCAACCAAAGTCTTGTTTTCGTTAGTCCATTCAAACTCAGTTGCTAGCATTGGATACTCTTCACCACTTACGTTATCAAAGTAATAAAGTGATTGATAAATCAATCCGTTGGTTCCACCCATTGCTGTTGTAGAGAATGGGTTAAAGTTTTCTTGCCATTGCCCTGCAGGCGAAAGACCTATAACTAATGGTTTAACTGTTTTGTTTTTATCACCAGACACTGAACTACCGTTGTCACCGTCAGTTTCTTCCGATTTCTCTGAATCAGTCTCCCCCGAAGAACCCTTATCAGAACATCCTGTCAGAACTAGAGCAAAAGCAAAGATAGCCATTACCAAAATTAATAATTGTTTTTTGAAATTCATTTCTATTTCCCCCTCTTTTTAGGAAAACGGTTTCCAAAATAAGTAATAGATGATAAAGACTAAAGATGTACGGTGTCACCGCTTTCATTAATTGCAAACATAAGTTACAGACCGACCTTTCAATGATTGCCCTATCACCCCCCTCAAGTTAGAAATATTCACCTTAGTTAAGCGCTTACATTAAAACACTTAGTTTAGAAACGGTATTTCTTATAACCAACTCTGTTTCAATCGTAAAAGGGCTAGCACCATAATTTGAATCGGTCATAAGCTTTAGTAACTCTCTTGCAGCAGTCTCTCCCATGATTTCTTTTTTCTGGCGAATAGTTGTTAAGCTTGGATTAACGTAAGATAAAAGGCTTATATCATCGAAACCGATTACGGAAATATCCTCACCAATCTTTAGCCCCTTTTCCTTAATGGCTCTCATCGCACCGATTGCCATCATATCACCAGCACAGAAAATCGCAGTCGGATGTGATGCATCTTGTAGTAATTTGATTGTTGATATGTATCCACCTTGTTCGGAAAAGTTACTTAACTCTATCCAATTATGTTTAACTTGAAGCCCATGTTTCTCCATCCCCTTCTTGAAGCCAACTAATCTATCATGACCGGGTTTGGTAGAAAATATGTCAGAGATATAGGCAATGTCTTCATGCCCCATTTCAACTAAATAATCCACTGCACTCATTGCTCCACCAAAGTTGTCTGAACTCAAATAATTAGCACGTGGTCCGATTAAATCTAAATCAATTGACATACATGGAATATCACTATTGGCAATAGTATCAAGATTAGGGTCTGTTCTTGGGACACCTAATAAAAATAGGCCATCAACATTTCTATTTCTTGCACGAGCCTCAAATGTTTCTACTTGATTATCTGGGTGATTATTCGTAAAAAAAACCAAGTCATAGCCATGTTCCCCTATAACATCCTTAAAGCTTGCCAAGATATCTTGTAGAAATGGATGCCTAAATCCCGTATTCAAGTGATCTTCAAAAAAAACACCAACCGTTTTAGACTTCTTAGTCGCCAATCCTCTTGCTATAGAATTAGGATGATACCCTAGTTCTTCTGTTATCCTTTTAACCTTCTCTATTGTTCTTTTCCCTACATCAGACCGTCCATTTAGTACCTTAGAAACAGTGGCCGCAGAAACACCTGCCTTTTTTGCTATATCATATATAGTTGGCATCTTTCCTTCTCCTTCGAAAGCGGTTTCGTTAAATACATTATTAACTATATTATCCATTTTGTAAAGGCTTTCTTTTATATTTATTAAAAAAATTAACAGGTTATTAGTTTTGATAATTTCTTAATCCAACAAAAAACAAAAACGAAGAGGACTGGTTTGCGACCTACAAACTGGATTGAACCGTAGGAGATAAAGGCATCACGGTGAACGAAGTGATTTCGCAAGTTCAACTGAGGTCGAATTGATATCGTACGAAGGCGAGGAAGTTTCATTAGTTATTGGTGCTCTTGGAACGGGATGGGACTGATTTTATAATTTGCTAAACCACAAAAAAACAGCCATGTCGGCTGTTTTAAAAGTCATATCATATTTTTTCCATCATAGGAGGTAATCATTTTATATAAATCAGGACGACGGTCTCTGAAGATACCCCATTCAATCCTTTGCGTTTCTAATTCATCTAAATCAAATTCTTCCACTAACACTGATTCTTCTATACGTCCGGACTCTTTTAATTTATTTCCCTGAGGTCCAGCAATAAAGGACGATCCATAAAATGTTATCTTCGAGTCCTCATCCTCTTCCACACCAATTCGATTAGATGCAATAACAGGCATCAAGTTAGATGCAGCGTGTCCAAGCATACAAGTCTGCCAGTGATCCTTTGAATCGATGGAAGAATCCTGGGGTTCTGAACCAATTGCCGTTGGATAAAGAAGAATTTCTGCTCCCATTAAAGCCATGACGCGTGCAGCTTCAGGATACCATTGATCCCAACAAATCCCTACTCCAATTTTACCATATCGAGTGTTCCATACCTTGAATCCAGTGTCACCTGGATTGAAATAGAACTTCTCTTCATACCCCGGTCCATCTGGAATATGGCTTTTCCGGTACCTACCTAAAATTTCACCATCTGCATCAATAACAGCCAGAGAATTATATCGAGCATAATTCATTTTTTCATAAAAGCTTATTGGGAGAACTACTTTTAATTCTTTTGCTAAAGCTTTAAAGTGATTAATTGCTTTATTATTTTCTAATTCTGTTGCATAGATATAGTAATCAGCTTTTTCTTTTTGGCAAAAATATGGCGTCTCGAAAAGTTCCTGAAGTAAAATAATTTGAGCTCCCTGTTCTGCCGCTTCTCTAACCAAGTTATCCGCTTTTCTTATATTCTCATCTATATTAGTCGAGCAGCTCATCTGAGTAGCTGCAACTTTAACTTTTCTCACCATTAACCCCTCATCTTTCCTCCGAATATTTAATCTAGTTATCTGGATGGCATTTGTTGCGTTGTACAGTGAACATTGCCACCCTCTGAAATGATCGAATTGCCATCTACCGTATGCACACGTCTTTCTGGAAACAAGTCTTTGAGCTTCTCTAAAGCTAATTGATCTGTTCCAATTGCATTTCCTCCAAACACAGGTAATATAATACCCCCGTTAACAAAATAGAAATTTAAATAACTCAGTGTTAATCTAACCCCGTCTTTTTCTCGTCTTGGAGGTTGCTGTATCGGAATAATCTCAATCTTTCTACCTTTAGCATCCGTTTCATTAGATAAAATAGCTAGATTTTCTTTTGTTCTAAGATAATTTTCATCTTGCTCGTCATCACAGACTTGGATCATCACTTTTCCAGGACTAACAAAACAAGCAACATTGTCAACATGCCCGTCTGTTTCGTCCCCACTCAACCCTTGTTTCAACCAAATGACCTTACTCACATTTAGATATTGATGTAAATATTGTTCGACTATTTGTTTGGTTAAGTGAGGATTTCTATTTTTATTAAGTAAGCATTCTTCAGTAGTAATTAACGTTCCTTCTCCATCAACATGAAAGGATCCACCTTCCATGACAAAAGGTGCATCAAATTGCTGTATGCCTAGACTAGTTAGAATTTTAGTTGCAACTTTATTATCCAAATCCCAAGGAGAATATTTCTCTCCCCAAGCATTAAATTCCCAATTAATGCCTGCAAAATCCCCTTTATCATTTAAAATAAATGTAGGACCATTATCTCTCAACCATGCATCGTTATGATCAATAGGTAATATCTCAACATTATCTTTTGGTAATAAACGGTTAACGATTTCTATTTCGTTGGTATTTACCAATACAGATACATGCTCGAATTCTGATATAGCCTTAATAATATCGTAATAACCTTGTGTTACTTTTTCATAATCTTCCGGGTACACCATAGAGTCTTTCACTGGCCAGGAAATAAACGTTTTCTCATGTTTTTCCCATTCAGCTGGCATTTTATAGTTTAATTCAATAGGTTTCATGAACTTCTCTCTCTCTTTATCTATTATTTTCAAATGATTCTACCATAGAATACATGATAATTGTTACTGAACTTTGTAATTTCCCATAGAAGATTATCAAATTAACATAGTTAATTTAAAAAAACCCCCAAAATTAGGGGATTTTTTTACTCAGTATCTTTAACTGTATCACCATATTTATAGTCTGAAGGATCTACTGGTTCAAAATCAGCTAGATCATTAAAACGCAATAAATCTTTATTCATAACTTCATCCGATAATTTAAGAAGTTGAATTACTTCTGATTTAAGTTTATCTGTTTCTTCTGTAGATTCTAATTCTTCACCTGTTGCAGTGTCATAGACTGTATCTCCAACAATTGTATATTCAGGTGAAACTAAGTCTCCATTTCTGAACGCCACTGTTTGGTCATGTGTTTTGGAGAATAAGTCGGTTCCAAAGTTAATTAACTCTCTATTATCAATACCCTGTAAATGTAAAAGTGTTGGCATTACATCTATTTCTCCACCAAATGTGTGGTTCACGCCACCTTCAACGCCAGGAATGTGAAGCATTAAAGGAACACGCTGGTTTTGTGCATTTTGATACGGAGTAATCTCAGTGCCAAGTATTTCCTTCATGGCACGATTATGGTTCTCTGAAATACCATTATGGTCTCCATAGAGCATAATGACTGAATTCTCATATAACCCACTAGCTTTTAAATCGTTGACAAACTGCTCCACAGCTTCATCCAAATACCTTGCCGTTTGGAAATATCGGTCAACTGTAGTATCTCCGGTAGTAGCTTGGTCAATCGTTGCATCCTCTTGATCAAGATTAAAAGGATAGTGGTGTGTTAATGTCATCATATGTGCATAAAATGGTTGTTCTAATGATTCCAGCATTGGCATGGACTGTTCGAAAAATGGTTTATCTTTCAATCCAAGGTTAACAGAATTGGAATTATCATAATATGTTTCATCAAAGAAATGATTATATCCGATTTGCTTGTATATCTGATCTCGATTCCAAAACGTTTTATTGTCAGCATGGAATACCGCACTTGTATATCCAAGCTTTTGATCCAAAATAGCAGGTAACGACTGGAATGTATTTGTACCCTTCGTCATAAAAGCAGCACCTTCAGCTGTACCAAATAAACTGTTATCTAGTATTAGTTCTGCATCAGCTGTTTTACCTTGACCAGTTTGATGGAAAAAGTTATCAAAGTAGATCATGTCACCTTCACCATTAGCCAATTTATTAATAAATGGTGTTACTTCTTCACCATTTAACTTGTAGTCAATTAGAAATGTTTGAAAACTTTCCAAGTGGATCTTAATTATATTCTTCCCTTTAGCGATACCAAATAAATTTTCATTAGGTTTAGAATAATGTGATGAAGTATAGTTCGAAATCATCGATAAATCATCACTTGTAGCCTGAAGTTTTTCACTTTGGACTTGAACTGTTTGAATACCATCATAAATGGTGTAATTAAATGGTCCTAAATATTTAACAATATAGTTACGGTCAAACATTCTTTGTAATAAGTCAGGTCGATCGGCTTCTGCAAGCGATAAGTTTGCAAAAAATAAGAAAATACCTGAAACCACAACGATCGGCGCAACCCACTTTTTGATGCTGATTTTAGCCATAGACGGCTTCCAAATTACTACAGCAACCAAAATCAATAAATCTAGGAAATATAGAACATCATAGCCACTTAAAATGCCTAGAACGCCATCTTTCATTTCTCCTATGTTCCCGGATTGGCTTAGTGTTGCAACTGTAATAAAATCATCGAAGAATCGATAATATACAATGTTTGAATATAAAACGATTGTCATAATTGTATCAATAAGGATCATGGTGATAGCAGCTCGTCTTCCTTTTAGAAACAACGCTAATCCTAAAAACACGACTGCTGAACTAATTGGATTTATTAATAATAGAAATTGTTGCATCGGGCCTTCGACGCCCAAATTAAATTCAAATTGATAGGAAATGTATGTTTTTGCCCACAAAAAAACAACAGCTAACAGAAAAAAACTTAGCTCATTGATTCTCAATTTTTTCATATTAAACTAACCTTCTTTCATACTTTCTAATATTTTATATATTTTTAGTTTGCAAGGTTGTAAGATTCTAGACTATTGCAATACTATAGCAGATTGTTAAGCTATCGTAAAGTTTTTTATAAATGTTTATATTCAGTTAATTTTACAAATATGACACCCCCTTCAAATGTAACCGGAACCATCATTTGTATACCAGGAATAGGAAATTACAATTTAATTTCTAGTATATTTAAAGATGGCCTAAACAATAAATCCCACTATCGTTTTACGAGATTCACCATTATAATAGATGAGGTATGAACTTTTTATAGGAAAAGGTGTATTAATTATGAGTTTATTAACAGTAAATAATCTAAGTCATGGATTCGGAGATCGTGCAATTTTTGATGATGTGTCTTTTCGTTTATTACAAGGCGAACATATTGGACTAATTGGAGCAAATGGCGAAGGTAAGTCAACGTTTATGAATATAATTATTGGCAAGCTTGAGCCCGATGCTGGAAACATCTCATGGTCTAAACATACTAGAATTGGGTATTTGGATCAGCATGCGGAATTAAAACAAGGAATGACAATAAGGGATGTATTACGGACAGCATTTCAGTATCTCTATGATATGGAAGCAGAAATGAATACACTTTTTGCTAAGATGGGAGAAGCGAGTCCAGACGAGTTAGAACAACTTCTTGAAGACACAGGAAGAATGCAGGATTCCCTAACTAACAATGATTTTTATACCATTGATGCTAAGGTTGAGGAAATTGCCAATGGCCTAGGATTAGATGATTATGGTTTAGAACGAGATGTCCACGATTTGAGTGGTGGTCAACGTACAAAGGTGCTACTTGCTAAGCTACTCTTAGAAAAGCCTGACATTTTAATATTAGACGAACCAACAAACTATCTAGATGTGGAGCATATCGAATGGCTAAGAACTTACTTACTTAATTACGATCATGCTTTCATTTTAGTTTCACATGATATCCCCTTCTTAAATAGCGTGATTAACTTGATCTATCATATGGAAAATCAGCAACTTACTCGCTATCCAGGAGATTACAATGAATTTCAGCGTGTCTATGAAATGAAAAAACAACAACAAGTAGCAGCATATAAAAAACAACAAAAAGAAATTGCCAACCTGAAGGATTTTGTTGCAAGGAATAAAGCAAATGCAGCAACCAGTAAGATGGCAATGTCTCGTCAGAAAAAACTTGATAAAATGGACGTTATTGAATTAGATGCAGAAAAACCGAAGCCAGAGTTTCATTTTAAACAAGCTAGAACACCAGGCAGATATTTATTTGAAACGAAAGACCTTGTGATTGGATATGAAGAACCATTATCAAGAAAACTAAACTTGACCATGGAACGCGGACAAAAAATCGCTTTAGCTGGAGCTAACGGAATCGGAAAAACTACTCTATTAAGAAGCATACTTGGAGAAATAAAGGCTGTCTCCGGATCCGTCCAGTTGGGGGAGCATTTGCACATTGGTTATTTCGAACAAGAAATTAAGGTCGCAAATAATAACACATGTATTGAAGAGGTTTGGGAAGAATTTCGTCACTTCACTCAATATGAGGTTCGTGCTTCCCTTGCAAAATGTGGACTTACTACTAAACATATCGAAAGCCAAGTTAAGGTTTTAAGTGGAGGAGAAAAAGCAAAAGTTCGACTCTGTAAACTAATTAATAAAGAAACAAACTTACTTGTATTGGACGAACCAACTAACCACTTGGACCAAGATGCTAAAAATGAACTAAAACGCGCTTTAAAGGAATATAAAGGTAGTGTCCTATTAATCTCACACGAACCTGACTTTTATGAAGGTGTAGTTACCGATGTGTGGAATTGTGAAGACTGGACGACAAAAGTATTATAGAATTCCATACCAAACCCACTTTCTAACTTTTTGAAAGTGGGTTTGCATTTTCTCCTTATTGTAATAGCAATGAATAAGACCAACCAAATTAGATTTGAGTGTTATGTTTAAACTCAGTTACCCTTCATTAACCACTATCTATTATTATGTTAAATCATAATTAAATTATTAAGCTAATATACTCAATCACCGAACTAAGCTACCCCATCATAATAGAAGAATATTCTCATGAATAGAGAATAACAGACAGTTTGAATTGTTTCATATGTTATAGTAGGCTTACTATCTAGCTAACTAATTTGACCTCTATTATTAATTATAATTAGGAAATGAGGATTGTAACATGCAGAAGCTTCAGTTTGAAAACTCATGGGACAAAACGATATCCCAAGGTGACCGTGAAAAAATAGAAAAAGCTTTCGCCAGTACAAAATTAAATCAATTACATGATATTGAATTAGTCACATTATGGCATGCTACTAATCATAAGGGTGATTTACTAGCAACTGCCATCATTCATAATCAAACACAGCAATCAATTTCGTTTGAAAATTCTAGAATAGACTGTTTGGATCAAAACGGAGTTATAGCAGAACACAATTTTTCGCTGCCTAACCTTCATATTCCTGCTAATACAAGTCTTCCCTGGACATTTATTTTTCCAGCTAAAAGCCAAACGAGGAAAAACGTAAATCCAGGAGAAATAATTAAATTAAATATTCAATTAAACCAATAGTCCTTCACATCAAGATATCTTTAGGTTTTTGTTTAATTTTTAGCCACAGTGAATTTATTATCTACCGCGTAACTAAATTTGAATATTATTAAAACTTCTGCATTAATATGGAATAATCTATTCCCCCTATACAGATACTGTACAAGAGCATATCGGAATAAATATGTGCTTTTAGGAGAATCTCTATGGATTTCAAAAAACAGTAAGGGGTGTATTTATGGGTATCTTAAGTGGCAATCCGAAAGAAGAACCGATGCATTATGGTGAAGTATATTCAACGTGGTCATTTCTCATGGCTGCAAAAGCAGCAGTAGCTGGTTATCAGATACATCTAAACCATACTGGTGATAGTGATTTAAAAAAACTATTAGAAGAGGCAATAGAAATTTGTAAACAGCAAGGAGAGCAAGTTGAAACACTATTAAAGGAGAATGGTGTAGGCCTCCCCCCAACACCTCCAGAGCGTCCGAAAGCAAATATAGAAGATATTCCTGCAGGAGCTAGAATTATGGATCAAGAAGTGGCAGCTGCACTTTCTGTAGATATATCTGCTGGATTAGTTGCATGTAGTACAGTGATAGGTCAAGCTATTCGAGAAGACATCGCCATGATGTTCGGACAATTCCATGTACAAAAAGCAACACTAGGGGCAAAAGTACTTAGGTTAAATAAAAATAAAGGATGGATAATCCCACCTCCATTACATCATAGTAAAGTAGATGAATCTTAATACTAATCTCCATTTAATACAGGCCAAAACCTTAATTTAAAGGATGGTCTGTTTTTTTGTGTTAATTGTCCAATACAAAAAAAACCGCTTCAAGAAGCGGTTTTAAAATAACTATTTTAAGAATTCGATTACTTTATTTAAAACTTTTTTATCCTTAGCTGTAACCTTTTTAGGCTGATTCGGAGATACTGCACTTTTCCCCTCTTCCCCTACAGAAACAATTTGTAAATAAAATGGTTCTGACTCAAGATCTCCATTTAAGAATCCTTTTAAGATTTTCATTTTCTTTAACGAACCCTTCATCTCACCATCGTAATCCCAAACTATTTTGTTCTTATACTTTTTATCAATCCGCTCTTTTAATTGAAACGCTTCTGAAACTGCATCTTTCGGTGTGCTAAAGAAAGTATCACGACGGTTTAGTCCCTTTTTCTTAAATCCGTCACCTATTTTTGCTTGATATAATATTCCTGTCATTTTGGTCATCCTTCCTGTATTGGTGGTGTCACGCCCTACCGGTGAGTCAAAACACCAGAAGACCAAGGGCTTTTAGCCTATCATACAAGTATATCATATACAGTAAAATAATGCTAACTACTCTAACATTATCTTTATTATAAAGAAAAGGATTTAATGCATATAAATTAAATCGTAATAAAAAGAAAAAATTGAGGAATTTTATATAAGAATGGAGGGATAAAATGAGTAAGCAAATAAAAAACTGATCCAAAAGTAGCTCCTGGAGTTGATCCAGATGATTCTTTCGGTGATGATGCTACTTTAGATGACATTCAAAAAAGGAGATTGGATTACTGTAACAAAATTAAGCCTTGATGAAAATGATCCTAGCTAAAAATATGTAATTGTCCAAGCTTTAAACTTAATTTTGTATCTTTAAATTTCGTAAATGGTATAATACTCAGGAGAAATACATAATTATTGGAGGTACCATGCTTACATTTGAAGAAAAAATTACTATAATAGAATCTTTTTCCGAATTACAGCGTAAAGATGTATCACTAGGTCGTGTTAATTTTCAATATGCGGACAGTGTTTTAGAAAAGAAGAACGTTGTTTACCACTTACACCCTAATGGAAATGGATTTGTATATGCAGAATTGACGGAAGATGACTATGAAATCGATGATAAAGGAATGGTCAATATTAGAGATTTTACGGAGTCACAGCTTCGTAAAATTATAAAACAATCCATTGACTCACTTTCTGAACAAGAGCCTTTTGAAGAAGTCTGGATTAATGATGAAAATCATGAACTAACTATTATCAACGATTTCGATTCATGGAACGTGTATGCTGGAGAAATGTTAGATGCATCTTATGCAACTTATAATGGAGCAGTTGACTATCTCCATCAAGAGGGATTTAGGCGGAAATAAAAAAGTCTACCGATTATTTTAACAGGAAATAATCGGTAGACTTTTTATATGGATATTAAAAATTTTCTAAAAAAACGCGAATAACATCTGCCCCACCAATAAAAGTACCTATTGAGCTACCGATATTAGCCAATACCACGATTAATAGAATTCGCGTCACTTTATTATTCCAGAACCCTTTCACGTTATATACATCTTCTGCTAATGTTTCAAAGTCATTAACACTAGGTCTGCGAATAAAAGCTTGTGCAAGTCCAGCGAACCACCCCGCTGCGATTAGTGGATTCAGTGATGTAATTGGTGCAGCAATAAATGCAGTTAGAATTGCAAGTGGATGACCTAAGGCAACTAATGTACCGAGCGCTGAGAAAGATCCGTTCCAAATGACCCAGCTAATTGTTTGTTGTAAACCTGCTGAAGGATTAACAATAAATGTATAAGCAATGATAGCAATAATTAATATCGGAATTGACCATCCTATTATCTTAGGTAATTTGGATTTTGGTGGAACTTCCGACAGGCTAGCTAAATCCTGTTCATTATATATTTCCTTTTTAATTCCAGGAACATGAGCCGCTCCAAGAACAGCAATCACTTTGTCCCCGGGAGCTTCTTTTATTTTTTGTGCTAAGTATTGGTCACGTTCATCAATTAGTGGCTTTTTCAATCTAGGAAAATATTCAGTGAAGTCATTTAACATTGAATTTAACATATCTTGAGACTTCATTTTTTCCATCTCTTCTTCAGTGATGCTCTCATTACTAAAAATGCTAGCCATTAAGGAGGCCATCAATCTTGCTTTCCCCCAAAACCCTACTCCACTCCAAATCCTAGAAAAGGTAATCTGAATATTACGGTCTGCAAGAACCAATTCTGCACCGATTTCTTTAGCAGAATCAATACCCTGAATCATTTCTTGACCAGCATTTATACCAAATTGTTTAGCCATACGCCTTTGGAAGGAGGATATAACAAGGTTCATTAATAATAACGTTGCTTTTTTTTCTTTAATCACCTTAAAAATGTCCATTTCTTTCCAACGGTTACCTTCCATTATGGATTGATACCTTTGTGCATCTAGTTCTACACATACTGAATCTGGCTGTTCTAATTCAATTACTTCCTTTACTTGTTCTGCACTTTGCTTCGACACGTGTGCAGTTCCGATAAGGATGATTTCCTTACCATCTACGTTTAGTTTCGTAATATTTTCGTTTGACATAAACTACCTTCCTTTTAAGGATTCTAGCAATCGATAATCTCTTTAATAATGATAAACTTTCTACCAGCAAAAAGCTATGATGATATTTAAAATACTTACAAATTTAATAATCTTCTAAATAATTCTAGTTAAATGACTAGAATTATTATTCAGCATTTAATAACAGTATCTCACGTATATCCTCTTCCGTAAGGGAAGTGGCAATCTCACCATCCGAGTCAATTACCTCTTGGATTAAATGACGTTTTTTCTCCTGAAGTTCGGTCATCTTCTCTTCAATTGTTCCACGTGCTATCAATTTGATTACCTGTACGTTATTTTTCTGACCAATACGGTAGGCCCTATCAGCAGCTTGTTCCTCTACTGCCGGATTCCACCAGCTATCATAAAAGATCACCGTATCAGCCCCTGTTAAATTAAGTCCTGTTCCACCTGCTTTCATCGAAATAAGCATGTAGTTACGCTCTCCTTCGTTGAACTGATTACATATCTCTACTCGGTCTTCTGATGGAGTCTGGCCATCTAAATAAAAGAAGTCAAGTTCTAACTTTGCTAATTCACGTCCTATAATTTCTAACATTTTGGTAAATTGTGAAAAAATAAGCACTCTTCTATTGGAGAACTTTGCTTCCGTAATAATACGAAGTAATAGTTCAAACTTTGCTGATGAACCTTTATAGCCATCTACAAATAATCCAGGGTGGCAACAAATTTGCCGTAATCGCGTTAACCCCGCTAAAATTCTTATTTTATTTTTCCTGAAGGTATCCTTATCTAAATGCTTAAGCGTATCGTGACGTAATTTAGATAAGTAAGCGGCATATAACTTCTTTTGGTCTGAAAGTAACTCTACCGACTCTAAAGATTCTAGTTTCTCTGGCAGCTCACCTAATACATCCTTCTTCATTCTGCGAAGCATAAAAGGCTTACTTCTCCGGGAAATTTCCTTTCTAGATAGGGTACTATATTCTTTTAATCCTAGAAATAACTCAGGAAACACAACGTGAAAAATGGCCCATAGTTCTTCTATTGAGTTTTCAACAGGTGTACCTGTTAGTGCAAAATAATTATTAGCATTAACTCGTTTCACTGCTCTAAATGTTTGCGTAATAGGATTTTTAAAAGCTTGCGCTTCGTCGAAAATGGCCGTATGAAACTGCTGCTTATCATACCAATGGATGTCTTGTCTAAGTATTGGGTAAGATGTGATCAAAACGTCTAGATTAGTTGTTTCTTTTTGCAATCTAGTTCTAGTTTGTTTTGTTCCATCCATTACTATCGTTTCTATATCAGGTGCAAATTTCATCAGTTCACTTAGCCAGTTATACGTTACAGAAGAAGGACATACGACAAGGACAGGAAGTTTGTTTGCACGAATATTGGAAAGCTCCGACAAAATAAAGGTAATACTTTGTAGTGTTTTACCTAGTCCCATGTCATCAGCAAGAATACCTCCAAAACCGTAATTTGCCAGGGTCTTCATCCACCTATATCCTTGTATTTGATAATCTCTTAAAGTTGGCACTAATGTTTCTGGTAGCTTATAGTCCATGCTACTCGGGTTCTTAATTTCCTCCACAAAACTTTTAAAGGATTGCTCCGTTAAAAATGTATTACTAATTTCAACTGTATCTAATAGTTTAAGACTATGTTCCAATGGTAAGTTTAAGCCTGTTGCTAAGTCACCATACTCATCCGGGATGCCATGAAGAAAACGGTTGATTTCTTGAAATTCTTTTGTTTCCAAAGATAATAACGAACCATTCCTAAGTCGATAATATTTCCGCTTTTCTTCCATAGAGTACAGCAACTCTCTAATATCATCATCAGGAATTCCATCCATTTCAAATTTGAATTCAAGCCAATTGGTTCGTTCCCTTTTCACTTTTACTCTGATCTTAGGGAAGACATTATCTTTTACTACTCTATTTCGAATGGCTGTTGTCGTATATATATTCGTGAGCTTTTGTAATTTCGGTACAATGTAGGTTAAAAAGTCATATTCTAATTCATCATTATGAAGAAAATAGCCACTTTCTGTTTTAGTAAATAAACTTTCCTCCATTAGCTGGAGAATTTCCTCTTCCTTATTTCTATCTCTGACAATTAAGCGGTTTATACTAGACTCGTTTTCTTCTACAGGATTTATAACGAGATGACCATAATGAAATTCGAGTCCCGCCAACAGTCGATTACTGACCCGGTCCAAAAATAATTTAGCAATAAGAGGTGTTTTCTCTAATTTATTTTCAAGCTTATCCGAAAGCTGTACTTTCCCTAACCTTTTCAAACCCGGAACTACTTTATCAATAAAAAAGTCTATTTGATCAGACGGAATGGGAATCCGATTTGTCTTGGTTCCATTAAGCATCCGTTGTAGTTCTGCGAGACGTTTAAAATCATGTTGATCTAACCGTTGTATTTTCCCATCATACATCACGGTATGATAACTAGAAAATAACACCATTTGCTCAAGTCCAGTAATAATCAGATTATAGTGTTCAGACTCAAGAAAGGAAAAATGTAGTGGAAGGGATTGATCATCAGATAGTGTCAGTCCCACAAATGTTTTCCCCTCGTAATCAACAATCAAATTCGGGGCTTTTACGAGTAACGGTAGAAGTCTTTCCCATGAAGATGCAGGGATTGGCAGAAAGTCAGGTGGGATTATCTTGTCTTTCCCGTTACTATCATCACTCATAACCGCTATCAGTTGCTCGACTATTCCGTCTACTATCGGATTGAAACAGTGCTTATTTATATCAAATAGAAAACTTTCAGATAATTGACAGGTCGCCCCATCCTTAATTCGTTGTAAGAACACTCGTATATTTTGAATATAAACCGTTCCAATCCTCATCGAAATGGCCATTACTGTACCTTTATCTACAACATCAATCGGGGTACAAGTAAATAATGGGTCTAAGACTTGTCTATTTTCAAAATAGTTTTGGTGTTCTGTTCCCCTTGAAGGTGAATCCTGAAAAATAGACAATAGCTGATTTGATAGTTTTTCTTGCTTATATGTTTGATGTGGTAATAGAGCTTGGCGATTATAATCATGAAGAGCAAAAAGAACCGCTGCAATATGCTGGCAGTCCTTAGAAAAACTAGCCAAGGTAGGACAGCTACATGTCGTGATAATTTGTCCATTCGCTTTTTTCTCTATGGATACTTTAAAGTTTTCTTTGGCTTTAACCGTGGCTCCACAGTAGTCTTCTGTAACGTTTGTTAAAGTCACTTTATTCGCACGATAAAAAGCTTCCCCACTTTTATAGGAAACAGAACCACATTTTTCTTTTATCATTTTAGGATTTATTTTTATCTTCAAGTACCTTGCCACTCCTACGTTTATTGCTCTGGGATGTATTATCGTTTATGTAGCTAATTTTATCACATTTCTTTGAATATATGAGAGTTTTAGTAATTTACAAAAGGATGCGTTGCATAAAAACGCAACACATCCTTTTATCTCAATATCCTATTTACTAAGCATCAAAGCCCAACTACAAAAAATGAAAATTATTTTTAATTCTATTTTTTCATATAACACTTATTAGAAGTGGAGTGCGCCATTCTTATCAACATAAACTGACTTAATTATGGTACGATCAAATTTTTCTTTATCACTCTTACCCGTTACATTGATTGTTATGTTATAAACCCCCTCTCCTAGCTGAGGCAACTTATATGAAGCGGTTTTAGCGGTTTTAGCGGTTTTAGCGGTTTTAGCGGTTTTAGCGGTTTTAGCGGTTTTATTATTCAGTTTAATTTTACTTGTTTTTAATTTACCGTTCTTATAATGCTCTATCATGGTATCTGTTTTTAAATGTAAATCTTTCTGGACTGACTTGAGATTGACATCATTCTTTGTTGATAAATCTAACTGCAGTTGACTATTCAAGGGACTATCTATTGAGACATGTAATAAGTATCGAGTGGCATTATTTGAGTCAGAATCCAATATCCACTTACCAGCAATAGGTTTGGGAATTGTTATCGCGTGGTGATAGGAACCATTGAAATAAGAGGTGGAATCTGTTTTCACATGAAATTCTTTATACTTCTCATTATTTCTATTAGTCAGTATTAGATTTTCTGTTTTCGAATCACTAATCCAGTCTATTGTTATTTCATCCACACCTTCTTCTAAATAGAAACTATCTGAATATTCCCCTTTTATTTCTCCACCTCGAACAATGGTAGATGTAGCCTCATTGGTTGATACTTGCTGTTTATGTTTATAATTTTCCTTTGGATTTCTATTGTTACTAATAGAAGATGAGGCTGTTTTTGCATAACTACTTGTAGTTAAATAATCGTTAAACAAATCAAATGTGGAATTACCCTCTTTTATCGTAGAGTGATCCCACTCACCTATACCTAGTTCCGTTGCATAGGCTAACCTTGAACTATCTACAGTAACAGCCCCATCATTTGAACCATAGGAACTAAGATACAATCCTCCCCAGTATAAGGAGCTTCCGAAACTTCCTCTTTCGGTTCCTCCAAACGTATAGAAAGGAACATGTTTTACTGCTGATTGAGTATCGGTCATTGAACGGAAATATTCCATGTAACCTGTTTGCAACGAATAGGTTGCGTCATTTTTACTTCCAAGTATGCTAGTAAGCCATCCAGCCCAACTACTATATGCCAAGTCTGCTAATTGGGAACCATGATGTGGGGTTGATAATGTAATTACTTTTTCAACGTAAGCACTTGCCCCATAATGAACAATAGCAGATTGTGTATCAATACCACCTTTGCTATGAGCAACAACAACTATTTTTTCACCAAAATAGTTGTACATTTCTTGTATCTTATTAGCCAACAAGTCCCCATTTACCCACATATCTGAAGTTGGAAATAAATCTACAAATGCGGTTTCAAATCCATTTTGGTGAGCTGTATCATACATATCATTCTCATCCCACCAGGTTTTGGAAGAACTATTCAAACCGTGCACAAACAAAACAGGATGATTAGAAGGTGTCACAAATGATGGACTAGTTCCTAAATACCATTCGCCAGGTGTACCTGAAGGATCGTCTTTACCGAATGAACCTGCCTGCAATATTGTTGGTAACAATATGAGTAGCAAAATTCCTATAACAGCTATTTTCCTTTTCATTCTCTCACTCCTCGTATAACAAACTTGACTTTAGTAAAAGTATATAATTACAAAATAAAGATAGTACTGCTGTTTCTCAAAGAAATGTAAAAACTACGTAAACGGTTAGTAGTTATGTTTGTAATTTAGAAGATTTCGTTTTAACTAAAAACTCCCCTAACCATTGGTAGGGAAGTTAAGCATTAGTTGAGTTTAATTTTGCGTTCTTTTATTTGGAGTAAAATATTAGACTTGAAATCTTCTAAAATAAAGCTTTGACTTTTCTGTTCCCCATAGACCCTGACATTTACAGCTTCCTTCTCAATCTCTTGATCACCAAGAACAAGCATATAAGGAATTTTTTGCATTTGTGCCTCTCGTATCTTATAACCCAACTTTTCATTCCGATCATCTAGTTTAACTCTTATGCCTTCACGCATTAATTCTGCTTGAACTTTTAGGCAATAGTCTAAATGGACCTGTGACACTGGGATAATCGCTACCTGAGTAGGTGCCAACCATACTGGAAATGCTCCTGCAAAATGTTCTATTAAAATTCCAAAAAAACGGTCGATAGAACCAAATATTGCTCGGTGAATGACAACAGGCCTTACTTTCTCATTTTTTTCATTCACATAACTCAAATCAAATTTTTCAGGCATTTGGAAATCAAGCTGTATAGTTGCGCACTGGTGACTCCTCTTTAAAGCATCTTTGATGTGGAAGTCTATTTTAGGACCATAGAACGCACCATCCCCCTCATTAAGGTGATAAGCTACCCCTAATGATTCAAGAACGTTTGTTAGTGCATTTTCAGATACTTCCCATAGATTGTCATCCCCTAACGAATCTTCTGGCCTTGTTGAAAGTTCAACGGAATATTCGAATCCAAATGTCTGATATACTTTATCAATCAAATGAAATACTTGCTTTATTTCTGCCTCTATCTGATCCTTTCTGACGAAAATATGTGCGTCATCTTGACAGAAAGTCCGTACACGCAACATTCCATTAAGTGCTCCACTATATTCATGACGATGTACTTGACCAAATTCAGCCATTCTTATCGGGAGATCACGGTAAGAATACAGACTATTTTTAAAGATAAGCATATGACCAGGACAATTCATTGGTTTCATCGCAAAGCTTGTTTGGTCAACCTCGGAAAAATACATATTTTCATGATAATGATCCCAGTGTCCTGATTGCTCCCATAATCTTTGATTCATCATTAGTGGTGTTCTAACCTCTTCGTATTCAGATTGGTTTTGCAGCTCACGTGAAAAGTTTTCTAATTCATTCCTAATAATCTGTCCCTTTGGTAGGTAAAATGGCATTCCTGGTGCTTCCTCTGAAAACATAAATAGCTCTAAATGTTTTCCTAGCTTGCGGTGATCACGCTTGGAAGCTTCTTCTATGAAATGGAGATGTTCTACTAAATCCTTCTTCTTTTTAAAAGCAACTCCATATACACGTTGAAGCATTTCATTATCGCTATCCCCTCTCCAATACGCACCAGATACATGAGTTAGTTGAAAAGCTTTAATTAATCCTGTTCGCGGAAGATGTGGTCCTCTACAAAGGTCGACAAACTCTCCTTGCTGATATAAAGTCAACTTCTCACCTTTTGGAATATCTTTTAAAATTTCAAGTTTTAGTGACTCACCATTTTTTTGAAATAATTGCTTAGCATCCTCATAGGAAATTTCTATCCGCTCTATAGCTAGATCCTCCTTTATTATATTTTGCATTTCTTTCTCTATTTTTCTTAAGTCATCTGGTGTTAAATTGTTTTCTAGTCTCAAATCATAATAGAATCCATCCTGTATAATCGGTCCTATTGCTAATTGCGCTTTATTATTCAACCTTTTTACTGCTTGAGCAAGTACATGTGCTGTCGAATGACGTAAAACCTTTAACCCTTCCTCCGAATCTAATGTTAAAATAGCCAATTCTACATCCTCTTCCACTTGATAGTTTAAGTCAACTAATTCTCCATTTACTTTTCCTATAACTGCTTGTTTTCGTAAACTCAAACTAATGGATTCAGCTATATCTGCTACTGTTATTCCCTTGTCATAATCTTTAACAGAGCCATCTGGAAATGTAATAGTCACCTTTTTTTCATTCATTCTAAACACTCCTTAATTAAAATATAAAAAGCACACTCTTCCCTAACAACATAGGGACGAATGTGCTTTTATCCGTGGTTCCACCCAGCTTCCCAATAAACAAAATTTGCATTTATTGGCTTATGGTGCTGTATCGTAGCTTTACGGTATTGGATACTTGTTTTCCCCAATACTGCTCAAAAGGTGGTAAATTATTTCTCTTCACTAGGAAGTTCACAGCTACCCTCCCCTCTCTGTCAGCAGTCAAAATAATTCTTGTCCTTATCATCACATCGTTTATTAAATTTAAAAAACACACCCATCCCTATAAAAGGGACGAATGTGTTGTTATCCGTGGTTCCACCCAACTTCCCAATAAACAAATATAAGTTTACTGGCTT
>NZ_JACLZI010000023.1 GCF_014280935.1 Aquibacillus kalidii
GACTCCTGTGGGAAAAGCAACAGGTGAAGACCCCACAGGAAGCGGGTTTCTTCCGAGGAGGCTGAGGCGTTGCCCACGGAAAGCAACTGCCCGGAGCGGAAATCAACGTTGCACTCATCCTTTTCAAGCTGAACATTACACTATGACGGATTTTATCTCAAGTATGAAGTTGAAGGATATTGTATGGAGTGTAAAATTATAGTGGTTAAGTAAGTTAACTAAACAATAAAGAACGTTGCTACCTTTGTGGCAACGTTTTTATCAAAAATTATCTGTAATTTATTTGATGAGGATGACTGGTCCTTCCTGGTACTTTGGTTACAGAAAAAATTTAGGTAATAGGAGAGATCCCATGACAAAACCAATGTTACAAGATAAATTAGGGCGCCCACTGCAGGATTTGCGAATTTCGGTGACGGATCGTTGTAATTTTCGCTGTACGTATTGCATGCCAAAAGAAATATTTGGTAAAGACTTTGCCTTTATGCCTAAGGACCATTTGCTGAGTTTTGAAGAGATTGAACGGCTAGCAAGAATATTTGTTGATTTGGGTGTTAAAAAAATTAGATTAACTGGTGGGGAACCGTTATTAAGAAGGAATCTACCAGAATTAATTCAAAAGCTAGTAATGATTGACGGCTTAGAAGATATTGGTTTAACTACGAACGGTGTTTTGTTAGGGAAGATGGCAGAAAAACTCAAGACAGCAGGACTAACAAGAGTAAATGTCAGCTTAGATGCACTGGATGATGAATTATTCCAATCTATTAATGATAGTGGCATTAGTTCTAAGCGTGTCTTAGAAAGTATTGAACAAGCTCAAGCAGCGGGGTTAGAAGTTAAAGTGAATATGGTTGTCAAAAAAGGGATGAATGATCAGGAAGTAATCCCAATGGCGAAGTATTTTAAGGAGAAAGGAATTACGTTACGATACATCGAGTTTATGGATGTTGGCCAATCAAATGGTTGGGATTATAGTAAAGTAGTTACAAAGAAACAACTCTTTGAGCAATTAAATGAGGACTTTCAACTGGAACCAGTCGATCCAGCTTATCTTGGTGAGGTAGCAAAACGATACCGCTACAAAGGAACAAATAGTGAAGTAGGCTTCATTACCTCTGTATCTGAGTCATTTTGTTCGAGTTGTACACGAGCAAGAGTCGCAGCAGACGGCAAATTTTATACTTGTTTATTTGCTTCAGGCGGATTTGATTTAAAAGAAGTTATAAGATCAGGTGCAACAGACGAAGAGCTGAAAGATACGATTATTCCTACATGGAAAGAACGAGGAGATCGCTATTCAGATGAACGTACCGAGGAAACAGCAAAAAATAGAAAGAAGATAGAAATGTCATATATTGGTGGTTAGAGAGTCATCAAAGGGGGGGATTTATAAATGGATGATAGATATTCACGGCAAACGTTATTTAAACCGATAGGGAGCAGTGGTCAAGAAAATATAGTAAATAGTCATGTTCTTATTATTGGCTGTGGTGCATTAGGATCGGCAAATGCAGAAGCTCTTGTACGTGCTGGAGTAGGGCGTGTGACTCTGATCGACCGGGACTATGTCGAAAATAGTAATTTACAACGTCAGCAGCTTTATACAGAGAAAGATGTGCTTGGTCAGTTGCCCAAAGCTATCGCTGCAAAAAGGCATTTGAGTTTAATTAATGCTTCAGTTGAAGTTACTGCCCATGTTATGGATGCTACTAGCCATTCCCTTGAACCTATCCTTAACGATGTAGACGTAGTCATCGATGCAACAGACAACTTTGACATTCGGTTTATCATGAATGATTTGATCCACAAACATAACATTCCATGGATATTTGGTTCTTGTGTTGGAAGTACCGGGATGAGTTATACCGTACTACCTAAAGAAACACCATGTCTCCATTGCCTATTAGCTGCTGCGCCAATGTTTGGAGCAACATGTGACTCAGTTGGAATTATTTCGCCAGCTGTTCAAATGGTTGTTGCCCATCAGGTAACAGAGACACTCAAACTAATAGTAATGGATCGTTCGTCATTACGGAATAAATTAGTTACGTTTGATTTATGGAATAATCATTACCAAACTATTAAAGTAGGCCGTGCGAAAAAAACAGATTGCCCTACCTGTGGGGAAAATCCTACTTATCCTTATCTTAACTATGAGGTACAAACAAAGACTGAGGTTCTTTGTGGACGCAATACGGTCCAGATTAGAAGTGGCCTAAAAGAACAGTCTTTAGAGAGCTTGGCAAAACAGTTGGAAAAAATTGGTCCGATTAAGCTTAATCCATTTTTGTTATCAATCGAATATAGAACTTATCGAATAGTCTTTTTTAAAGACGGTCGTACGTTTATTCACGGAACAAATTCTATTGAAGATGCAAAGAGAATATATTATCAGCTAGTAGGATAGGGAGGCAAATCGTGGTAGAACGAAGGAAACCAATTAAAATCAAAGAAGCAGTCGAGAAAGTGATGAGCAATGCTAAACCCGGTAAAGTCATTCATCTACCAATTGAAGAATCTTATGGACATATATTAGGAGAAGATTTAATAGCAGATCACGATGTGCCCGCATTTGACCGATCTCCCTATGATGGGTTTGCCATCCATTCTAAATCAACCTTTCATGCATCTAGGGATAAACCAGTGGAATTAGAGGTTGTTGGGGAAATTGGTGCAGGAAGTGTGTTCAACGGACATGTTGAGGAAGGGCAAGCAGTTCGGATCATGACAGGTGCACAGATTCCAGACGGTTGTGATTCGGTTGTGATGATAGAACTTGTTAAAGAGATTGATCGAAAGACGATTGAGATAAACCGACGATTCAAAGCAGGCGACAACATATCGTTCCAAGGAGAAGACACGAAAAAGGGAACAATTCTAGTTCGAAAAGGAACATATATTAATCCTGGGATTGTTGCATTACTAGCTACTTTTGGTTATAAAAAAGTCCCAACAAGTTCTATGCCTAATATAGGAATTATCGCAACTGGTAGTGAATTATTAGAAGTAGAGGAAGAATTAAAACCAGGTAAAATACGAAACAGTAATGCCTACATGATTCAGGCACAAATTGTTAGGGCAGGAGGTAATCCCTTTTATCTAGGGCAATTTAGTGATGACTTTTCAATCTGTTTGGAACATGTGAAAAATGCGTTAGATAAAGTGGACTTTCTTATTACCACCGGTGGCGTATCTGTTGGTGATTATGACTATCTACCAGCCATATATGAAGAACTAGGTGCAAACGTGTTATTTAACAAAGTTGGGATGCGTCCAGGTAGTGTGACTACTGTTGCTGAGAAAGATGGGAAACTACTGTTTGGATTATCTGGCAATCCGTCTGCTTGTTATGTCGGTTTTGAACTATTTGTTAGGCCTGTTATCCGAACTTTTTTACAAAGTAAATTTGCCTTTGTTAAACGTGAAAAAGCTTTACTCGGTTCAGATTTCATGAAACCGAATCCTTTTGATCGGTTTGTAAGAGCAGATCTAACCTATCAAAATGGAAATCTATTGGCTACACCAACCGGCTTGGACAAGTCCAATGTTGTTTCCTCTTTAGGATTAGCAAATAGCCTTATTGTGTTACCGGGGGGGACAAGAGGCTATCAATCTGGTACAAAGGTGGATGTGCTTTTACTAGAAGACCAAAGAGGGACGACAATGGACAACTTTTTATCATATGAGAAAAGAAGGTAGGGAGGTTATCGATTTGTCTGAAAAACTATTTAATGTACAAGAAAAGCCTATACAATTAGAAGAAATCGTTAAAAAGGTGGAATCGAGTAATGCAGGTGCTATTACTACCTTTATTGGAACAGTAAGAGAGTGGACGAAGGGGAAACGAACTGTTTATTTAGAGTATCAAGCATACGTTCCTATGGCGGAAAAAATGCTCGCTCAGATAGGTAGTGAGATTCAAGCGAAATGGGAAAATACAAAGGTTGCCATAACACATCGGATTGGTCACTTAGACATTTCAGACGTAGCTGTTATTATCGCTGTTTCTTCCCCTCACCGGAAAGCTGCATACGAGGCAAACGAATATGCGATCGAGCGTATTAAACAAATTGTTCCGATTTGGAAAAAAGAACAGTGGGAAGATGGAGAAGCATGGATTGGAGATCAATTAGAAAGGGTAGCCTATCAGGAAGGAAAGCCTAAAATAAAGGATGAGGATCGTTGATAAATTTATTGTTTTTTGCTCATTTACAAGAGGAAATTGGGAACGACAAGATAAAGCTAGAGACTGATAACATTACGGTCAAACAATTAAAGGGCATACTAAAAACTGACTATAATCTAAGTCAGATGGATCAGGTCATGGTTGCCATTAATGAAGAATATGCATTAGAGGATGATATAATAAAAAGTGGCGATACAGTAGCTTTAATTCCACCTGTCAGTGGTGGGTGAACTTAACTTTTCACATGCTATTTTATTGAACGAATATGAAACTAGTAAAAGCACAAAACTAAATAAGTAAATAAAAGGCTAAACAGTAGTTATCGACTGCTGATTAGCCTTTTGATTTTTCTTCAACAGACAAAAATTCTAGTGATCTAAGTCTAAGCAGTATAGTGCGTGACATATTTCACTACACATTACAGAAAAACTGATAGAATAGAACGAGAAACACGGATGGAAAGTAGGGATATCAATGAAAATCATCCAGGTTGTTGGCTATAAAAATAGTGGTAAAACTACAGTTTCCAGTGGGATAATAAAGATGCTTACGAAAAAGGGGTATAGAGTAGCTTCTTTAAAGCATCATGGACACGGTGGAGTTCCATTAGGACTTGAGGATACAGACAGTGAAAGACATCTTAGGGCGGGTTCTGTTCTTGCTGGTGTGGAAGGTGAAGGACATTTAAATTTAAGTGTGCAAGATATGGATTGGAATATGGAATCGTTAATTGGAATCTATAGAGCCATGCATACAGAAATATTGGTGATAGAAGGGTTTAAGCAACACAACTTTGGCAAAATTGTGTTGCTAAGGAATCAAGAAGACAGTCATTTATTAAATAACTCCAGTAATATTAAGGCAATTCTTGCAGAAGAAACACTCGAAAATGTAACACACCCAATCTTCCATAATAATAACGATTTATATAATTGGGTGGAGAATAATCTTTCTATTTTCAAAAATCATTAGAAAATATTACACACTTCAATTGGGCAGTTCTCACAACCAATTTCATCTCTAAGAAACTGTATATCTTTAATTGTTATTTTTCCATCTTCATCAATATAGATGATATCAAGTTTTCGCAATTCACTAAGCATACGATTAACACTTTCTCGGGTTGCAGCACAAAACTTACCTAATTCCTGATTAGTGAGGATCATCTCGATTTCAATGCCGTCCGATGTTGTATTACCATAGCTATTTGCTAGACGAATCAGAGTAGAATATAATGCACCCTTTTTACCATTCAGCAATAGGTCACGTATTTTAGACTGAAACTTACGCATATGGTTACTGACCCATTTCATAAATTCGATGGTAAGTTGGCCATTTAGAGCTAGCTCTTTCTCTAATTTAACTCTATTAACGACTAGTACTTCTCCATCTTCCAGGACTTTACCGCTCAGCAAAAATTTGGGATCATCACAAAACAATGTTAGTTCACCAACTATATCATTGCTTTTACAAATGCGGAGTGAAAGTTCTTTCCCCTCTGAGGTAATTTTGCCTACTTGTACTAACCCAGATTTTAAAATATAGATCTCTTGTGCTTCCATACCTTCCTGAAAAAGATACGTATCTTTATGGATTTTTTTTGACACTCCAAGCTTTTCTAATAATTGTCGTAATTCATCTGATAGATAGTCTTGTTTAGTTATTTTTTGTTTTTCAAGTAAAGCGGTTTGCATTGGGATCACCTCTGAACTTTTATATACCATTTGGTGTAAAAACTATATAAACTTATTTTAACACTCAATTTATCTTATATTAGTAATTGAAACTTACAATATTGTGACTTTTGTATATCAATAAGATTTATATTGTATGCTAAAAGCTAGAAAGGAAAGTGCTATAAGATGACTTATACTATTGTCGGAGTTCTAATTGCTGGAGGGGAATCTAGGCGATTTGGATCTCCAAAGGCATTTGCAACAAGAAAAGGCTTACCATTCTATCACTATTCGAAACAAGCCTTGGAAGTAGTATCCGATGAGGTTATTATAGTTACAAGCAATTTATTAAAAAACAGTTTTGAACGGGACCAAGATAGCGCACATATAATTTGTGATTGTAGCGAGTTTAGTGGTGACGGGCCATTGGCTGGAATTTATACAGCAATGCAAGAAGTTCAGTCAGAGTGGTATATGGTGTTACCAATTGACATACCTTTTATTGATTCACTTGTAATGAAGGAAATCGTGGCAAATAGGCATGGACTATGCGAGGCCGTTATTCCGTTAGTAAATGGAAGAACCCAGCCATTGATTGCTCTCTATCATTATTCAGTCAAGGAGAAAATTGAAAAGCAATTAGTGGAGAATAAAAAATCACTAAAGCAATTACTAGAGCATTTAAAAGTAAATTATATCGAGATCGAGGATGAAAAATCATTTGTAAATATCAATACCAAGGATGATTTCGGTAAATACGTGGACTAATGGAGAGATAGAAATGACAAGCGTTAGAAAAGTTATTCTTATTATTTGTGGCTTGGTTTCGTTATTAATGGGTGTACTAGGCATTATTTTACCGTTACTACCAACGACTCCCTTTTTATTATTATCCGCGTATTGTTTTGGTAAATCTTCTAAAACCTTACATGATTGGTTACTGCATAATAAGGTATTTGGTGACTATATTAAACAATTTCGTCAAGGGCAAGGGATACCACTGCGTGCAAAGGTGATAATATTGCTTATGTTATGGGCAAGTGTCATTTATTCTATTGTAATGATCCCCTTTTTATTGGTGAAAATTATGATGGCAACAACGGGTATATCGATATCGTATTTTGTGATATTTCATAAACGTTTTCGAACTAAAAAACAAATCTAAACCAAAAACCTGAGAGTAATAGTCTCTCAGGTTTTTTTGATATAAGAAAGTATAAAAATCAGAGATGTCTAGCTTCGGGCGCCTACCCCTTGAGGCCTGTGCTTTTCTTATGATAAAGGTTAGGAATCCATTTCTTGTTCGTGTGCTGCACCATGCGCCAATCTACTAGAGGCAGCTGCTGCAATTGCACCAACGATATCATCAAGGAATGTATGACAATCTCCACTACTTTTATCATTTAATTTCTTTAAAATTCCTGGCTTCTGTTTATCGATATAACCGTAGTTTGTAAAACCTATTGATCCGTACACGTTTACGATCGAAAGAGCAATGATTTCATCGACTCCATAAAGACTCTCATCTGTTTCAATTGTTTCTTGTAAAGGAGATTCCAACTTTTTTTGTTCAGCAAGTACATCTAATTGTATGCCCGTTAAGATAGCGTTTTGTACTTCTCGTTTCATTAATACACGATCAACATTCTCACGACAAATATCCATAGACAAGTTGTCATGATATTTATGTTGCAAGTAGTAGACCAATTCAGCCATGTCGTCCACAGTAACACCACGTTCTGTTAACCATGCTCTTGCTTTTTTCTCTAAATCAGATTGACTTCGACTCATTTAATCACACCTTATAATATATTCTACTCTTTAGTATACCCATCGTGTATACGTATCAATCAACTTGTTCGATTCAGTTTTTTTATATTAATTATTAGAATGGTTTCATAATATGAATATATCAGGTATTTTTTCGTTTTACTGAATAGATATAGAAGTACAAATAATTGTAACGTAGACTTAGATTGTTTGAAAAGGGGAGATAGATGTGTTAGATGTTATCGCCAACTATGTAGAAAATTTCCACGGTGAAAAAACAAAGATAGATGGACACGATGGATATATTCAGGATAATACGGTTTATTTTGTTTTACCCAAATTGCATGATGAGGTTATTCATTATGAACAGAAGACGGTTAGTGACTTTTTGATAGATCAAGGTCTTGATAATGTCGTCACACCATTACTCAACTTTCAGGGTCAAATAACCACTCAAGTTAATCATACAGAGTATATAGTATGTAGTAGTAATTTAAAACGTGACAATCGAAACATACTTGTAGATGGCCAATTAATGGCAATACTACATAAATCAGGAGCTGAGTATCCATATGAACCCCAATACTTATCAAGTTATGGAAAATGGAAGGATTTATGGCAAAATAAAATAGATTCCTACGAAGGGATTTATCTAAACAAAATAAAAGAAAGGCCTGTTACAAAGTACCAAAGATTATTTATTGATACTTTTCCATATATAATAGGACTATCTGAGAATGCACTACAATACTTACAAGAAACGGAAAGTGAAAGAAGATACCACGAAGGAGATCAAGGTACAATTGTATTTCAACGTTATGCTAACCAGTTGCACAAACCTTATATATGGTCGCATGAGTTAACGTATGATCATCCGGTGAGAGATATTGCTGAATATCTACGTCCGCGCTTATTAGACAGTGACTCTAGAGTAGATGAATTGAATACCTTTTTTACGGAATATGAAAAGGTGAGGCCACTTTCTATATTTGGTTGGCGTTTGTTATATGCAAGGCTTCTATTTCCTGTTCATTTATTCGATTTGATGGAAAAGGGATTATCTTCAACTGATACAAATGAAGAGATGTATCGTAAATATAAACAAATTTTAGAGGAACAGCAGAATTATGAAAAAAACGTTCGACATCTATTTTCTAATATAGGGATCGATGCCAATAAATTAGAGATTCCTGAACTTGATTGGTAAGGTACAAAATTGACTAAGAAAAACTGTAGACATTTGCGTGTT
This sequence comes from Aquibacillus kalidii, assembly GCF_014280935.1. GTDB lineage: Bacteria > Bacillota > Bacilli > Bacillales > Amphibacillaceae > Aquibacillus_D > Aquibacillus_D kalidii. The sequence goes on from NZ_JACLZI010000023.1 coordinate 8,885, forward strand.
CTGATGTCTACAGTTTTTCTTTTTTCTGTGTTATTTCCGTTTCAGATAGATTATACTAGTTGTTAAGTTGCTTGTACTTTTCAGAATTTTGGGCAAATGATCCTTGATAAACCATATATGGAGCGGTATAATGTCCACTATAGATAAACATATGTACTCTTTAAACATACAGAGGGAGGCGGCCTAGCTTGAAAGAAATAAACGTAGGATTGTGCGGTCTTGGTACGGTAGGAACTGGCGTAGTAAAAATACTGCAAGATCACGGAAACGAGATAAAATATAAGGTAGGTAGTGAGATTACTGTAAAAAAGGTCCTTGTCCACGATATAAATAAAAAGAGAGACGTGGTAATTGATCCAGAATGGTTAACTACAGATCCTAAAGAACTAGTTGATAACCCAGAAATTGATGTCATTATTGAAGTGATGGGTGGTATCGAGGATACTAACTTACTCATGGAAAGAGCATTAAAAAACAAAAAACACATTGTTACGGCAAACAAAGATTTAATGGCAGTCCATGGCCAACAATTACTTAAGTTAGCAAAGGCAAATAATTGTGATATTTTTTATGATGCTAGTGTAGCTGGAGGTATCCCTATTTTGCGTTCGCTATCGGATGGTCTTGCCTCGGATAAAATTCAGAAAATTATGGGAATCGTGAATGGAACAACTAACTATATATTAACGAAAATGACAGATGATCAATTAGATTTTGATCCTGTTCTAAAAGAAGCACAAAGTTTAGGTTTTGCAGAATCAGATCCAACTTCGGACGTAGGTGGTTTGGATGCTGCAAGAAAAATGACTTTACTAGCGAATTTAGCCTTTAAAATGGAAATAAGTTTAGATGATGTAGATATCTCAGGAATTACCGATATTTCACAAGAAGATATTGCCTTTGCAACGAGCTTAGGTTATACAATTAAGCTGATAGGTATTGCATCTATACAAGATGGTAAAGTAGAGGTAAGTGTAGAGCCAACTCTTTTACCTCAAGACCATCCACTTGCAATGGTTAAGAATGAGTTTAATGCGGTTTATGTGTACGGTGAAGCAGTTGGTGAAACGATGTTTTACGGCCCTGGTGCTGGTAGTTTACCAACTGCAACTGCAGTTGTTTCTGATCTGATGGAGGTAATTAAAAACATTAATTTAGGTATAAGTGGGAATGAATATGTTACGCCACAGTTTGAAACACAACTAAAAACAAACAATGAAATTTTCACAAAGTACTTTGTTAGAATGGAAGTTGATGATGAAGCTGGTACTTTCCAGAAGATCACTAATATTTTTTCAGATGAAAAGGTTAGTTTTGCTAAGATCTTACAGCTTCCAGGTAGTAAAAAAGAAACCGCCGAGATCGTAATGGTTACACACCAAATTAGTAAGCAACAATTGATAAATAGTCTTGAAAACTTAAAAGGCTTATCTGTCGTTAATAGAATTATTAGCTACTATAGAGTAGATGGGGAGGAATAGAAAATGTCATATCAGGGATTATTGCATCAATACAAAGAACATTTACCAGTAAATGAAAATACTCCTAAGTTAAGCTTACAGGAAGGTAACACACCATTAATTAAACTAGAGAAGCTTTCCGAATTGCACGGAATCAATGCCTATGCCAAGGTCGAAGGGGCAAATCCTACGGGTTCGTTTAAAGATCGAGGAATGGTGATGGCAATGGCTAAAGCTATTGAAGATGGTGCTAAAGCTGTTATTTGTGCATCAACAGGTAATACCTCGGCTTCTGCTGCAGCATTTGCAGCGCGTGCAGGACTTAAGTGTATCGTCGTTATTCCAGAGGGTAAAATTGCTCAAGGTAAATTAGCACAAGCTGTTATGTATGGAGCTGAAATTTTCTCGATAAAAGGTAATTTTGATGATGCGCTCAAGATTGTTCGGAAATTAGGAGAAACAGGTGCTGTTGCGCTTGTGAATTCTGTAAATCCATACCGAATTGAGGGACAAAAAACGGCTGCATTCGAAGTATGTGATGTTTTAGGGAAAGCACCAGAATATTTGTTTATCCCTGTAGGTAATGCTGGGAACATCACGGCATATTGGAAAGGATTTAAAGAGTACCATGAATTAAAACAAACTGGTTTACCAAAGATGATGGGATTCGAAGCTAGCGGTGCAGCTGCTATCGTTCATGATCGAGTATTTGAAAATCCTGAAACAGTCGGAACAGCGATTAGAATCGGTAACCCTGCAAGTTGGCAAGGTGCAGTGAGTGCCAGAGATGAATCGAATGGAGCAATCGATGAAATCACAGATGAAGAAATGATTGAAGCATATCAATGGATTGCTGCTAATGAGGGTATTTTTGCTGAACCTGCTTCTTGTGCATCAGTAGCTGGTTTATTTAAAGCACTTAAACAAAACAAAGTGGAAAAAGGTTCGACTGTTGTAACAGTTCTTACTGGTAATGGACTTAAAGATCCTAATACAGCTATTGATTATAGTGAAGTAAAACCACGTGTATTACCAAATGATGAAGAAACGGTAATGCAAGAAATCATGGGTAGTGTAGTGGTATGAGTTGGGTAATAAAAGTACCATCCAGTACGTCAAATTTAGGGGCTGGTTTTGATTCTATTGGTTTAGCACTAAATCTTTTTTTAGAATTAAAAGTCACTAAATCTGAATCATGGGAATTTATCCCTGGTTCGGATTGTCTAAATGATATTCCAACTGGTAAGGATAACTTAGTTTATCAGATTGCGGAGCAGGTTGCTGTTAAGTTTGATAAAGGTCCTTTATCACCTTGTCGTGTAGAAATGAAGAGCGATATTCCTCTAGCAAGGGGACTGGGCAGTAGTGCAACTGCAACCATTGCTGGGATAGAACTAGCAAACGTTCTGTTAGATTTAAATCTATCGCAGGAAGAAAAGTTAGACATTGCAACCAATATTGAGGGACATCCAGATAATGTAGCTCCATCGTTAATGGGAGGCTGCGTTATCGGGCATTTCGATTATGAGGTTAATTGGATAAAAGCAAAAGTAGAAAATGTAACATTTGTTGCGATCATACCTAATTTCGAATTGAAGACGAAAGAAGCAAGAGCAGTTTTACCAAGTACATTTAAGTATCAGGAAGCTGTGCATGCTAGTAGTATTGCTAATGTAAGTGTAGCGGCTATTTGTCAAGGAGACTGGGAGTTATTAGGGAAAATGATGAAAAAGGATTTATTTCATCAACCTTACCGTAAATATCTAATTCCTCACTACGAAGAGTTGGAAGCTTATCTAGAGGAATCTGTCTATGGAACGTTCTTAAGTGGAGCAGGGCCTACCATGATCGCAATTGTTAATAATATTAAGGTAGAAGAACTTTTAAATAAATGGAAAGCTGACTATTCTCAATTCGAATGGTTACCACTTCAGGTTGAAAATGAAGGCTCTATGACAATGGAACTAGATGTACCAATAAATAGATAGTAAGAAATTGTAATGAAGAAATAGCATACCTTTTGAATAGGTATGCTATCTTCATTTATGTCCATTGATACCTATTTAGGTTAGGTTTAATTTGATTAATTACCAATAATAAAAAGCTTCTCATAAACGAGAAGCTTTATCTATATTGGTTAGTTATTAAAATACTTGTTCGATTTCAGTGATTCCAGGTACTTCAGCCATAAGAGCTCGTTCAATACCAGCTTTAAGCGTGATTGTTGAACTTGGGCAATTACCACATGCTCCCATAAGACGAAGACGTACAATGCCACTGTCTACATCTACTAATTCTACATCGCCGCCATCACGTAATAAAAATGGACGTAATTTATTCAAAACCTCTTGTACTTGTTCTGTTTGTTCTTGCATCATCCATCTTCTCCTTTCTAAACACAATTTTATTATAAAGGGTTTGCTTTAAAAAATCTATGATTTAAATCACTATGTTCATATGGTACTTTTATTGTATTGTACTGCATATTATTTTATCTTTAAATAGACGTTTTGTAAAATATTAATAATTATAGAAATGAAAAAGATGGAGGTTAAGTATTGGTTAAAAGGATAAAGTTAACTGTATATGGATCTAAACAAATTTGTGCAAGTTGTGTTGGCGCCCCAAACTCTGTTGATACTTATGAGTGGTTGCAAGCGGCAATATCACGTAAGTATCAGGATGAAATAATCGATTATCAATACGTAGACATTAATGAACCTCCGGATAGTAAAGAACATATAGAATTTGTAGAGGAAATCTTGGAGAATGATCTATTTTATCCGATCATTTTAGTGAATAATGACATCGTGGCAGAAGGGATACCTCAACTGAAAAAAATAACCCAAGCATTGGAAGAAGAGGGGATTTTATTACGAGCATAGCCATATCTATTCTTAATTGTAATATGTTAAGATAGGCTTATGACTAGGGGATTCTTCCTTTTTAGATGAAAAGGAGATTAACATGTATCCAGTGATAGAATTTTGTATTAATAATTTGGTTAGCGGATCACAAAAAGCAAAAGAGGAACTAGAAAAGGATCCTGACCTTGATGTTATAGAATATGGATGTACGAGCTTTTGTGGCATATGTTCACAGTTTTTATTTGCAATAGTTGATGGGGAGCCAATTATGGCCGATACCCCGGATGAGTTAGTAGATAAAGTATATGATTTCTTAGAGGAGAATGACTTAATCTAAGAAAAAAAGAAAAGTACAAGTTGGGGGTAACTATGAACATTCCTTTTACGAAAATGCATGGACTAGGAAATAGCTATATCTTTGTAAACCTATTTGAATTTGAAATAAAGGAAGAAGATCTTGCACCACTTGCTGTTGCAGTAGCCGATAAAGATACAGGTATAGGCTCGGATGGTCTGATTCTCATTCACCCAACTGAGCAAGCAGATGTAGGGATGCGTATTTTTAATAAAGATGGGTCAGAAGGTAAAAATTGTGGCAATGGTCTAAGATGTGTTGCAAAGTATGCTTTTGAGAATAAATTAATAGAGAAACGTATATTTACAATTGAAACGAAGGCTGGAAACGTAACAGCCGAAGTTCATGGTGACAACACAAATGTTCATGAAGTAACCGTAGACATGGGTCATCCCATTTTGAATCGTTCTGATATACCTATGAAAGGGCATAATGATGATATGGTCGTATCAGAACCATTTGACGTTTTAAATGAAAAACTTTCTGTTACTACTGTTTCAATGGGGAATCCTCATGCTATCTTTTTTGTTGATGACATAGAAAATGCTCCTCTAAAACGCTTAGGTTCTGTCATTACTAACGATCATCGATTCCCTGAGGGAGTAAATGTGGAATTTGTTGAGATAATATCAGATAGAGAGGTCCATTTTCGTGTATGGGAAAGAGGATCTGGTATAACGCAAGCGTGTGGAACTGGTGCTTGTGCAGCTGTAGTGGCAGCTGTTTTAAATGATCATTCTAATAAAGGTCAAGAAGTATGTGTTCACTTAAGTGGTGGAGATTTATTTATTACTTGGGCAGGGGATGGTCATGTATGGATGCGCGGTGCAGCAACTACTACGATAACAGGAAAATTTCATTGGCAAGCTTGAAGGTTGAACGACTAGTAAAAACTTTGTATACTAGATAAACAAGAAATAATGAGGAGGACTATAAATGGTTCTTAATATTACGGACAATGCAAGTCTTCAGATAAAAGAAATGATGAAAGAAGAGAGTCAAGAGAATGTACGTCTTCGTTTCGGAGTTAAAGGTGGCGGATGTAGCGGTCTTTCTTATTCCCTAGGGTTTGACTACGATGTTAATCAAGAATTAGATATGGTAGAAGAAATTAACGATATCCCTGTTATTATTTTTAAACAAGATATCCCCGTTATTGAAGGAACAACTATCGATTTCAAACAAAACATGATGGGCGGCGGATTTACGATTGATAATCCAAACGCCATTGTATCTTGTGGTTGTGGATCTTCTTTTAAAGCAAAGGAAAGAGAAGGTACACCTGAGAGTTGCTAATTGTAAAGTCCTTGGCTATCTGGCCAGGGACTTTTTTCTAATTAATTTAAACTGTAAAAAAAATACGAGCGCAAAATAAGCCCGACTACTCATCGGGCTTATTTTGTATTAGTGAACAAATCGTCCATGCTCCGGTATTGCTATGGAATCAAAATCGGTACTCAGTTTGTCTAACTCGTTTGTTAACGTATCGCCAGACATGGGTAAACCATGGCCTGTAATTGCTACGCTTGGTTTCAATTTGTTGAGCTTCTTTACTGACCTCCAAGCTGCATCCCAATCTGTAGTGAAATATTTCGGTGGACCACTAATTTCTAGTTTTTGGGTCATTACCTTGTATAGTGATTCTTGTTTCACTGTTACAAATGCATCACCCGCAACCAATGTTTTATCTTTCTCTCTGAACAAGGAAATATGTCCCTTTGTGTGACCAGGTGTATGAATCCATGTCCAGTCTGGTAAAAATGGAACAGAGTTATTTTCAGGTAATGGTTTTACATGTTGTTCAAGGTCAATACTATGATTGGGAAATAACGGTGAAACTTCCGAGATTAATCCTCCATCAACAGTAGGATCACCTTTAGGATAAGACTGTTTTCCAGTAAGGTAAGGCATTTCCAGGGAATGTGCGTACACTGGCACATTCCAATAATTTACTAAATCAGTAATGGAACCTACATGATCAAAGTGTCCATGTGTTAATAGGATTGCTTTTGGAGGATTATCGTCACCAAATCGCTGCTCTGCCTCGTCAATAATTTTTTGTGAGGATCTTGGCATGCCAGCATCTATTAACACCCATTGGTTCGTTTTTGGGTCAGTTATATAAATGACATTTACGATTTGAGTTGGCAAATAATAAACACCATCTGATATAGTTTGACCAATCCCACTAGTAATACTTGTTACAGGAATTACTCTATCCTCATATATGTTTTCCATCTTTTCCTCCTTGGAGATACAAGTTGGGAATGTAAAGATCATTCCTTACTAATTTATCTCTAAGTACTAAAAAATATCCAAATAAAAAAAGAACTGAGGATTACTCAGCTCTTAATTCGTACTATTCAAACATGCTAGTCGAGTGTTTTGGTTGGACTCTCGCATCGGGATCAAGGTAAGCTTTGGCATTATTAATGGCTGTAGGACCTTCACCAAACCCAGATGCAATTAAATTAACCTTCCCAGGATAAGAACAAATATCACCTGCTGCATAGATTCCTTCTAAATTTGTTTCCATTTTCGAATTAACTACGATACTGTTTTTATCAATCTCTAAGCCCCAATTTTTAATTGGACCAAGCGAGGAGATAAAGCCATAGTTAACAAGGACTGCGTCAACATCGATGGTTACTTCGTTTTCCCCTTTAACCTCTTCTAACACTACTTTGTCAATTTGATCTGTTCCGATTAAAGAAGCAGGAACGAAAGGCGTCATTACACGTACTTTAGAATTCATTAATTTCTCAACACTGTGCTCATGTGCCCTGAATTTATCTCTTCGGTGTACAAGGGTAACTTCTTTAGCAATAGGTTCCAACATAAGGGCCCAATCAACAGCAGAATCCCCACCACCGAATAATACCACTTTTTTATCACGGAACTTCTCCATGTTATTGACGAAGTAATGTAGGTTCTTATTTTCAAATACCTCTGCACCATCTACAGGAAGCTTTCTTGGTTGAAATGCACCATTTCCAGCTGTAATAATTAGTGTTTTTGTATAATGTGTCTCTTCATTTGTTGTTAATTTAAAAGATTTATCTTCTAAACGTTCGATTGTTTCAACAGATTGGTTTAAAACGATTGTTGGTTTAAATAAATCTGTTTGTTCTTTCAAATTATTAACTAACTCTTGAGCACGAATTTTTGGAAATCCAGCTATGTCATATATATATTTCTCTGGATAAAGTGCACTTAATTGCCCACCAATTTGTGGGAGACTTTCAATTATTTTAACGGAAGCTTGTCGTAAGCCACCGTAAAAAGCAGTAAATAATCCAACGGGTCCAGCCCCGATAATGGTAATATCGTAAACGTTATCAGACATATGTATAATCCTCCTAATAATCATAAACATAAGATGGTAAATATTTTAACATAGATTGTTTCATAATGGATAGATTATGCACAGTAAGTTATTTTGAAAATTTAGAATATAACTAAAATTAACAGAAAGCTTGAAAATTTGACACCAAACGACTAAGATAAGCAATAGGTCAAATATTACAAATTTGTGACAACTATATCGTAGTACGTGAAATTTATCACGATATTTTAAAAATAAATAAAATAAATGGAAGTGATTGAATTGAATAAACCAAAGATACTTATCCTTGGGGCGGGATATGGTGGTTTAACTACAACTGTTAAATTGCAAAAAAAACTCGGTGTTAATGATGCTCATATTACACTTGTAAATAAACATGATTACCATTATGAGGCAACATGGTTACATGAAAATGCTGCTGGTACATTACATCATGATCGAAGTAGAGTGAAAATTAAAGATTTACTTAATAGTAGTAAAGTTAACTTTGTTCAAGATACGGTTGTTGCTATTAAACCGGATGAGAAGAAAGTTGAATTAGAAAATGATGTGCTTGATTATGATTATTTGGTTGTAGCATTAGGATTCGAAGCGGCGACGTTTGGTATTCCAGGATTGATTGAAAATGCCTTTACGATTGGAAGTATTAACCAAGCAAGGTTAATCAAACAGCATATCGAGTACAACTTTGCTATGTATAATAACGAACCTGAGCCGAAACAAGAAAGATTAAATATTGTCGTTGGTGGCGGAGGCTTTACTGGAATCGAGTTTCTTGGTGAAATTGCTAATAGAATTCCTCAACTTTGTGAAGAGTATGATATTGACCGTAGCAAAGTAAGAATTATAAACGTTGAGGGAGCTCCATCGATTTTACCAGGTTTTGATCCGCAGCTAATTGAATATGCCATGAATTCTTTAGAATCAAGAGGCGTGGAATTTAAGTTAGGTGCGCTTTTAAAAGAATGTAAGCCAGATGGGATTGTAATTGAAAAAGATGGTGAATTAGAGGAGATTCCAACCGTCACCACAATTTGGGCTGCAGGTGTACGAGCTAATAGTCTTGTTGAAAAGTCCGGACTAGAACATAACCGTGGTAAAGTAGAAGTGAAACCAGATCTACGTGCGCCATCACATGAGGATGTATTTGTTGTGGGTGACTGTGCATTAATCTGGAACAAAGATAATGACAGACCATATCCTCCAACTGCACAAATTGCAATGCAAGAAGCAAGTGTATGTGCACATAACCTTGCAGCTTTAGTTAAAGGTGGAGAACTAGATAACTTTGAATTTAACAACATGGGAACTGTTGCCTCACTAGGGCATGGCGATGCAATTGGTGTGATCTTAGGTGATAAGAAGTTATTCGGTTGGTCTGCCTCTGTTATGAAAAAGATTATTGATAATCGATCATTATTCAAAATTGGTGGAATTGGACTAGTTCTTAAAAAAGGAAAGTTTAATATATTTTAATGAAAAAAAGACTTGATTCGTTAAGGCTTAATTAGCCTAGAATCGAGTTCTTTTTTTGTAGTTTATGAAATTATAAAATCTGCTAAATGTGGATAACCTGCATAATTAGCCTCGTCCAGCTCCGAGAGCCAGCGACTAGCGAGACTTCCCTCGCCTTCGTACAATAACAATTCAACGCTTAGTCGAATTTCCGAAATCACTTTGTTCACCGTGTTGCCTTTATCTCCTACGGCTCAGTCCAAATGTTTTCGGTGGGACGAGTAACCGCAGTCCCAGTCCGTACGTCGCTTACCTGCGCTCTGTGCTTTTGTTTCTTAAAGTACTGGATTACTATTAATTGTTGTTTCCTATAAAAGAGATTGCTTGCGCTTTTCTAGTTATCATAATAGAATGATTTGGACATGAAATTTTTGGCAAAGGGGAAAGAACATGATACAGTTGGTCGTTTCTGTTGTATTATTTTTCGTATTGTTTTTTGGTTTATCTTTCATTTTAAATATGCTCTTACGAAGAACATGGATTATGGCGTTTATATTTCCAATCGTGGTTCTTTTAATTGTTGATACATTTCCTATCTCAACTTACTTTACTGATCCAGTCTCGGCATTTCAAATTGTTGGAGACCGATTTGTAGGATTAAAGGTTCATGATGTAGTTATACTTCTATCAGGACTTTTAGGAACAATTGTATCGGGAATTGTAATTAAAAAATTACGCAAAAGCGGATATCAAATGTTCTAATCTCTAATTGAATTAAAATCTATAATGTATAAAACCTTTTTATATTGGAAATGATGACACCCAGAGAGGTGTTATCAGATTATGAAAAAGTTATTAAAACGAATTACAATGACTACACTATTTTTAAGTGCGCTCTATACTACTGTTTTGAATGTATCAAATGTTTCCGCAGCGAAAATCTCTACCGATGATAATTATCAGTACACGGAGGAGCAATCGATCGTTTATGGGGTCCAGCCAATAAGTAAAGTCACGCTTGAAAAGAAGGCATTGAATCATAAGCAAGCTAGAACAACCTATATTTCTAGTCAACAAGTAGATGGTCCTAAAACATTAGAAGATACAATAAACCTAGATAAATATCCTAGCTCAGTTGTAACTGCAACAGGGTATACTGCTGGTGTAGAATCAACGGGTAAAACACAGGATCATCCAGAATACGGAATTACCTATTCTGGTGTTAAAGTTAAAAGAGATATTTATTCTACAATAGCAGCAGATTTGGATGTTTATCCTATTGGAACGATTTTGTATGTTCCGGGGTATGGATATGGTGTTGTAGCTGATAAGGGTGGAGCCATTACAGGTAACAAGATTGATTTGTATTATCCAACTGTTGAGCAAGTATATGAAGAGTGGGGTAAGAAACAGGTTGAGGTTTACCTTATTGAAAAAGGCGAAGGCCATTTAACCGAAGAAGTACTTAATAGTTTAAATGAAACCGAGGCACTGCAAGTATTTAGAGAACAATATAGAAAAGTTAAAGAATAATGAAACGGAAGCCCCCTTTGAAATAAGGGGGCTTATGTATGCACTTATATAAGCTTGTCATTTCATTCTAAAATAAGGGGTAGATTAGTAAAGATAGTATAATGCCAGTTATACCACCAAAAAACACTTCAATTGGTTGGTGGCCTAACAACTCTTTTAGTTCTTTCTGTTTTTCATAAACACCCTTCTTAGACCAATCTTTCGCCTCTTCAATAAAATAATGAAAGTCCTTTACTAGCATGTTCAGAATGATAGCTTGTTCACCAGCGTGTCTTCTAACTCCGGAGGCATCAAACATAGTTATAATACTAAAAATGCAGGAAACAGCAAATAATCCGGAAGAGACACCATGATCAAGACCGATCCCCGTTGTCAATGCTGCAACTGCAGCTGAGTGGCTACTGGGCATTCCCCCCGTGCTAAAAGCAAGGCCGGGTTTAAATTCCCTAGTGGCAATATATTGTATCGGAATTTTTACTACTTGTGCAAAAACAATAGCTATAAGCGCTGCCCATAATGGGAAATTCGAAAACAATTCCACTAACTTAACATCCTTTCTCTTAGTTGTATTATTAACGATAGCTTACCCTTACATAAAATCGTTAAACTAATAAAGTAACAAGATTTTTTTTGATTATAACATACTAAAATAAAGAATGTATTGTGATTGATACGGACGAGAAAGGATCTTTACAGTGATTTAACAGAACAGGACAATCTAACAAGTAAATGCGTTGTCTAATACATAATTGTCCCGTTCCGCATTATATCTGACACTACCATTGTAAAGCTAGAGTAAGTTTGCAACATTCGATATTATCTACCTGGTTAATTAAAAGTAATCGAATTCCATCTGGGTTATAAGTAACGTCAACAGGTCTTGTTATACCAACATCTTTTATATATTCCTTTACTTTTTCAGTTTGTGATTGCTGAGCAGCATTCATGATGTTTACTGCAAAGCTATCAGAGTTAGAGAATGCATGGATTAACTTATCTGCATCTTCCATAAGTGGCTTGAATGCTTTTGCGCTTTGTTGTAGGCGAGATGTATCCACTTCTGGATATGGGGATGGGTTTCTAGTTGAATAAGCTTTTCGATTACAAATGGCATATGTTGGCTTATGATAATGATGGGCTGTACTGTACACATGATAATTCATTTAAGGGCCTCCCTTTTCATTTGCTCTTTTTTCGTGTTGTTGCTCAAAGTGCTTTTTATAAAATATGTAAGGCATTCTTAAATAGTGTTCACAACATTTTAGCTCAAAAAAAAAGACCACAGAAATCGTGATCTTCTCAACTAAATTATTTTATAGCTGCATCTAATGCTACTTCAATCATGTCATTAAATGTAGTTTGGCGTTCTTCAGCTGACGTTTCTTCACCAGTGATCATGTGGTCAGATACAGTCAAAATGGATAACGCTTGACGATTAAATTTGGTTGCTAGTGTGTACAGTGCAGTCGTTTCCATCTCTATAGCTAATACGTTATATTTATCTAATAGCTCCAATAATTCTGGTACATTATCACGGTAGAAGCTATCGCTAGTAAAGACATTACCAACTTTTAGTTTTAAGCCTTTTTCAACACCAGTGTCATAAGCATTTTTTAACAAATCAAAGTCAGCAGTAGGAGCAAAGTCAATTCCACCAAATACCATTCTGTTCATTTGTGAGTCAGTGGAAGAGGTAGAAGCTATAATGACATCTCTTACCTTAACGTCTTTTTGAATCGCTCCGCATGTTCCTACTCGGATTAATTTTTGTACATCATAGCTTTGAATTAATTCATTAGCATAAATAGATATAGAAGGTACTCCCATACCTGTACCTTGCACTGAGACTCTTTCACCTTTATATGTGCCTGTGTAACCATACATCCCTCTGACTTCATTATAACAAGTTGCGTCTCTAAGGAAATTATCAGCTATATACTTTGCTCTTAGCGGATCACCTGGCAAAAGAATTTTATCAGCTATATCGCCTTTTTTTGCTCCAATATGTACACTCATTTTAATGTCCTCCTTAAATGGGTTTATACCATAAATTAAAGTATCATAACATTAGCTAGAAAACAAATGGCAACCCTAGTATTATCTATAAATACCATTCATATAATAAATAATGAAATCGTTTTAAAAAGTATTGCTTTTTTATTCCTAAACGTTATTATTTCGTATATAATAAGTTTAGTGACGTAAATCACATAGAAATAGTATTGTACTGTTTCTATCATTACCATACATGCTTTAGCAGTTTGTTTTTACTTAAGGGAGGAATAATAAAATGAAAGAACAGAAATTTACGATTACGGATGAAACAGGAATTCACGCAAGACCTGCTACTTTGCTAGTAAATAAAGCTGGTCAATATGAATCTCAAGTTGAGCTTCATTACAATGGCAAAGCTGTTAATTTAAAATCTATCATGGGTGTTATGTCACTTGGTGTACCCAAAGGTGCCGAAATTACAATTACGGTTGAAGGTACTGACGAAGAGCAGGCTTTAGAAGGCATTGCGGACACAATTAGAGAACAGTTAGGTGAATAGTAAGTAAAAAAGCTAGTTGATATTTATCTTCTAGCTTTTTTATTTTACCTCTAAATAGGATTTATAATCGTATTTGTAATATAAGTTATTATTAGCTAGTATTAACTTGTAGTATCTTATATGAATACAATGCCATAGGATTTCTATTAATTAAGTGTTGAAGAGGTGTTTTAAATAATGAATGTATCTGTTTCACAATTGCCAGGTATTGGTCAAAAAATTACTTTAAAGACTGCAGAGGACAGTATGCTTGTCGTAATCGTGCATCATACAGGGAAGAGGGAACTTTACTTTTTTGATGATGCTGATAGTGATGAAGCTGATTTTGCTATGGATTTAACACCTGATGAAACAAGGGAGTTAGGCGCGCAACTTTTAGGTGCGACTTATCAGCCTGTTGATGCAGACCAGTTAAAAATGTTTAAGAAACAAATTGTAATTGATTATATTAAGCTTTCAGCGAAATCCCCGATTGCGAATCAATCATTAGAAGAATCGAGTATTAGAAATAGAACAGGTGCTACCGTGATAGGGATTGTTCAAGGTGGAGAAATGACAGCCATTCCAGATATAAATAGAAAATTGGAACCAGGAGACGTCCTAATGGCTATAGGAAAAAAAGATCAAATTTTAGACCTTGAAGCGCTTTGTAAAGGAGAGGAATGATTTTATTTTGCATATGGATTTTCCAACACTGCTAGGAGCGGGATTAGTATTACTTGGCATTTTCTATTTAGGTTTTTTAAGTCTAAAAATTAAATTTCCGAGTGTTATTCTTTATATCTTATTTGGTGTAGTTTTAGCGGATAGGTTGTCCCATAACGAATTACTCGAATTTTCTAGTGAGATAGGAATTGTATTACTATTTTTTATTCTAGGGCTAGAGTTTAGTATTAAAAGGCTGGGCTCTATTGCTGTTAAGATTTGGCCATCAGGCTTATTAGATGTTTTCTTAAGTTTAGGCATTTCAATGTTAATTGCAATATGGTTTGGGATGGATCCTTTTAGTGCATTTATAGTTGGTGGAATAGCATATGCAACAAGTTCATCTATTACAGCAAAATTGTTGGATGACAAGAGTCGTATGGCAAATACAGAAACAGAATTCATGCTTGCTATTTTAATCTTTGAGGACCTCATCGCACCAATAATTATTGCCGTGCTAATTGGGTTAAATGCAGGAGGAGAATTCCAGTCATCAGATCTCCTGATCGTACTAGGTAAGGTTGTTGCATTGGGAGCATTTGCAATAGTACTCAGTAAAACAGTCTTTAAACATTTTGATAGGCTATTAGATAAAATCGAGGATGAAGATTTTAAAATTGCTTTGTTAGTTGGGATAGCAATCGCTTTTGGAGGATTAGCTTTATACTTAGGACTTTCAGAAGTACTTGGTGCATTCTTAGCAGGAATGATGTTAGCAGAGATTGGGAATATTCAACGGGTAGAACATGTTGTTATTCCAATAAGGGACTTGATGTTGCCAACCTTTTTTGTGTTTTTCGGTACTTCCATTAACTTAGGTGATGGATTACCGATGCCATTATTTCTTCTTATTCTTTTAGTCTGGTCAGTGATAGCGAAAGTATTAGTAGGAATAATAGGTGGCCGCTGGTACGGGCTTTCCAAAAAAGTTTCTTTAAGAGCGGGTTTATCATTATGTGCAAGAGGTGAATTTTCAGTAGTAATAGCAAGCGTTGCAGCTGGAACAGTGAAAATCATTGGTGGGATTTATGTTGTAGCAGCAGCCGTTATTGGAATGCTTTTATTTGATCAAGCGCCCAAAATAGCAAACAAAGTATATGGAAAAAAGAAAAAAACAAATAAGGATCTACGTGTACCTGGGACTTAGTAAAGCCTGCCTCGATTTAAAAAGGAGGCAGGTACGTGTTTATTTGAAATATTCATTTTCTAATTGATCTATACTTGCTAGCGCTTTTTGATTAAATTCTGAATCCTTCTCTTGAAGTTTAGATCGTAGTTTGTGAATAGCATCTTTTAAAGATTCGTTAAAGCTTGGAACTGTATCTGAATAAGGATGAACAGCAGATTTAGAAACGTTCATTTTTTCTTGATAGCTAAGTGCTTTTCTTTGATGAAAAAAGACACCTTCTGTTTCTCCAAAGTTGTGAAGATCACCCTGTAATGGATGTTTCACTACGGCGAGTACTTTTATTAAATATTTTTCCCCGCGGTCTTCCATCACTTCACCAATGTACGAACCTGATCTATAATGCGCACGTACGATATCACCGTTTTTAGCGTCATCCATGTTTTAACCTCCAAGTTTTTTTGATACTATTATCATGCCAAAGCATGCGAATTAGTACAAGTATTTTAACTGTTAGACTGGAATAGTTAAAACGGATGAAAACGCAAATTTTGAAAAATAAGGAAGTGGTAACTATGATGGAGTTTCTTTACTTTCCGGAAGATAAAACCAAATATATCCCTGCAGTATTATCGTTACTTATCTTTGCAATAGGTGCTGTGGTTACGATGTATTTGATTCATAAATCATCCAAGAAAGAAGAAAAGAGATTTAATGATCAATATGAAATTCAGAAAGATACCGAGCGTAATTCTTAGGGGATTGTTTGTAGTTCCAACATTTTATTTTAATTATTTTGTTGCTTTTTTATTGCATAGTTGAGATAAAATCATTAGCAATTGCATTCTTTAATTAACTGAGTGCAAAAGCGACGCTGTAGATTGTGACTTGAAAGGAATTCTAACGTCGCGAAATTAGAAAAACTATAAGAATTCGCTTCGTTAGAGGGCAGTTAACGTCGCGAAATTAGAAAAACTATAAGAATTCGCTTCGTTAGAGGGCAGTTAACGTCGCGAAATTAGAAAAACTATAAGAATTCGCTTTGTTAGAGGGCAGCTAACATTGCGAAATTAGAAAAACTATAAGAATTCGCTTTGTTAGAGGGCAGTTAACGTCGCGAAATTAGAAAAACCATAAGAATTCGCTTTGTTAGAGGGCAGCTAACGTCGCGAAATTAGAAAAACTATAAGAATTCGCTTTGTTAGAGGGCAGCTAACGTCGCGAAATTAGAAAAACCATAAGAATTGCTTCGTTATATCGCCTATCTTATTTCTAACTGGAGAGTCTATGGAAAATGCAAAAAGTAATCAATCTTATAATAATTTAAGAAATAGGGTGGGATGGACTATTTTGATGCTAATGCTTCTATGGTTATTGTTTGTTTTTCTTGGCAATACTAGTTTTGTAAAGCCAAGAAAGGGAGTTTTCTACCATGAGGAGAAGCATATCTATTTGGATTATTAGTTTATGCATTTTTTTAGTTGCATGCCAAACCGATGAACGAACACCAATAGATGTTACCATGTATAATATTTCTAATGATGCCATCGGTACTGCAACGTTATCTGAGCAACCAGATGGGGTTAAGGTAAAACTATCACTTGAAGGGTTAGAAGAAGGTTTTCATGGTATTCATGTCCATGAATATCCTAAATGTGAAGCACCTGACTTCAAGACGGCTGGTAATCATTTTAATCCAGAAGGAAAAGAACATGGGTTAATGCACCCGGAAGGTTCTCATTTGGGTGATTTACCTAATATAGAAGTAGATTCAGATGGGATAGTTGAAGCAGAACTGACATTAAGCGGAGCAACACTAATGGATGGTAAAAATAGTCTGTTAAGACAGGACGGAACATCACTTATCATTCATGCTACTAAAGATGACGGCATTAGCCAACCAGCTGGAGAGGCAGGGGAAAGGGTAGCTTGTGGTAAAATATCCTTGGATGAGAAAAATAGTAATCCTCCTACTGATCCAACCGAATCGAATAAAGAAAAAGAAGAGAAATAGGTACAAGATGTACCCTATTTCTCTTCTTTTTTACGAATTTATTGCGGTCAAGATACGTTTGATACCTTCCTTTACAGTCACTGTTGGACAGGCGATGTTCATTCTCATGAATCCTTCTCCTTCTTCCCCGAAGCTTTTACCGTCGTTTAGTCCGACTTTTGCTTTTTCTTGCATAAAGTTCTTTAAATCATCATGTGTTAGACCTAGTTTGCGACAATCCATCCACAAAAGGTAAGTTCCTTCAGGTGGAACGATAGAAATCTCTTGTCTATCCTTAAAGGCATCAATTACTAGTTGTTTATTTGTTTCTAATACGGAAAGCAATTTTTCTAGCCAGGGCTTACCGTGTTGATAAGCTGCATCTAATGCAGTTATCCCCATTGTATTTAACATTGTCAATCCTTGTTTCTTCAAAAAATCATTTATCTTCTCCCTAATATTCTTATCAGCAATGACCGCATAAGATGCTTGAAGACCAGCCAAATTAAAAGTTTTTGTAGGTGACATACAGGTTATCGTCTGTTCGTTAATTTCGTCTGATAATGAAGCTATGGGAATATGGAAGTTACCATCAAAAATTAAATCTGCATGAATCTCGTCTGAAAAAATGGTGACATCGTGTTTTTTACATAGTGCAGCCATTTTAGCGAGTTCTGGTTTAGACCATACTCTTCCAACGGGATTATGTGGGTTACATAAAATAAAGACTTTCACACCTTGTTTCAACTTAGCCTCGAAATCTTCAAAGTCAATCTCGTACCGATTATTCACTAATTTAAGAGGGTTCGTCACCAATTTTCTATCATGGCTACTCACTAGATCATAAAATGGCGGATACACAGGAGTTTGGATCAGAATCCCATCGTCTACGTTAGTTAAAGCTTGGACGGCGATATGTAAGGTAGTAACGACTCCAGGGCTGTATATGAGCCATGACGGTTTAATCTGCCAATTATGCCTATCCTGAACCCAATTAGAGATTGTTTTGTGTAAGGCGGTGTCCGTGTATGTGTAACCAAAAACCCCATGCTCAGCTCTCGATACTAAAGCTTCTGTTACAGCATTTGGTGTAGGAAAATCCATGTCAGCTACCCACATAGGCAATACATCTTCAGAACCGTACAAAGAATGGACTAAATCCCATTTTACAGAACGGGTTCCTTTACGGTCTGGTACATTCTCAAATAATGTCATCATTTAATCCCCCTTTTCATGAGTCCATTATATAGAAGAGTATCAGGGATTGGAAATAGTTGAATTTGATCCTTACCTTAACTAATCAAGGTGTGAATGATTAAGGACATCCCCTGCTTTTATGCAATCACAAATGACATGTGGAACTTCTTCGGGTAATAAATGTCCAGCATTTCGAAAGGTACATAATTCAGCATTTGAAAGATCCCTGATAAGTTGATAAGCTATTCTAACAGGGAGGATCTCATCTTTCTTTCCCCAAAAGATACTACATTCTGTTTTAATTTCATGTAGGTGGTCTTCTTTTAAATCTCCTTCTCTGTCCCTTACCATTTTTGCAAGACAAGCATATATCTTTTTGTCAGAAAATGGTTTCTTATACTGATTTAACATCTCTTCTGTTATCATGTCATCATTATAAAGGGACTGCCGAATCGTATGGTAAACACCTTTTCGTTTCATTAATTTTCTAATAAAGGTTGTAAAAAAAGGCAGGGAACTTACGAAATAACTCAGTTTATCTGACTTTTTCATGTAACTTGATGGTGCAAGTAATATGAGCTTTTTTATTCTATCTGGATAGTGATACGCACACGTTAATGCAATTTGGCCTCCCATTGAATGACCTACTAATTGTGCCTGTTTGATGTTGTGTTCATTCATAAAGTGAATGATTAAATCGGCCATATTTTTATAGGAGTAAAGAAAGGTGTTAATGCGATCACTATCACCAAATGGTGGCAGGTCAAGGGTAATAATATTATAGTTGTCAATTAATAATGGGATCATCTTCCGGAAACTATATTGAGATGAAAGAAATCCGTGGACAAAAATTAAATACTCTTTACTTGAATGATCTCCTGTTTGGTGTAGTTGGTAACATATTTTGCTTCCCTTATAGGATATATATTTGTTTTGAGCATTGTTGTTTGACATAGAAGATTACTCCTTTATTGCATTCACATACTGTTAATAAGAGAAATGAATTAGTAAAAAGTATTTCTTTTATATAAAAAAATAAGCAAAGCGATGGTATCGCTTTGCCTCTCACAGGGGGAATACGAGAAAGTCTTACACTAATGAGTATTACCGAAAAATTACAAGTTTAAACCAATTATTTAAATGAATTCTAAATATAATTTTTGCCTTTAAGTTCTTGTATGTGCTAAAATTAATAATTGCGTATATCCTTATTACTACTCCAATATTAATCTGGAACAAAAATATAAGGTAGTTAACGAATCGGGAGCTAAAGCCTCTGGGCAAACTAGAGGTGACGTAACACAAAAAAAGTATTGAAAAAAGTCGGGAGATGTTCAACATGGCAGAAAATTTTACTGAAGGTCAAGTTATTGAAGGAAAAGTTACAGGTGTTCAGCCTTATGGAGCGTTTGTAGCTCTAAACGATGAAATACAAGGCTTGGTTCATATTTCAGAAGTAACACACGGATTTGTTAAGGATATTAATGAATTTCTTACTGTAGGAGATGAAGTAAAGGTTAAAGTTCTTTCTATAGATGAAAAAAGTAATAAATATTCTCTATCTATTCGCGCTACAGAAGAGGCTCCAAAACAAACAGAAGCAAAGCCTAAGTCTAAGAAAGTGAAACAACAGTCTACTCAACAAACTCAGTCAGATGTAGAACCAGGGTTCAATACGTTAAAAGACAAATTGAACGACTGGATTAAGCAATCTGAAGAACGTGAGAATACGTTTAAGAAGTAATATAGGAAAAGGCCTTTCGGAGTAAAATTCCGAAAGGCCTTTTTTGTATCAAGCTAAGCTATTCTATCGCTCAGCTCTAGGTTCTCTGCGATCTGCTAACTCTTCTGATGGTTTAAACAGAAGTGAAAGACAGATTAGCCCACTAATACCAACTAGTGTGTATATAACTCGCGCAAAGGCACCGCTTTGTTCACCGCCACCGAAAAGGGCAGCTACTAAGTCAAACTGAAACAAGCCAATAAGTCCCCAATTAATGGCACCTATAATGATTAGTAGTAAAGCTATGCGTTTCAAAGCACTCATGCACGCTTCCTCCTTATGTTCCATTAATACATCGCTCTAATAAAAACGATGCTTCACTTTTATAATGACTAATTTTAGATAATTTATGTATCGGACTAACGAAATGAAATAATTCGTGCACTTCTTCACTTGATTTAAGTAGTAGGTTTAGGTAAATTAAAAGGGAGATTATAAATATGGAGGGTAAATAATGACACATGTCCGTTTCGAGTATGGTAAAGCGTTATCTTTCTTTGGTGAACATGAAGTAGAATATTTAAAAGAACCAGTAAAATTAGCCCACCAAGCTATACATAATAAAACAGGTGCTGGTAGTGATTTTCTAGGTTGGGTTAACTTACCAACTGATTATGATAAAGAGGAATTCAGCAGAATTAAAAAATCAGCAGAAAAGATTAAAGCAGATTCCGATGTTTTACTTGTAGTAGGTATCGGGGGTTCTTACTTAGGTGCACGCGCAGCTATTGAGATGCTAAATCATTCTTTTTACAACGAATTAGCAAAAGATCAAAGAAAAACGCCTCAAGTATTTTTTGTTGGTAATAGTATCAGTGCACCATATATCAATGATTTGTTTGATTTACTTAAAGATAAAGACGTTTCGGTTAATGTAATTTCTAAAAGTGGTACAACAACGGAACCTGCGATTGCTTTTCGTATTTTCCGCAAGTTCCTTGAAGAAAAATATGGTGTTGAAGAAGCAAAAGGTAGAATTTATGCAACAACAGATAAAGCAAAGGGTGCTTTGAAAACTTTAGCAACTGAAGAGGGCTATGAAAGCTTCGTTATTCCTGATGATGTTGGGGGCAGATATTCTGTTTTAACAGCTGTGGGACTTTTACCTATTGCGGTAAGTGGTGTTGATATTGATACAATGATGGAAGGCGCTCAAAAGGCTCAACAAGAATTAAGTGAAGATGATATTGCCAAAAACCCTGCCTATCAATATGCAGCTGTTCGTAATGTTCTTTACAACAAAGGTAAAACTATTGAGATGTTAATTAATTATGAGCCAAATCTTCAATATTTTGCGGAGTGGTGGAAGCAACTTTTCGGTGAAAGCGAAGGGAAAGATTTTAAAGGAATCTATCCATCTTCTGCAAACTTCTCAACAGATTTACACTCATTAGGTCAATATGTTCAAGAGGGCCGCAGAGACTTATTCGAAACAGTTCTACATGTTGAAGAGCCGAAGTCCAATATCACACTTGAAAAAGAAGATCAAGACTTAGATGGACTTAACTATTTAGCAGGTAAAACAGTTGATTATGTTAATGAAAAAGCATATCAAGGAACGATGCTAGCTCATACAGATGGACAAGTTCCAAACTTAATTGTTCATTTACCAAAGCTTGATGCTTATACTTTTGGGTATGTTGTATACTTCTTTGAAAAAGCATGTGCAATTAGTGGCTACCTTCTTGGCGTTAATCCTTTTGATCAACCAGGTGTAGAAGCGTATAAGAAAAATATGTTTGCATTACTTGGGAAACCAGGATTTGAAAAAGAAAAAGAAGAGCTTGAAAAAAGACTTTAATATAAAAAGAAACGGTGATTTGGAGGAAATTCCTAATCACCGTTTCTTTTTTGAATTCGTTACGTTTCTTTATTATCTAGTGTAATTAGAAACATAAAAAAATTCTAGAAGGGTATAGTAAATGTAAACAGCAAAAGGGAGTTATTTATCTATGATTCCAATTTCTTCAAGTTTAGAAAATAAAGTGTTTCCGTTATATGAATTAGAAAAGCAGCTTAAACCACTCGGCTATGTTGTTGGTGGTAGCTGGGATTACGATGAGGGTGCGATGGATTATAAAATGGCAGATGAGGATGGATATCAATTTTTGAGAATACCATTCAAAGTGGAAGAAGGAATGCTTGACTCACCAGGAGCGATTGTTCGTTTAGGAGCTCCTTTTATCTTAACCCATAAGTATCAAGATGATGTAGAGGCTCATGCGGATAATGGTGTTTTGCAAGGATCCGTGAATCAGTTTCAATCTCCAATTGACCCTGATTCAGATGTCCCCACTAAATATGTTGAAAAAGGCAAACGATTAATAGAACAAATAGAAAATATGCTAATGTAAACTTTTTAAAAATATTAATACATCACCAGTTTTAAGTTTACATTCAGGAGGAGGGTTTAACCAATACTCTCCTTCTCTTTTCATTCCAATAAGAAGTTTCTGTCTAGTTAATTGGTCTGTTAAACACACGTGAAATGTTTTACCATGTAAGTGATCAGGTAAGACATCCTGGGTAAACTGTTGATTTGCTAGTACATCTAAAAGCAACTCAAAAGGTTTCACAGGAGTTTCTCTATAAATTTCCCTGAAAAATAATGTACTCATAAAATCATTGGAACGGATCACCGTATCTGCTCCAGCTCGTTTTGCATTTGAAATTTGCTCTTTAATTAATATTTCCGTTATGATAAATAAATTAGGATTATTTCCTCGCATTGCTACCGTTGATAATATACTTGATTGATCTGCCTCTTGTTCTTGTTTGGATGGATCGGAAGTTATAATCGCATATCTAGCTTCCTTAACATTCGCTTTACTCAATACGTCATCCTCTGCTGCACTACCACGAATGAAATGAATATGGCTTTGTCTGTAAGATAAATTTGAAAGGGTTCTATCTATTAAGACAATCTGTTCTTCTTTATCGTGCTTTAGGATCATATCAATCAATTGTTTTGTCCGTTCATTCCAACCAACTAAAATAATGTGATTTTTTCCTCTATAGCCGACTTTTCCTTCAGATAAGTCGTGTTCACGCTTGATAGTCCCAGCTGATATAGTAGCCATATAAAAAGTAATTAGTCCACCACCTGTCAAAATGAGAAGGATTGCAATCATTTTCCCAGTAATGGTTAAGGGGACATAGTCACCATAACCGACCGTGGAACCTGTAATGAAAGCCCACCAAACGCCATCGAAAATAGAAGGAAAATGGGTTGGTTCAACAAAGTGTATCATAACCCCAAACAATATCATTATTAGAAAAACAGTTGATATAAGCCTAAATAGAATAGGCATACGAAAATATACTTGTAAAAATCTATGTAAATACATTTAGTTTTCACCTTTTTGTGTTTTTGTTATTGAGTATGGCCAAAACTTTATTTATATATAATTTAGATATCAAAACTTAATAAAAAGTATTGTTAGCGATTATATCTATAAAAAAAAAACAGCCCAACCTTGGACTGTTTTTTTTATTAAGAGAGGGCTTGCTTTAAACTTTGGTAGACCTCGTCCCAAAAATCAGTATTTTCTCTATAAGCTTTAGTAATAAACGTGAATAGTTCTTTTTGCTTTTCCTCAAAATCTGCTGCTTCTTTGTCAGGTAGACCAGCTCGAGAATTATCGATGAAATCTTGAATTTCTTTAGCGCGTGGTCCCCATTTTGCTACTTCTTCTCCGTCATTATTAATAAAAATGAAGATTGGAATAGATCGTGCTGTTCCATTTGTTAAATATTGATCCATTAATTCTAGGTTTTGATCTCTAGGTAATAGTTTAATATCCATATTTGTTTCCTGTGCAATTCGGAACAAGATTGGCACATTCATCATTGCATCGCCACACCAATCCTCAGTAATGACAATACCTCTTAACTTTTTGTCTCGAAGCTTATTGAAGAAGGCTTCATCTTGTGGTAGTAAAAAATTATCATATACATGAAGAAGGTTTTCTTTATGTTGTTCCATAGATTCAATATATTCATCTGGATCCATACCTTTTTTAAACCATTGTTCTAAACTCATTAGTTCTCACTCCTAGTTTTGAAATTTTATTGGTGAGTTTACAGGTGTTGCTTAGCTCTAAATATAGTCTATATAACATAACTAAATAAGTAAAAGTTTTGGTCTTAGTACGATATATTTATTAAATTCGTAACTTTTTGATATGATAATAACAGATTTAAAGGAGGTCATACATTTGGAAAAAGAGAGATTAGATTTTTTATTGGAATTATTGAAAACACCATCACCGTCTAGTATGGAAATGGAAATTCAAAAGAAATGGATTAATTATGTTAAGCCATTTGCTGAGGAAATCATCACAGATAATGCTGGTAACGCAATTGGGGTACTTAATAAAGATGCCGAATTTAAAATTCTCTTAGCAGGTCACTGTGATGAAATAGCATTAGTAGTAAATCGTATTGATGAACAAGGCTTTTTACACTTTGATAAAATGGGGGGAATCAACCCAAAAGCCGCAGTAGGCATGAAGGTGAATGTACTTGGTACACATCAACAGATTAAAGGTGTGATCGGTGTTAATGCACAGCACCATGGCGGTATTAAAGGTGATTTTGACTTGGATGAATTATTCATCGACTGTGGAGCCAAGTCAAAAGAGGAAATGGAAAAATACGTTCAGATTGGTGATTTAGCTGTTTATGATCGTGAGCCAGAAATGTTAATGGATAGATACATAGCTGGTAGGGGTCTGGATAATAGAACGGGAGCGTTTATTGTTGCAGAGGTTCTAAGAAGACTTTCTGAAAAGAATTTAAATGTAGGTGTATATGCTGCAAGTACCGTAAACGAAGAGACAAATATGGGTGGTGCTTATTTTGCAGCAGCAGGAATTGAGCCAACGGTAGCTATTGCTTGCGATGTTACATTTGCAACGGACTATCCTAACGTTAATAAAAATAAATATGGGGATGTTCGTTTAGAGAAAGGGCCAGTTCTTGCAAAGGGTGCACCAATTAATATAAAGATGAATAAGCTTCTAGAAAAGGCTGCCCGTTCATTAGACATGGCTGTTCAATACGAATTAACACCGAGGATGACAGGAACGGATGCAGATAAAATGCGTTTAACTGGACGTGGCGTCCCAGTTAGTTTAGTATCATTACCATTGAGGTATATGCATTCTCCAGTGGAAACAGCTAGTATCAAAGACATTGACGAGGAAATTGAACTACTTGTAAAAATGATTGCTGATCTTTCTGGATCAGAGAGTTTAAATCCACTAGAGGACTAAGTTAGTTAAAACATTCACAAAGTTATACTTCACAAATTTTAATTAGCATAGTATAATAAAACTATAATTTAATATCGATTCTATCTTCGGGGCAGGGTGTAATTCCCGACCGACGGTGATGAGTGGTTTACCACTCTTAGTCCGTGACCCGCATTAGCAATGCTTTTGCGGTGGACCTGGTGCAATTCCGGGACCGACAGTTAAAGTCTGGATGGGAGAAGATAAGGAGCAAATAAGGTATGTTTTTTGATACCTTTATTTCCTGATACATGTATACCCTAAAGCCCCATAGGTTTTAGGGTTTTTTGTCGTTCAGGTGCTCTCCCTTCATCAAATGCAAGATTAGAATCGATAAAAGATGAAGGAGGAATAGATGATGCAAAACAATAAGACGCAATCATCAAAATTGTTAAAACTTATACTTTTCGCTTTACTAGGTACGATCTCTATGTTGTTAATGTTCTTGAAGTTCCCACTACCGTTTTTGCCTTCATATCTAACAATAGATTTTAGTGACGTGCCAGCTTTATTAGCAGCATTGTTGTTTAGTCCGGTTGCTGGTGTCATAGTTGAGTTAGTTAAAAATCTGTTACATCTTATCATTGGTGGAGGAGAACCTGTTGGTGTAGCTGCGAATTTCTTAGCTGGTATATTGTTCGTTGTACCTGTTTCCGTTCTATACCATAAGTTCAAAGGTGTTAAGAGCCTTGTTTCGGGTTTAGTTACTGGAACAGTAGTGATGGCAATTGGCATGGGAATATTAAATTATTTCTTAATTTTACCAGCTTATAGCTTATTTATGGGAATGGAAGAAATGGCTATTCCTACTGTTAAATGGGCTACAGTAATTGGTGGTATTCTACCGTTTAATGCGATAAAAGGTGTCATAGTTGGGGTATTATTTGTTCCTGTATTTGCGAAACTCCGACCTTGGCTTGAAAAGAAACGATTAACATTAAATTAAATATGAAAATATAAAAAGGCTATCGTCTATTGGACGGTAGCCTTTTGTGATATTGTTCAGAACGAAAGGAGATATCTGCACTAAATCTACCCAATCGTCGCGCTTTTTCGAATGGAAAGGATATATCTGCATTAATCCATCCCGATCGCTGCGCTTTTTGGAATGGGAAGGAAAAATCTGCACTAATCCAGGTCAAACGCTGCGCTTTAGCCCTTAATCGGGACTACTGCAACGGTACATCTTGCTATTGATATAAGAGCTTCTTGCTCATCCATAATTTTAATTTCCCAAACCATTGTGTTTTTACCTATATGGATTGGTTTTGCCAATCCTCTGACCCATCCATCTCTTTTACTCTTAATATGATTTGCGTTTATTTCTAATCCGAAGATATGGAATTTGGTAGTATCTACATTTAAGGAAGCCCCAATGCTTGCAGCTGTTTCCGCTAATGCAACACTTGCACCGCCATGTAAAAAGCCCATTGGTTGATGTGTTCTTTCATCAACTGGCATTTTTATCTTAACTAATTTTTTGTCTAAAGATTCTATTTCCATCCCTAATGTATTCATCAGTGTTTTGTCAAAGTTCATAATAATCCTCCTACCCAGTACTTTAGAAAATAAGAAAAACGACAAGTGCCGATCCACTTGTCGTTATAAAGATAAAGGAATAAATATTTGAATTAAGAGCGATATTCCTAATAGAAAACCATAAAAGGTATTTGTTTGAGCGGTCGCCTTCATGGCAGGCATCATTTCTATGTTTGTTGATTTGTTTTTAAAACCGTTCACCGCATTAATTGCCTTTTTAATACTAAGAAAAGCAATAAGTGACCATATTGGTAGTAATCCGAAAATGATAAAAAGGACTGTTGCTACATAACTAGCTGTAAAGCTTCCTGCCAATAAGGCAACTGCATTCTTTTTTCCAATGAGGATTGCAATTGTCTTTCGGCCATTTTCTTTGTCTCCATCTAGGTCGCGAATATTATTTGATAGTAAAATGGTTCCGATAAATATAGCGATCGGTATGGAAATTAAAACAACTTCAGGTGTAATCGTTAATGTCTGGATAAAATAGCTAATGCCTATAATAATGGTGCCCATAATAAATCCCGAGAAAAATTCCCCAAATGGTGTGTAAGCTATCGGGTAAGGTCCACCAGTATAAAGGTAGCCTAGTAGCATGCAAACCAATCCAATCGCACATATCCACCAACTTGATTCTAGACAAATATAAACACCTAATAACATTGATAATGCAAAAAATAAGAGTGCTAGGTTTAATACAGTTTTTGGTTTAACACCATCACGTACAATTGTTCCACCGATACCAACTGAACGTTCATTATCTAACCCACGTACAAAATCATAGTATTCATTAAACATATTTGTTGCAGCTTGAATAAGCATGGCTGCTACTAACATCGCAGCAAATAGCAAAAAGTTAATAGAACCATCTAAAATTGCTAACATTGTTCCTACAAAAACGGGAATAAATGAAGCCGTTAATGTATGTGGTCTGAGCAGTCTCCACCAGACATGAAAGCCTGGCTTTTCATTTAAGCTAGCGTTTAATGTATTCTCCTCAAGCGATTGCATTGAAAGTTCTCTCTCCCTTACTAACCCCTAGAAATGCGAGTAATATCATATTAAGTTTATGGAATCAATCGTATAGTGTCAAATTATCTTTAACATTTATTTGTATGTAAATAGTACCAATAGTTGAGAAACCTAAAGAAAGGGAATAAAATAGTATAGAAAAGCATTATTAATTTAAATTAGTATTGGTTTATAATATAATGAAACTCGCTTATAGTAATGCCCTATTTATATTGGAGGGTTTTTGATGATTCAAACAGAAGTAAAGAGTCTGGAAGAGGCTCTAGATGAAGCAATAGTTATGGCAAAAACAAAACAAGCACCACAACTGTTAAGTATATCCGAACAAATAGATAATGTAGAACCGATTGCGTTCTTCACTAAGGCAGACGATATAAAAGGGGATCGTGTCTTTTGGTTAAGTTCAGAAGATGAGTTTTATCTCGTTGGGGCTGGACAGGCCTATTCGATTAAAGCTGATTCAGATAGATTTGTGGAAATGGAGAAGCAGTGGAATAAACTACTTTCGGATGCAATTATTATTAATCCTTACAAGCTTCCAGGTACTGGTCCCATTGCCATTGGAGGATTTGCATTTGACCCTCTGAAAGAACAAACAGCATTATGGGACCATTTTGGAGGCAGCCTGTTTAGGGTGCCTACTTATTTGTTAACGGTTATAGACGGCTTTTGTTATTTAACAATAAATATAATTGTTCATAAAGAAGATCATGCTAAACAATTATTATATACAATTAATAAAAATAAACAGCATTTACTAAATGATCATTTCACCTTACCAAAATCCCCCTCTATCACGGCAAAAGAAGAGGTTAATCCGCATACTTGGAAACAACTTGTTCTAAAAGCAACAAAAGAGATCAAAGACGGGCAAGCCAATAAAATTGTTTTGGCTAGAGAAATGAAAGTCAAGTTTGAAAAAGATGTAGCAATTGCTCCCATTGTTAAGCAATTGATAGATA
Source organism: Aquibacillus kalidii (assembly GCF_014280935.1). Taxonomy (GTDB): domain Bacteria; phylum Bacillota; class Bacilli; order Bacillales; family Amphibacillaceae; genus Aquibacillus_D; species Aquibacillus_D kalidii. The sequence continues at coordinate 38,086 of NZ_JACLZI010000023.1, forward strand.
CGCAAACAAATAGTTATATTTTTGCTATTGAAAATGAGCAAACTTGCTTTATAGGGGCTACACCTGAGAGGTTGGTTCGTGTTGAAGATCAAAAGCTTTTGTCTACTTGTCTGGCAGGGACTGCACCAAGAGGAAAGACATTAGAAGAAGATATCCAAATAGGCCAGTGTTTGTTAACCGATCCGAAAAATCGAGAAGAACATGATTTTGTAGTTAAAATGATTAGTAAGGCTATTTCTGATTATTGTGAAAATATTAATGTACCGAGTGAACCAATAATTTATCCCTTGAAAAATCTACAACATCTGTTCACTCCTGTTAAAGGAACGTTGAAGAAGGGTAACAGTATCATCGATATAGTTAAACAACTGCATCCAACGCCTGCATTAGGCGGATTACCTAGGGGGAAATCACTAACTTTTATACGAGCAAATGAAGAGTTGGATAGAGGATGGTACGGGGCTCCTGTCGGGTGGTTAGACGCATACGAAAATGGAGAGTTTGCTGTTGCGATTCGGTCCGCGTTGTTGCGGGGAAGTCAGGGCTCTCTCTTTGCAGGTTGTGGTGTTGTAAAAGATTCCGATCCTGAGGCTGAATATCAAGAAACTACTATTAAATTTACACCAATGCTATCAGTTTTAGGGGGAGAATAAATGGAATACACTGAAAAACTAACAAGATATGTAGCCAATTTTGTGGATGAGTTATTCAGAAGTGGACTCTCCAATGTTGTCATTTCCCCTGGTTCAAGATCTACTCCATTAGCATTAACTTTTGCAGAGCATCCAGATATTACCCACTGGGTAAATATGGATGAACGTTCTGCTGCTTTTTTTGCTTTAGGGATGGCTAAACAATCGAAACAACCTGTGGCGCTAATCTGTACCTCTGGAACTGCAGCGGCTAATTATTACCCTGCTATTGTGGAGGCGCATTATGATCGAGTGCCACTAGTTGTATTAACTGCTGATCGACCTCATGAGTTGCGAGATGTTGGAGCCCCTCAGGCTATCGAACAAATTAAAATGTATGGGGATTATGTCAAATGGTTCCATGAGATGGCCCTTCCTGAAGCGACAGATTTCATGCTTAAGTATGTGCGTGGTAAAGCGTCTAGGGCAGTACATAATGCTGTTCACGGTAATCCGGGACCAGTCCATTTGAATTTTCCCTTTCGTGAGCCACTTGTACCAGTTTTCACCTTAGACAATCTATGGGGAGACGTATATCAAAATCGTGCTTTTCATTCTAACTACATTGGAAAACGTTCATTGGAAAACGTTCAATTAGATGAAATAATTTCAGCTCTAAGAAATTATAAACGTGGTCTGATTGTATGTGGACCGCAAAATGATGCTGGCCTTGCTAAGGGAATTGTTGCATTAGCAGAAGCTTATGACCTTCCAATTTTGGCTGATCCACTATCTCAATTACGAGCAGGCAAACATAGTAAAGCAAACATTATTGAATGCTATGATTCGATATTAAAAAGTAAACAAGTACGTGAACTGCTAGAACCTGAATTTATTATCCGGTTTGGTGCTATGCCAATATCGAAACCATTTTTATTGTTACTAAAAGAGAACGAGCATGTTAAACAAATTATTATCGACGATGAAGAAGGTCATAGAGAGCCCACCGGTTCATCGGCACAATTTGTATATGCTGATCCATCCAAGTTATGTGAACAATTAGTTGAATACAAGATGAACTTTGACTTGGATTGGAAGGAAATGTGGATTGGTTTAAATAAATCTACGAGCAAGCTTTTATCTAAAGATGAATCTGATCAAGAGTTGTCAGAAGGAGGAACTGTTCGTTATATATCAGAGGCTATTCCAAATGATACGACATTGTATGTTGGGAATAGTATGCCTGTTAGAGATCTAGACACTTTTTTCCTGGTAAACACCAAACAAATTACTGTATTGGGTAATCGTGGTGCGAATGGGATCGATGGTATCACATCTAGTGCACTTGGTGCTGCAGCACTTGGTAAACGTGTGACTCTTTTGATTGGAGATTTATCTTTTTTTCATGACTTTAATGCGTTATTGATTGCAAAACAATATCATATTAACTTGACAGTAGTACTAGTTAATAATAATGGTGGAGGGATATTTTCCTTTCTGCCTCAAGCAAAGGAACAATCGGAGCATTTTGAAGTATTATTCGGAACGCCGCTTAATATTGATTTTAAACCTATCATCACGATGTATAATGGAGCATATCATGTACCAAACAATTGGGATGAGTTCAGTAAGGCCTTAACGGAAAGTTATGATCATGCTGGTTTAACGGTTATCGAAGTACAAACAAACAGACAAGAAAATGTTCATTGGCATCAAGCGAAATGGAGCAACATTGAAAAAATACTGCTTGAGCAATTAAAGGGGTGAGCAGATGTATGTTTCGACAAAAAACGGTGATTATTGGGTAGAAACGTCTGGAGAAGGAACTCCGATACTTTTGTTACATGGGTTTACAGGTAGTTCTAAAACATGGGACTTGTTTGTGGAAAAGTGGAAAAAAGCGTATAAATTAATTGTACTTGATCTTCCAGGACATGGTAAAACAAACATTGATAAGCTAGTGAGTATGGAAGATTGTTGTGCAGATTTAGAGACGATTCTTAATGAGTTAAACCTTGATAAGGTGAATTTACTAGGCTATTCTATGGGTGGGAGAACCGCTCTATCTTTTGCCATGCTATACACTGAAAGAGTGGCCTCTGTCATTTTAGAAAGTGCCTCTCCTGGACTAGCTGAATCACATGAGCAGATTTCCAGACAGGCTAAAGATGAACAATTAGCTGCGTGGATGGAACAAAATGAACTTTCCGATTTTGTTAAATATTGGGAAAATCTCGATTTGTTTAAAACGCAAAAGAAATTAACATCTAACGTTCAAGCTAATATCCGTAGCGAGCGTCTAAATCAATCTAAACAAGGGTTAGTTCATTCCCTTAGAGGGATGGGGACAGGTAAACAGCCTTCTTGGTGGGATCAGTTAGCTAACTTCTCCTTACCTGTGTTAATCCTTGTTGGACAGGAAGACGATAAGTTTGTTAAATTAGGGAAACATATGGATGAATCCCTAAAATATAGTCAATATAAGGTTATTAAAAATGTGGGTCATGCAGTTCATGTGGAACAACCTGAAATTTTTGGTACAATAGTAAGTGATTTTATTAATCAATTAAGTGAATAGTGAAATGGAGGATATAATGATGACAGTTGAATGGAATAGTGAACGTAGCTATGAAGATATTTTATATGAAACATATAATGGGATTGCTAAAATAACTATTAACCGTCCGGAAGTACGCAACGCCTTTCGTCCTAAAACAGTAAATGAGTTAATTGATGCCTTTGCGTATGCAAGAGACGATTCCAATATAGGTGTTATTGTGTTAGCTGGAGCCGGTGATGATGCTTTCTGTTCTGGCGGTGATCAAAAGGTACGTGGGCATGGAGGATATGTTGGGGATGACCAAATTCCACGCTTGAATGTGCTAGACTTGCAAAGATTAATTCGGGTAATTCCGAAGCCGGTTATTGCAATGGTGTCTGGGTATGCAATCGGCGGTGGTCATGTTTTACATATTGTTTGTGATTTAACTATTGCTGCTGACAATGCTATCTTTGGCCAAACAGGTCCAAAGGTTGGTAGTTTCGATGCTGGATATGGTGCGGGGTACCTTGCTCGTATCGTTGGACATAAGAAAGCACGTGAAATTTGGTTCTTATGCCGTCAGTATAATGCTCAAGAAGCGTTAGACATGGGATTAGTAAATACGGTTGTTCCATTAGATCAGCTAGAAGCAGAAACAATTCAATGGTGTGAAGAAATGCTAGAAAAATCACCGACTGCACTTCGTTTCTTAAAGGCTTCTTTAAATGCAGATACAGATGGTCTTGCAGGACTTCAACAAATGGGTGGAGACGCAACTTTACTTTACTATACTACTGATGAAGCAAAAGAAGGACGAGATGCATTTAAAGAAAAGCGTAATCCTGACTTTAAACAATTCCCACGCTTTCCTTAATTCATGTAATTCATTCAGAGACCAATCACTTTTGTGATGGTCTCTATTTTACTATTAGAAACTATGACCTGACTTTTTAATTAGTAAAAAGAGCTCTTTAGATGGTCTATTAAAGTTTTAAGCAAAGTGGCCATCAATGTATAAGGGATTTTATTTTGAAAAGCGCTGGATTTAATGAAACAGAAAAGGATTATATTTTATATATGCAAAATGGAATATGTGAAAGGATTCGATATGGATGGCAGAGATTATCCCTCATTGGTTGGATAAACAAGCAGCATTATCGCCAAATGAGCTTGCACTTGAAATTCCTGACAAAGAAACACTAACATTTAAAGAGTTACAAGAGCGATCACAATCATTTGCTAGAAAGTTAGCTGGTATCGGAGTTAAGTGCGCAGATCATGTAGCTATTTATGCTCATAATTCGAGTGAAATGGTGGTGATGATTCATGCCCTTTCCTATTTGGGAGCAGTTGCAGTTTTATTAAATACAAGGCTAGCAGTTAAAGAAATATCTTTTCAACTAAACAACGCAGAGGTTGGTTATATTCTTACCGACGTAAGCTTACCATCTGATGTATTTGACTTTACTGCTCCTATCTATTCTGTTGAAGAAGTTCATCAATTAAATGAGGAAGTTGTGGAACTTTTAGGTGAAATTAACCTTGATGATTTGTTTACTATTATTTATACGTCTGGTACAACAGGAAAGCCAAAAGGTGTCCAACATACATATGGGAATCATTGGTGGAGTGCAATCGCCTCTGCGCTTAATTTAGGTATAGATAATCGTGATAAATGGTTAGCTTCTTTACCGTTATTTCATGTTGGTGGGTTATCTATATTAATAAAAAGTGTTATTTATGGTATGCCAGTGTATCTACTTGAAAAGTTTGATGAACAAGTCGTTCATAATGGTATCGTAAATCAAGGTGTAACGATTGTCTCCGTCGTTTCGCTGACTTTGCAACGACTTGTAGATGTTGTTGCAGAGAGTAATCAGTTCTATCCGTCTTCCTTTCGGTGTATGCTTTTGGGTGGGGGACCAGCACCGGAGCCACTATTACAAAAAGCCAAATCACTTCAAATTCCTGTTTATCAAACGTATGGGATGACGGAAACTTCTTCACAAATTGTAACGCTTAGCCCGAGAGATGCGTTAGATAAGCTTGGATCTGCTGGCAAGCCTTTGTTTCCTGCTCAGTTAAAAATTGTGCTGGAAGGCGAGATAGCTAATAACTATCAGGTTGGAGAGATTCATGTAAAGGGAGCAATGGTTACGAAGGGATATTTTAGAGCAGAAGATGCAAACCGAAGTGCTTTCGATCATAACGGATGGTTGGCCACTGGTGATATGGGTTATGTCGATGCAGAAGGTTTTTTATATGTAATGGATCGACGGAAGGATTTAATTATCTCTGGTGGAGAAAACATTTATCCTGCTGAATTGGAAAGTGTCTTATCAGGATGTCCAGGTGTTAAGGACGTAGCTATTGTTGGTAAGATAGATTCAACTTGGGGACAGACTCCCGTTGCTTTTGTAGTGGTAGAGGAAAAAGAAATCGTAACAGCAGACGAGGTTATTAGTTACTGTAGCAAATACTTAGCAAAATATAAGATTCCAAAAGAAGTGTACTTTTTAGAACAACTTCCAAGAACTGCGTCTAATAAAGTAATTCGTCACCAATTAAGTAAATTGTTAAATAACTAAATAGAATTTAGGGGATGAGATTTTGAGTTATACAGAAAAGGGTGTAACCATTAGACCTATTGTGGAAGGAGACCTATTTAAGCTGTGGGAAATGGTTTATAAAGAAGCATGGCCAGAATGGAAAAACTGGGATGCGCCTTATTATGAACATAAACACATTCCTAAAGAGGAATTCCTTGCAAATAAAACGTGGGTAGAACAAGAGGATCGATGGGCTATCGAAATAGACGGAGATATAGTTGGTACAGTTGGTTACTATTGGGAGCATAAGCCTTCAAATTGGTTAGAAATGGGTATTATTATTTATGATACTAAATTCTGGAATGGTGGCTATGGTACAATAGCATTAAAAATGTGGATTTCACATTTATTCAGTACACTTCCTTTGGTTCGAGTTGGTTATACAACATGGTCTGGAAATGAGCGAATGGTGAAGGTAGGAGAGAAGATTGGGATGACTATGGAAGCACGCCTTAGAAAATGTCGGCTCTACAACGGTGTTTACTATGACTCCATTCGTATGGGATTGTTACGTGAAGAGTGGGAATTAAGATGAAGACCTTGACTTGTCGTCTAGGTCTTCATCTTATTTACTATGCTTTATGCCCACCAATTTTCTTGCTTCGTTCGAGCGTAACACCAGAATTAGTAAAGCTTGTAGCTCGTAACAGGGCAGTAGGGCCATAGCGTGCTCTAACCGCATCCATTACATAACCGATATCTTTTCTTTTTGTTCTATCTTCAAATAAATCAAGCTGTGTTTCTTCATCGTCATATAAGTGATCTAAAGTAACAAACACACGTCTAATTTTACTTTTACCATCATAAAACTCTTGAAACAGCTGAATACAAATATTGTATATATCCATCGTAATATTGGTTGGTAAATCAACAGAGCGTGACCGACTAAATCCACCACCTGTTTCTTGAGAATATCCGATTCCAAGATGGATTGTTCTGCCAGCTTGGCCTGCTGTTCTTGCTCTTCTACATACTTCTTCAGCTAGATCGAGCATACAAGCAAATACTTCCTCGTCATCATAATCTCGTAACAACGTGATGCCGTGACCAAATCCTTTTTGTGATTGTTTTTCAAAATTTCCAATAACAGGGCTAAGGTCGACTCCCCAAGCATGCCAATACAGCTGTTCTCCCATAACTCCGAATCGTTTTTTTAATCGTTCTAGGGAATAGTTAGCAAGTTGCCCTAGGTTGACTATTCCCATTCGATTAAGGTTACGCATCATTCGTTTTCCAATTCCCCAAATATCTTCAATCGGCGTCGGCCAAAGTTTTGCTTTCACATCCTCATAGCGACATTCCGCAATGCCATCTTTTTTCGCATATAGGTCCATCACAACCTTGGCTAAAAATTTATTATCACCTATTCCGATTGAACATGTTAGGCCCATTGTTTCAAGTAACTCATTTTTAATAAGTTTTGCTATATTCCAACTACTTCCGTAAATTTTCCCTAGCCCATTAACAGTTACCCACACTTCGTCGACAGAGTATTGATGAATCGCTTCTTTTGGAACAAATTGATTAATCAATTTGGTTATTTCTACGGATACTTTTAAGTAATCTCCCATCTTAGCTTCTACTACATGTATGAGAGGGTCATCAGGTAAATCGAAATAACGACTAACATTTTTAACACCATGTTTATTTTTTAACGTAGGCGATGCTGCTAAAATTATGCTTCCAGACCGATTTTTATCACCAACAACTGCTAGCATAGTTGTCATTGGATCAAATCCCCTTTTAACGCATTCTACGCTAGCATAAAAGGAGCGCATATCAATACAAAGCACATCATTTCTAGGTAAAGCAGTATAATCAATCATAAATTCAACCTCATATAAAAAGAACACTTGTTCGCTTTTTTTGTATACTCAGTATATCGCGATTAACTATTTTTTAAAAGTGACAAAACATTCCAGTTACATATCTGTGAATAAATATTGAAATGCCAATCATTTTAATTGATAAAGATTCTCAAAATCATTGACTTCACATTCAAAACCCAATAAACTAGTTGTATAAGTTTAAAAAAACTAACCATCGATTTAACATATAAAATTGTTTAAAAATCGCAAGCCTCGTAAGGGAGAGATTGCAAATGGAAACATTAGCAACGAGAGATTTGACGCTAGGATATGGAGAAGATATCATCATTGATGATTTGAATATTGAAATTCCTAAAGGTGAGATCACTGTCTTTATCGGAGGGAATGGATGTGGAAAGTCCACATTGTTACGTTCTATGGCTCGTCTCCTTAAACCAAAAGAGGGCGGGGTTGTTTTGCATGGAGAAGATATTGCGAAATTACCAACAAAGGACGTAGCGAAGCAGCTAGCTATTCTTCCACAAAGTCCTACAAGTCCAGAAGGATTATCAGTCGAGGACTTAGTCAAACAAGGTAGACATCCGTATAAGAGTATATTTAAAAAGTGGTCACAAGAAGATGAACAAGCAGTCAATCAAGCGTTAAATGCCACTAATATGTCTGCGTTGAAAGATCGAGCAGTTGATTCTTTATCAGGTGGTCAACGCCAAAGAGCATGGATTGCCATGACATTAGCACAAGGCACGGATACGATTCTTCTAGATGAACCAACAACTTATTTAGACATGACACATCAAATAGATATATTGGACTTATTATTTGAACTTAACGAGCGCAATAATAGTACAATCGTTATGGTATTACATGACTTAAACCTTGCTTGTAGATACGCACACAACATTGTTGCGATAAAAGATAAAAAAGTGTACGCACAAGGAAAGCCAGAAGAAATTATAAATTGCAGCTTAGTACGTGACGTATTTCAAATGAATTGTGATGTTACATATGATCCAATGTTTGGTACACCAATGTGTATCCCGCATGGAAGAGGGCGTTGCTTAATTAAAAAAGCAATGACTGAATCATATGGAACACCATCATCCAAAGTAAATTAACTAGTAAAACCTCATCTTATGATGGGGTTTTTAATTTTGAGCGAAAAGCTATTACTGCACTTTACGCCAATTCAAATCATCTTCAAAATTAGAAGTTGGCTGTTCCAATCTTTCCACAAGACTTTGACTAAGATGCCGCCCCAGCATATCGTTCAGTTCTTCTTTAGAAAGGCTTTTGAAAACCTCCAAGATATCCTGGTGATCCATCTGTTCGAGAATAGATTGTATAAATAACTGTAGTGAATCATTTTCATTTTCGTTGAAATGACGTAAATAACGTTGCAAAATATCATCAGCAAAACGCATGAACAACATTCCTTTCTATTTAAAAATTTTTTTTTTTTTAAAGTGGACGTTTGTCCATTATTGGATGTTTCTTTTACCTAAGCCTTCTTGTAACATACCATATGCAAAAAAAGTGAAAAGTTGTTCATAAATAAAAAGTAATAGAGAAAATTAAAGGGTAGGAGGGTGAAAGATGGAAAAGAAAAAGTATTATGTCAATATTGGTACACAAGAGATATCCCAAGTAGAGTTTGGTAATAACAATGACTTCATCATTCATGCAAATGATGAAGAAGTGTTTTTATTAAGAGAGAAAATGAATGAGATGTATAATGCTGACATGAATGGATTTGTTCGAGCTCATATTCCGTATGTTCCCTATCATAATGACGAATCTAACGACAATTATGATGATGGATTAATTGATGCTTTTAAAATGATCCATGATTTAGGAGATGGGAAAACCAGAGAACATATTGAAAGTATGAACATATTAGATTGATCTTTCCTTAACCAAAAGGAATCTTCTAACAAATTAGTTGTCCCTTTCCATAAAGTGAAACCTTTCACAGAAAATTTCTGAAACATTCATCTTAGTAAATACGTCTATTAACTAAGATAGAATGAAAAGAAGTTTAAATCTAGGACAAAAAAAGGTAAATATAATATAGATGTGGGAGGGGCAATTAATGAAGAAAATAACGATATCTGTCATAACTACTTTGGTAATAGCTTTTTTACCTTACTTTATTTTTTACTATAATCAAGCTCCGGTCGACAATCCAATTATGGAAGTAGGAGTAAATTCTGCTACATTTCCTGACGTAGAAAAAGAAGAAAATCGTAAATCCAGTGACCATCCGTCCATGTTTGTAAGCGCTCAAGTACAAACGACTACCTTACAAGAACAGGAAAATACAGAAGAATTGTCTCATGATGTGATCGTATCGATAACGGATAAATTTATGGATACTCTTGTACAAGAGGTTGATGATCATTATAAAGTGCTTCTATTTCATACAAAGAGTGAACTAATAGAAGCATTTTCATCTATTGCATCTAAAGAAGTGGCAAGTAAATATATAGATATTTATTATCAGGAAAAAGAAAATGGTCTCTATATCATTGCAACAGAAACACCACCATGGTTTGAAAAAAATAGAATCTATGAGAAAATAAAACTAGGGGATAATAGGGTAAAGGTAACACAGTCTAATCAAAACGAAATATTTGGTGAATATAATATAGATTTAGAATTCACCTACAGCAACGAATGGAAACTAACAAACATCACCACTATTAAGTATTAGAATAAAAGGTAGCTGAAAAATATGAAAATATTCCATGATTATTATAATAATCAAGTAAAGTTGTCGTTCGATGATCATCCGTTTCATAAGGAGCCAAAGCACGTTTGGGTGATTTGTCGATGTGACAATAAGTGGTTATTAACGAAACATAAGGATAGAGGGTTAGAATTCCCTGGTGGAAAAGTAGAAGAAGGTGAAACTGCTGAGGAAGCGGCAGTTAGAGAAGTAAAAGAGGAGACAGGTGGCATAGTGGAAAGCCTTAAATATGTTGGGCAGTATTATGTAGTTGGTAAAGGCGGGAATATTGTTAAAAACATCTATTTTGCAACTATTGACACGATAACTAATCAGCCTACATACTATGAAACAGACGGCCCTGTCTTATTGAATGAATTACCAGATCAATTGCAAGTTAATCCTGACTTTAGCTTTATGATGAAAGATGATGTATTACCAACTAGCCTAGAGCAAATTTATGCATTATCCGATTTCAGCTAACCTCAGACTCCTAGGTAGAGTGTGAGGTTTTTTAATTACGAAGGCTCTTTTCGTAACGATTGTGCTTTGTCATATTTTGTATAAAATACGAAGTAACTTATGAGGTGCCGCTACGGAAACTCACTTCGCTTTCCGTGGGCTCGCGCTGAGCCTCCTCGGTCGCAAAGAACAC
>NZ_JACLZI010000024.1 GCF_014280935.1 Aquibacillus kalidii
AAGCAACAGGTGAAGACCCCACAGGAAGCGGTTTTCTTCCGAGGAGGCTGAGGCGTTGCCCACGGAAAGCAACTGCCCGGAGCGGAAATCAACGTCTCCACTTACTGGTTATTTTATAGAAATTGCGTCTTAATAAAATTTTATTAACAAAAAAACCCAGGAATCCTGGGTTTATGATGTCATTTCTATTTTTTGATTAATCATTGGCTCATCCATTACACGGACAAATGTCCCTTCATTGTATGGGTAGCCAGCTTTAGTTAATTTTACTCTTACGATCTTACCAATCAAATCAGAAGAACCTTCAAATTTAACTTTTAGATAGTTATCTGAATAACCAATAAGAAGATTTCCATCACCGTCGAAATTTTCCTCTGGAATCACTTCTAGGATGTCACCTTCGTAAAGAGAAGCATATTCTTTTGCTTGTTGATTGGATAACTCTATTAACTTTTGTACACGATCATTCTTCACTTCGTCCTCAACCTGATTATCCATTCTTGCTGCAGGTGTACCAGTACGCTTAGAGTATGGGAAGACGTGTAATTCTGAATAACCTATTTCTTTAATGAAGTCGACCGTCTCGTTAAATTCCTCTTCCGTTTCACCTGGGAAGCCTACAATAACATCTGAAGTTATTGCTAAGCCTGGTAAAGCTTTTTTAATCTTATCAACCTTTTCTTTGTAAAAAGAAGAAGAATATTTTCTACGCATTCTTTCCAAGACTGTATCTGATCCTGATTGCAATGGAATATGCAAATGACGAACAATCTTTTCGGATTTATCTAATACATCGATTACTTCATCTGTAATTTGACTAGCCTCAATAGAGGAAATACGAATTCGTTTTAAACCTACAACTTTTGTTTCTAATTCCCTTAATAGTTTAGCAAAGTTGTAATCTTTCATATCTTCTCCATACCCTGCAGTATGAATACCAGTTAACACTAGCTCTTTATAGCCTGAATCTACTAACTGCTGAGCTTGTTCTAGCACGTTTTGAGGATCTCTGGAACGAAGTAAACCTCTGGACCACGGAATGATACAGAACGTACAGAAATTGTTACAACCTTCTTGTATTTTTAGATTTGCTCTTGTTCTGTCCGTAAATGCTGGGACGTCCATTTCCTCAAACACACGGTTTTTCATTATGTTAGAAACACCATTAATAGGTTGACGATGTTCTTTATGTTCCTCAATATAGCTGATCATTTTGCCACGGTCTTGCGTTCCAACAACTATGTCGACTCCTGGAATCTCCATAATCTCACCTGGTGAAGTCTGTGCATAACACCCTGTTACACATACCACACCTTCAGGGTTTTTCCTTACTGCACGTCGAATAATTTGTCTAGACTTCTTATCTCCAGTATTCGTAACAGTGCAGGTATTAATAACATAAACATCAGAATGGTGATCAAAGTCAACACGCTCATAGCCTTCTGCTTTGAACTTTTGCCAAATCCCTTCTGTCTCATACTGATTAACTTTACAACCTAATGTATGAAAAGCCACTGTAGGCATTTCAACACCCCAATTCTTCAAAATGATAAGATAAACTTGATAGAAAATACATGGCAGCTGTTTCAGTTCGTAGGATTCTAGGCCCTAATCGAACAGAAACAAAACCAGCTACTTTTAACGCCTCAACCTCTTCAGGGGTAAAGCCCCCCTCTGGTCCAATACAAGTGAAAATAGTCTGGTCTCGTTCCAACGTATTAAAAACTTGACTAAGTTTATTTGGTTGATCACTGCGTGCCTCTTCTTCATATGCCATAAGTTTAACATCATATGATTTACTTTTCTCTATCAAATTCTGGAAACTAACTACTGTTTCCACGCTAGGAATGACACTTCTATGAGCTTGCTCACTAGCCTCTTTGATAATCTTATGATATCTATCTAATTTTTTAGTCGCCTTTTTTTGATCCCATTTAACGATGGATCTACTTGCTTGGTAGGGGATAAACTTCCTAGCACCAAGTTCTGTTCCTTTTTGTAAAATAAGTTCCAACTTGTCACCTTTTGGTAACCCCTGAGCAATGGTAACCTCAACAGGAAGTTCAACTTCTTCCTGCTTCCATTCTAGGACAGAAACTTTTACTTCATCAGAATCTATATGCGTAATTTCACATGTGGCTGCTTGCCCACCTGAATTTACGCAGATCACTTGATCTCCTTCTGTCATTCGCATAACCCGGGAAATGTGGTGAACATCATCACCTGTAATCCTTGCTTTATCAGGAGAAATCCAATCAGTAGTAGCTACGAAATAACGTTGCAATGCTAGCCACCTACTTTCCTACCGGTTTCTTTGCAATAATTGAAATCCAATCTTCCATTTGGTTGACCTCTAAATCTACGAAGCCCGCCGAAATTAGCGCATCCTTTACCAATTGTTTCTTGGCTTGAATAATTCCTGATGTAATAAAAGTACCACCTGGCTTCAATCTATCAAATGCGTCCTTTTCAAAGCGCAAAATAATCTCTGCTAATATATTAGCAACTATGACATCTACTTGTTTATCAACGTTATCAAGCAAGTTGTTCTGCTTAGACTCAATTTGTTGCTCAACTTTATTTAACTTAGCATTTAACTTTGTCGTTCTAACAGCTATTTCATCAAGATCAAAGGCTTGGACACGGTCAGCGCCTAGTAGGACAGAAGCAATACTTAACACACCTGAACCACAACCAACATCAATGACCTGATCCCCTGATTTTAGCTGTCTTTCCAAAGCTTGTATACTTAATACCGTTGTTGGATGGGTACCAGTACCAAATGCCATTCCAGGATCAAGTTCAATAATAATTTCATCACTTGAAACTGGAGTATATTCTTCCCAAGTGGGAGTAATGGTTACTCTTTCAGAGATTTTGACAGGTTTATAGTATTTTTTCCAAGCAGTAGCCCATTCTTCTTCATTAACCTCACTGACAGTTATCTGATTACTTCCTAAATCGATATCATATAACAGTAAGCCATTAATCGCTTGTTTAATCTCTTCAACAGTCTCACCCAAAAAACTATTAACTGGTAAATATGCTTTTAAAAGAACTCCCTCTTCCGGATAATCATCAGGATTTAATTCATAAATTTCACCAAGAAAAGTGTCGCGTTCTTTTATAAGATCATTAGGATCTTCTATTACAACACCACTTGCTCCAGCTTCATGCAATATATTAGAGATAGGCTCGATAGCTTCATTGGTGGTTTGGATGCTTAATTCAGACCACTTCAATAAGATCAACTCATTTCCTTAAATTTCAGTACACCTTATTAAAAATTATTCTCCCTTAAACGCACGTTTTACACGTTGAAAAAAAGAATCCTCATGTTCATCAGTTGCTTGATTACCGCTAATTTCATTAAACTCTCTAAGTAAATCCTTTTGACGATCGCTTAGATTAGTTGGCGTAACGACTCTAATTTTCACGTGCTGATCGCCATGACCATGACCACGTACATTTGGAGCACCTTTCCCTTTTAGACGGAAGGTCTTCCCATTTTGGGTACCAGCTGGCACTTTGAGCTTTACTTTTCCATGGACTGTTGGTATCTCAATCTCATCGCCAAGTGCAGCTTGCGCAAAAGTGATAGGCATTTCACAGAAGATATGATCCCCTTCACGCTCATAAAATTCATGAGAACGGACTTGAATAACAACATATAAGTCGCCAGCAGGTCCTCCGTTTGCACCTGGCTCACCTTGACCAGACACACGAATTTGTTGACCTTCATCAATACCAGCTGGAATACTGATGTGAATTTTTTTACGCTTTTTAACTGTCCCACTTCCACCACAAGTATTACACTTATCCGGAATGATTTTTCCAGTACCTTGACAATAATGACAAACTCTTTTATTCACCACACGTCCGAATGGCGTATTTTGCTCCATATTTAATTGCCCAGAACCGTTACAATGCGAACACGTTTTAGATTTTGTACCTGGTTTTGCACCTGAACCATCACATGTATCACATTCTTCTTCTTTTGGAATTTCAACATCGGTCTCTTTACCAAAGATTGCTTCCTCAAATCCTAGTGTCATGGTGTACTGAAGATCTGCCCCTTGTCTCGGTGCATTTGGATCACGACGACGTCCACCACCACCAAAGAACATATCAAAAATATCACCAAAGCCACCAAAGTCCTCAGCACCACCAAATCCTCCACCGAAGCCTTGGCTTTGTGGACCAGCATGACCGAACTGATCATACTGAGCACGCTTCTGCTCATTACCTAGTACTTCATACGCTTCTTTTGCTTCCTTAAATTTATCTGCGGCATCCGATTCCTTGTTCACATCAGGATGATATTTTCTAGCAAGCTTGCGGTATGCTTTTTTTAATTCATCCTTAGATGCATCTTTTGAGACACCTAATATTTCATAATAGTCTCGTTTACTCACTTGACGATCACTCTCCCGACTCTCTATAGCATAGAGTTTATCATAACATTTAATCTAATTTCAGGGCAAATATTATCCTATCTATCCTTACCTACATCTATTTCTAAGGCTAGCTCGAAATTAAAGACCTTTTTAAAGAGGTAAAAGTCAAAGCCATGTGGATCCTGACTTTGACTTTTACTTAATCTATCTTCTCATTCACTTTTTGGCTAATTATTCTTTCTTTTCATCATCGACTTCTTCGTAATCTGCGTCTACAACATCATCATCTTGTTTTGTTGAGCCTTCAGCACCTGCTTGAGCTTGTGCGTCTGCTTGAGCTTGCTCATACAATTTAACAGATAAAGCTTGTACTTGCTCTTCAAGAGCTTCTTTCTTAGCTTTAATATCATCTAAATCGTTACCTTCTAAGGCTTTTTGTAATTCATCCTTAGCAGACTCGGCTTTTTGCTTTTCATCATCAGAAACTTTATCACCAAGATCTTTTAATGTTTTGTCAGTGCTGAAAATCATTTGATCTGCTTCGTTGCGTAGATCAATTTCTTCACGACGTTTTTTATCTGCCTCGGCATTTTCTTCAGCGTCTCTTACCATTTGTTCTACTTCATCATCAGATAGACCAGAAGATGATTTAATTGTAATAGACTGTTCTTTATTTGTTCCTAAGTCCTTAGCACGTACATTTACAATACCATTCGCATCAATATCAAATGACACTTCTATTTGTGGTACACCACGTGGAGCTGGTGGGATATCAGTTAGTTGGAAACGACCCAACGTTTTGTTATCAGCAGCCATTTCACGTTCCCCTTGTAACACATGGATATCTACAGCTGTTTGGCTATCAGCTGCTGTTGAGAAGACTTGAGAATGGCTAGTTGGAATAGTGGTGTTACGTTCTATTAATTTTGTTGTAACGCCACCCATAGTCTCAATACCAAGTGAAAGTGGTGTAACATCTAAAAGAACAACATCTTTTACATCACCTTGTAGAACTCCACCTTGGATAGCAGCACCAAGTGCAACTACTTCATCAGGATTTACACCTTTTGATGGGTCTTGACCAACTTCTTTTTTAATAGCTTCTTGTACAGCCGGAATACGAGTAGAACCACCAACTAAAAGAACTTTGTCAATATCACTTGCAGACATACCAGCATCTTTTAAAGCTTGACGTGTTGGTCCCATTGTACGCTCTACTAGATTCGAAGATAACTCATCAAATTTTGCACGACTTAGATTCATTTCCAAGTGTAACGGTCCAGCTTCACCCGCAGTGATAAACGGCAAAGAAATCTGTGTTTGTGTTACACCAGAAAGATCCTTTTTCGCTTTTTCAGCAGCATCTTTTAAACGTTGTAAAGCCATTTTATCTTTAGAAAGATCAATTCCGTTTTCTTTTTTAAACTCTGCAACCATGTGATCAATGACAACTTGGTCAAAGTCATCTCCACCTAGACGGTTGTCCCCTGCAGTTGCTACTACTTCAAACGTACCTTCTCCGATATCAAGGATGGACACGTCAAATGTACCTCCACCAAGGTCATACACTAATACAGTCTGATCTTGATCACCTTTATCAATACCGTATGCAAGTGCTGCAGCTGTTGGTTCGTTAATAATACGTTCTACTTCAAGCCCTGCAATTTTACCAGCATCTTTTGTTGCTTGGCGCTCTGCATCGTTAAAGTATGCTGGAACAGTGATAACTGCTTTATCCACTGTTTCACCAAGATAGTCTTCTGCATAGGATTTAATATATTGTAAAATTGCTGCAGATAACTCTTGAGGAGTGTATTCTTTTCCTTCAATCTCTACTTTATAGTCTGTTCCCATGTGACGTTTAATAGAAATGATAGTATTAGGATTAGTGATTGCTTGACGCTTTGCAACCTCCCCTACTTGACGTTCCCCATTTTTAAACGCTACGACAGAAGGAGTTGTACGGTTACCCTCTGGATTAGGGATAACTTTCGACTCTCCGCCTTCCATTACAGCCACACATGAATTTGTTGTACCTAAGTCAATACCGATTATTTTTCCCATGACTTATTTCCTCCTTTACGACATATGTAATTTATTGATTTACTTTTACCATGCTTGGACGAATTACTCTATCCTTTAAGCGATAGCCTTTTTGTAATTCTTCTACAATTTGATTGGATTGATAGTTTTCATCTTCCACTTGCATGACTGCTTGGTGAAGGTTAGGATCAAATATTTCTCCTTCTGTTTTAATCTCTTCTACCCCTTCATTTTTCAATGCATCAGCTAGTTGACGGTAAACCATTTGCAATCCATCTACAACACTTTTAGCTGCTTCATCTTTAATTTCCACTTGCAGGGCTCTTTCAAAATTATCCACAGCCGGAAGCAACTCTGTTACAAGACTTTGAGATCTATACTTTCTATCAGCTTCTTTTTCTTTTTGTGTTCGCTTGCGGAAATTATCATACTCAGCCTGCAACCTTAACAATCGCTGATAGATTTCATCTTTTTCTTGCTTTAACGCCTCTAGTTCTGAATCCTCATCTGTACTCTCAGCATTTTCAAGATCTGGATCTTCAACTAGCTCTTGTTCAGCTTCCTCTACTAACTCTTCTTTTTCTTGTTCCCCTGTTTCTACTGTTTCTTGTTCCCCTGTTTCTACTGTTTCTTGTTCTTTTTCTTCCACGACGATCGTCACCTCCTAAAACTACAGAAAAATCCTTATAGAATATATCACGAATGATTAGATAATCAAATCATTTCGTTTGCATGTATATAGCCGCAAGTAGCATAAGCTCTAATACGGCTAGTATTTCCCAACAATTTAAAAGCTTACATAACCAACTATTCCCTATTTGAAGGAAATTAATACCAAGAATGAAATGTCTTCGTTAATCTTGATGATAGAACATTTAACAATGAAATAACTCGTGAATATTCCATTCTTGTAGGGCCAAGCAAAGCTATTGTTCCCATTTGTTTATCACCAAGGGAGTAAGTTGCAGTAATCAAACTACAGTCTTGCATAGCATCCATCTTGTTTTCTTGCCCAATGGAAACATTAATCCCACCAGTGCTTGAACGAAGTAGGTTAGCTATTTCATCTTCTTTTTCCATGATAGTAAACAACGAACGGATTTTCTCAACATCTTTAAATTCAGGTTGCATTAAAATATTTGTCTTACCACCAACATATAGCTTAACATGCTGTTCATCAAATAATGCTGCCTTAACATATTTATAAGCAGTTTCGAAATCCTGTGTATAACTGTTTACTAACTCAGCGATTTCCGTATATAGTTTCTCATGAAGTTGGATAATCGGCACTCCTACTAGTCGATCATTTAAGATATTTACTAATTTATCTAGATCACTTGGTTGAATAGTAGCAGGGATAGTAAAAGACCTATGCTCAACGTGACCAGTGTTTGTTACAAGTATGGCAACTGCGGTTGTTGAAGATAAGCTAATGATCTGGATTTGTTTCAGTTTCGTTTCAAAAACCTCAGGTCCTAAAATGATTGACGTATAATTCGTCAGATCCGAAAGTACCCTCGCAGAACTTTGCACTATTTGTTCGAATTCTAGCATTCCTTTTTCAAAAGTATGCGTGATAGAATTCATTTCGTCACTCGACAGTCGAAATGGTGATATTAAGTGATCGACATAAAAACGATACCCTTTTTCAGATGGCACTCTCCCAGAGGATGAATGTGTTTTTTCAATATATCCCATTTCTTCCAAATCTGCCATTTCATTACGAATCGTCGCAGAACTGAATGAGATATCCTCTTTCTTGGAAATAGCACGGGAACCTATTGGCTGTGCCGTCTGGATGAATTCATCAATAATAACTTGTAATACTAATAATTGTCTATTTGATAACATCGATGATCACCTCTGTTAGCACTCTTCACTTCCGAGTGCTAAATCTAATAATAAATTATCAAAAGGTGCCTAAATTGTCAATGCGAAAGCTTCAAAGAATCTTCTTCCAAAAGAAATTCTTGAAAAACTTCATTACCGAATAACGCTCCAGATTCTGTTAAGGAAATAGAGTCTTCCGTTTCCAGAAGCCAACCTTTTTGAACAAGGTGAAAAATAGCGTCTTTATATATGTCATTTAACGTCACTCCATACTTATCATGAAATAACTGTTTAGAAACTCCTTGTATTTTCCTTAAACCTAAAAACATTTCTTCTTCTACTTGCTCTTTCTTGTTTATCTCCTCAATATGCAGAACAGGTCTACCATCTTCATTTGCTTTTTTTACATAAGCTGGAAACGGCCTTAAGTTTATTATTCTTTGCCCAGGCAAGTATCCATGTGCCCCTGCCCCAAATCCAAAGTAATGTTGGTTATTCCAATAGGTTAAATTATGCTTACTTTCAAAACCGGGTTTAGCAAAATTACTTATTTCATATTGTTTTTTACCATGAGCATTCATTTCATCTCTTAATAACTCGAACATGGATGCTTCCACTTCTTCCTTGGGCTTTCTAAGCTTCCCTTTCTTATGACGTTGATAAAATACTGTTTTAGGTTCTATTTGTAACGAATAAGCGGAATAATGTGGTAAATCAAAGGATAACGCCTCATCTAGCGTATGCTTAAAATGTTCCAACGTTTGGTTTGGAAGGCTATATATTAAATCAATACTGATATTTGTAATTCCTTGCTGTGTTAATGAATCAATGTTTTGGTAAACATCCTTAATGCGATGGAGTCTTCCTAGTTTCTCAAGCATCTCATCATCAAATACTTGTACCCCCATGGATATACGATTCACACCGTATTGTTTTAATATCTTAATTTTTTCAGCGTCAAGATCGCCCGGATTCGCTTCAAAGGAATATTCCTCACAGTGCTCTACATCAAAATGTCTAGCTATCGCTTTTACTAATCTTTCTAACTGCTTATAGTTAAGGGCTGTTGGTGTACCACCCCCAACAAATATCGTATTTACTTTGTGTTTTGGTGCCGAAATATAACTTGCCATTTCTTTTTCTAACGCTTCTAAGTAGTCATCCGCCATTTTTTCTTCATAGAAAAACTTTGTGAAATCACAGTAGTGACATATTTTTTCACAAAATGGGATGTGAATATATACTGCAGAAACCATCTTTACAACTCCTCGACTAATTAACGTTCACACCCAACGGGAAGTGAGAAACCCTTGTCAAAAGAAACGACAAGGGTCAGATTACTATTATACTATACAATTACGGATTGATTAGCTTTCATCATCCATACGCAAGACAGCCATAAATGCCTCTTGAGGGACCTCTACAGATCCTACCATTTTCATCCGCTTTTTACCTTCTTTTTGTTTCTCAAGCAATTTTCTTTTCCGTGAAATATCCCCACCATAACATTTTGACAACACGTTTTTCCGCATTGCCTTAATAGTGGACCTAGCAACAATTTTATTCCCTATAGCTGCTTGAATTGGAACCTCAAACTGCTGTCTAGGAATTAATGATTTTAATTTTTCAACAATAGACTTTCCACGCTCAAAAGAGAAGTCTCGATGCACAATAAAGGAAAGCGCATCGATGGTATCCCCATTTAAAAGAATTTCCATCTTCACTAAATTAGATGACTTATAACCAATCATTTCATAATCAAAAGAAGCATATCCTTTTGTGTTCGACTTTAATTGATCAAAGAAGTCATAAACAATCTCAGATAAAGGAATTTCATAAACAACATTGACACGATTATCGTCCAAGTACTGCATGTCAATGAAGTCTCCACGTTTCTTTTGACATAATTCCATAACAGGTCCCACGTAATCGTTCGGCACCATAACAGTAGCCTTCACATAAGGTTCCCTAACTTCTTCAATTTTTTGATTATCAGGCATAAAGGATGGGTTATCAATGGATAGTTCTTCTCCATCTGTTTTTAAAACTTGATAAATAACGCTTGGTGCTGTTGTAATTAAGTCAATGTTAAATTCGCGTTCAATTCTTTCCTGGATTATTTCCATGTGAAGTAATCCCAAGAAACCACAACGGAAACCAAAACCTAATGCTTGGGATGTTTCTGCTTCAAACTGTAAGGAGGAGTCATTTAATTCTAGGCGCTCCAACGCTTCACGTAAATCATTATATCGATTAGCATCGACTGGATACAATCCACAGAACACCATTGGGTTTAATCTTCTATACCCAGGTAATGCTTGTTCTGCCTGGTTATTAACCAATGTGATTGTATCCCCAACACGCGTATCTCCAACGTTTTTAATGGAAGCAGTTAGATACCCAACATCCCCAACTGAAAGTTCATTTTGTGGAACCGGCTTTGGATTGAAAACACCAACTTCATTAACTTCGAATTCTTTACCAGTTGCCATCATTTTAATCTTGTCGCCAACTTTTACAGATCCCTCTTTAATACAAACATAGGCAACTACACCTCGATAGGAATCGTACAATGAATCAAAAATTAGTGCT
Source organism: Aquibacillus kalidii (assembly GCF_014280935.1). Classification (GTDB taxonomy): domain Bacteria; phylum Bacillota; class Bacilli; order Bacillales; family Amphibacillaceae; genus Aquibacillus_D; species Aquibacillus_D kalidii. The sequence goes on from NZ_JACLZI010000024.1 coordinate 10,863, forward strand.
TTCAGTGGGGCATCTTGATCACCAACAGGGGCAGGAATTTTCTCGACAATCCGTTCTAATATCTCATCAATTCCGATCCCGGCCTTAGCACTTGCTAATATCGCTTCATCTCCATCAATCCCAATTACATCTGTTATCTCTTGCTTTACTCTTTCGGGGTCAGCACTAGGCAAGTCAATCTTGTTTATAACTGGGATAATCTCCAAATCGTTATCCAGAGCTAAATAAACGTTTGCAAGCGTTTGGGCTTCAATCCCTTGGGCAGCATCTACCACTAGAATTGCTCCTTCACAAGCTGCTAAACTTCTAGAAACTTCATATGTAAAATCGACATGCCCAGGGGTATCAATCAAGTGAAATAAAAATTCATCACCGTTTTCCTGTTGATATTTTAACTGAACAGCGTTTAGTTTAATAGTTATCCCACGTTCTCTTTCAAGGTCCATGGCATCAAGGAATTGTTCTTTCATTTCTCGTGATGTTAGTGCTTTTGTTTTCTCTAAAATTCTATCCGCCAAGGTTGACTTTCCATGGTCAATATGGGCAATTATTGAAAAGTTACGTACTCTACTCTGATTTCTTTCTTTTGTCAATGGTGATCACTCCTATTTTCGAGAGGGCATACTAGGGTAAATTATAGCAGTCGACACTGCTATATTCAATAAAAAGTATAGAACCCTGGGATAATTCCTATCACCAGGATCATTTTGGGTTACATTTTGGATTAGAAGAAGGCTTGGGATAATTGATAGGCTGAGTGAATCACTTGGTTATAGAACCATTTTACCCCACTCTCTAAATTAGTTGCCACTTTTTGCATAAGGTGATTAGATTCTATTTCTTCATATTGCTGTTCCTTTTTATCCATATCTACCTGTTCAAATTTCTTTCCCATTACTTCTACTTCATAACTACCTCCTTCTGTCACCTCAGACTTGACAGCCTCCTCCAGATCTGAGGAATATCCCCGAGTTTGGAGGACCCCTTCATTTGCTTGTTCGATACCAAATAGTACACCACCTAGAAACAAAACCAACATTGTCAATGCCGTCATAATCATTTTCCCCATTTTAGTCACCTCGATTAATTTCCTTGAACCTTCTCAGCATTCCAATAATACTCACTAAAAACCTCTGCCACAGCATCAGCCGTTCTGTATAGTTCTTCCATAGTGTTGTCTACACCGCCAAATTCAAGAATTATTGAATTTTGAGATAGATCTTGGTTATATACGCCGTTATAACCTGCACCACCTTGGGTCGAAACAGTTCTACTTAGCCCAGGATATTTTTCATTAATTAAATTATGTAATTCCGTTGCAAAGCTAAGATTCTTTTCATTCTGATAATCTTCTCCTACTACGAAAGCGATACGAGCATATTTTTTTCCGTCAAATTCTTTTGTTGTGACATCTTTCCTCTGACTATCTCTATGAATGTCAAAAACATATTGAATATCTTTGTTTTGTGCTAATGCTTCCTTAACTACAGGTCTCGAAGCATCATAGGATTGCCAATACTCCCAACCGTTTTTGCTTAAAACATTCCCAATATCTGTTTGGTCAACGCTAGAACCAATTCCATTTGCCTCTAAGCTTTTTGCAAGTCGATCACTTACTTTTGTAATGTTAACCTCTGAATGGTAAACGTGATTTATATCTGTTCCTTCCGGTAAATATGGCAAGAAGGATTCCCTATTATGGGTGTTATAAACGAAGACAACATCTTTTCCATTGGTAGTAGGTTGACCTTCTTCAGGCTCCTTACTTGGAACGTTTGTTTCTTCCTCTTCCGGTTCTTTTGCCTCTCTGTCCTCTAGAACTACATCTAACGGAGCAGAAGATTCAATCGGTAAGTTCGTATAGTCGCTACCTTCACTTGCCACAATGATTGTACTATCATATGCCTCGAAGCCAGGTAACTCTCGTCCTAAAAGACTTCTAGCATCATTTGGCTTTACACTCGTCGCCATTTCAAAAACTAAATCAGATATAACAATAGGGGATTCGTCTTGAGGAAACGCTTTTCCAAATGAATGGTTTTCCATTTTTAATAAATACAGAAAAGATGACCCCTTGATTTGACTAGTCCAATTATTAATAGTCGATGAGGATACTCGATATGCTGGTTGTATGGTTGTTAAAATCCCTATAAAAATAAACAGTATTGAAACACCTATGACCAGTACACTAAATTTCTTCCATGGTTTCCATCTATTTAAAAACTTTTTCGCTTCGTTTAACTTTTGTTTATACATCGTCCCACCCTTTCTAAACCTTCTATCACCTTTAATAGACTCTATGATAGAGATTCAGAAAGTAGAACGACTTATTTATTTTTCTAGTAACTATTTATAGTCCTAATAGATTTAACGTGTATATGCTCCAAAGTTGTCTATATTAACATTCTCATGGAGGGCAGCATTTAATCCTTCTGCTATAACATGAGCCATGTCCGTCATAAATCCATCAACTTCTTTAGGCGTTACCATTAAGTTATGACCAAGCGGGGTTAAAACTTCTTTGATCAGCGTACGTTTCTCATCATCGTTTAATTGCCCCACCATTCCTAGTACAGCTTTTCTGTTCTCTTCACTTGGCATATCTTCGTCTGTCAGTTTCCTATTCCCGAAATTCATCCCAGCAGGGGTCAATGCTTTTGATGGCTTATCTCGTTCGTTCCACTCTCTACCAAAATGTTTTAGTAGAAAGTCAATTGTGTCACTTGTTATGGTAACGGCATCGACAACAGTCGGAACTCCCAAAGCGATGACCGGAATACCTAGTGTGTCCTTACTTAATTCTTTCCGCTTATTTCCAACACCCGAGCCAGGATGAATTCCAGAATCAGAAAGCTGTATTGTAGCGTTAACTCTTTCAATAGACCTAGAAGCTAGAGCATCTACTGCAATAACAAAGTCTGGTTTCGTTTTTTCTACGATTCCAAAAATAATGTCACTTGTTTCAATCCCGGTTAGCCCCATAACACCTGGTGTCATTGCTGAAACTGGACGATATCCTTCTTCGACATATTGAGGTTGTAACTTAAATAGATGACTAGTCACCAGAATTTTTTCAGCCGTCATAGGTCCTAGCGCATCAGGTGTCACGTTCCAATTTCCTAACCCAACAACAAGACATTTCGCATCATCTGGAAGGTTACTTTGCTTTAACATCTCCACTAATTCTTTAGCTAAAACCTTTGCAGTTTGCTCCTGTAGCTTCGTATCTTGTTTTTTAACTCCCTCTGAATGGATGGTTATATAGTTACCAGCTTTTTTATCTAATGATTTAGCACCCGTTTCATCTATTTGAACATATGATATGTTTATATTACCCTCATTTTTTTCTTTAATGGTTACCCCTTTTATTTCCTGTTCCTCTTGATTTTCCTTTTCGACATACATATCTCTTGCTTCCACAGCTAGATCTGTGCGAACTTCAAATAACTTCTTATCTTCTTGTGCCACCGTAATTCCTCCTTCAGTAAATGGTTAGGATTATTTACACCATTTTTCCATTAGGGTTGACATAAAGGGAGGAAAACATACAATTATACACAATAAAAAATATTCCTATTGAAAACTTTGTCCTGCTTTGGTACAATGACTTTTGATCCAAAAAGTTAAGTTGATCGAGTTGTTACATGGAGGTGAAAAAATGGCTAACATTAAATCTGCAATCAAACGTGTTCGTATTAACAACGATCACCGTGCACAAAATCTATCAATTAGAACTGACATGCGCTCTCAAATTAAACGCGTAGAAAGCTTAGTTGAAGGAAAAGATGTGGAAAACGCTAAAGCTGCTCTTCAAAAGGCTGTTACTAAAATTGACAAAGCAGTTCAAAAAGGCATTATCCATAAAAATAAAGGTAATCGTCAAAAATCTCGCCTAACTAAAGCTGTTAACGAGCTTAGCGCTTAATTCGTTTTAAATATGACCAACACTAACGATCCTCTTGTAAGGGTCGTTTTTTATTTTTAAAAAGCTAGATCTCACCCGTTTTAAGGGGCTTTTTGCACATGGACTGTTAAAAGAGTGATAATTCCTCGGACATTAAACATAAGACAACGAAAATCACACTATATACTAGGGGCATATTAAACAGCTGGTTCATTTTGATGTGATAAACGTAGTGATTAGATAGACTGGAGAGGATTTTTCTTTTCGATGTTAAAAAAAGTACTATTCAGAGGAGATATGGATAGAATGTCTATTAAAAAAAAGAGATAAGCATAAATGCTTATCTCTGGATTGCAGTAGCCTTTCGATTAATTAATTGATATAACAGTAATTCAAAAGCCAATGACTTTTCAATTCTACCTCGTTTTATACTTGCATCAGTATCCGTAAAGATGTGAAAAATTTCTTTCAATTCATTTACCGAAAAGTTTTTTTCCCTCGATGCTGACATTTTCACTACATAGGGATGTACTCTTAATTGCTGAGCCATTTGTTGTTGCCCATATCCTTTTTGCTTTAAAATTTTCACGTGATAGATCGTTCGAAATTGTGAAGATAACAACGCTACTAAAGCAATCGGGTCTTCATTCATTTTTTCTAAGTCTTTATAAATTTGGATTGCTGATGATAAATCTTTATTAATAACAGCATCAACTAATTTCAATCCAGAAGTGTTTGTATTATGGGAAAGCAATTGTTCTGCAGTTTCAATGGTAATGTGCTGATCTTCTCCCACATATATGGCCATTTTCTCAATTTCTGACTTAAGCATTAGAAGATTAGTACCAATTTCTTGTACTAATTTTTCTTTTACTGGATCGTCCATAACCACTTTTAATGAACGAACTATATCATCGATCCACTTACCCAAATCCCACTCTTTAATTGGTTCACAAGCGACCACTTCGCTTTGCTTTTTCAATAACTTAGTTATTTTCTTTCTTTCATCTATTTTTTCATATGCTGCAATAAATACTATGATGGAGTATTCAGCTGGATGAAGAAGGTATGATTGTAATACCTCCACATCGTGTTCAACAGAAGTCTTATCTGGTTTGGCCTTTAAAAACATTGGATTATTCACTATAATTATTTTACGTTCTCCAAAAAAGGGATAAGTCTCAGCATCAGCAACCACTTCCTGTATGGAAACGTCCTCCAGATCGTAAATAGAGACATTTGTGTCTCTTTCTTCTTCCGTTAAACCTTTAGAAAGAATTTGTTGTTTAAGATCCTCTACTAAATATGATTCAGTACCATAAAATAAGTATATAGGAGAGAATTGCTTTTTTTTAATCTTTTTCATTACTTCAAAATATGACACGTTTATTTCCCTCCGACAGAAAAACCATTTATGTGTTAATCCTAATCGGAAAGTAAATAATTCGCAACATCAAGTTGCAATTTTCTTTTTATTGTTTTATTGTATGTTTATAAACTGATCCAGATATGTATGGTGTAAGCAAAATAAAAGAGGGAAGTAGCGGCAACTACTCCCCCCTGCAATCTATATCAACGCTTTAAAAGTGAGCCCCAGGAAACTCCTTCATAAAGCGATATTTTCTCTTTCCTTTATAGATTGACCAAAATTTAAAATAATATGGGTGTAAAGTCTTGCTAACTAAGGTAACTCCCACAATTTTGATTTTTTATCTGTCTAGGTGGATTTTTTTATTATTTTGCACTATACTAAAGATTGGATTAGGAGGGGTACATATGAATGAATTTGAAAAAGATGTGCAATCCAAAAGTCATGATATATTTGATTCCGGTAAAGGGTTCATTTTCTCTTTTCTATTCTTTATGATTATTTTCTTCGTCGGAGTTATCATTGACGTAATTGGATCTTAAGTATTGATTATTACGTATGAAAGAGACTGTTTTAACAGTCTCTTTTTTCATTGAATAAATGCTTCTTCATCTGTATACTATGGAAGTTGTGTTGTAAATGTTCCTAATTGATTACTGCGAAACTGATATTGAATTGCACCAACCTGATCTGTACGTAAAATCGAAACCCCTTCTTGCTCTAAACTGTTTATAACTTCTAAATGTGGATGACCATACCTATTATTATCTCCTACAGAAATTAAAGCATACTTAGGAGAGACAGTTTCTATAAAGGAATTTGCGGAAGATGAATTACTACCATGATGGGCAACCTTTAATACATCAATAGTAAGGTTCGGGTATTTTGTTACCAATTCTGATTCAATGTCTGTATTTATATCCCCGGTAAATAACCATGTTAAACCTCCGATTTTTGAAAATAATACTAAGGAGTTTTCATTAGTAGATCCATTATTGTTAATAGGGCTTAGAACATAAAAATGTTGGTTTCCTTGGACAAACTCTTCCCCCGTTGATAGTGTAATGTGCTCAATCCTCTTTTGTTCCAATATCTTTTTAGCCTCTTGTGAAAATGTAAAATATTCAGAAGTGATCAGCTTCCCCACCTTAAAATCTCCCAAAAGATACGGCAGACTCCCTATATGGTCGTGGTCCTCATGGCTAAGAAATACTGCATCAATGGAGGAAATCCCCCTTGAAAGTAAATATGGTTTAATTACCTGTCGATACACTTTATCAGAAGGAGATTTAAAATTTGCTTGCAAGGTACCTGCTACATCGATTAAAATTACTCCTTTTCTGTGCGGTAGTTCTACAACTATAGCATCCCCTTGGCCAACATCAAGAGTTGTTACATATCCACTACTACTTATGTAAGGTTTTAAAGTAGCTGCTAGCAGAATAACTACTAACAAACAACCGGAATAAAAAGCCTTACTTTTATTAGAGCGAGACAACTGATTCATAAATAGGATAAATACCACAAAATAAGGGATGAACATTAGAAGCGGAAACTTACCAGTAATCCATGGATAAAATAGGGTTTTATCGATATTTTCCAATGGAATCATTGCAAAATGATGGATGTTTTGGAACATTTGGTCTACAAAAGAGAATGGAAAAGGAAAAATTAAAGATAGGGTTATAACAAGTAAAAGTGGCATTACAATAAAGGAAAAATAAGGAACATATAATAGATTTATTAGAATGGATAAGGGGTTGAAATAATAAAAGTTATATAATTGAAGAGGTAACAACGTAAGTAAGCTCAAAAAGCTAATTGTTAGTATAGAAAAAAAACGTGATTGATTTTGAATAAACGACTTAGATAATAACAGACAATATGTGATTAAAAAAGAAAATTGAAAGCCCAAGTGATACATATTTTCCGGTTTGATCAATATAAGAAGTAAGAAAACTACTCCTAGCATGTCGGTAGTAGTCAACTTAATTTTGACTTTTGTTATGATGAGGGCCAAAAAGGTTAGAAGAGAAGCACGCCAAACAGATGGTGCACCCCCTGCTAAAATAGCGTAAAAAGGCAAACAAATAATAACAAACCATTGCGCTTTTTCTCGGGTAAGCAGTTGTAACTTTATAAGTGAGAAATAAATAGAGGAAACAATTAAACCAACATGTAAACCTGAAATAGCCAGGAGATGAGATAGACCCCACTTCTGAAATAGTTCGATTGTGTCGTCACTTAAGAACTGATCATCACCTAAGATTAACGCAGAAATCCAGCTTGCTGTTGAAGGACTTAACTCCTCTTGTGCTTTCTGTATAACGGTAGTCCTTGCCAAATATAACTGGTTAATTGTCGATGCGCCTGTACAATAAACATTCTGTGGATCTTTCACAATCAGTTCGCTCGTGATCCCCTGTTTTTCTAGATATCCCCCATAATCAAATTGACCGGGATTAGTTTTCCTGTCTAATGGTTGTGGTAATCCATTTATGGTACAGTTAGCTCCTGCTTTTAATTGACTATATTGATTTTCACTCTGTATTTGATCTGAATAGACAACAACTAATGTCTTGTCGTTTACCTGATCTGGTTTAAGGGTAAATTGAATGGCTTTTGAAGAAATAGAAACCGGGGAAATTATCTTTCCGACAACAGTGTTGCTTATGGAAGAGGAATTAAATTTTAAACTAGGATCAACTAACAATCCTTTGTTCCAAACATTTAGGAATACGATTGCAATCATAAGACTGACGAAAACACGTTTTTGCAATCCTTTCGCAAATACTAAATAGACCAACCACCCAATCCAACACCAGGAAAAAATCGTGTTATGAAAAGAGGCTGATAAGGCAGAAGTGATTGCGGATAAGACAAACAAATGATTGTTTCCTTTCACTGACGCTTAATACCCCCTTTACATAACCATTAATTATTTGGCTGTAAGTCAATTGTATCTTTTTCTAATTCAACCTTTTCTACAGAAACACCAGCGTCTCTAAATAACTCGATTGCATATGGGTGATTTTTGTAATCTTTAGCATAATACACCGCTTTAATCCCACTTTGTATAATCGATTTACAGCAATGTAAGCATGGAAAATGGGTGACGTAGATTTCAGCGTTCTCTGTAGCCACACCAAATTTCGCACACTGTAAAAGCGCATTAATTTCTGCATGAACAGTTCGGACACAATGCCCATCTATTACATAGCATCCATCATCAATACAATGGATACCACCTGACACACTTCCATTATATCCTCCTGCTATGATTCGCTTATCTCTTACAATGGTCGCACCAACCATTAATCGTTGACAGGTACTTCTAAGTGCGAGCAAGTGACTTTGCGACATGAAATATTGATCCCAAGAAATCCTCTGCATTGTACTCTACCTTTCTTTTCTTTCATTTTTACTAAGTTTACATTCATTCGTCAATCTTCGTCAACATATTACGGGACTTGGATATAATCTTTGATATTTTCTAATGTCTTTTCACCAATTCCATCTACATTTAAAAGGTCTTCCAATTTAGTGAAGTTGCCATGTTCCTCTTTATATTGAACAATTGCAGAAGCTTTCGTTTCACCAATTCCTTTCAATGCTTGGATTTCCTCTATTGACGCATTGTTTATCCTGACTTTTTGATTTGCACCTGTTGTTGTACCATCACTTACAATCGCTGTGGGATTCTCACCTTTTTTTAGTACATTTATTACCATTTCGTCCATTACCTTTTGCGCTAAATTGACTGATTGCGGATCTGCTAAATCTGTAAATCCACCAGCAAGATGAATGACATCATCCACTCTCGAATTACCCGTAAGTTGGTAGACACCAGGCTTTTTCACTTCCCCTTTTACATCAACAAAAATAGGGGACTGTAGATTGTTGCCTTCTTTTAACTGTGTTTCCGTTTCATCTGTATTTACTACCTCAATTGCTTGTTCAGATACAGGGTTATTCACTTCTGATTTATCGTTATCAAGGAGAATAAAAAGAGTTACAGCCAGAATAACCAATAGAATTAACCAATTATTTTTAATCCAAAACAATTAGTTCACCTCTTTTTCTCATAATATGAAAATTTAGTTCATAGACTTGATGTGAAGCATTAATTAGGAGGGGAGCACCATGAAATGGGGAGTAATAGGTACTGGAAACATGGGTCAAATATTAATTGAATCGTGGTTATCTTCAAGAACTATAGAACCAGAGCAGCTTTATATTACAAACCGAACGATCAGCAAAGCAATGGCTATTAAGGAACAATATCCAAGTATAAATGTATGTGAGGATATCAAGGATTTAGTTAAAACCGTAGATATTATTTACATTTGTGTTAAGCCACTAGAAATTCACCCTCTATTACTTAACATATATAATTATCTCTCAAAAGAACAATGTATTGTATCCATAACAAGCCCTTATTCAGTAGAACGTTTGGAATCAATGGTTCCGTGTCAAGTTGCTCGAATGATTCCGAGTATAACAAATCGTGCAATGTCTGGGATTACCTTGGCTAGTTTTGGAAACAGAATAACAGATCAAATGAAGGGGTATCTTTTACAAAGTAGTAAGATATATTCAACTCCAGAACAAATTGATGAGAACGTGACTAGAATGGCTTCTGATATCGTTTCTTGCGGACCAGCATTTTTCGGTTATTTAGCTGAACGATTCATCCAGTCTGCAACAGAGGAAACACTTATTAGCAAAGAACAAGCGACTAAACTTACAGAAAAAATGTTTATTGGGTTCGGAAAACTTTTAGAGGATGGGCATTATACTCTTCCTGAACTCATTGAAAAAGTATGTGTTAAAGGTGGAGTTACTGGTGAAGGAATCAAAGCGATGGACCAACATATTGGGGAACTGTTTAATTACTTAATAAGAGCGACACACGATAAGTACCGTGAAGATATTGAAAAGATTAGCGACCAAGTGCTAAATGGATAGCTCTAGTTTATATGTTTCGACATAGTTAAGATAAATCCTTCCACCTTTTTAAAATATTTAAATCAAGACAGCTAAGTCGATCAGCTGTCTTGATTTTTTTGGCAAACAAAAAATATACGTTCTCCTGTGTTAGCTTCTGTTTGTTCTATAGAAAAGTCAGAATAGATTCCACGAACAGTAAAGCCTGCTTCTTTAAGCCACTGTTTATATTCATTTATAGAAAAAGTTCGTTGGTGATGTGTCTCATCAAACCTTTCATATCGATCGTTATCTTGAACGAAAAAGGTTAACTCATGATAAACTTCGCCTTCTTCTTCTCCAGGCTGACAAAGCCATACATATGTAAGGTCATCATAAATTTCCGCAAAAGTCTCGCCTTTAAGGTTTTCCTCCACATGCCTCATAGAATGGGCATCAAATAAGAATAAACCACCTTGCTTAAGAACATTATGAATACGTTGAAATACTTGCTTTACATCTTCTTTATCCGTTACATAATTAATGACATCACAAAAGCTGATAGCTGCATCAATTTGATGAAATCCTTCTAATTGGCGTAAATCTTGCTTGTACCATTGTATGGACAGATTTTCTTCAGCAGCAGCTTGTTGTGCATATGTTAACATGTCTGACGAATAATCTACTCCAAGTAAATGATATCCTCGTTTAGCCAGCCTTCGTGTTAATTGACCCGTTCCACACCCCAGATCAGCAACCGTCTGTACAGAAGATCCATATTGTTTAAACATTTGTTCTGCAAACAGCATCCAATCGTCATAGGGGGCATCTTCCATTAACACGTCATAGACATATGCCATCTTCTGATACGACATGTTTAGCTCTCTTGATCTAAACTTAGTTCGACTGAAGGAGCATCTCCCCATAGTCTCTCTAAATTATAATAATTTCTTTCATCTTTATGGAAAACATGGCAAACAACATCGCCAAGGTCGACAAGAATCCATCGTGCTTGCTCAAAACCTTCTAGACGTTTGATATGAATGTCCTTCTCTTGTGCTTGTTCTTTAATTTCACGTGCAATTGCTTGGACCTGACGTTCATTCGTTCCTTCACATATGACAAAGTAATCAGAAATTAAAGAAACATCCTTCATATCTAGAATTACGATATCCTGACCCCTTTTATCGTCACAAGCTTTTGCAGTTAGTTGTACAAGTTGTTTGCTATCCATTCAATAAATCCCTCCAATATATAATACACATATTTCCTCTTTGTTTTAGCAGGTTGCAGTCAATTTAACTAAAATAAATAAGTTATTCATTATGATAATCGACTAGTGAAATCATTATACGCATGAAATGTATCCGGATAAATAGTTTGTTTTTTGCTCATTAGAAATTGAATTGTATTCCTAAGTGCCATCCAACAAGCTAAGTCTAGGCTTAGTTTTACTTGATGTCTCACTTCATCCACACCCGGGAAATCCCGACCTGGTTCAATATAATCTGCTATGAAAACAATTTTTTCTATTAAAGACATGCCAGCTTTTCCAGTAGTATGCCAGCGAACTGCACTTAAAACATTAGTATCTTTAATTCCAGCTTCCTTTTTTAATAGCAATGATCCAACAGGTCCATGCCATAGCTCATGATGGAACTCTAGTAAGTCTTTAGGTAGCGATTCTTCGATAATCCACCTTTTCATTTCTTCTTTATCACGGTATTTCGCATAGTCATGTAATGCCGCGGCTAACTCTACTTTTTCAATGTCTGCTTGATAAAAATCAGCCAGATCAACAGCAGTTTCTACAACCCTTTTAGTATGTTCAAATCTAGACTTCTTTAAATGAGGTTCTACAAATTGCAATGCTTCCTTAAGATTCATACAATTGTAACTCCTTTATAAACTCCTCTACCTTCGTAGGTATTAGATACCTGATCGAATGCCCTTGTCTAATCCTTTGCCTGATCATAGTAGAAGATATCTCAACTCCGGGTATATTCACTTCTATAATAGGATACTTAGAAACTAATTGATAATCATTTCTTTTAACCCCTACAAAATCAACTAATTGAATTAATTCTTCGATTTTATTCCACTTAGGTAAGAATTCCACCATATCTGCTCCAATGATAAAATAAAATTGAAAGGTAGGAAATTTCTCTTTTAAATGAACGATCGTATCATAAGTATATGATTTACCTAAGCGATCTATTTCTAATGTATTCAAAGAAAAATGATCATTATCAGAAATTGCATTTTTTAACATTGCGACACGATCAGATGCTTTTATATTTGCTTTTTCTTTATGCGGTGGTTCATAGGAAGGAATGAACCAAACTTCATCCAATTCCAATGCTTGATATACCTCTTCAGCAATTAATAAGTGTCCATAATGAGGAGGATCGAACGTCCCCCCCAATAAACCAACCTTTTTCATGTTTTACTCCTTTTACATAACCTCAATTATTAAATAGTCGTTACTTGAATTAAGGTAACTGTAATTGTTTGTTTTCCTTAGATTCTTTATATAATACAATGATGTTTCCTATAATTTGAACAATCTCAGCCCCAGTACCTTCTGATAACTCTCCGGCTACCTCATTTTTATCTTCCATACAGTTTTGTAAAATAGATACCTTTAACAACTCTCTTTTTTCTAACGCCTCATTAATTTGAATGATCATATTATCATTAGTTCCTGTCTTACCTACTTGAAAAATAGGGTTCAAATGGTGTGCTTCCGCACGTAAAAACCGCTTTTGTTTTCCTGTTAACATTTTATTCATTCCCTCTCAATCTTTCTTCCATTAATTTTAAAGTATCTCCTAGTCCGAACTGTTTTCCTGACCAAATTTGAAAAGCCAATTGTGCTTGATATAATAACATGGCATGGCCTTGATGAATTTTCCCATAATTGGAATGCGCCTCTTTTAAGAAGCTCGTCATTAGAGGTTGATAGACAATATCACTTACTACCGCCCCTTTTTTCAAATTATCTAGGGAGATAATCGTTTCTTCCTTATTCATACCTACTGAAGTGGTCTGTACAACATAATCATAATCCTCTAATCTTAATTGGGCCTCTTCGAAAGACAAAATATTCGTTTCCACATGGTCGTCCTTTAACTCCGCTAATTGTTGAGCTTTCTCAAAAGTTCGATTTGCAATATCTACAATAGAAAACGGCTCCTGTACTAGTGCACGATAAATTCCTCGTGCCGCACCACCTGCACCTAATATTAAAACTCGATTCTTGGGTTGAAATAAATCCGGGTAATAATCCCTAACGGATTGAACATATCCCATCCCATCCGTATTATACCCTTTCCATTTACCATTGATTTGGGTAACTGTATTTACCGCGCCTATTCTAGCTGCATCCGGATCTAATTCATCCAAGTAGTTGATTATGTCTTGCTTATAAGGCACTGTTACATTAAAACCATTGAGTTGCTTTTCTTTTAAGCGATCAATTGTCGCAGCAAAATGTTCTTTCTTTGTTTCATATAGAACATATTCCCCATTAATACCAAGTTTCTTCATAAAATGGTTATGGATCCACGGTGAAAGTGAATGCTGAATCGGAAAACCGATTAATCCCAGTGATAATGTACTCATATTCCTCCCCCTATCGCACTTTATATTAATGATTCACGTAACGACACTGGCACACCCTTTGGACTATGAACAGTGACAGTAATTTCTCCATCTGGTAGTGTTATCCAACCTAATCCTGGAAAAACTATGTCTGTTTTCTTATCTGCTATCTTCATGGTTCGGGATGATAATGGTGGGAGTTGTTTTAACGTTTCATCATTGGGCGGCGACAACAATTCCCCGATATGTTTTTCATAAAGCTCTTCTGCATTATCTAGTTTAGTTCTATGAATGGTCAACTCATTTGAAAAATAACAAACAAACGACTGCCTTTCTCCTTTTTCAAAATCGATTCGCGCTAATCCACCAAAATAGAGCGTTTGTTGGTCATTTAGTTGGAAAACTCTAGGCTTTATTTCTTTTTTCGGTGTAATAACCTTTAGATCTGCTTCTGAAATATAATGTGCCATTTGCTTCCTATTAATAACCCCTGGTGTATCAAATAATGAGCTACGATCATCAAGTGGAATATCAATAAACCCTAATGTTGTACCAGGAAAATAGGAGGTAGTAATAGCATCTTGAATACCACTCGTTCGATCGATTAACTTATTAATAAATGTAGATTTCCCAACATTGGTACTACCAACTACGTAAACGTCTTTTCCCTTTCGGTAACTTTCAATTGCCTGTTCAAGGGCATCCATACCTTGCCCCTTAGAAGCTGAAATCAAAAATACATCCTGAACGGTAAGGCCCATATCACTTGCAGATTTTTTCATCCATTGCTTTAATTTGTTGTGATTCGTTGATTTAGGCAAAAGGTCTACTTTATTCCCTACCATTATAATTGGATTATTTCCTGTTAATCGCTGTAGACTTGGAATAAAACTCCCATTAAAATCAAAAATATCAACAATTTTAATAATTAAACCTTGTGTATTTCTTATTTGGCTTATCATTTCTAAGAAATCATCATCTGTATAAGACACATCTTGTACTTCGTTGTAATGTTTTAACCTAAAACATCGTTTACAAATAATTACTTCTTTATTTAACGCAGAAGCTGGAACAAATCCTGCCTTATCTTGATCTTCCGTTTGGATTTGTACACCACACCCTTGACAAATTATCTCTTCCACATCTATTCCTCCCAACTAATCATACCTTTCCTTCTCATCCAACTTAAAATTCTTCTTTCAATTTGACGGTTGATCCTAGTTATTTTCCCATCCGTTTGTACGATTGGAACGACTAAAATGGTGTAAAAGCCCGCGCTATTTCCTCCTAATACATCTGTGAGAATCTGGTCCCCTATGACAACAATCTCATCCTTAGATAATTCCATTTGCTTAGCTGCACGTTTAAACGCCAGTCCTAAAGGTTTTCTAGCACTGTAAACAAAAGGGGTCTTTAACGGCTCCGAGAATATTTTTACTCGTTCTTCCTTATTATTAGAAATAATGGTAACTTTTATATCATTTTCTTCCATTAATTGAAACCATTTAATTATTTCAGGCGTAGCATCTTTTACATCCCAAGCAACCAAAGTGTTATCCAGATCGGTTATGATTCCTTTAATTCCTTTCTCTTTTAACTCTTCCGGTGTTATCTCAAATACACTTTTAACATGTTCATTTGGCAAAAAATATTTCAACAACTATACGTCACCTCATATGCTTTTCAATTATTATTCCTTATTTTATAAAAGTCAGTATTATTTCCCCTTAATACTCCTTACTCATCATAAACAATTTAAGTAGTTGTTTCAAAACAAATTATTAAAACTTACTATTTATATGCTAGAATTTTAGTTTTTTCACAAAAACTTTTCGACATTTTTCAACAACATCTTTTCTGTGGATAACTTTATGCACAAAATTAAGGTTGTTAAATCACCCTTTTCTATATCTATTAACCCTTTACTAACAAGTTATATACAATCACCTGTAGATAACTTTCAACTTGTCCACCTATACTATTCATGATAAAGTTATATTAACTTCTTAAGAAGCAGTAAAAATCCTTTAACCACAGGGGTGGAAGGGGACTCCAAATATAGGAGGGGCTATGATGGAACATTTGTCAGATGAGCTTTTACTTGAATCCTATTACAAGGCAAATGAATTGGAATTAAGTAAAGAATTTATCCAATTAATAGAAAAAGAAATTCAAAGAAGATCATTATTACACGAAATTCAATATTTTGCCAACTAAATTATATAAACATTTTTCGCCAAGAAAAATTCATAAAATTGTCGAACTCTTGCCGTTCTCTAACGTGGCAAGGGTTTTTTGTTTTGTTATGATTGAAATTACGCAACGTTTTATGTTGTATAATCATACTGTTTTTGTTAAAAATGTAGTATGATAGTTGGGTTGAAAAACATACGATTATAGTAAAACTGCAGTTAATTAAAGGAGGACCATATATAGATGTTATTTGCTGTTTTTTTTCCATTACTACTTGCTTGCTTAATCCCCTTCTTAAGTAGGTATAAGCACAAAGTACATACAGGATTCTTTGTATTACTTGCACCGTTAAGTATATTCTTATACTTTGTTTCCTTTATAGGACATGATTTCGAACCGGTGATGAAAAGCTATCCTTGGATCCCATCATTGGATATCACACTTAACTTTCATCTAGATGGACTGAGTTTATTGTTTGTCCTTCTAATCAGTGGAATTGGTGCACTCGTTACTTTTTATTCCATCTATTATTTGCATAAATCGGAGCGACTTGGACATTTTTATGTGTATTTATTACTTTTTATGGCTGCAATGTTTGGTGTTGTCCTATCCGATAACGTATTTGTCCTTTATACATTCTGGGAACTCACATCGATTTCTTCCTTTCTATTAATTGGGTATTGGAACCATAGAGAACGGTCTAGATATGGTGCATTAAAATCAATGTTAATTACAGTGTTCGGTGGATTGAGTCTACTCGGAGCATTTCTATTATTAACAGTTATTACGAAAACAACAAGTATTCATGAAATGATTCAACAAGCAGACTTAATCCTATCGAGTGATTATTTACCTTTAATCATGACATTCATTTTTCTTGGTGCATTCACAAAATCTGCTCAATTCCCATTTCATATTTGGCTTCCTGATGCAATGGAAGCTCCTACACCTGTTAGTGCTTACCTGCATTCAGCAACAATGGTTAAAGCTGGAATATTTCTGATTGCAAGATTCTCACCTATTTTTTCAACAAATGAATGGTTCTTTATCATTGTCAGTGGTATAGGGATTATTACACTGTGTTGGGGCTCTTATATGGCTGTACGACAAACAGACTTAAAGGGTATTCTTGCCTTTTCGACGATTAGTCAGCTAGGTATGATTATGGCCATGTTGGGATTTGGAACAGAAGCTGCTATTTTTGGCGCAGTATTTCATATTTTAAATCACGCAACATTTAAAGGAAGTTTATTCATGATTGCAGGTATCGTGGATCATGAAACGGGAACAAGAGATATTCGTAAATTGGGCGGATTAATGACTCTAATGCCAATCTCTGCAACCTTAGCCTTTTTTGGGACTTTTTCTATGGCTGGAGTACCTCTTCCATTTTTAAATGGTTTTTATAGTAAAGAGGTGTTTTTTGAGTCTACCTTAGAATTGAATAATACAAGTTTGGCTTTTGCAGAAATTTTACGTACTGCGATTCCTTACTTGGCAGTATTCGGTAGCATCTTCACTTTCGTCTATTCCATGTATCTTGTATTTGGAACGTTTAGAGGTGAAAAACATTTAGATCAGTTACCTAAGAAACCACATGAAGCTCCAATCGGGATGCTTATTGCACCTTCTATATTAATCTTAGGCGTAATCATTATTGGACTATTCCCAAACCTTGTGAACGAATCCTTTTTAGCTCATACAGCTAGTGCAATTTTAGGAGAAGCGTATCATCCGCACGAAATAAAATTCTGGCATGGGTTTATTACACCACTCAAAATGTCTTTAGTAGTTGTTGGTGTTGGTACGGTACTATTCATCTTCAGAAAAAAATGGAGTGGCGTTTATCAAGCAATACCTGGCCGACTTAGCATGAACAAAGTGTATGATACGATCGTTAATGGAACAAAAACTGTCTCTGCAAGGATAACTAACAGTTATATGAATGGTTCATTAAGAAGATACATGGCACTTATATTAGCAGCAATTATAGTGGTGTCCCTCGGAACGATGTATTTAACAGATGGATTTACAATAGAATTGCATCCGGATACGTTAGCAGATATTAAGCTTCCTGAGATTTTAGTTGCCGCTACAATGGCGATAGCTGCCATAACAACTATTTTTACGAGAAATAGAATTGCGGCCATTCTTATATTAGGTGTAGTAGGTTACGGATTGTCCATTTTATTTGTTATCTATCGTGCACCAGATTTAGCTTTAACACAATTAGTTGTAGAAACCATTACGGTAGGTTTATTTTTACTATGTTTTTATCATTTACCAAATTTAAGACCAAGAACTGAGTCAATTGGTTTTAAATCAGTTAACTTAATTATTTCAATCGGTTTTGGTTTGTTAATGACTCTTATAGCTATTTCTGCCCACAGTAGCAAATGGTATAGCACGATAGCTGATTATTTCATTCATACTTCACATGACCTTGGTGGCGGAGATAACGTAGTAAACGTAATACTAGTCGATATGCGTGGCTTGGATACACTCTTTGAAATTACTGTACTTGGTATTGCTGCACTAGGCATTTATGGTTTAATCAAACTACGTGCCAAGAAAGGGGCAGAATAAATGGAAATTATCATGTCCATTCTTGCTGGAATCTTATTTACAACAGGAATCTATAATTTATTACAGAAACAACTATTAAGGATCATTATCGGGACTGGTCTCATATCTCATGGGGCCCATCTCTTCATTTTAACAATGGGGAAGTTAAAAACTGGTCTTCCTCCAATCTTGGAGCATGGAGATACAAATCCTGATCATTACACAGATCCACTTCCACAAGCGTTAATACTTACCTCAATTGTTATCAGTTTTGGTGTTACTAGCTTATTGTTAGTATTAGCGTATCGAGCATCGAAAGAAAATGAAACGGATAATATGGATTTATTAAGGGGTAACGAAAATGATTAGTAACTTAGCTGTGTTGCCGATTGTCATACCGATGATTGCCGGCATTCTACTCGCGTTTTTTCACAAAAAAATACCATTAGTAAGAAGCCTAGCTAAAATACTAACGACCACAAATACGTTAGTTGTATTGTTTATTTGGTTATACGTTAAAGAAAATGGTGCGGTTATTCTTGAAACAGGGGGATGGGAAGCACCATATGGCATCATTTTAGTGGCAGACTTGTTGTCCATAACATTAGTATTAACGACAAATATCATTGGGATAGCTGCTGTGTTTTATGCTCCAGCATCTTTAAGTAAAAAACAAGAAGAATTTTATTTTTACACCTTCTTCTTTTTACTAATCACAGGAGTTTCTGGCGCTTTTATTACAGGAGACTTGTTTAACCTATTTGTATTCTTTGAAGTGTTATTGATGGCTTCTTATGCGTTAATTGTTCTTGGTGGCGGAAAAGTACAATTAAGAGAGTCCATTAAATACGTTCTAATCAATCTTTTTTCCTCTATGCTCTTTGTTACAGCAGTGGCATTTTTATACTCTGTAGTAGGAACTGTTAATATGGCACACATTGCTGAACGTGTTCAAGGTGTAGAACAAAAAGGAATACTAACAACCATCGGGATACTGTTATTTTTCGTTTTCGGTACAAAAGCAGCTTTATTTCCTTTGTATTATTGGCTACCAAAGCCTTATACAGTACCGAATCCTGTTGTCTCTGCATTATTCGGTGCCTTATTAACAAAGGTAGGAATATACTCTATCTTGCGCGTGTTTACGTTGATTTTCATTCACGATACCGACTTTACACATACATTCTTCCTTTGGATTGCAGGATTAACACTCATTTTCGGGGTCATAGGTGCCCTATCGACCAACAATATTAAACTCATTGTTGCATACAACATCATTCCTGCGGTCGGATTTATGTTAATCGGTATTGCTATTTTCAATGAAACCTCTCTTAGCGGAACAGTCTATTACTTAATTCATGACATGATAATTAAGGCAGCATTGTTCCTTTTAGTTGGCGCTGTTGTCTATTTAACTGGTACGACTGATTTAAGAAAAATGAAAGGATTGATACACCACTATCCTTTACTCGGTTGGCTATTTTTCTTATCTTCCTTCGTATTAGCGGGTATTCCACCTTTTAGTGGATTTATAGGGAAACTTCAGTTACTCAAGGGTGCATTTGAAGAAGGAGAGATCCTTATCGTAATTGTTGGATTATTAGCTAGTCTGTTAATCTTATTATCCATGATCCGCATCTTTATCCAAGCATTCTGGGGTGAAAAAGACGAAACAGTTACCGTAAATAAAGCAGCTGCACGACGTTTTACGCTGCCAGTTGTGTTTTTATTATTCTTCTCTGTATTCCTTGGAGTTGGCGCTGAATTAATCTTCCCTAGTGTAGAACAGATAGCTGACTACTTAATGAATCCAGAAATCTATATACAATCCGTATTAAAGGAGTAAATGCTAATGCCTTTTCAAATTCTCTTAAACATTATCATTGCAGGTATGTGGATGTTTCTAAGTGAAAGTTACACTTTTTCTGCATTTATATCCGGCTATATAATTGGGATTCTGTTATTGCTCGTTCTACAAAGATTTATACCAGATGCCTTTTATATGAAACGGGTTGTAAAAGTAATTAAGTTAGTTTTATTATTTTTTAAGGAATTACTATTATCAAATATTGAGATTGTGAAGTTAGTTTATAAACCCAAACAAACTTTCGAACCAGGTATTTTTGCATTACCGACGGAATTAAAAAGTAACTGGGAGATCACAATCTTAGCTAATTTAATTACATTAACTCCTGGAACATTGTCTGTGGCTGTATCAGACGACAACTCCTTTATTTATATTCATGCCATGGATATAGGTGATAGTGAAGAATCGATAAACTCAATTAAAGACACGTTTGAAAAAGCGATTATGGAGGTGACACGATGAGTGATTTAGTAAAATCAATGGATTCTGCTGTTGAAACTGTTTCCATCATTTGTATTGTATTTATAAGCATATCTATTTTGATGCTTTTATACCGTGTCATTATCGGGCCAACAAATCCTGATCGCGCTGTAGCTTTAGACACAATTGGTATCAATTTAATGGCACTTGTAGGACTGATTGCTATTCTACTGGAAACAACAAGATTAAATGACGTTGTCTTGCTAATCGGAATATTATTATTTATCGGTACCATTGCGCTAGCAAAATTCTTAGAAAAGGGTGTTATTATTGATAGAGACTTGGATTGACATTATTGTTGACATAGTTGTAATTATAAGTTTACTAATTGGCACCTTTTTTATATTTTCTAGTTCCGTCGGTCTGATACGGTTTCCTGATGTGTACACGAGGTTACATGCTGCAACAAAAGCATCTACACTTGGTGTTGCTGGTATTATGATTGGAGCATTTATATTTCTCTATATTGAACATCACATTGTTAGTGGTAAATTAATATTAGGAGTTATTTTTGTATTACTAACTGCACCAGTATCTGGTCACGTTATATCCCGTGCAGCACATCGAAGCGGCGTTAAACCATGGAGCAGAAACAAATTACAAGATGATTATGCTGACTCATTTAAGGATAATTCGATTGAATAGGTAATTACAAAAGCTGTGAGGCGTTACACTGCCTCACAGCTTTTTTTACCTATAAATCTTCTTATAACGTTTAAGTAATCCCGGTATACCTAATTAACAAATAAATCCATTTGATAAATTTTATGTGGACAGGCACTTTTTGGGCTCTTACAACATAAGAATGATGTATAGGCTTAAGCCCAAATCAGCAGGAGGTGCATGTGTTTGTCTACCATTCTAAGCGCACTAGCTTTACTCATTAAAGAGGCGTTATTCTTTGTATCTTACGTAAAAAATCATGCCTTTCCTCAGCCTTTATCATCAGAAGAAGAAGCCATTCAAATTGAAAAAATGCAAGAGGGTGATGAAGAAGCTAGAAACAAATTGATTGAGCATAATTTGCGTCTAGTTGCCCACATTGTCAAAAAATTTGAAAATACTGGAGAGGATACAGAAGATTTGATATCGATTGGAACAATCGGTTTAATCAAAGGAATTGAAAGTTTTTCTAGTGGTAAAGGTACAAAATTAGCAACGTATGCTGCCCGTTGTATCGAAAATGAAATATTAATGCATTTACGGGCATTAAAGAAAACAAAAAAAGATGTTTCCTTGCAAGATCCAATTGGTCAGGATAAAGAAGGAAATGAAATTAGTTTAATTGATATTCTAGAAGCAGAAAATGAAGATGTCATAGAGTATATTCAATTGAACATGGAAGTTGCTAAAATAAGAGAATACTTAGACATTTTAGATAAGCGTGAAAAAGAAGTAATTATTGCGCGTTATGGCTTAAGCAATGAAGATGAGTTAACACAAAGAGAAATTGCTAAAAAATTAAAGATATCTAGAAGTTATGTCTCACGAATTGAAAAGAGAGCGCTAATGAAGGTATTTCATGAGTATTACAAAAAAGAAAAACAAAAGGATTAAGGACATCAACCCATTCGAAAATAGGCTTCTTGCATAGGATATAGTAAAAACCTTTAAGGTGGTGATATTGTGCCATATTGGGGTTATGATTACTACTATCCTTATCAAGGCTTCGGATACGGATACCCAAACTATGAATTCGGTTATCCCAATTATTTTGATTATGGCTATAGTGGTGGTAGTGGCTTAGGATTTGCATTATTAGTAGTTGGCGTCGTACTCCTATTAATTTTAGGCGGCGGATATTACTATTTCAATTATCTCTAATCTAAACTAATAAAACCCTCTGATTCCATGTAAGAATCAGAGGGTTTTATTGTTCGACCATTTCACTTAATTGGTTTTGCCATCTTTTTAGCAGGAAAGCAAACCATGCGGCTAAAGATATACTAACCAACATTAAGATGATCAAAATACCGTATTTATCACTTGGTTCAAGAAATGTATTAATAATCATTCCCAAATAAAAGTAAATACTCAGGATTAATAATGTAAACAGAAACCTACTGTAATCTTCTATTTTATCCTTCAGGTGCTTTGACTGCGAATTCAATATTATACCCCTCCTTCAGCCCTTATATGCATAATAACATAAAAGCAATCCAAAAAAGGGGTGTAAATGTTGGTAATAAAATATGATTAATCTTGAATATTTGTTACCAGTTCGATTATTAATTGTGCAGCATTAGTAGCTGCTTTATCTAAAAACGCATCAAATGATACGGAAGATTCTTTCCCTGCTATGTCAGATAACGCTCTAATTATGACAAAAGGTGTTTTATATTGGAAGCATACTTGTGCTATGGCAGCAGCCTCCATCTCACTTGCAAGCATCATTGGAAACTTACCTCTTACATATTCCACTCGCTTCTCGTCTTGCATAAATGAGTCACCAGTTGCAATTAAACCTGTAGTAGAGTTTATGGTGGTTAATTGCTTTGTAGCCTCCTCAGCAGCCTGTATTAAGGTTTCATCTGCAATAAATGTTGGTGGCATTCCTGGAACTTGTCCGTATTCGTAGTTGAATGCCGTTACATCCACATCATGATGAACAACTTCAGTTGAAATGACAAGATCTCCAACATCCAGATCCTTAGCAAATCCTCCAGCAGAGCCTGTATTAATTATTTTTGATGGTGTATAGCGCTCATGAAGGATAGTCGTCGCTAAGGCTGCATTAACCTTACCTATACCTGATTTAAGTAGCACTACCTCTTTCCCATTCAACTTTCCTACACTAAACCTGCATCCAGCAACATCCTCCTGCCTAGTTAGCTCCATTTTATTTTGTAATAATTTTACTTCTTCGTCCATTGCTCCGATTATTCCTATAGTCAATGTAAAAGTTCCTCCTTATATGTGTATCTATTCTTGTATGTCTTGTGCGTCTTCTGTTGAGTCAGCATTTGAAGAATCATCTTCTCCAGCAAAACGGTCTTTCTGATCATTTTCTTTTAATTCTTCTACCAAGGTTGGTTTCCACCCCTGACCATCAGCCCAACTTACATAAACACGGTATATCTCTGTTTCGGCATTATTGGAAACTGTAGCGACTACAGATTGATCGTCATTTCCTCTTGTAACCCACCACTGAATCATATCATCAGGTGTTAAGTTTGTAGCAACCCGAACTGCACGCATCATTTCCTGCCAATCTTGAGATTCCGGTTCAAAGCTAACCACATGTTCACCTTGTTGTTCCGTTCCAACGGGCTGCCAATCTTTTTTATATGCTTTCACTACATTATCATCACTAGAAGGTACCGTCTCTAACCCTTCTGACTCTATGTCTTCATTTACTTCAATACTTGCTTGATCACCTTGCTCCACATTGGCTTCACCTAGACTTGGTTCTGTAGTGTCCTCTTCAGTAGTCACATCTTCTTGATTATTTGATTTATCGTTTGTACCTACGCTTTTAGCCTGGTCTTCCTCATTTCCACCAAAAATAAAGAAGCCAATTAGTACAATAACTAATACTCCTCCTATACTTCCTAGAATAGAAATGGCTTTTGTGTTTTTCCTCTTCTTTTCAAAGCGGTTTACTCTAGTATAGCTATTATAATCATCCGACATACAAATACCTCCCCTAAATCTAATCTATATTATACTATGATACAAGCCATGAACCAATGATAGCATTTTAAAATATACAAAGTTTTCATGTCGAACTTCAACTACTTTTGACATATATGAAGGAGTTATTGAATAAGTATCTAATAATTACAATATGGAACCATTATAAGGAGCGTGTTGCGAATTGAAAACAACAAAATTTGATTGTAACCTTTGGGGACTAACTTCATTTGATCAAGTCAGTTATGATAAACACAACCACTTATTCGTAATCTATTTATTTGATGGTAGCCAATTACAATTTTCTGAAGTTGATGAATCGATTGTATTTAAGTTTATACTTTCTGAGCAAAAAGAAGCTTTTTTATCCAATACCTTACTCAAAAATTACCCATATATCCAATTGAAAAATTGGGTCTCCAACTTTACATAAATGGAGACCCTCTTGTTTTATTTTTTTTGATCGGAAAGTAAATTACTGGCTACTTCCTTATATATATCGTACGTCTTTGCTTTTTCATAGGTTTGCTGTAAGTCGACGACAACCATAGCATATTTAGGATCATCTTTTGGGAAATATCCAACAAACCAATGGTTATAGTGATCCTCTTTTCCCGTCTGGGCTGTCCCTGATTTGCCTGCAATAGGTAATGGCTTCAGCCGATTACCAGTACCATTCTCCACAACACCTTCTAGTAATTTCTGTAGAGCTCCAGCTGTTTCAGGTTTTATCGTATTTTCTATCTCCTTATTAGATGTAAACTCTTTCATTGTCGTATTATTATTATATAAAATAGACTTAACAACTGTAACCGGTTGTTTCAGGCCGTCACTCGCAATTGTGGCCATCATATTCGCCATTGCTAATGGTGTTACCTTTACTTCCTTTTGACCTATAGACGTTTGTTTGATCGCTTTTTCCACGTATGGATCATGCTCATTCCCCCAAACATGCCCTACCTCTTCATCTGGAAGTTGACTGAAATTATCATAATGATAGACATCACCAGACCAACCAACTGGACCAAGTAAACCTAATTTATTTGCATAGTCATCAAGAATAGTCACGTTTTGATTTACTAGCTTATTTCCAATCTCAGCAAAGGTATAGTTGCAGCTTTGAGCAAAGCTTTGTTCAAAGGTAAGTGTACCTAGTTGTCGTTCAGAAGCCTCTTCTCCGTAAAGATCTAAATTACAATTATAACTTGAGTTAATACTTTCTTGATCACTTTCAATTGCAGCAGCTGCTACTACCGTTTTGAAAACCGACCCAGGAAAATGAGTAGTTAACATTTGATTTTTTAAAGAATCATTCTTATAGGGCTTGTCTAAGTTAATATTTGGTTTTGATACTAATGACAATACTTCTCGACTATCAATGTCTAAAAGTACTAGTCCACCTTTCTCTACCTTATATTTTTCAAACACTTTCTCCACCATTTTCTGGGCTTGTGAATCAATAGTAGTTTGTATTTTAAGTGGATAAAAGGCATCCTGTGCTCCTGTATAACGTAAGTCCAGTCCTAAAAGAGGGTTACCCTTTGCATCAACATGGTACATAAGCTTTTCTTCCTTTTCCGATAGTAGAAAAGGGTCAAAGGTCTTTTCTATACCAGAAATACCGAGTGGTTGTGTTTTTCTTTGCTTGGAATCCCCTTCATAACGTTTATTAAACTGCTCTGGATTACTTCTAACAAGTCCTTGTAAATGGGTAGCTATTTTCGGGTCTTCCGATTCTGTTCTCTGTACTGCGACCATTCCAGGTATAGCGGCTTCTTTCAAAGTATTATATAAAGCATCATCCACCTCTTTCCCTATTAATTCAGAAAGGTAGACAGGTTCTTTCTCATTCTTCAATTTTTGTTTCCAATTATAGGATAGGTCAGTCAATTCACTAGTAATATCCTTTGGTAAAGAAATAGATTGTAAAAAAGGAAATAGGACAACATCTTTTTTAATATCATTGTTTAACGGAATATTATTTCTATCTAGTAACACACCTCTTCCTGTAGACAAAACCATCTCACTAGATCGCTGTTCAACACTTTCCGCTAACAGATTTACTTTATTTGGTCCGTATTGTTCCGTAGAAATTAGTTGGATATCAACGAGCTTGTATAAAATATAGGAAAAAAATAGAATCATAATACTAGCCAATACAAGAACGCGTGATTTCTTCATACTATCACCTCTTCTTCAAGTATCAACTATAATTAGGTAAATTAAACTTCTCTAAACATGAACAAGGTGTTTTGTCAGAAGACAAAACACCTTGTTCGAAAATTATTTAACATTTACTATTTTAACGTTCATTTCTCCACCTGGAGTAGGCACTGTTATTTCTTCACCAATTTCATGTCCTAACAGGCTTTTAGCGATAGGTGAATCATTTGAAATTTTACCTTCAAATGGATCTGCTTCTGCACTACCAACAATGGTATAAGTTTCTTCATCTCCATCAGGTAACTCTTGAAATGTAATCGTTTTACCTAAACTAACTATGTTTGGATTGTCATTATCATTCTCAATAATAACTGCATTACGAATCATATTCTCGACTTGTACGATTCTAGACTCGACAAAAGCTTGTTCATCCTTTGCTGCATCATACTCCGAGTTCTCGGATAAATCCCCAAACCCACGTGCTATTTTTATTCGTTCAACTACTTCTTGTCTTCTTTCTGTTTTCAAATAATGTAACTCTTGTTCTAACTTTTCTTTACCCTCTAAGGTCATATAGTAACTTTTCTCTACAGCCATTCCAAAACACTCCTTTTGATACCGACCAGATTCATTATTTCATAACAAGTCCGTGTCATTCTACATTTATTTAACTATTTAACTATGTACATGACGGAATATTTACATTACTAACCAATACTATGGCAGATTTTTCAGTAATTTTCAATACTTTTTATTTATTTGTCTTACGATCAAGGATTGTCTGAATCTTTGTAGCCATTAAATCAATAGCTACGTGATTCTTCCCACCTTCTGGAATTATAATATCTGCATATCGCTTAGTTGGTTCTATAAATTGTAAATGCATTGGCCGAACAACATTTGTATATTGTTCTATGACGGAATCGATTGTTCTTCCACGCTCCTTAATATCTCTAAGAAGTCGTCTAATAATTCGAATATCAGCATCCGTATCCACGTACACTTTTATATCCATTAAATCCAATAGCCTTGGGTCTTCCAAAATAAGTATACCTTCTAATATAATTACTTCTTTAGGCTCTACTTCAATCACTTTATCAGAACGTGTATGTAGCTTATAATCATAAACTGGCTTCTCAATTGCTTTATGCTGTAATAAGCTATTAACATGTTCGATTAACAAGTCATTATCAAATGCGAGTGGATGATCATAATTTGTATTTAAACGTTCTTCAAGTGGAATGTCTGATTGATCCTTATAATAATAATCTTGTTCAATAACAAGAATAGATTTATCTGCAAATCGCTTGCAAATAGACCTAGTAACAGAGGTCTTACCTGATCCAGAACCTCCCGCAACTCCGATAACAACTGGTTTTATACTATCCATACTTACCTATCCCTTCAACATTCTTTCTTTATCTCTTTATACTAATAGCAATTCCATCACCGATTGGTACGATGGTGGTTACATATTGGGGATGTTCCATTAACCACTTATTATAAGTAGTTATTTTATTAGCAATTTTGTTTAGACGCTCCTTATCTGAATTAGGATTAGCAACTAACCCCTTGAACAACACATTATCAGAGATAATAACAGCATCGCTTGTTAACATGGTAGAATAAAGTTCAAAGAAGCGCTGATATTGACCTTTTGCAGCATCAATAAATAATAAATCATATGGGCCTTTTTCCTTTATCTCATTAGTTATATCCAATGCATCACCAAACAAAACATCAATATTTTGATCCTTATCCATTTTTTTTATATTTTGTACCGCTTCCTGGAACCGAGGTTCATCTCTTTCAACAGATACAATATGAGAAGTTGGACTAGCTTCTAACATACGTAAAGCAGAATATCCAATTGCAGTACCTATTTCAAGTATTCTGCTTGGCTTATTGATACGAATTATTTGCATAAGAAAATCAATGCCTAACGGTTCCATAATAGGAACATGATTTTCCCTTGCATATTTTTCTAATTGCTGCGCCCATTCCGGACTATTATTTCTAATATCTAATAAATAATGATCGATTGTATTGTCCAATTCTATTTGACTCCTTTCTATCCGGCAAAATCATAGAAAAGCAGGGAATAGATTATACTAATCCCCTGCCTACTATCCTATATTAGTCTCTATCTCTTAGGTACTTAGCAACTAATGCCTCGTGTTGATCATAGGTTTTAGCATAATAAATTTCACCATCGTCATCGTCTGCAATAAAGTACATATAGTCTGTTTCTTCAGGCTCTAGTACAGAAGTTATAGAATTTTCTGCAAAGTTCGATATAGGACCTATCGGTAAACCAACATTTTGATAGGTATTATAAGGCGAATCTGTTTCTAAATGTTTGTTATATACTCTATCAATATCTTCACCTAATGCATAAATGACCGTTGGATCAGTCTGTAGCATCATGTTATCTTCCAAACGATTATAAAATACGCCTGCGATGATTTTACGGTCTTCTTCCGATCTAGCTTCATTTTCCACGAGTGACGCCATAGTTAGCGCTTCATGAACTGTCCAATCTTTTTCATTTATTTGCTCTAAATATGGTGTGACGACTTCTTCTGTCTTTTTAAGCATTTCTTCCACAATTGTCTCTACACTTGGATTTTCTTTATAAAATTGATAAGTCGCTGCAAATAGGTAGCCTTCTAATGGCGCACGAATCCCTTCTTCTAGGATCTCATCAGATAGAATGGATGGATATGCTTGAATTAGCTGCTCAATGTACGTTCGGTCATTCACTTTTTCCATGAATTCCTTTTTATCTACATTCGCATTTTCTTCATATATTGCAGCAATTTCCTCAATAGTTTTCCCTTCAGGAACGGTCACCCTGAGGACAGCTTCTTTCATTACGGTACCTGTTTGTAGTTTTTCCGTAATTTCACCTAGGGTCATAGATGGTGACAGGGTATAATCTCCTGCTTGAAATTCGGCTGCATTATTAAACTTAATGTAAAAACGATAGATCATACTGTTATTTATAATGCCATTATCCTCTAGTATCGATGCAATTTGCGATGTGGATGATCCTAGTGGAATGTTAATCTCAATCTTAGAGTCATCTTTTGAATCTACTGGTTCTAAAGCCGATCTAATATATAAATAGCCTGAGATTCCTCCTACAACAATAAATATTGTTAATAGGATCAGCACTATACTGACAATTTTTCTAACTATTCTAGCTTCTTCACCTCGTCGATCGACAAGTTCCTTATGAGACTTTTTGATATTTTCAAGTTTACTTGGTTTGTTTGTACCGTTATTTTTGTGATCCTTATTATTGTTATCCGACGTGGACATCAGGTATCCCCCTTCCATCCGGTATATTATACTACAAATATCGTCATAAATTCTAATCATTTTCCAAAAAAAGAGGAAGTCTTACTATTCAACTCCATTTAGCAGACACAATTAAGAAAAGCCCTAGAAGCCTTGCTCACTCCAGACAAGCTTTAAAACGAGCCTCAGCATGGCGGCCTCTGTCACATAAAGGCTCATCTTATGACCTACGGGAGGGAGGCCGTCCGGAGCTAGACATCTCTGATTTTTATACTTTTTTATCTCATTTAAAAAACAACTCCCAGTTAATAGGAGTTGTTCTACTTTTTTTACTAACTTAGCTGTTTTCTTCTTCTTCTGTTAACGTATTAAGCATTTCCTCAACCATTTCCCACTCTTCATCTGATTCAATTTGAAACAGTGATAAATCATCTTCGTTCGTTTGATCTTCGTAACGGAAAGCAAATACTTCTACTTCCTCATCATCTTTCTGGTCAGCAGGAACAACTGCTATATAAGAATGACCAGTTTCATCAACGTCAAAAGAAAACAATACTTCAAATAAATGTTCCTCACCATTCTCATCAGGAATGATAATTCTCTCTTTTTCTTCTAATGGCATTCTTTCGCCTCCAATTTTATTGTTTTGAGTCCAGAAAACCTTGTAGGATCATTACCGCAGCCATTTTATCAATAACTTTCTTCCTTTTTTTGCGACTAACATCCGCTTCTAACAATACCCTCTCTGCAGCCATTGTTGTTAGACGTTCGTCCCATAGTATCGTTTTTAAATGGAACTGAGTTTCTAAGTAGGTAGTGAAACGCTGCGATGCTTCCCCACGTTCCCCAATTGTCCCATTCATATTTTTTGGAAGGCCAACTACTGCTTGGTCTATTTCATGTTCCACAATAATCTTTCCTAGTTCTGCTTCTGCAGTACTATAATTTGGTTCTTGCCATCTTATAGTTGTCAATCCTTGTGCGGTCCAACCAAATGCATCGCTAATTGCTACTCCAATTGTTTTGGACCCAACATCTAATCCTATTGTTTTCATATTACGCCTCTTTATGCTGATCTAAATAGAATTTTACTAATTCCTCGATAAGCTCATCCCGTTCAATTCTTCTAATTAAATTCCTTGCATCTTTATGACGAGGAATATAGGCTGGATCCCCAGATAATAAATACCCAACTATTTGATTGATGGGATTATATCCTTTTTCTTTTAATGCCTGATAAACCGTAAGCAATACTTGGTTTACATTTTCATCAAAGGGCTCGTCCGAAAAATTAAACTTCATTGTTTTGTCCATAGACCCCATGAAAACACCCCCATTTTCCTATTACCGAATCTTAATTGATTACATTTTCTATTATATCGTTTAATGGTAGTGTATGACAAACTAGGAATTGGATTCCACGTAAGTTTCTGTATATTTTAGTGCTTCTGATAGTTTTTCTGGGTCCTTACCACCAGCTTGGGCCATGTCAGGTCGGCCACCACCGCCACCACCACAAATCTTAGCAGTTTCCTTAATAAGATTCCCTGCGTGGAAGCCTTTCTCAATTAAATCCTTGGAAACCCCTGCAATTAGTTGTACTTTGCCATTATTTACAGAGCCAAGTAAAATTATACCAGAGCCAAGCTTTTGTTTTAACTCATCAACCATAGTTCTTAGTTGATTTGCATCTTGTACATCCACTTGTTGTGCCAAAATAGATATACCATTTACTTCTTTCACACTATCAGTTAGAGAGGAGGCTTCTAAATTTGATATTTTTGCACTAAGTGATTCTTTTTCGCGCTGAACATCCTTCATCTCTTGGAATAAAGCCTCAATTCTAGTTGGAACCTTATCTTCCGCTACTTTTAACAGTTGCGCTGAAGCGTGCAATACTTGATGTTTTCCGCTTAAATAATCGTAAGCACCCTTACCTGTAGTAGCTTCAATTCTTCTAGTGCCCGCACCTATACCTGATTCAGAGATAATTTTAAATAATCCTATTTCAGCAGAATTTTGGACATGGCATCCCCCACATAACTCAATGCTATAGTCTCCTACCTTGACAACTCTAACAATGTCTCCATATTTCTCTCCGAATAATGCCATCGCACCCATTTCTCTTGCTTCTGCTAATTTATGATTATTAATAGATACAGGGATCGTTTCCCATATCTTTTCATTCACCTTCGTTTCAATTCTGGTAAGCTCTTCCTCCGTTATAGCTCCAAAATGGGAGAAATCAAAACGTAGTCTATCTTTTGCAACTAGTGAGCCTGCCTGATTTACATGTTCACCTAAGACATCTTTCAATGCCTGGTGTAAAAGGTGGGTTGCTGTATGGTTCTTAACAACATAAGCACGTGATACGCTATCGACTTCAGCTTTGACCTTATCTCCTTTATGGAGTGTCCCTTCTTTTACCGTGATGCGGTGTAGATTTTGTCCTTTTGGAGCTTTTTGAACGTTTTCCACAAATGCTTTACTTGAATCTGTATAAATCCAGCCATTATCTGCAATTTGTCCACCACTTTCAGCGTAGAAAGGTGTTTCGCTAAGAATTATTAATGCTTCCTCTCCTGCTTTAATAGACTCTACTATTTCTTTGTTTTGGACAATCTCTAAAATACTAGCATTAGCCTTTAACGTATCATACCCAACAAAAGAGCTTTCTACTTCAATTTGACTTAAAACACCGTCTTGAACTTGCATAGAGTCTACTTTTTGACGAGCATTACGAGCACGTTCTCGTTGTTTCTTCATCTCTTCTTCAAAACCAGGCTCATCCATTTCGAAGCCCGCTTCCTCCACGTACTCTTGTGTTAACTCTTTTGGGAATCCGTACGTATCGTACAGTCTAAAGATTTCTGTACCTGGGAATACATTACTACCTTTTTGCTTTTCATTCTCCATAATATCAGAAAGAATAGATAGTCCTTCATGTAGTGTTTCATGGAATCGATCTTCCTCGGTTTTAATTACATTTTGAATAAACGCTTCTTTATTTTTCACTTCTGGATAGAAAGCTTTCATTATACTCCCTACCGTAGGAACCAACTGATGCATAAATGGTTTCTCTATACCAATTTGTTTAGCGTATCTTACAGCTCGGCGTAACAACCTTCTAAGTACATAGCCTCGGCCCTCGTTTGAAGGCAAGGCACCGTCACTAATTGCAAAGGTTACAGTTCGAACATGATCAGCAATTACTTTAAAAGCAACATCGGAATCTATATGCTCTCCGTATTTCACGTTCGCTAGATCCTCTGTCTTTTTAATAATAGGTAAGAATAGATCTGTTTCAAAATTAGTTCGAGTATCTTGAATTACTGAAACCATTCTTTCAAGACCCATCCCTGTATCAATGTTCTGTTTTGGTAATGCTGTATAAGTATCATCTGGGTTATGGTTAAACTGAGAAAATACTAGGTTCCAAATTTCTAAATACCTTTCATTCTCCCCACCTGGGTATAGTTCAGGATCAGACGAATCGTTTCCATATTCCTCACCACGGTCATAGAAAATCTCTGTATTTGGACCACTTGGACCTTCTCCAATATCCCAAAAGTTTTCCTCGAGACGAATGATTCGTTCTTCAGGAACATTCATTTTATCACGCCATAGTTTATATGCTTCTTCATCCTCAGGGTGGACTGTAACCGATAGTTTTTCTTTGTCAAATCCAATCCACTTATCACTTGTTAGGAATTCCCATGCCCATTCAATTGCTTCTTCCTTAAAGTAATCTCCAATAGAAAAGTTCCCAAGCATCTCAAAAAAGGTATGGTGTCTAGCTGTATAGCCAACATTTTCAATATCGTTGGTACGAATTGACTTTTGGGCATTTACTATTCGAGGATTATCAGGTATAACACGGCCATCAAAATATTTCTTTAAAGTAGCAACACCACTATTAATCCAAAGTAAAGTTGGGTCTTCGTGCGGAACAAGAGATGCACTTGGTTCGACCCTGTGTCCTTTTTCTTTAAAAAAGTCTAAATACATTTGTCGCACTTCTGCTGATGATAATTTCTTCATCTTTTAACCTCCTATGTACATGGAATTAGGATATACGTAGAAAAACGTAAATATTCTCTGAGTCTTTATTAAAAGATAGTATTAAAAAACTCCCGTTCTGCTAATTAATTAGCAGGGACGAGAGTTAAATTCGCGGTACCACCCTGATTATAAACGAGCAGGTTGCCCATTTATCACCTTCATAACGCTTTTAACGGTGCGCGACCGGCGGCCTTTTAAAAACCGCACTCAGAACTAGCTTCCATGATCCTTCATTTAGAATTTCTCACAGCCAAGGAAATTCCTCTCTTACCAAGCACTAAAGCTTGTAAATGGTCTATCATGTACTCATGATCCTCTACGTATTACTATAATCTACTATGCTTCGATATTATAGATAACATTTATCTATCTGTCAATGATCACCTCGAAAAGTTCTAGTATGCATGACAAGCACTTTAACAATAGTTAGTACAGGAACTGCAATAATCATTCCAATTATCCCTCCAAGTTCGCCACCAACAAGCAGGGCAAGAATTATTAGTATTGGATGGATATTAATACTTTTACCGACAATAAAAGGAGATAATAAGTTCCCCTCAATGATCTGAACAACAAATACTCCTAGGATTACATAGATGACCATTTTCATCGAAATGGTAAACCCTATAATAATAGCTGGGACAGATCCAAGTATTGGTCCAAAATAGGGGATTATATTAGTCACTCCCATTAAGATTGCTAGTAGTAAAGGGTATTTCATGCCGATTAACCATAGAATCCCATATGAAGTCAATGCTACAAAAAAACAAACTAACAATTGTCCTCTTATATAATTGCCCAAGCTTTTATCAATTTCAATTGCTAGTTCTGTTCCCTTTTCCTGATACCTTTTAGGTGTTAATTTCCATAAGGTAGACTTTATTAACTTAAAGTCCTTCAGCATGTAAAACACGAGTACTGGTATAACCGCGACTATGACCACAACATCCATTAATTTTGTAACTTGCTTTACACTGTTTGTTAAAAATGTACTGACCATTTCTTGGACTTCATGAAAAAATTCATCTAACTGATCATGAAAAGTCTCTGGCAAGAAAGAAGTACTTTCATACAAATCATAAATTAGGCTACGATATTTATCGATTAAAAATGGTAAGTTCTGATTCAAATCCTTCAACTGTTCAATTAGGACCGGATATGTCTTATAGGATAAGTAACCAATCCCACCAAAAAATAACAGGTAAATCCCAATAATAGCTAGCCATCTAGGATAATTGAAGTCATGTAATTTTTCAACAATTGGATGTAGTAAATAAGCAATTAACCCCGCAATTAGGAACGGTGTCAAAATCCTCATGATAACCGAAAAAATACTAGTCATAAATGGGAATAATAGGGTTAACAAATAAACAAATAGAAAAGATAGAATTCCTAATAGTACCCAAAACAAATACTTTCTTGCTTTATTCTGATCGAACATTGATGTATATCTCTCCCAACCTTAGTAAAATACTGCAATAATGGTAGTATGCCAAAGAGGAACCCTTGCCATTTAAACGTCGACAAGGGTTCTTTCTGTTAACTATTATTTACTAGAGTTATAGTTGAAATCTCCGTTCATCTTCAGAAAACAGATCATTTAAAGAACTTAGTGATCCATCCTGTTCTACTTGGTGCACATCCAATACGCCATTAATGGCAGATAATTCTATAAAACAATTCCAACAATAGAATTGCTGATTTCCGATCTTACCTATATTGTTTCCTTTGCAATTCGGGCAATGCATAATTTAGCAACTCCTTGACGTTTCATAAAGTATACTAGAAGTATGGCCCGAATCACTAGATTTTATACGAACTAATTAATTTTAGCTAAAAACTCTTCACATACTGTCGACAAGGGCTGTTTCCTGGCTTTCTTAAAGAAAAGAAGCCATAGGAAAAAGAAGAAGAAACAAAAACGGTACCTCTTCTCTTTGCTTTCCTTCTAGTCTATCTTGCCAAGGAAGACTATGCTTATTTCTACTCTCGATACTAAACTAATTGCATAAATACACTCACAAAAAAGTATATTACAAAAAGTCGTACGGAGATAATTCTTCTCCTTCATCATCTTCTTCGGGTTTTAACTCATCAGCTTCAAGAGAAGGTTGTTTTTCTGTTGTCCCTTTTAACAGTTCTGTTAATTGTTCCTTTAACGAAGTATAACGACGATTGGTATCTTCTTCCCCAATCCCTTGGAGAAAGGCACGCTTATCCCCACACAATACTAACGATTTTTTTGATCTAGTAATAGCAGTGTACAATAGATTTTTACGCAGCATTCTTCGGTAACCATGGACAACTGGTAATACCACAATAGGGAATTCGCTTCCTTGCGATTTATGTATCGAAGTACAATAAGCGTGCATTAAATTGTTCAGATCTTTACGTTGGTAAGCAACTTCCTTCTCGTCAAATAATACAACGACTTGTTCACCTTCACCACTGCCCTCATCTTCCTCAAAGATGGCTGTGATTTCCCCGATATCACCGTTGTAAACACCGTCCTCCGGTTGGTTAACAAGTTGAATTACTTTATCTCCAGTTCGGAATATGAAATCCCTTGTTCTAATTTCACGCCGTTGGTTACTTTTAGGATTAACGATTTTTTGAATTTCTTGATTAATTTGATGTATTCCGGCTTGTGTTCGATACATGGGTGCTAGTACTTGAATGTCTCTTAAGTCGACTCCCTTTTCATGAGCTCTTTTTACAATTTGGATCACGATATCTACTACTTGATGTTCCCGACATTCTAGAAAATTAAAGTCAGATTCCTTTGTTAAGGAATTAATGGTACATTCATTACGCTTGATTTCATGAGCTAATTGAATTATTTTTGATCCTTCCTTTTGACGATACACTTCTTCTAGTTTTACAGAAGGAATCAGATCACTTTTTAACAAGTCTGCTAATACTTGTCCAGGTCCTACAGAAGGTAATTGATCCTCATCCCCTACCATTAGCACCTGCATGTCACTTGGGATTGCTTGAAACAATTGATAAGCCAACCAGATATCTACCATCGAAAACTCATCAATGACAATTAATTTTCCAGCTAAAGGGTTGTTCTCATTCTTCTCAAATGTTTCATGACCGTTCCAGCCAAGTAAGCGATGAATTGTAACAGCAGGTAGACCGGTTGATTCGGTTATACGTTTTGCTGCTCTTCCAGTGGGGGCTGTTAAAATAAAAGGATACGGCTGATCATTATCATAATCATCTGGGTTCAGTGAAAGGCTATGAATATGGCTATAGGCCTTAATAATGCCCTTTATTACAGTTGTTTTTCCAGTACCTGGTCCACCTGTTAAAATCATAACTTTAGAACCTAATGCTTTTTTTATCGCATTAAATTGTTCTTTCCCATAACTTAATGATTCCTCTTCTTCAATGGAACCAACAATTTTTAGTAATTCTGCATCATCTACTTGTTCCATGTTTTCTTTATCAACTATCCGTTTAACTTGCGTACAGAAACCACTTTCCGAATAATATAAAGACGGTAAATAAACCCTCGAATCGACAATAATTAGTTTCTTTTGTTTATTCAATTCCATTATTTCTCGGGAAATATCATCAAACGACACCTGTGACAAATTTCCACCAATTAATTCGTCAACTGCAATCAAATGCTGTTTTAAAGGTAAATAAACATGTCCATCTTGTGTACTATTCTGCAATGTATAAATACACGCAGCCTGAATTCTACTAGAATGATTCATCGGCAGATTGTTCTGTCGAGCAACTTCATCAGCCCGAAGGAATCCAAACCCTTCTATATCAAATACATATTGGTAAGGATCCCGCTCCAATACCTGCAACGCTTCTTGTTTATAAACACCGTATATTTTTTGGGCCATTTTCAGTCCGAATCCATATTTTGAGAGACTAATTACAACATGTTCAAACCCTTGATGTTCCTGTAAATCTTGTCGAAGCTGACTAGCCTTTTCCTTATTTACACCCGGGATTCCTTCCAAAGCATCTTCGTGATTTAATATTTTTGTAATGGCACCTTCACCTAAATGATCGATTATCTTTTGGGCTGTTTTTTTACCAATACCATAGAACAAATCACTAGACAAATAGGCTACGAGGCCATCTATTGTCGTAGGTACAAAGCGTTGATAGCTTTCTACTTGATATTGTCTTCCAAACTTCTTATGTTCCACAAATCCTCCCCGAAAAACATATGTTTCTCCAGGGTCTAGTTTTGAGAAATATCCTTTAATGACCATTTCCTTATCATCTATTTGTTCATTTGTTTCAAGAACCTTTATCTTAGCAATGGAAAAATGCTCAACTTCATTTTCAAAAATAGTATGAATTAATTCGCCTTTTATATAGTTTTGCTCTTCTATCGTTTGATATTCTTCCATCACTATTGGCTCTCCTTTTGCTGATTAATCGTTTTATCCTTGTAACATTTCGTCAATCGCTCTATTCGCATT
The DNA here is from genome assembly GCF_014280935.1 of Aquibacillus kalidii. Taxonomy (GTDB): domain Bacteria; phylum Bacillota; class Bacilli; order Bacillales; family Amphibacillaceae; genus Aquibacillus_D; species Aquibacillus_D kalidii. The sequence goes on from NZ_JACLZI010000024.1 coordinate 49,388, forward strand.
AGCAGCTAAGAGGTTCTCTGGGTTGATTTCCAATGCTTTGTCGAAATGTTGCTTCGCTTCCTGCACCTTCTCTTGATATAGATAGGTTACACCCATGTTGTAATGGGCATCACTATGCTCCTCATTTAGATCTAATACTTTTTGAAAAGTTTGCTGTGCAATATCTATTTGATTGGTTTGTGCCAAAGATAGACCGTATTGGAACCAGATATCTTCATCATTAGACTTTAGCTCAGCAGCTCGTTGTAGATATGGTAGAGCCAATTTATGTTGATCTTGATTTTGCAAGCTTAAGCCTAGCATGAAATACACATCCCCTTCATCGAGGCCAAGCTTAATTGCTTGTTGGTAATTCTCTTGTGCTTGATGAAACATTTCTTGTTCAAAATAAACATTGCCCAATCCATAATAACCAGTAGCCGCTTTTGGTTCTAGTTCCATACCTTTTTTGAAAAAGGTCTCCGCACGCTCATAGTCGTTCATATGTAATAGTAAGTTACCAAAATTAATATATCCTAAATAATCATCAGGGTTTTCCTCGATCGCTGCTGTAAAAAATTTCACAGCTTCTTCTAGATTGCCTTCTTGCATAAACTGAACACCTTTATTCATTTCACTCATTACCACCATCTCCTAATCTATTGCTGACTAACCGTTCCCATCATTTATTATTTATTTTACCATGTTCCTTGTCGCTACTAAAATAAAAAAAAGATAGGACAGACATTTTGTCTGCCCCCTCTACTAATTTATCCAACATAGTCTAATGGCGTATCATTTTTTATGATTTCATCTATCGTACCACCACCAAGACATATTTCATCTTGATAAAATACGACTGCTTGCCCAGGTGTAATAGCTCTTTCCGCTTCATGAAACGTTACTTTTACCTTATCATTGTCAATCGGTGTAACTGTTACTTTGCTGTCAGTTTGACGATATCTAAATTTGGCCGTACACTCAAGTACTTCTGTTAAGGGTTCTTCATTCACCCAGTTCAATTGAGACGCGGTTAACCCATCTGAATATAAAGAATCATTGCCAAAACCTTGCTCTACATAAAGTACGTTCTCTTTTAAGTTCTTACCAACAACAAACCATGGATCACCTGCGCCTCCTATTCCTAAACCTTGGCGCTGTCCGATCGTGTAGTACATAAGTCCCTCGTGTTTTCCTTTTTCCACACCACTTAACGTCTTCATTTTACCTGGTTGTGCTGGTAAATACTCACTTAGGAATTCTTTGAAATTCCGTTCTCCAATAAAACAAATCCCTGTACTATCTTTTTTATGTGCAGTTGCTAAGTCATGCTCAGCAGCAATTCGACGCACTTCTTTTTTGGGTAAATGCCCTAATGGAAACATAACCTTAGATAAGACAGATTGAGAAAGTTGGTTTAAGAAATAAGTTTGATCCTTATTATCATCTACACCACGAACCATTTCGTATTTATCACCTATTTTACGCACCTGAGCATAGTGACCGGTTGCTAAATAGTCGGCTCCTAGTGATAAAGCATGATCTAAAAATGCTTTAAACTTAATTTCCTTATTACACATCACATCAGGATTTGGTGTACGTCCAGCTTTATATTCATCTAAGAAATAAGTAAACACTTTATCCCAATATTGTTTCTCGAAATTAACAGCATAGTAGGGGATATCTAATTGATTACATACACGTACGACATCATCAAAATCCTCAGTTGCCGTACAAACGCCATTTTCATCGGTATCATCCCAGTTTTTCATAAAAATACCAACGACATCATATCCTTGTTGCTTTAGTAATAAAGCAGTAACAGAAGAATCTACTCCTCCACTCATACCTACAACTACTCGTGTGTTTTTATTGTCTTTCATGCTGTTCACCACCTTATTTTTACTAATTTTTTATTTTATAAGTCTATTTATAATAGAAGCAACTCTTGTTGCTGCTTCTGTAACTTCATCTTCAGAATTGGGAAGCCCGAAACTAAAACGAATGGAATTAATTGTGCGATCATTTGATGACCCATACATTGCCGAAAGAACATGGGAAGGCTCAACGGAACCAGCCGTACATGCACTTCCACTAGAAGCAGAAATACCAGATAGATCGAAGTTGGTTAATAACTGTTCTACATTGGTACCCGGAAAGCTAATATTAACTATAGATGGAATAGCATTTTCCAGGTCTCCATTAATGGAAAAACTTACTTTTTCAGACTCGAGTTTTTTTAAAAATAACTGTTTGTACGTATTGTAGGCTAAATTGCGATCGTCTCGTTCTGCTTGGGCCAACTCGATTGCTTTTTGAAACCCTATTATACCCGTTACATTTTCAGTACCTGGACGCTTTTTTCGTTCCTGTTGACCACCGTGCTGTAAGGAAGAAATTTTCACATTCTCGTTTATATAGAGAAATCCTACACCTTTTGGTCCATTTACTTTATGTGAAGAGACAGTTAATAAGTCAACTCCGAGCTTATCTACATCTATATCTAGTAAACCATAAGCTTGTACTGCATCCGTATGGAAGTATGCTTGATGCCCTTTTAGAATCTCTCCTATTTCTTTTATCGGTTGAATAATTCCTGTTTCGTTATTAACCATCATAACAGATACCACAATCGTTTCATCTGTTAACGCATCTTTCAAATCCTGTACGTTAATTTGTCCATTAGATTGCACTTGCAAATATGTGACAGTAAAGTCCTGTTTTTCTAAACTTTCTGCTGCATGTAGAATAGCATGATGTTCAATCGTTGTCGTAATGATATGCTTACCTTTATCTTGATTAGCTAAAGCTGTACCAATTAACGCAAGATTATCTGCCTCAGTTCCACCACTAGTAAACGTTATATTCTTCTCATTCGCACCAATACTTGAAGCTGCAACTTTTCTTGCATTATCAAGTGTTTGCCGCGCTTTTCTACCATACTGGTGGATACTGGAGGGGTTGCCATATACTTCTTCTAAGCTTTTCTGCATCACCTTTATTACTTCGGGATGAACAGGTGATGTTGCAGCATTATCTAAGTAAATTCCATTCATTTGCCTTCCTCCTATTAAATGTAGAACATGTACGGATCTTGGTTACCAGTATCCTCATATTTACTTAAGTCGTCTAAGGTTGTCGTATCTAACACGTTCTTTACTGCATCTCGGATACGAATCCATAAATGTTGCTTTGCAGGCTCTTCATCTTCAATTCCTTCTACCGGAGTAATAGGACCTTCGAGAATTCTTATAATATCTCCTGCAGTAATATCTACAGGCTTTTTAGCTAGTATATATCCACCATAAGCGCCTCGAATACTTCTAACTAAAGAAGCATTACGTAATGGCGCCACCAATTGTTCTAAATAATGTTCTGATAAATTATTTTCCTTTGCAATTGCTTTTAATGACATTGGGCCTTTCCCATCATTTTTCGCTAATTCAATCATAATGGTTAGTCCATATCTTCCTTTTGTTGAGATTTTCATCTCGCACTCCCCTTTTCAATGCATTATTCAAAAATTGTTCTGCTTGAGGTATAGTAACACCTACTACAGAACCGATCGATAACACAATAACAATTGTTCCTACACCTATTGGACCGCCTAAAAGCCAGCCAATGACAAACACTACTAGTTCAATAGCATTCCTTACGCGAGACAATTTCCATCCAAACCTTTTACTCATATACAACATGACACTATCTCTAGGACCAGCACCAAAGTTTGGTGCCACATAGACACCTACACCTATTGCCGTTATAAATATTCCTAGTATTAACAGCACCACTTCAGTCCAATACAAATTTGGCTCAGGAATTAACCAATTAAACAAATCAATAAACAGCCCAAGTAATATCATATTTAAATATGTACCTATAGTTGGTAGTTTTTTTGTTAGATATGCGGTTAACATAACTATAATTAAACCGGTAATAATCGACCATGTACCTATCGTTAATCCAAATTGAATATATAACCCATAGTGGAATACATCCCATGGACTTAATCCCAGGTCCTTAGCTTTTATTGTTAAACTGACACCAAACGCCAAAATAATAATACCCGCGAAAAAAAACAACCATCTTATCAAATATTCTCTTTTGTTACTCAATTGTAATGCGTCCCTCTTTGATGATTTTATTTTAAAAACATGATGTTAAATAGTATGTCCTATAGTATTTACGAAATAATCTACTATTTAGCCAAATAATTGCTAAACTACCAACGGTAATTATAGCACGAATGACATGTTTCTTGCATTTTCGAACAGGAATAAGTACGCTAAAGATATAAAAATACGAAATTATGTTCGCTGTAAAACTTCATAAGTCTTGTGATAAAACAAAGAATAATTTTAAAAAAATTAACTCTTATTGTCAAGCTATTAGAATTAGTTACTAAAGGAGAATAAGTCCGATGAATAATAAACCACTAGCGTTTAGGATGCGACCTAATAGTATCAATGAAATTATTGGTCAAAAGCACCTAGTAGATCAAGGGAAAATGATACGTAGAATGATTGAAGCTAATCGTCTTGCTTCTATGATTTTATTTGGTCCTCCAGGAACTGGAAAAACATCTATGGCAATGGCATTAGCCAAAAGCTTAAATTTACGCTTTAAATTATTAAATGCGGTAGTTGATAAGAAAAAAGATATGGAAATAGCTGTAGAAGAAGCTAAAATGTCGGGACATCTTGTTCTAATTTTAGATGAGGTTCACCGTCTAGATAAAGCTAAACAAGATTTTTTATTACCACATGTTGAAAGTAACTTGCTGACTTTAATTGGCTGTACGACAAGTAATCCATATCACTCTATCAATCCTGCCATACGAAGTCGAACACACTTATTTGAATTATATAAATTGGAACCAGAACACATAATAGAAGCGATAAACAGGGCGGTAAATGATTCTGTCAATGGATTAGCAAATATGAATATTGAGATTACAGAAGATGCGCTTGAACATTTTGCCAATTCTGCCAACGGTGATTTACGGGCAGCATTAAATGGATTGGAATTAGCAGCCTTCTCGACTCCTGAAAAAGATAACACAGTCTTCATTGACTTGGAAGTTGCAGAAGCATGTATGCAGAAGAAGAGCTTTTCTCATGATAAAAATGGGGATGCACATTATGATGTGTTGTCAGCCTTTCAAAAGTCTATTAGGGGTAGTGATGTCAACGCCGCCCTGCACTATTTAGGCAGATTAATAGAAGCTGGGGATCTTGATAGCATATCTCGTAGAATGATCGTCATCGCTTATGAGGATATCGGGCTAGCTAATCCACAAGCAGGGCCTCGGGCATTAGCTGCTGTTGAAGCTGCTGAACGGCTTGGTTTTCCAGAAGCAAGAATTCCATTAGCAGTTTCAATCGTAGAACTATGTCTATCACCAAAATCAAACACAGCATACAAAGCTTTAGATGAGGCCTTGTATGATATTCGTCATAGTAACTCCGGAGACATACCTGCTCACCTTAAAGACGCTCATTACAAGGGTGCTAACTCGCTTGGTCGTGGTGTAGGTTACAAATATCCACACAATTACGAGAATGGTTGGGTTGAACAACAGTATTTACCAGATAAAATTAAAAATAAAAAATACTATCAACCAAAAGACACAGGGAAGTTTGAGAGATCATTAAAACAGGTTTACGATAGAATGGAGAAAAAATCATAAGTTTATGAATATAGCGTATAAACTCCTATCTTTTAGGTAAAACTAGAAAACAACATTACCAAACTAGTTCTATGAATCAGTAATCATAAACAGTTATCTATTAGAAGGAGTGAATGTTAGTGGTAAAAGTAAGACAAGACGCATGGTCTCATGAAGATGATTTACTATTAGCGGAGACTGTATTACGTCATATTAGAGAAGGCAGTACCCAGTTAAATGCATTTGAAGAGGTTGGTGACAAATTAAACAGAACGTCTGCTGCTTGCGGATTTCGTTGGAATGCTGAAGTTAGGCAACGTTACGAACAAGCTGTTTCTATTGCAAAAAGACAAAGAAAAGAGAAAAAACGTGCATTAGCAAGGCAGCAACAGTCTACAACTAGACAAGAGGTTATTCCTGCTACTCATACGGAAACAGAACAATTTTCCATTCCAAGTCAGGAAATAGAATTGGATGCAGAACCCTTACCAAAACGCTCTGAACTAGATTTCAGCACCTTACCTAGTTCAGATTTTGAAAGTAACGAAATGAATATCGATAATATAATAGATTACCTTAGAGATATTAAGAAAGATGTAAATAATTCCACTCTTTCGAAAAGTGGTATGGAACGATTACAAAGAGAAAACGAAGAGCTTAAACAAGAAAACCAATTGATGGAGAAGAAAATAGGTCAGTTAGAAAAGCAATTACACACCGTACAGGAAGATTATCAGGTATTAATTCAAATCATGGATAGAGCTAGAAAAATGGTTGTTTTTGATGACGATGAGACAGTACCAACGCCCGCATTCAGAATGGAGAAAAACGGTAATTTAGAGCAAGTTGCTAGATAACAACCTTTTCTGGAAAGTTAATAATACGTCGTCAAAAAGCATGAATATCTAATTTGTTCATGCTTTTTATATGGAACCTAGCAAATAATCTATTATTCAAAAAAGCTATCAGGTATTTTCCCTGATAGCTTTTTAATTAATTTTCTTAAATAAGTACATTATGTAAGTAATCAATCCCAATCGTGCCGTCGGTGTGATGAGTTTTGATCCCGCTCTTGGCAGGTGGGTGCTCAGTTCCATATTTTATACTTCCTCTCTCCGTCATAAAGGAGGCATGTATGCCATATAGAAACAAGAAGCTCCCGTATTTATTGATGTTCGGTCAAAACGTCAATAAGACGACGAACACATCAGGATTGATCACTAGATACTTAATTACTTTGTAAGAAAATAATAGCATATCGCGCTACTCATTTCAAGGAATCTAAAATGACGATTGTTTTACAATTTTACATTTTATTTACATTTATTCTTTTTTCTTTAAAGCTAGATTCAATTCATCTAATTGGTTTGTACTAACACTTCCCGGTGCTTCTGTAAGTGGATCAGATGCAGATGCTGTTTTAGGGAACAGAATGGTATCGCGCAAATTAGTCCTGCCTGCTAATAGCATAATAAATCGATCAAATCCCAAAGCTATACCACCATGTGGAGGTGCACCAAACTCAAGTGCTTCTAGTAAGAACCCGAATTGCTCTGTTGCTTCCTCTTCCGTGAATCCCAATACCTCAAACATCTTATTTTGCATGTCACGTTGATAAATACGCAGTGATCCGCCACCAAGTTCGTATCCGTTTAACACAAGATCATACGCTTGTGCTTTTACTTCACCTGGATTTGATTTTAGCTTATCAAAGTCTGCCTCAGCTGGCATTGTGAATGGATGGTGAGCGGCAAAATATCTTCCTGCTTCTTCATCATATTCAAATAATGGCCACTCTGTAATCCATAGGAAATTAAATTTACTTTCGTCAATTAGTTGCAACTCTTTACCTAATTTTAACCGTAGTGCACCTAAGCTGTCATAGACAACACTTGTTTTGTCTGCGACGAATAACAACAAATCCCCATCATCTATTTGAAGAACATTACGTAAGTCAGAAACCTCTTGGTCTGATAAAAACTTAGAAATTGGTCCTTTCAATTCGCCACTTTCAGCTTTTAACCACGCCAAGCCTTTAGCACCATAAATCTTGACAAAATCTGTAAGAGCGTCAATATCCTTACGTGAATAGTTACCAGCCTGACCTTTAACATTTAATGCACTTACTTTTCCACCAGATGTTACAGCCCCGCTAAACACCTTGAAACCAGATTCTTTTACAATCTCGGACACACAAGTTAATTCGAGATCAAATCTAGTATCTGGTTTATCAGATCCAAACCGCTCCATTGCTTCGTCATATGGCATGCGCTTGAATGGAAGCGTTACGTCAACACCCTTGACTTCTTTCATCACTTTTTCCATCATGCGCTCCGTCATAGACATAATGTCATCACTAGTCATGAAAGATGTTTCAATATCGATTTGGGTAAATTCAGGCTGTCTATCTGCGCGAAGATCTTCATCCCTAAAACATCTAGCAAATTGAAAGTATCGCTCAAACCCTGATACCATTAATAATTGCTTAAATAATTGTGGTGATTGAGGCAAAGCATAGAAATGACCTGGATGTACCCGGCTAGGTACTAGATAATCCCTAGCGCCTTCTGGTGTACTTTTCGTTAGCATCGGTGTTTCCATTTCTAAATATTGTTCTTCGTTCAGAAAGTTTCTAATAACCTGTGAAGCTTGATGTCGTAGTTTAAAGGTTTGTTGCATTGGTTCACGTCTTAAATCCAAGTAACGATATTTTAAACGTAGATCTTCTGAAACATCAAGTTCATCTTGTATTTGAAATGGTGGATTTTTTGCTTCATTTAAAATAGAAACTTTATCTACTACAATTTCTACTTCACCTGTCTTCATTTTTGGATTAATAGTAGACGGGTCTCGATTGACTACCTTACCTGTTACTTCCAATACATATTCACTTCTTACTTTTTCAGCGATGGAAAGTGCCTCTTTTGAAACTTCTGGGTTAAATACTATTTGAACTACACCTGACCTATCTCTTAAATCAATAAAAATTAATCCACCTAAGTCTCGTCTTTTCTGCACCCATCCTTTTAAATGGATCATCTGTTCTACATTTTCAGTGCCAATCGTCCCTGCCAACTTTCTATCTTTATACATGGTCATTCCCCTTTCGTAATTTATTCTTCATATAGGTAATAAAGTCACTGATTGATACTTCAGTTTGTTCTCCAGTTTCCATATCTTTAACACTTACAATATTTTTATCTAGTTCATCTTCGCCTAGAACCATCACAAACTTGGCATTTAACCGGTCTGCTGCCTTAAATTGTGCCTTGAATTTTTTGTCTTGATAGTCTTTATCTACTTGAATTCCTGCTTTTCGTAGTTCATATGTTAATCTAACGGCTTCGTCTTTTGCCTTGTCTCCTAACGATACAAAATAGCAATCTACACTTTCATCAGTAGGTAGAGTAATCTTTTCAGCCTCTAATGCCATTAATAATCGCTCTATACTCATAGCAAAGCCAATCCCTGGTGTTTCTGGCCCTCCTAAACTTTCCACTAAACCGTTATACCTTCCGCCTCCAGATAGAGTTGTAATAGCACCAAAACCTTCTGCATCACTCATAATTTCAAAAGCTGTATGATTATAATAATCAAGTCCACGAACAAGATTCTGATCAACAACATAGGAAATACCCATGTTATCTAGGTGCTTTTGTACTTTTTGAAAATACTCTCGCGACTCATCATTTAAATATTCTAGAATAGAAGGCGCTGTAGACATAGCCGGGTGCTCTCGATCTTTTTTACAATCTAGGATACGCATTGGATTTTTCTCAAGCCTTGATTGACAATCACCACAAAGTTCTTCCTTTACAGGAGTGAAGTGATTAATGAGTGCATTGCGGTGCTCCATCCTACTTTCGCTATCACCTAAGCTATTTATCACTAACTTTAAAGAACGTAATCCAAGTTCTTGGTAGCCACTCATGGCAAGAGCTATCACTTCTGCATCTACTGCAGGATCTGCGCTACCCAAAGCTTCCACTCCAAATTGGACGAATTGACGCATTCTACCTTGTTGAGGTCTTTCATAACGAAACATTGGTCCAAAGTAGAACAGTTTAGTTGGTTGATTTGGTAGGCCGAATAATTTATGTTCTACAAATGCTCTGACAACAGATGCCGTTCCTTCTGGGCGAAGTGTTAAACTTCTATCACCGCGATCTTGGAATGTGTACATTTCCTTCTGTACTATATCCGTTGTATCACCAACACCACGCTGAAATAACTCTGTATGCTCGAAAATCGGGGTGCGTATTTCCTTATAATTGTAGCGATTACTTAAGTCTTTCAGCTTTCCTTCCACATACTGCCAGTTCTCTGTTACTCCTGGTAGTAAGTCTTGTGTACCTCTAGGTAATTTAATATTCATGGTTATTAACCCCCTTAAATTATAGATAGATATGTATGGTTAAAATACTTATATAATAAATTTGCCCATAAAAATAAACTCTCATCCCAAAAGAAGGGACGAGAGTTATACCCGTGTTGCCACCCTAGTTGAAGTCAAATTGCAACTTCCACTCAAACAGTTAACGCCTGTCTACGTTTGTACCTACTTTGTTTTTTCGATACAAAACCTTCGGAATGTCTTTCATCAGATCATCTAGTAGGAATTCTCTCAGCCTTTGGAATTCCCTCTCTCTACTTGTGTCCCTCTGATTACTTGTTCCATCATCAGTTATACTAGTTTATCAATCGAACCATTTAGACATGGTTTCGACATAATTAAATTCAGAATTGTTTATAATAATAAAGATTGTCAAGAAACTTGTCAAGCACGATTTAGCTTTTCTTTTAATTTTTTCACATCACCAAGGGTTACACCTAATTCTTCTGCAATTTCCATGCTATTATGGGAACCTTCCATTTCGACAAAACGATGAAAGTTAGTACCATACAGTTGATGTATAGCGTGTGAGCCTGCTAGTTTTTGATTTAATCTCATTTATGTCCACCTCTTTTTTGTTTTGACTTTCCTACTCTTTTCTTATTACTATAAGATTATGATCAAAATTAGGTTGGCTAAAGGGGAATGGAATATTGAATAAAAGTCTCTTTACCTTTTTATTTTTAGGTATAACTATTGTAATTTTGTCCATAACAACAATTGTTTATGCAAGCGAGGCTATAATCAACGTAAATAATTTAAATGTTAGAAATGGTCCAGGAACCGAATTTGATACTATTTCACAAGTGAATCAAGAAGACTACTTCCAAGTATTAAGGGTGCAAGGTGATTGGGTGGAAATTGAACTTGATAATAGTACAACTGGATGGATCGCTAAACAATTTGTTACATTGGAGGAAGCTAAAGAGGAAGAGGATCAATTGAATACCATAAAGGACGAAGAACCAGTTAAAAATGATTCAAGTGGAGCAACCAATCAAGAAGCTCTTCAGAATGATTTAACCTTAGATTTAAGACACGACAATAATGGGGTTAAAAGCAAAGTTATCGTTATTGATCCTGGACATGGCGGTAGAGATGTTGGAGCTATTGGAATTAGTGGTAGTTTTGAGAAGGATCATACGTTAAAAACTGCTTTAGTATTAAAAAGTTATTTAGAGTTGTTGGGTGCAGAAGTCATTTTAACTAGGGATAGTGATCAATATTTATCGCTAAGTGGACGAGCAAGTGTAGCAAACAACAAAATGGCAGACTTGTTTATAAGTATTCATTACAACAGTACACCACAATATCCAACAGCTAGTGGTGTGAGTACTTACTATTATTCTGAAAGAGACAAGCTACTAGCTGAAACAATCCAACAAGAAATACTAGTTTCAACTAGTATGGAGGATCGAGGAATTCACCAAGAAAGTTATCAAGTAACCAGAATGAATCATCGACCATCCTTATTATTAGAATTAGGATTCCTTTCAAATCCTGAGCAAGAAGAAAATATACAATCTAATGTGTTTCAAAGCAAATTGGCCCAAGGAATTATATCTGGGATAGAACATTATTTTCGTTAACAACAAAAAGTGTCGAGCATGTAATATACTCGACACTTTTTAAATCTTATCTATCTTGACTATCAAGAATTAACGTTACAGGTCCGACATTCGTAAGCTGAACGTCCATCATTTCACCAAATTTACCTGTCTGAACCTCAATCTCTTCCTCTTGTATTAACTCATTAAACGCTTGATATAATTTAAATGCATGATCGGGTTTAGCCGCATTCATAAAATTTGGCCTTCTACCTTTTCTAGTATCCCCATATAGTGTGAATTGGGAAATGGATAACACACTACCACCAACGTCCTTTAAAGAAAGGTTCATCTTTTCTTGTTCATCTTCAAAAACTCTTAAATGAATCAGCTTATTAACAAGATACTTCACATCCTCTTCTGTATCCTGGTGGGTTATCCCAACTAGGGTAACTAGACCGTTACTAATTTTCCCCACTATTTCACCATCTACACTGACACTTGCATTTCTTGCTCGTTGTAAAACAACTTTCATTATTTGCTCTCCTTACAAGAAAGAATTCTAATCGTTCACCATACTTTACTGTAGCATTCTTTCAACTGTATAAACATCTTTAATTTGCTTTAAACGATCCACCATTTTTTTCAGGTGATTTACATTATGAATAAGGATCGTGATATGAATAAGAGCCATTTTATTCCGATCAGATTTACCACTAACAGCAATAATATTTGTCTTTGTTTCGTTTACTGCTTGTAAAACATCATTCAAGAGTCCACGTCTATCGTATCCAGATATCTCTAGATCAACATGATAATGCTTTGTCTGAGTATCAGTGTTTTCCCATTCAACTTGTAAAATTCGGTCCTTTGCTTCATCTGTTTGAATGTTTGGACAATCTAAACGGTGAACCGAAACACCTCTCCCCTTTGTAATATAACCGACAATTCCATCCCCCGGAACAGGATTACAGCATTTGGATAATCTAACTAAAAGGTTGTCTACACCTTCTACACGTACCCCAGAATCTCGTTTATGACTAGTTGCAGGTTTTAAAGTATTACTTTTTACGCCTTCAATCGTCTCTTGTAGATTTTGATCCTTTTGTTGCTTTATCCGAATGGATTCCGTTAACCTAGTTGCTATTTGTGCAGCGGTAATTCCCTGATAACCAACAGCTGCATACATATCCTCGTCGTTAGCAAAGCTGAATTTCTCCACCACTTTTTTAATATTGTCTGGTGTAAACACTAATTTAGGGTCGTAGCCTGTTTCTTTTACTTCTTTTTCTACCATTTCCTTGCCTTTCATTACATTCTCATCTCGTCTTTGTTTCTTAAAGAATTGCTTGATCTTATTTTTAGCTTGAGATGTTTGGGTAATCTTCAACCAATCTTGTGAAGGTCCATAAGAATGTTTAGATGTCATCACTTCTACGATGTCACCATTTTTCAATTGATAGTCTAATGGCTCCATTTTGCCATTTATTTTGGAACCAATTGTTTGATTCCCTATCTCTGTATGAATTTTATAAGCAAAGTCTAATGGAACAGAACCAGCAGGTAACTCAATTACATCCCCTTTAGGTGTAAACACATACACCATGTCTGAAAATAAATCTACCTTTAGTGATTCCATAAATTCTTCAGCATCATGTGTTTCATTCTGCCACTCAAGAATGTCACGGAACCACGATAAATTTTCTTCAGAGTTCTTTTTATGAGGATTAATCTGTTTCCCTTCCTTATAAGCCCAGTGAGCAGCAATCCCAAATTCAGCTATCTCATGCATCTCTTTCGTTCTAATTTGAACCTCTAGAGGTGCCCCTTTTGGCCCAATAACCGTGGTGTGTAAAGATTGGTAAAGGTTCGGTTTTGGCATGGCTATATAATCCTTAAATCTTCCTGGCATTGGCTTCCAACAAGTATGAATGATGCCTAACACTGCATAGCAGTCCTTAATGCTATTAACAATAATTCTAACAGCTAATAAATCATAGATTTCATTAAACTGTTTATTTTGAAGTACCATCTTACGATAAATACTATATAAGTGTTTTGGTCTTCCAGAAAAATCAGCCTTAATATGAACTTCTTCTAACTGATTTTGTACCTCTTGCATCACTTCATCGATGTAGTTTTCTCTTTCGTTTCGCTTTTGTTTCATTAGATGGACAATTCGATAGTACTGCTGAGGATTAAGATAACGAAGTGCTGTATCCTCCAACTCCCACTTAATCGTTGAAATACCAAGACGATGTGCTAGTGGTGAAAAGATTTCCAAGGTTTCATTTGAAATTCTACGTTGTTTTTCTGGCGGTAAATGTTTGAGCGTCCGCATATTATGAAGGCGATCAGCAAGTTTAATTAAAATCACGCGAATATCTTTTGCCATGGCTATAAACATTTTTCTATGATTTTCAGCTTGTTGTGCTTCTTTTGATTTATATTTAATTTTACCAAGCTTTGTTACCCCATCAACTAGCATGGCAACTTCACTATTAAATTTTGTAGCAATTTCTTCTACAGTTACTGCCGTGTCTTCTACAACATCGTGTAAGAAACCACCAGCAATAGTCTCAGGATCTAATTCTAAATGAACTAGTATACCCGCAACTTGTATCGGGTGTATGATGTAAGGCTCTCCTGATTTTCGGAATTGACCTTTATGCGCTTCTTCAGCATAATGATAAGCTCGACTAATAAATTCAGTATCCTCTTTTGATAAATACTGGGAAGCCTGATTTATAACATCTTCTGCTGTCAAAATTATATCTTTCGACATGTGATCACCTTTGTCCCTTTTACTCTGCTCATTTAGAAATGATCAGTTTATCTATTTTTATATTATTTACATTAAAATACTTATAAATAAATGCTTTCTTCTAGTATCAAAAAAATAATAGCAAATGTAAAGTATAAATAATTATTAAGTGGATTTTCTTTTAATAAACAAAACTAAAAAATATAAGTATATATAGGAAACAAGGAGTACCCTATTTTATTGTAAACAGAGTACTCCTTATTCAATCATTTATTTTAGTATTCCATCAAAGTTAAGACATCATGACCTTTTAATTTGTCACGACCATTTAAGTAAGTTAATTCAATTAAAAATGCACAACCTACTACTATGCCGCCTAGTTCTTCCACTAATTTTATAGTAGCTTCAATCGTTCCCCCTGTTGCAAGTAAATCATCTGTAATTAATACTCGTTGCCCAGGCTTTATTGCATCCTTATGAATAGTTAGCACATTGGTGCCATATTCTAAACCATAATCTACTTTAATTACTTCACGAGGTAGTTTACCTTCTTTTCTAACAGGGGCGAATCCAACTTCTAATGCATAAGAAACAGGACATCCGACAATAAACCCTCTTGCCTCTGGCCCAACTACTAAATCTATTTCTAGCTTTTTGGCATATTCTACGATTTCATCGACTGCGGATTTATAAGCTGTTCCGTTATCCATCAAGGTAGTTATATCTTTAAATTTCACTCCCTCTTTTGGCCAATCCTCAACTACTGTAATATACTTTTTATAATCCAATACTTACTTCCTCCTTAGGTGCTACACCTTTGTTCATTAATAGAGAGAACCACTCTTGTAATTCTTTATAGTTAGAGTAATATAACGTTTCTTCTATTTGTGACTGTTGCTCTTTTTCTTGGTACGACAAAGATTCGGATAAATCTTTTTTGATAGGGTCAGTATTCGGCACAATATTACCCTTGTCCATTTTAACAAATTCTAACTCATGAAACACCTTAATCATGAATTTAATTTTATCTTGTTTCCAACCTTTGTGTTTCATTAATTTTGGTGTATCAACAGATAAGTTAAAATATTTCCGTTTCAACAAGAGAGCATAGAACCATTTGAAGTCCTCTCTAGTTGGCATTGCATTAAAAAATTGACTATCATCAACATGATAACAAGCAAATATTCTTTCCGGTTTAGTAGCAGCATATACTGTCTCTAAGTCCTTTAACGTCCTTGGTAAATCCAACAGTACTAAATCCGTTACCGTCACCTGTTCTAACCACTTCAGTTCCTGCGGATTAAATTGAATGTGCCAAACATCCTCAGGTAAGGAAATATCCATATTTTGAAAACTAATGGCCAAACTAGTTGTTCTTAAACTAGGAATTACTTGCTTTTGCCAATGTTTGGAACCCCGATGATCAAATAGTTGCCATTCCTTCACCGCTAAATCACGAAGTAAAATTTGCACACGTTTTTTACCATTCCACTCATTTAACTGCAGTTCACCCACCGCCTCCACCAACGAATGTGGCGAGATAACTGGATATAATTCTCCCATCCCAAAACCTACACTATCAATTTGGGCTTGTCCTTCTTGAAAGGTTATTTTCAAATGGTTTTGTTGACTACCAATTTGCCTTAACTCAGAAGGTGTTGCTTTGAGATGAAAATAAGGTTTGGGATTTCCCATTCCAAAAGGTGAAAGTTTATCGATTTCTTTAATTAAATCTAAACTTAACTCTTCTATGTTTACAGAAGCGTCAACTTTCAATAATTGTTTATAATCTTCTGAAGACAACTTTTGCTGTGCACGAAGGTTTAGTTGCTCTCTTAACACGTTCACATTCTCTAGCGGAAGTGTCATTCCAGCTGCTTGAGCGTGTCCACCAAAATGGGTAAACGTCTCGCGTATCTCCATACAGTTTGAAAACAAATCAAAGGCATCGATGCTTCTAGCAGAGCCTTTAGCATGTCCCTTTTCTTCATTTATAGATAACACAATAGCTGGTTTTTGGAATTTTCGTACAAGTTTAGAAGCTACTATTCCTAATACCCCTTCGTTCCAACCGGCTTTAGCTACCACAAGTACTTGGTTGTGTTCACTGTCGCTAGTCTCCACCATTAATTCTGCTTCTTTAGCAATATCAGAAACTATCTTTTGTCTTTCTTGATTTAGTTCACTAATAAAGTTCGCAAGCTCTTCCGCTTCATGAGGATCGTCTGTCAACATTAAATCTACCGCGACATTAGCATCTTGTAATCTTCCCACTGCGTTTATTCGTGGACCAATTAAAAAGCCAATATCTTCCTCAGTCACTGCTCCTTCAATCTTACACAGCTTTTTCAATGACTTTATCCCTGGACGGTTAGAGGTAGTGATTGCCTTTAATCCATGGTGGGCTAGTACTCTATTTTCCTCTACAAGCGGCACTAAATCAGCAATTGTTCCAATAACGACTAAGTCCAATAAATGAACTGGGAAATAGCCCAACAAATGTTCTGCAAATTTAAAAGCTACGCCAACTCCTGCGAGTTCTTTAAATGGGTAGTTTTCAGAACATTTCGGATGAATAATAGCAAATGCATCAGGTAACTGATCTTGCGCTTCGTGGTGGTCTGTAATAATCAGATCAATTCCGAGTTCTTTAGCAACTTCCGCTTCATGAATTGCTGCTATACCTGTATCAACGGTTATGATTACTTGATACCCTTGAGCTTGTGCATCCCGAAAAGCTTTCTCATTTGGTCCATACCCTTCAGTAAACCGATTAGGTATATAGTATTCACAAATCGCACCTAATTCTCTTAGTGCTTCAACCATTACAGTTGTAGAACTAACACCATCTGCATCATAATCTCCAAACACTAGGATGCTCTCACCTTTTTCAATGGCATCCAATACTCTTGCCTTCGATTTATCTATGTCACTCAATAAAGAGGGAGCTAATAAGTCATCTAGCTTTGGATCAAGAAAGGACTTGGCTTGTTCCACTGATTGAATTCCACGCTGAATTAGTAGCTTCTCAGTGAGTGGAGAGATATTTAATTGTTTCAATCCATTTGTTTCGTTTGAATTGTCATTATATGTAAATTCCCAATTCGATTGGCTCTTTAACATAAATTCACCCCTGACTCACTTATTATACAGGAGTAAATCAGGGGTAGCAAACAGATTATCGCTATTGTTATTCATTGGAAGATTGCCCAATTTTTTTTGTCACTATATTGTCTTGTTCTGTTGCCTCTTCAGCATCAATATTTACTGATACATTTTCTTGTAATTTTTGATTTTCTTGTTGTAAATTCCGAACTTGTCGCTGCAGTTTAAATAACCTTAGAACTCCTACTGCTGCTGTAATAACCCCACCCATTAAAACCGAGAATAAGATTACCAGGATTAATGGAGCATTTCCTGTTCCAAATAAATAATTCACTTCAACTGGATCAACATTGATCACAGCAAATATTGCTACAATAACTGCAAATACAAGTGCTAATATGATATAAGATTGGCCCTTCATGTGTATCCTCCTTTATTCATATGTATTGTCTGCTATAAAAGCAAACAGCATACATCAGTGTCCCATTTATCTATGTTAGTATATCAATTCCCTATCACTTCACTGAGGAAACTTCATTTATAACCAAACTTTACCGCACCGATTTTACCTCGTACAGAATATCCATAGACTCGCCAGTAAGAAATTGGATAGGCAATATAACGAAGCGAATTCTTATTGTTCCGCTAATTTCGCGACGTTAGCTGCCCTCTAACAAAGCGAATTCTTATTCTTCTTCTAATTTCGCGATGTTAGCTGCCCTTTAACAAAGCGAATTTTTATTGTTCTTCTAATTTCGCGACGTTAGCTGCCCTTTAACAAAGCGAATTTTTATTGTTCTTCTAATTTCGCGACGTTAGCTGCCCTTTACAAAGCGAATTCTTATTCTTCTTCTAATTTCGCGATGTTAGCTGCCCTTTACACAGCCTTTTTCTATGGCTTTTAATAAGCATTTGTTCGGGTACCTTAGAAGAAACAATAGCCATAAAAAAATCCCTTTCCAAAGAAAAGGGATTTTTTTATTAGACCTGTGGACTATCGTTACGTTTTTTCTCTACGTACATAATTGGTTTTTCTTTAATATTTCGCCCTCTCCATACAAGCCATATCTGTGCTGCAATGAATAGAGAAGAGTACGTACCGGCAATTAAACCAATCACTAGTGCAAATGCGAAATTAGTAATAGAAGTTGCTCCAAAGAACAACAGCATAACAGCAGCAAACACCACGGTTAATACGGTGTTGATACTTCTACCTAAAGTTTGCATTAAACTTCTATTAATGATAGAAGCTAACTCACTAAAGGAGCGCACTCGTTTCTTCGCTTTTAAATTTTCCCGTATCCTATCAAAAGTAACAATTGTATCATTAATCGAATATCCGACAATCGTTAAGATTGCTGCAATAATCGTTATGTCAAATTCAACTCTTGTGATACTAAATATAGCGATAATAAAAAATGCATCATGTAATAACGCCAGAATGGCAGCTAGTGCAAAATATATTTCAAAGCGGATAGTCACATAAATAATGATACCTATCGATGCATATAGTACAGCTAAAAATGCATTCTTAGCTAACTCCTCACCAACAACTGACGAGACTGTACTTACATTAGGATCACTACCATACTTATCACTGAAATACGTTCTTATTTTAGTAACAGTACCTTGATCTAGTTCCTTATCAAACCTTGCAACAGCAATTTCACTTTCATCACCAGAGATGACAATTTTACCATCCGGATTCAGTCCTAATTCCTCGTAATCATTTTCAACTTCTTCTTGAGTAAGCGCGTTTTCAGCTAGTACTTCCACTCTAGAACCACTTGTAAAGTCTATTCCTAGATTTAAACGAAATACCCCAAGACAGATTACACCCGCTAAGACAAGCACTATCGATATTGTAAAGAACTTTTTACGGTTACCAACGAAATCAAACTGTTTTCCAAATACAGTTGGTTCTACTTCTTCTTTATTGGCAATATCTTTAATATCAGATTGCTTAACACCAAACCAACCCGGTCGTTTGTTTAAGACTTTACTGTTTATCCAAAGACCAAGGAATATCCTAGAACCAAAAACAGCTGTAACAAAACTTAGTACAATACTAACAATTAAAAGTGTTGCAAAACCTTTAACAGAACTAGTCCCAAATGCAAATAATACACTAGCAGCTATTAAGGTTGTGATATTCGCATCAAAAATAGTAGATAAGGAGTTACTGCTTCCAGATTTAAATGCAGCGACTACCGATTTTCCTTCTTTTAGTTCTTCCTTGATTCGTTCATAGGTAATAATATTGGCATCAACTGCCATACCAACCCCTAGGATAATGGCGGCAATTCCCGGTAAGGTTAGGACACCATTCATTAACTCAAATATAAGTAAAATTAAGTAGATATAAATACTTAATGTGATCGTAGCAATTATACCTGGAAGTCGATAATAACCGATCATGAACAAGAAAATGAGTGCAACACCTAGTATCCCTGCAAAAATTGTCTTATCCATTGCTTGTAATCCAAACTGTGCCCCAACTGCGTTAGAGTACTCTTCCTCTAAATTAACTGGTAACGATCCAGCATTTAGAACATCCGCAAGTTTTTGTGCAGACTCTATCGTAAAATTACCTTCTATTTGAATTCTAGAAGTATTTAATACTTGATCAAATCCTGGTGCCGAAACATATTTCGGATCAGCCTTAGCTGATTCCGCTTCAAAGGAATCTCCTTCTTCAAAGTCCATCCAAATAACCAAACGATTGGCAATGTCACTTTCTAAAATTTCACGAGTAGCATCGCCAAACTTAGAAGCCTTTTTGAATTCAACTGTGACAATTGGTTCATTTGTTTGTGGGTCAAAGTCTTGTTTTGCACTACCCTCTTTAATATCAGAACCGTTCAAATATTCCTTATCGTTTACATCCCTAAGTGATAAATCAGCTGTTGTTTGTAGCAACTCTCGTGCTTCGTCCTGGTCTTCAACCCCAGCCAACTGGACACGAATTCGGTTAGGCTCTTCAATATTAAATTTAGGTTCATTGACACCTAACGCATCGACACGGTCTTGTAAGATAGTTACGGTTGATTCTAATTGCTTCATTGTTACTTCAGCATCTTTGTCCAAAGGCTTTACATCATAAAGTATTTCAAAACCACCTTGTAGATCTAAGCCTAATTTAATATCCTTTGTTATTCCGGTAATCGTTGTTCCAATCGTTCCTGCAAATAATAATACGATTAGAAAAAAAGCTACGATTCTACCTCGTTTTACCATGGTGAATTGCCTCCTTAACTCCATCCACTATAACGGTATGTATTAGCAAATTAAAACAAATAGGATAAAAAATCACAAACTTTCATATTATGTGTCAATTAGCTACTTGCATGGATCGAGTACTTTCATATTAATTATTTATAACACTAAGTAATTATGAAACTATAGTTCCCATATGTCAATTAAGGATAGGTAAATTATTACTCCCGTCCTTGTGTAAGTGCTGCTATCGAGGCGAGTAAATTGTCATCATTATACGTTTGTACAGTTAAATAACTCATATATTTATTCGCACTTAAATGAAATATATCTTGAACCACCTCATGTAATCGCTTTTCTGGATCATCGTTATTCCATACTTTATCATTCAAGCAATTCCAAACGTCATCTGGCGTTGTTCGTGAATATCCCAATAATTTAAACTCTTCCACTTTACTTTCTATTACTATAGAAAGCATTGCCTTCCACTCACTAACAGGTTTAACAATTGTCATCTTCCTGCCCCCAACAAATATTTTTACGATAGCTTGTCATGCTTGCCCACATTATTCGCATATACATCATTGTATATGAATTTTAAATTTTTGAGAAGGCAGGTCGGTCAAAGTGACCAAACAAACATTTTTACAAGGAACGTTAATTCTCATTCTAGCAGGAATGATAACCAGATTTCTAGGATTTATTAATCGTATTGTTGTGGCGAGATTAATGGGAGAAGAAGGTATAGGTCTATATAATATGGCTCTTCCTACCCTATTTTTAATTTATACTTTATCTCAAATTGGACTACCTATCGCTATATCTAAACGGGTTGCAGAGGCTGAAGCATATGGCGATAAGCGGAAGATTAAACAAATTTTAATCATATCTTTAACGATCACAGGTACATTAAGTATTTTCTTCATGATTGGCATGATTTTATTTGCACCAGTAGTAGCGAATACTTTATTAACTGATGAGAGGACACTTTATCCTTTACTAGCTATTACGCCTATGGTCCCTATTAGTGCCATTTCCTCTGTGCTCAGAGGTTACTTTCAAGGTAGACAGAATATGAAACCACAGAGCTATGCACAGGTTATAGAACAGGTTGTCCGCATTACATGTGTAGCTTTTCTCGTTAAATTATTTTTACCTTATGGAGTCGGTTTTGCAGCTGCTGGTGCAATGATCTCAGTTATTATTGGTGAATTTATTTCCCTACTGTTTATGATGCGCATGTTCAAACTGAAGAAACGTATAAAGGTAAGAAGCAAAATGTTTCAATATCTACGAACTGGTAAAGATACGTTCAAACAGTTAATGACAATAGCTTTACCTGGAACAGGAAGTAAGCTAGTAGGATCTATTTCGAACTTTCTTGAGCCGATTCTTGTTGCCCAAAGTTTAGCGATTGCAGGGGTACAAACAGCTATGGCTACAAAGCAATATGGTGAACTAACTGGTTATGCCCTACCGCTTTTGTTTTTACCTACTTTCATTACGCATTCGTTAGCTGTTGCTTTGGTTCCAAACATTAGTGAAGCAGACGCTAAAAATAATAAGAAATTAATTCA
This sequence comes from Aquibacillus kalidii, assembly GCF_014280935.1. GTDB lineage: Bacteria > Bacillota > Bacilli > Bacillales > Amphibacillaceae > Aquibacillus_D > Aquibacillus_D kalidii. The sequence goes on from NZ_JACLZI010000024.1 coordinate 71,637, forward strand.
CTACCGAATTCACCAAGCGATCAGAATTTCCTTTGCATCAGGAGCGATTGCAACCATTATATTATCTTTATTTTCAGTACCAATTTTGTCCTACATGTATGACACTAGCAATGCAAGTCGATTCTTAGTCGTAATGGCACCTTTTTTCTTATTTCTTTATATTCAATTCCCTCTCAATGCTGCTCTACAAGCATTGGATCATGCAAAACCAGCAATGTGGAATAGTATCATTAGTACTGTCGTAAAATTTATTTTATTAATTGTCCTTGCAACAAACGAACAATTCGGAATTATGGGTGCTGCTTTAGCTATGTCTGTAGGTTGCCTACTAGGGACTTTGCTGCACTTTTCAACTCTTGTCAAAGTAATATCTTTTAGAATGCCAAATACGGACATCTTAAAAATGGTAGCTCTATTAGCCAGTACATGGTATGCAGGTAAATTCTTAAAAAACTTCTTTGTCGGCTACGAATCTAATTTATTCTTATTTCTTTTCTTATTAATTTGTTTAACAATTATTTATATTGTACTCTTATTTATTTTAAGATTTATAACAAAAGCGGAATTAGAGCAAATCCCGTTCATTAAACGATTTGTATAATGGTATAGAGCTAGAGCATACAAAACCTAAAAATAAAGAGACTAGGATACCCTAGTCTCTTTCGTCGTTTAAATCTATAAACCAATTGTGATCACTATCCATCGAACAAAAAGATATTTGTTTAAAATCTGTATAACCCTGTTCATGCAGTTTATCCAACAACCAATCTTCACTCTCATTTATGTTTTGTAAGGCATCTTTTTGAATTTTGCCGTCAATAATCAATGGGAGTACATAACCATTTGGTGATATTGGTTGTGGTGATCCACTTTTTTTATCCTTTTCAAAAACTGACAATTTACCAGAAGACTCTAAAATAGCAAATTCAACATCCTGAATGCTTTTGGTTCCCGCTTCCCTCAACTGCTGTAGCAAATCATTAAAATTATAGCGGTTTTTCCTCATTTCTTTCTCATCGATCTTCCCTCTAGAAATTAATACAGATGGCTTCCCTTCAAACCAGCCTCTGAATCGTTGATTTTTCAAAGAAAGCCATGCTGTACTTCTCTGAATGAATAATAAAATAAGCATTGGGATTAAGGCGTGGATCATACTTTCTGATGGATCCTCTATTGCAAACACTGCCATTTCTGCAATCATGATGAAGACAACAATATCCAATAAACTTAACTCACCAATTTCACGCTTACCCATTAAACGAAAAATAATCACAATAATTCCATATGTCAAAAATGTTCGGAATATAATTTTTCCATACTCTAACCATTCCAAAAAAAGCTCACTCCCCTGAATTTATAAGTAACACATAATAGTGTTCCCATGGGAAATGAACTTATGCCTTCTTCCTTATAAGGTTTGTTGGAATGGTAATAAGTATCTAATGTACACATATATGGTAGAGATAATTAGGGAAATGATAACTAATGGAATACCGTATAGCAAAAATTTAACAAAGGAAATTCGTTGATTTTCTGCCTCAGCCAAACCTGCTACTACCACATTGGCTGAGGCACCAATCAATGTACCATTTCCACCTAAACAAGCACCCAATGCTAAGGACCACCATAATGGGTCAAGATTAGCCATACCATACTGTTGGAATTCTTGAGTAACAGGGATCATAGCAGCAACAAACGGAATATTATCTACAATTCCTGAAAAGATACCTGAAGTCCACAATATAAGAAGAGAGGTAAATGGTAAATCTCCTTCTGTCATCCACATAATTCCTCTTGCTAACTCATCGATAACTCCAACTTCTTCTAGTCCACCAACTAACATAAACAATCCTACGAAAAAAAATAACGTAATCCATTCCACTTGTTCAAAAACCTTCTCTGTATCTGCTTCTTTGTCTGTCATTAGTAATAACAATAAAGCACCACATACAGCTACTGTTGTCAATTCAATATGCAGAATAGGGTGTAATAAAAATCCTAAGATAGTGAGTAACAGAACAGATACAGATTGATATAACATCGGAGTTTTTTTCAAGTATTGTTGTCCATCCATCTGCATAAGTTTCTCGACAAAATTATGATTGGTCATTTTTAGTTGTTTACGAAATAAAAACACAACCGACGTTAACATAACAATAAATATAATGATTGCAAGCGGTGCTAAATTAAGTAAAAAAGATAAAAAGGTAAGATGCTCTACAGCTTGGCCGATCATAATATTTGGTGGATCACCGATAAGAGTTGCAGTCCCCCCTATATTCGCGCTGAATATAATAGTAAGTAAATAAGGAAAAGAAGGTAGTTGTAACAATTTAGTTAAGGTTAAAATAAGAGGGACAAATAGCAAAACAGTTGTCACATTGTCCAATAGTGCTGAACCAATTGCTGTTAAAATTGCAGAACCAATTAGCAAAGGAATTGGTTTTCCTTTGACCTTTTGCGCAAAGCTTATTGCAATGTATTCAAATAACCCAGTCTTTTTCGTTATGGAAACGAGGACCATCATAGAAAATAACAGTGTAACTGTGTTCCAATCAATGTAATTGGTAAAAGCATCCTCCCACTGATATATGCCCGTTAATAACAGTAAAACTCCGCCAGAAAGGGCAACAAGTGCACGATTTATTTTTTCCGACATTATAAATATATAACTCACAACAAAAACTATTATAGCTATTGTAGTTGACATAAGAATAGCCCCTTCCCACAAGTAAGAATGTACTTGTCCACCAATCCGATATACTAGAGTAGTTTATTACATACCTCTCCTCATAGAACTTACTTCTTTATAAATGTATTCAAGAGAATATAAAATATTTTAGTCTATTTAAAAAAGTTGTGAATAAAATAATCACAAATGGACAAACAGGGGGGAATGATGTGGCTAAATCACGTCTTATTGCACTAGCATACGGTTGGGTCGCTATTTTTGTCATTATGTTTTTTGCAAGTTTAATATTATCATTACTTTTACGTTTTACTTCTTTAGGTTCTTCAACATTAAATTGGACAACATTAGTTGTTAGTCTAATTGCTTTGTTTTCAGGAGGACTAATATCTGGACTTAAAGGAAAAGAGAAGGGCTGGATATTAGGAGCCTGTACAGGTATTGGCTTTACTATCATCGTTTTACTATACCAATACTTGGGGTATAGCACTGGATTTTCCACAACTCAAATGATTTACCATGGAGGATTCTTAATTGTTGCATTAATAGGAGGCGTACTGGGGGTTAACATGAGTACGGAATCAGAATAAATAGAGAGCCTCTAAATAAAACGGAACTCACCTTATGGCGAGTTCCGTTTTTTAGTTTGTCATACAAACCATTTACAAAAGGTCCCTTTCGAACCACTGTGCTATTGCAGATTTTGTATAGAATCTGCAGTAAGTTGAGACGTTGATTTCCGCTCCGGGCAGTTGCTTTCCGTGGGCAACGCCTCAGCCTCCTCGGTCGCAAAGAACGCTCCCTGTGGGGTC
>NZ_JACLZI010000025.1 GCF_014280935.1 Aquibacillus kalidii
CTTAGCATGATCCTCCTCTCTAGTCGACAGGTCTAAGAAGTGTTAATTACATAGGTTTTAACAACTCATAACAATGAGAAAAAATTTATATAGCGGAGTATTCTGCCGAAGCGAGTGATCGCACCCATCAAATAGTAAATAAGAGAATTACGTACTGGTGATTTTATAGATATTATGACAAAAGCAACAATAGTTGAAAAGAGCCATGATGTAAGCTGTGTCAGGCTTATGATGCAACAGGAGGAACTAGAGATGAACGGATTTCCTAGTGAAAACGACATAAATGAATGTTTAACGTTATTAATAGATCGTTATAAAGTACCTGAGAAAATAATTAAGAATTTGTTTGGAAAAACGAACCTAACTAAACTTAATTATTTATTAAAATCATTAGGAGAAAGCCCCATGACAACAGAGGCATTAGTCAGAATGCTTATTGCGGAGAAGGGGGCTTACCTATTTAGTGGTTCTGATGAAGCAGTAAGAGAGCTTCGCAAATATTTACTTCGCCAGTTGACTACAGAAGAATTAGTAGGACTCTATGAGCGTAATCCATCACTTAATAAAGTGATTACCTCTCCTACCTATATGTTAACCCCATTGGTAACAAAAAAATGGATGATGGGTGGAGTTTGGCCAAGGGATTTTGTCCAAACATTAGGATTTCCAATGGTGTTTTCAGGTATATCGATTCCTAAGCAAAATGCTGTTGATACTGTTATTGATATAGAAGCAAGAAAAGCTGTGCCCCCACTTGCAGATTTTCAACAAGCATTAAAGGAAGAGATGTTAAGTGTACTTAGTTTAGAGGGAGAACATACACGCTGCGTTGTTACCTTACCGACAGGCGGAGGGAAGACTAGAGTTGCGGTTGAAAGCTTTATTGAGTGGATGCATGCAGGCTTTACCCAAGGAAAATACTTAATATGGATAGCACAAAGTGAAGAACTATGCGAACAGGCAATTTCTTGTATCGCAGAGATGTGGCAAGAAAAAGAATACCCAGAATCACTTAGGCTATATCGGTATTTTGGAGGGAAAGAGATTACGGAGGATCAGCTAGTAGGTGGGGCTGTAATTGCTAGTATTCAACAGCTATATGCACGTATCAAAAAAGGAGACCAAATCCTTGATAAAATCCTTCATAAGTGTGGTGCTATGATTATTGATGAAGCCCACCATGCTGTAGCACCTATGTATAACCAATTGTTAGAAAGAGCAGAGGAAATATGTGGGCCAGATTTGTTTCCGATTTGTGGATTAACGGCTACACCAGGGCGCAATGATGGTGAAACAACTAAATTAGTGGACAAGTTTCAGGCGTACCTATTACAACCGAGGATTACGGATGATCCTTCTTACGTATCCAATCCATTATCGTACTTTAGAAACAAAGGTTACTTAGCAAAGCCAAGACATATTGTTTATGACTCTGGACGAGCCTTTGAAGTTGATGAGCAAAACGTACAGGTTGATGAAGATCGGATTACCGCTGAACTTTTACATGTCTTAGCTGAGGATGAATATCGGAATTATCAAATTGTAAAACGATTAAAAGAAATCCCAGAAGGAGCCAGAACGCTTGTTTATGCTTGTACAGTTGAGCACGCAGAGTTCCTTTCCTCGACTATGAATGCCTTAGGTTACCGTGCGGCGACAATATCATCAAACACACCAAAAGCAACTCGTAGAATGTATATCGACGCTTTTCAAAAAGGAAAGCTTAACTTCTTATTTAATTACGGTGTATTAACGACTGGATTTGATGCACCTCAAACGGAATACATTGTCATTTGTAGACCAACCACAAGTGTTATCTTGTATGAACAAATTGTTGGGCGGGGTCTGAGGGGACCTCGATTTGGTGGTACGGAATATTGTACAATTATTGACTTTGCCGATAACCTGCTACGTTTAGGTAAACCATTAGCCTATGCAAGGTTCAGTGGGTTTTGGGTCCAAGAAGAGGTTGGTACGATATAGCTTTTGCCTAAAGGAATAAAAAGACTCACTCTTAGTTAAAATAGGTTCATGTGTGAACAATTCTACTTTTAGGAGTGAGTATTTATGCCTGGCAGTAAGTCAAAGGATCGCTTAACATCTCCAGAGCTTGCAAACCTCTGGACTCAATATATGAATGATAGCATGTCCATTTGTGTAATTACATATTTGTTAAAGCATTGTGATGATCAGAAGATAAAATCAATTTTAAAAAGAGCAGTCGACCTGTCGGAATCCCATATTAAAAAAATTAAAACATTTCTAAAAGGGGAGGAATATCCGATACCTAAAGGGTTTACAAAAGAAGATGTAAATCTAGATGCACCGTCATTGTTTACTGATAATCTAATTTTAATCTATATGCAAGTGATGACACTTCATGGTATGAATAGTTATTCCCTTTGTATGTCAACATCCATAAGGTCAGACCAAAGGAAGTATTATGCACAGTGTATTTCAGATACCTCCGATTTATACGACTCCTTATTGGAATTGATGTTGGAAAAGGGAATACTAAGTAAACCACCTGTTCTTAATCCACCATATCAGGCTGATATTATTAAGGACCAAGATTATCTTGCGGGTTGGTTTGGTAAGAAACGTCCATTAAATGCGATAGAAATAAGTGGGCTACACTATAATATGAAAAAAACGATAGTGAAGGTTGTGCTTGAAATAGCATTTGGGCAAGTAACCAAATCTAAAGAACTTCGAGCTTATTTTAAACGAGGCGTAAAGATTTGTGAGAAACAACTAAAAGAAATGGGTACCCTTTTACAGGAGGATCATCTACCAGTTCCAAAAAGTTGGCAAGCAGAGGTGACAAATTCAACAAAGGCACCTTTCTCAGACAAGTTAATGCTATTTCATGTAGTTGGCTTAGTTGCGGTTGCGATTGGTTATTATGGTGCAGCACTATCAGCAGCGCAACGAAGGGATCTTATTTTTAAATATACGAAGCTAATTGGAGAGATAGGTTTATATGCTGAGGATGGAGTAAATATTATGATTAGAAACGGTTGGTTAGAAAAGCCACCAATGGTAGATGATCGGGACAGATTAGCAAATCAAAATAGTAAAGAATAATGGTTGAAATAGTATGCAACTGTACACAATAACTAAAGTCGATAACCTTTACAACATAGTGATAGGGTGCTGACAATGGAACAGTTTGCAAATTTAATCGACGAAGAGTTAGAAAAGGTAAATCAACTGGAACTAGGAATAGTGTTAGTTGCCTATGAAGATGATAAACAACAGCAAAATGAACAAAAACAATTATAGAGAATAAATAATATAATTATTGGACCTTTTCTCATAACCTGGGGAAAGGTTCTTTATGGTATACTCTCTTCGTAAAATTTATATGTTACTGCTACTTTATTGAATGTTGATTTAGGAGAATGTAATTCTAAAGGATAGCACGAAAGCCGCTAATAAGTTAAAATAGCTCTTTGACATATTATTATATAGGGTTGAATTAAAGACAGAAATAAATGGTTTCGGTATGATGGAAATATATTCCCGGAGGTGGCAAAATGAATCTGTCTGATATAGTAAGAAAAGTAAAAGACCACAAGCCTACTATCCTAGGTAGTGATAGCTTTGCTGAGTTTGCAGTATTGATTCCTCTTGTTGAACAGGATGGGGACAAACATATTTTATTTGAGGTCAGGTCTGAAAAATTAAGAAGACAGCCAGGAGATATTTGTTTTCCGGGTGGAAAAAGAGATCCATCTGATAAGACCGAAAAAGATACAGCAATAAGGGAGACTGTTGAGGAGTTAGGGTTAGATAAACAATCTATTACAGATGTATATGCTTTAGATTACATGGTATCCCCCTTTGGTATGATGGTCTATCCATTTGTAGGTATTATAACCAATCCTCAACAAATTAAGCCTAATGTTACGGAGGTTGGTGATGTATTTACCGTTCCATTAACCTACTTTTTAAACAATAATCCAGCTATTTACCAAGTGAATGTAGATATTCAACCAGAAAAAGATTTTCCTTATGATCTTATTGTTGGTGGAGAAAATTATAATTGGCGCACTAGAAAAATGGATGAATACTTTTATGTAATAAACGATGAAAGAGTAATTTGGGGATTAACTGCAAGAATCATCGCTCATTTCATTGACGTAATTAGAGAACAGGGTTAATTACATGAATACTAGAAAAACGAATAGCTCACCCAGGATAATGCTGAAACAAGCAAAGCTAAACATTCCTAAACGAAATTCCCCTTTCCAATCATTAAATAATCTACCTTTAAATAAGGAGTAAAGGTCTGGGGTTAAGTCATGTTTAACACACTGCCAAAAATCATCAAGATCCTCAAACATTAGCTTACCAATTTTAATAAATATCCATATATCTATTGGGATTAATAATATAATAACTAAAAAATCAATCACGTAAAATTCCTCCTTTCATTATAATATATTACGTAACTTTCAAGCCGAAAGTTTCAAAAGCCTCCCACAGCGTAGGGAGGCTTTTTTTTAAATGTTTTGCCGTTGACGCATTTTGTATAAAATCACCAGTACGTAATTCTCTTATTTACTATTTGATGGGTGCGATCATTCGCTTCGGCAGAATACTCCGCTTTCCGTGGGCACGGCCTCAAGCCTTCCCGTGACGCAAAGACCGCTCTTCCGGGATCTTCGGACACGTGCTATTCCCACAGGACAAGGAATGCAACGGAAGCGATACATCGCACGAAGAAAATCGGGTTGTATTTTCGAGGAGTCTCCGTATTCTGCCTACGCTATATAAATTTTTTCTCATTGTTATGAGTTGTTAAAACCTATGTAATTAACACTTCTTAGACCTGTCGAC
>NZ_JACLZI010000026.1 GCF_014280935.1 Aquibacillus kalidii
TCCTCCTGATTCTACTTTTTCGCTTCGTTAAGTACTCCCTTACGTCGCGAGTTCCTCCTGATTCTACTTTTTCGCTTCGTTAAGTACTCCCTTACATCGCGAGTTTATTCTGATTCTACTTTTTCGCTTCGTTAACCACTCTCTTACATCGCGAGTTCCTCCTGATTCTCCTTTTTCGCTTCGTTAAGTACTCCCTTACGTCGCGAGTTCCTCCTGATTCTCCTTTTTCGCTTCGTTAAGTACTCCCTTACGTCGCGAGTTCCTCCTGATTCTCCTTTTTCGCTTCGTTAACCACTCCCTTACGTCGCGAGTTCCTCCTGATTCTCCTTTTTCGCTTCGTTAACCACTCTCTTACGTCGCGAGTTCCTCCTGATTCTCCTTTTTCACTTCGTTAAGTACTCCCATATATTACAGATTGAATGCTGCAAGGTACAACTAACAGGTTATCCACAAAAAGGTGTTCACTCTATATACGAGCGAACACCATGCGGTCCTTACCGTTGATATCTTTACGGATATCCACAGTACTTTTCGGATACGTGTTAGTTAGGATGGTTTTTACTTGTTCTCCTTGTTGATAACCTATTTCAAAAGCAATTAATCCACCGGTTGTTAACACTTGTGTGGATTGTTCAACGATCTCATAATAAGCAGCTAAACCATTTTTCTCCGCAAATAGTGCTAATTCTGGGTCAAAGTTGCGTACTGTATCGCTAAGTGTAGGTTTATCCACAAACGGTATATAAGGCGGATTGGAAACAATTATATCCACATTTTGTCCCCTATCGATAAGCGGTTCAAGAAAACTACCTTTGCAAAACTGGATAGATGCACCAAGTGTACAAGCATTTTGCTTAGCGACAGACAACGCTTGCTCTGATATATCGACTGCAAAGACTTCCAATTCTGGTTTTTCCAATTTCAAAGTCGTAGCAATAATACCGCTTCCCGTTCCTAAGTCTACTAAGGTGTTAGCAGGACCTAGCGTCTTTATCTCATCCAGTACATTTACGATTAACTCCTCTGTTTCCTGCCTGGGGATAAGTACATGTTTATTCACAGTGAATTCACGTCCATAAAACGCTTCTTTTCCAGTAAGATGTTGAACTGGAATACCCGTTTCTACATGGCGCTTTATATTTTCCATAAATACAGTTTGCTTTTCCACAGGTACTAACTCACGAAAATTGGATAAAAGTTGGACACGGCTTATCCCCAAATGATGCTGAAGCAGGATCTCCGCAATTTTTCCTTCTCGATTATGCTCTTCTAAAAAAAGAGAAGCCCAACGGAGGGCTTCGTGTATTGTCATTGGCTTTTCGGACATGTTATTCACCAATCTGTTCCATTTTTTTCGTTTGCTCTTCAATTAATAGAGCATCAATTACTTCATCCACTTTACCTTCTAGAATTTGATCTAACTTTTGAATCGTTAAACCAATACGGTGGTCGGTCACGCGGTTTTGTGGAAAATTGTACGTTCTGATACGCTCGGAACGATCTCCTGATCCAACTGCAGACTTTCTTGTCTGATCGTATTCAGCCTGCGCCTCCTGTTGGAACTTATCGTAAATACGAGCTCGAAGTACTTTCATTGCTTTTTCCTTGTTTTTAATTTGGGACTTTTCATCCTGAATCGAAACAACAATTCCTGTTGGTAGGTGTGTTAAACGAACTGCTGACATGGTTGTATTAACACTTTGTCCTCCCGGTCCACTGGAAGTAAACGTATCAACGCGAATATCTTTTTCATGAACATCCACTTCTACTTCTTCGGCTTCGGGCATAACTACAACTGTTGCAGTAGAGGTATGAATTCTACCGCCCGACTCTGTCTCGGGTACACGTTGAACACGGTGTGCACCATTTTCAAACTTAAGTTTAGAATAGGCTCCTTGACCGTTAATCATAAATACGATCTCTTTGTAGCCACCAACTCCAGTTGAGTTCGAGTCCATAATATCAATTTTCCAACCGTTCGTTTCTGCAAAGCGAGAATACATACGGAACAAGTCACCAGCGAACAATGCCGCTTCATCTCCACCTGCTGCCCCACGGATTTCCATAATAACGTTTTTGTCATCATTCGGATCCTTCGGTAACAATAATACTTTTAAGCGTTCCTCAAGTTCTTCCTTTTGTTCTTGAAGTTCACTAATTTCTAATTTAACCATATCATGCATTTCCGCATCTAAGTCATCTTCCAACATAACTTTCGCATCGTCCAATTGAGAAGTAACATCTTTATACTCTCGGTATGCTGTAATGATATCTTGAAGGTCAGATTGTTCTTTAGAATAATCTCTTAGTTTCTTCGTATCATTTATTACTTCAGGGTCACTTAATAACTCATTTAATTTGTCATATCTAGCTTCTAATGATTCTAATCTGTCTAACAAGTCTTCCACCTCTTTCTAATAAGGAAGTTACTTTTCCTCCTTAAAACATAAGACCAATATTTTCATTATATTATAAGGAGTGAATCCCCGTCAAAAAAAGCCTGAAGTGGCTTTTTTAGCCAATTATTTTACTATCACCTTAATATTGTAGCGTTGGGTTACCGATTCTATTGCTGATATTATATTTTCTTCCCACGCTTTACGTTCATCATCGTTTAATTCGGAGTCTACCAACACCGTCACTACAGCATTAGGACCATCAATTTCAACATTTGTTACCGTCACATACGGCATTTTCTCGGCTGCTTGGATGATGATCTGCTTATCCTTTTCACGTTTATTAAATGAATCACCTGACTCATCAATGACACGTGGTTCCTTACTATCAATTTGAACATAACCCTCATCTGTTGTTTTTTGGTTCAGTGATGGGCTCGGTTGATCGGTTGGCTCTCTTTGTAACAGCTCTCCATAATTGGCTCCACACGCAGCTGTTAATAGTAATAGTGAAAATACGGATGAAATTAGGATGTATTTCATTTGAATTCCCTTCTTTATGTATATATTTTTTCATTTTAGCTTTTCCATTGTTGGCTATTTTATGTAAAAGGGGGATAAATTTTGGATTTGGGGGGATATGTTTGGATTTAGGTCGGATATATTCTCTGAAAGGGGGGATAAACTCAAAAATAGGGAGGAAATCTCACAGTTTTGGTAGGATAAAAATTTTAAGGAGAGAAAAAGACTCAACTAAAGTTAAGCCTTCTCAAATTCATCTTAATACAACATCGCCCTGGCTTTATCTGTCATTTTTTCTGGTGACCAGGCTGGCTGCCACACTAATTGAACATCAACCTTGCCTACTTCATCTAAAAAATAAATAGCACTCTCTACTCCACCTACGATACTATCATGCAAAGGACAACCCGGCGTCGTTAATGTCATCGTAACTTTTACATCATTGTTATCATTAACCTCCATGTTATAGATTAAGCCAAGGTCAACGATATTTATTCCCAATTCTGGGTCAATTACCGTGTATAACGCTTCTTTTACTTGTTCGTATAAACTCATTTTATCTCACTCCTTATTTTCGAATAACCTGTACAATCGAGATTAAATAGGCAATTGAGGTTGCTAGCATGATTGCTTGAAAAAGTTGAACAGCTATATCCATCTGTAAAACACCTGAAATAGTTAAGCCAAAAGTACCGAATGTAAACAAGCTAAACAGCGTAACTCCTAATTTTTCATTAACCATATCTTTTAATAAAGGAACACTAATTTTTCCAACCTGACTAGAATACTTATACGTCCACCATAGAAAAGGAACAATTTTATATAAATAACCGAGAATACTGAACATAACCCAACAAATAATGTATAAAAATACTAGCCAACTCCATATCCGCTCATCTTGAAAATGAACAAGTCGAAGCACTACGACCGCTGTATGAATCAACCAACCAAAGCCGATTGCAATTAATGAGAACATAAATGGTCTATCTAATCGCTTCTTCAGCCGCTTTTTCAAAATCTCCAAGATGTCTAATGTGAAACACGAAAAGCCAACCCATAACAATATCCATCCAAGTGTAGATAGAGATGAATGGTCTAACCAAAATGAAAGGATTAAGAGAAGTAAACCTACTATATAACTGATAAATGCTAGTTTAGAACCTCTCATTTTAAAACCATGACTCAGACTAAACATCGGCACCAACTTGTAGGAAAAACCAAAAATTAATAGCGTAAACCAACCAGCAACTCCTAGTAAAATATGCGAATGGAGTGTAGCAGTGTAATTAAATGAGGAACCAAATGCGATGCTCCAGGCTAACGTTAGACCAGCAATAATCGTTATCAAAAAGCAAACTAATGCACCGCCTACAAATAGAGTTAGAACATTTTTTTCTTCCTGTTTCTTTAAAGTCATTAGAATTTGAAATAAGAATAGGAGTATTCCAACGATGACAACAACTGCCCCGTAAACAGCATGACTTATATTAAAGCCTAATAGGAAAGAAAATAACCCAATACCAACACCCGTCACAATGAGCTGAACAAATCCTAATTTTTCACTCCATATTGGTGTTAAAAAGGCAACAGGTACGAGTTGATACATGGCACCCATAATGATCATAACAATCCACCCTAATAGCAGAAGATGGGCTCCCATTAATATCTGTGGTAAGCGGAAGATACCATTTGTCAGCGCATCACTATGAATTAAAAATATCCATTGGGATAGAACGAAAGATACTAAACCTAAAAATATGAAAGAGAGAGGTAGTTTTACATTTGTTTCTGTCTTGTTAGCAGTAAGTCCACTCATCTTTACACACCTTGCTTTGTAATTGTAATCGCAAAACTTCCATCCTCTTGTTCCTCTACCTCATAGACATGACCTTGTTCATCTAGCTCTGCAAATAGGAACATTGGTCTTCTATCATTAATAATTTTAAGTTGCTGACCGGCTTCTAGCTCCTCAAGTGCCGCTAAAGTCCTCATCATTGGTTGTGGTGGCTGCAACCCTCTGTTATCTAATATCATAGCTACTCAACGTCCTTTTTGGTAAAAGTAATTTTCCAATGTTTCTTTTCTAATTGCTCTGACTGATGGCTAAATCCTTTTTTCCCTAATACTTTAAATAACGGAAAAGGATTAAATGGTGCATGTAACACAAATTGTTCGCCTGACTGCACACTCTTTGCTGCATCCATTATCTTTTTGAAAGGCTCCATCCCTTTTTTTATATCATCACGTACATCAACTTCTAGTAATACATCCTTACCCATAACGCCACCTCCACCTAATGATATTTATATGATAATCATTATCAATTACTAATGAAGTGACGATAATCACGGGGGGCTATCATTTTATTAAAACATTTTATTCTAATCGATTGGTAAAAAGTTTACTATAAAAAAGACCCAAACCTCTGAACTTAAGGTTTGAGTCCTTCTATTATTTATTGATTTCAACAGCTTGCGTAATCAACTCATGCTTTGGTTTGTTAGGTACCTCGTGATGATGTCTACAACGGGGCTCATAAGATTCTGAAGCACCGACAAGAATGATTGGATCATCATAGGATGCTGGTTCCCCATCAATTAAACGTTGCGTTCTGCTCGCTGGAGAACCACATAATGGGCAAATGGCATTTAGCTTCGTTACAGACTCACTAAGTGCCATAATCTCAGGAACTGGACCAAATGGCTCACCGCGGAAATCCGTATCGAGACCTGCAACAACAACACGATGTCCCCGGTTTGCTAACTCCTCAATAATGTCAATGATATGGTGATCAAAAAATTGAACTTCATCAATTCCTACCACATCAACATCATCTTCCATATAATTCAAAATATCTTCAGCACTATCAACCGGTCGTGCAAGAATAGATGTTCCATTATGCGAAACTACTGATTCCTCTGAATACCTACTATCTATAGCTGGTTTAAAAACCCTCACCGATAAATTGCCGTATGTAGCTCGGCGGACTCGACGAATTAATTCCTCTGATTTTCCGGAAAACATACTTCCGCAAATAAGTTCTACCCATCCACTGTACTTCATTACATGCACGTGCAGGTCTCTCCCTTCGCTTGTAAAAACTCTCTCTGCAAAAATAACTATTACCATCTATTATAAACATATTTCCTCATTACCATGAACCTTATTTAAAAGGAAAATGAAGGGCATTCATAAGTTTTAGCAATTAAAAAACAGGCAAAAGGTTAGACAATTTGCCTGTTTAATAATGAGGATACAATAATCCTTTTATTTAATCTTTGGATAGATCATCAGGAGCTAGATAGTCCTAGATGACCTAGTTATGCAAAACGTGGCTAAACGGGCCACGAAATACTTATGAACCAAGATTATATTTTTTCTTAAAGCGATCTACACGGCCACCAGCTTTATCAGCTTTTTGTTTACCTGTGTAGAAAGGATGAGATGCTGAGCTAATTTCCACGCGGATTAGAGGGTAAGTGTTGCCATCTTCCCACTCAATTGTTTCTTCAGAATGCTTAGTTGATCCCGCTAGGAACTTGTAGTCAGAACTTGTATCAAGGAATACTACTTTCTTGTAATTCGGATGAATTCCTTCTTTCATGTCTTTCCACTCCTTTTGCCCTGAATCCTTTGGAAACAGAGTTATTGTATAAACCCAAAAACCAATTAATGGTTTAAAGGATTTTACTGCTTACGTATTAAAACCATACAGAAAGATTATAACAGTGTAAAAAATTGTTTGCAAGAGCTTGTTTCATAAATACTTTATTTACTAATTCCACTCTTTAAGCTTGCGTTCTACGTGTCGTACCTTTTCTTTTCATTTCCTCTTCTAAGTTTTGGAAGAATTCTTCGTTATTTTTTGATCCTCTTAATTTTCGCAAGAAGCGTTCTAAGAAATCTGGTGAATCCTGCATCGATTTACGGATTGCCCAAATTTTATCTAAATGCGGTTTAGGAAGCAAAAGTTCTTCTTTTCTTGTACTTGAGCGTAAAATGTCAATGGCAGGGAATATACGACGCTGCGCTAAATTACGGTCAAGGTGTAATTCCATATTACCAGTACCTTTAAATTCTTCATAAATGACATCATCCATACGCGATCCAGTTTCTACTAGAGCTGTAGCTAAAATGGTAAAGCTACCGCCTTCTTCAATATTCCTCGCAGCACCGAAGAAACGCTTCGGACGGTGGAAAGCAGCTGGATCAATACCACCAGATAAAGTTCTTCCACTTGGAGGGATAACAAGGTTATATGCTCTCGCTAGTCTTGTAATACTATCCATTAACACAACCACATCTTTTTTATGTTCAACAAGTCGCATTGCACGTTCAAGCACAAGCTCAGACACCTTAATATGATTTTCTGGAACTTCATCAAAGGTAGAACTAACCACATCTACGTCAGGATGTACGGAACGTTCAATGTCCGTAACCTCTTCTGGGCGTTCATCAACTAAAAGAATGATTAATTTAGTATCAGGATGGTTCGTTGTAATACTGTTGGCAATTTGCTTTAACAGCATTGTCTTACCCGCTTTTGGAGGAGCTACGATTAATCCACGTTGTCCATATCCCACTGGCGTAAGCAAATCAATAATTCTTGTTGATAGTTTCTTTGATTCTGTTTCAAGTCTCATAAGTCTATCTGGATATAGTGGAGTTAGCGCAGGAAAGTGTACACGTTCTTTTGCAATTTCGGGATTTTCACCGTTAACCGCATCAACATGAAGCAACCCATAGTACCGCTCATTTTCTTTAGGCGGTCTTACTTTACCAGATACTTTGTCACCGTTTCGTAAATCAAAGCGGCGAATTTGTGATGCTGATATATAAATGTCTTCCGCACTTGGTGAATAGTTTATCGGACGTAAAAATCCAAATCCTTCAGAAGGAATAATTTCCAATACTCCGTCCATAAATAAATAGCCACTTTTTTCAGCTTGTGCTTTTAGTATAGAAAATATTAGTTCTTTTTTTGTTAATTTAGCATAATAAGACACTTTAAACTCTCTAGCTTTTGTGTAGAGGTCCTTCAATGTCATTGACTCTAATTGAGATATTGTTACTTCAGCCACAAAATCACCACACCTATTTAATTTATGATAATGTTAAATGTATTTATGCAGGGGTTTAGCCATATTGCTTCTATTACTAATTTATAGTCATAGTTATTGGGTACACTTCTAAAATGGAGTTCTTATTGTCGGGTCGCTATTTTAATAGTGTTCTTCATTTGGTGAACAAATCTAGCGGAGATGTTTTTTGCAATAAGATCATATAAAGAAGAAAAATGATGGAAGTATAGAGTAGACCTTCCCCGGTAGAGGAAAACAAACAGGTTTCCTACTTGTTTTACCTTAATAGAATAGAAGTTTTCATCATAGAGGTTTTCCAACTCTGCTTTGGTTAAACCTCTTCAATAGTACCTTGTTCCTGCCTTTAATTCAACTCTATTTTACCTACAAAATGCCTAATATAGTTTTGAAATTTGGATAATATCGATAAATGTGGGGTAAAATAGTTGTTTTCTTACATTATGATACCCTTTTCACTACTAATTAAACAAGTAGAAGTTTGAAAAAAATATCATTTATTTTAATTTTGCTCCTAGTTTATTCTATTTTTGAGGGGAGGAGTAGGATGAGAAGAAGCATCCTTTCCCAAACTTCTATATTCTAAAAAAGGAAGCTGACTCATTCAGCTTCCTTTTTAAAGCAATAGTTATGAATTTTGAAATTGCTCTACTTCTTCTTCAGTCATTTCTTCGCGCCATATCTTGGCACCTAGGTTGGTTAACTTATCGGTTATTTGCTCATATCCTCTGTCAATATGCTCAAGCCCTGTAATTTCGGTTATGCCATCAGCCATTAATCCTGCAACAATTAATGCTGCACCTGCACGAAGGTCACTCGCTTTTACTTTTGCACCCTCTAGTTGGACTGGTCCGGAAACTATTGCCGACCCACCCTCAACCTTAATTTGTGCATTCATCCTACGTAGCTCATCTATATGCTTGAAGCGAGCTTGGTAGATCGTATCTGTTACAACACCTGTACCCGCAGCACTCGTTAATAGAGAAGTGAACGGCTGCTGTAAATCTGTTGGAAAGCCTGGGTGAACAAGCGTTTTAATATCTACAGCTTTGAGCTTTGGACCTCTAGTAATTAATAGCTGCTCTTCCCCCTCCTCAATCTGTACGCCCATTTCGCGTAGCTTGGCCAACAATGGCTCCAGATGCTGTGGAATAACATTATCTATTAATACTTTATCACCTTGTGCTGCAGCCATGATCGTATAAGTTCCAGCCTCTATTCGATCCGGTATAATCGTATGCATACATCCAGTTAGAGTCTCTACACCTTCGATACGGATCACGTCGGTACCAGCACCTTTAATTCTAGCACCCATACTAGTTAAAAGTGTGGCTACGTCAATAATTTCTGGTTCTCTTGCTGCATTTTCTATAATTGTTTTTCCTTTTGCTTTAACGGCTGCCAACATAATATTAATTGTTGCACCAACGCTGACGACATCTAAGTAAATTCGTGCTCCTCTTAATTCATCAGCTCGTAAGTATATTGCACCTTGTTCATTAGTCACTTTAGCACCTAGTGCCTCAAAACCTTTGATATGTTGGTCGATCGGACGTGGTCCAAGATGACAACCACCTGGTAACCCGATAACTGCTTGCTTGAATCTTCCAAGCATAGCCCCCATAAAATAGTATGATGCACGAAGTTTTTTCACTTTACCATTTGGTAGTGGCATAGCTGTCATTTGCGAAGGATCGATGTGCAGCATTTGACCACGCCAATTTACTGTCCCACCGATTTCTTCTAGCAAGTGACTCAAAGTATCAACATCTGAAATTTGAGGTAATCCTTCAATTATAACTTTTGAATCTGCTAAAATAGCTGCCGGCAACAACGCCACTGCACTATTCTTTGCACCGCTTATACGAACTTTTCCGCTTAGTGGATTTCCACCTTCTACGAGAATTTTTTGCATTTGGAACTCCCTCACTTTAAAAGGTTGTTCAAAAAGAGCTGAAACTCTTTTTGTCCTCCTTGCTGCTACTCATTCTATATAATAAGACTTTCGCAAGCTTAGTTTGTACAATTTTGGCAAAACAATACAATATTTCTTGTAGTTCATTAATAATTCCATTTCGACAGACTACACGAGCAATTATATCCTATGTCCATTTATAATTAAACTATTTTATACACAACTTTACATTTAGTAGATCTTTTACTTGCCTTAATCACCTGTAACTTCAATCATTTTCAGCTAAAGTATATTTCTTAATTTGTTTCACATCCTGGGAGAAGATTAATAAGGAGAGGTTTTAGTTTGGAAGGAAGTATCACTAGCTGGTCTTTTCATTCAAAGAAAAAAGACTGTCATATGACAGCCCTTTATAGAAAAATTGTATTATTTAGCTTGGCTTGATGAACCGAACTCACGCATTTTACCAATAACTGTTTCTTTAATTGCGTCGCGTCCTGGCCCTAAGTATTTACGTGGGTCAATCATTTCAGGATTTTTATCTAAAACTTCACGTACCACTTTAGTTTGTTGAATTTGGTTCTCAGTGTTTACGTTAATTTTAGAAGTTCCGTAAGAAATCGCACGTTGGATATCTTTTGTTGGAATTCCAGTTCCACCATGAAGTACTAATGGTAAGCCAGTAGCTGCACCGATTTCTTCCATTTCTTTGAAACCAAGGTTTGGTTCACCTTTGTAAGGTCCGTGTACAGAACCAAGTGCTGGAGCTAGACAGTCAATACCTGTACGCTCAACAAGCTCTTGACACTCTTTTGGATCAGCATAGATAATGCTTCCAGACACGTCATCTTCTTGTCCACCAACAGTTCCAAGTTCTGCTTCAACAGAAACTCCGTGGAAGTGTGCAAGTTCTACTACTTTTGATGTAACTGCGATGTTTTCTTCAAATGGATCGTGAGAAGCATCAATCATTACTGATGTGAAACCAGCATGGATCGCTTTCGCACAAGCTTCAAAGCTTGAACCGTGGTCTAAGTGGATTGCTACTGGTACAGTTGTACCTTGTGCTTCCATTACAGCTTTGACCATTGTTACAACAACGCCAAATCCGCCCATATATCTGCCTGCACCTTCAGAAACCCCAAGGATTACTGGAGATTTTTCTTCTTCAGCAGCTTGCAAGATTGCTTGAACATATTCTAAGTTATTGATGTTGAATTGACCTACAGCATAGCTACCAGCTTTCGCATCTTCTAGCATTTGTTTCATTGAAACTAATGGCATGAAAATTTCCTCCTTTTGAAACTAACTATAAAAAATATTATGTCCTATAACCAGTCAATTATTGCTGTTTGATTGGGTACAGTATAAGAATACCAAGTACTCTCCAAAGGTGCAACAAATCAACGAATAGGAAAGCGTTTACTTTAGGTAAATTTAAATAAACTTTCCAAATATCTGTCGAATTCCCAAGAAAAGACGTTATTCAAAGTCTTGAAAACACTAGATTTATTCGCACTAACAACTTTACTATCTATCTAAAAAAAGAATTTATGTATTATTTATGAAAATTATTATTTCAGCAAGTTTTGGATATCTTGGCGTGCATCATCGATATTAAATGGCTTTGCAAAAACTTTTTTTATACATTTAATATTCTCTGTTTTCTTGGCTGCTTCTTCTGCTAGGCCACTCATTAATATAGTTGGAATTGTTGTCCCCTGATCTTCAAGTGTCTGTAATAGTGTATGACCGTCCATGATAGGCAATTTAAAGTCAACTAATAATAAATCTGGCTCAACTTCCTGGATTTTGTCCAGCGCCTCTTTCCCGTTTTCTGCTGTTACTACTTTGTGCCCTTCACTTTTGATAATTTCTTCAAGCAGCAACCGAATACCCAATTGGTCATCCACTATCATAACTGTTTTATCCATAGATTAGCTCAACCCTTCTCTGTAATGTTTACTGCCTTATTATTAGCATAAAATCTGATTTCCAAAAAATAGTGCTAAATTTAGAAAAAAGTAAATGCGAAAGCTGAATCTACCTTATATTTTAGCTTGGAAAAGGTCAGTAGACAAACTACTAAACCCGATAACTACTTTATTTTTCTATATAAGTTGCATTATTCCTTCTTTTACGACCCAAATAATTGCTACGCGCCAAAACTTTCGCTTTTTTGACAAAAGGCCCCTATTTACGACAAAGGTAAATAAGAGCCTTTCTAAAATAGTGTTTATCTTTTGGAAGGAGAATTCCATTCTCCATTCCATTTATTACTCATTTGTATTTTGAACAGATGCACCAATGAAACCATAGAATAACTGTTGTGGTCTGGTTGGACGAGATTTAAACTCTGGATGGTATTGTGAAGCAACAAACCATGGGTGATCACCTAATTCAATTGTCTCAATTAAACGGCCGTCTGGGCTTGTACCAGAGAAGATAAATCCTTTTTCCTCCATTTGATCACGGAACTCATTATTAAATTCAAAACGATGACGGTGGCGTTCATAAATAACATCTTCATTATTATAGGCAGCTTTTGTTTTCGTTCCATCTGTTAATCGACAAGGATAAACCCCTAAACGGAGTGTTCCACCTAAATCGGAGATATCTTTTTGCTCTGGTAATAGATCAATGATTGGATATGGGGTATCTGGTTTGAATTCAGCAGAGTGCGCTCCCTCTAATCCAACAACATTACGCGCAAATTCAACTGTTGCTAGTTGCATACCTAGACAAATTCCTAAGAATGGTACTTTTTCTTCACGTGCGTAGCGGATTGCCTCGATTTTCCCTTCGATTCCTCTATCACCGAATCCACCTGGCACAAGGATACCATCCACACTAGCTAATAATTCTTCCACATTATCCTTATTTACTTCTTCCGCATTAACCCATCGAACGTTAATGTCTGCGTCATACGAATATCCAGCATGTTTTAGTGCTTCAACTACGGAGATGTAAGCATCTGGAAGTTCTACATATTTTCCTACTAATCCAATTGTAACCTCTTTGGAAAGATTGCGCACCTTCTTAGCAAGTTCATTCCATTCAGTCATATCTGCTTCCGTACAATCCAGGCCAAAATGATCACAAGTAATTTGATCTAGGTTCTGTTCTTGTAATGCTAAAGGGATATGGTAGATCGTATCTACATCCTTCATTTCAATAACTGCATTTTCATCAATATCACAGAACAAAGCAATTTTCTCTTTCATTTCTTGGCTAATTTCCATTTCTGTACGCAAAACAATAACATCTGGCTGAATACCTAGTGAGCGTAGTTCTTTAACACTGTGCTGCGTTGGTTTTGTTTTTAATTCACCTGCGGCTTTAATATAAGGTACAAGTGTACAGTGAATATACATTACATTATCTTTGCCAATATCACTTTTGATTTGTCGAATTGCTTCAAGGAATGGAAGTGACTCGATATCACCAACTGTTCCACCAATTTCAGTGATTACAACATCAGCATTTGTTTGTTTTCCGGCCTGGAAAACTTTATTTTTAATCTCATTTGTAATGTGAGGAATTACTTGAACAGTACCGCCTAAATAATCCCCACGTCGTTCTTTCTGAATAACAGTTGAGTACACTTTTCCTGTCGTAATATTGCTATATTTATTTAAATTGATATCAATAAAACGCTCGTAGTGTCCCAAGTCTAGATCTGTCTCAGCGCCGTCCTCTGTTACGAACACTTCACCGTGTTGGTAAGGACTCATTGTTCCAGGGTCCACATTAATGTATGGATCGAACTTTTGAATTGTAACCTTCAATCCTCTATTTTTTAATAAACGCCCCAATGAAGCTGCTGTGATCCCCTTTCCAATGGAAGATACCACACCGCCAGTTACAAAGATGTATTTAGTCACCTTTATCCCTCTTTCTATTTTTATATATTTTATTAGTATTAGAATCCTTCACTTTCTCATTCCTTGTAGAATAAGTAATAGAAAAATTCACCTAGTGGAAAACACTAGTGAAGCAATGGAAACTACTGGTAACAAACAAAATAATAACTAGCAAAATTACTACCATTAAAATTTTTGCATTACCAGAATAGGGAGCTAAATCATCTTATTAAAGATATACGCACTCTTTCACCTTATCACAAGATGAGTTTTACCGTTTTCCTAAAATTTTTTTCCAATATAAAAAAAGAAAAGCGCTCCCCAATAATAGGGGAACGCTGTACTATAAAAATTAAATTATAGAGCCCAAGAAAGATTTTACTTATTCACACTTGGAAAGTCAAGCGGTTTTTAAATCAATCTTCATCCTCTTCATCATCTAATTCCTCATCATCAAAATCTGTGTCATCATCATCGTCATCTGAAACATCATCGTCAAGATCGTCGTCATCATAGCTATCGTAATCTGCATCTGAATCATCGCTATCTTCATCATCTGAATCATCATAATCTAGATCTTCTTCTAAATCATCGTCGTCAAAATCTAGTTCTTCTTCATCTAAATCATCATCAATAATATCTTCTTCGACTTTTGCTTTTTTACGAGTAGCAGCCTTTTTCTTCTTCTTTTTCTTTGGAGCAGCTGTGATTTCTTCTTCAAACTGGTCTACAGGATACCAACGTTTTAATCCCCAAAGGTTAGACCCAATAGTCATAAAACGGCCATCAATGTTTAAGTCGGTATAAAATTGAGAAATATTTTCATCTTTTTGTTCTTCAGAAAAGCCTTTTAATTTAGCGATACGGTCAAATACCTCTCTGAAATCCGTAGCCTTATTTTCATCAATTAGAATAAGATTAGCAATTTCAATCATGGACATATCTTCAATTTGCTCAGGGCTATAATTTTTCAAGCTCACGTTCAAGCACTCCCTTTATGTATATTATTAGGTTTCTTCTTCTTTTATTTATAAAAAATAATATGTATTAACAGACAATTATGCAAAGCCTACCATACATTATATGGTTATAAAAATTAAAATGCAATAAAAGACGCACTTCTATATTAACCATCTGACAGTTTTTTAAACTTGGTCCCAATCCAAGCAGTTTTTTTATAGACTTTTTCATAAAAAATCAGTCATTTTACTTCGTAGTTGAGATAAAATCTGCAGTAACTATATTTTTTAATTAACTGAGTGCAAATGCGACGCTGTGGATTGTGAATCGAAAGGAATTCTAACGTCGCGAATTAGATAAATATTAAGAATTCTCTATGTA
>NZ_JACLZI010000002.1 GCF_014280935.1 Aquibacillus kalidii
TTGGAAAAGGTATGCTAAATGGGGCTGTCGGTACATTTCAAGGTCTGTACAGTATGGCGACGAATCCGATACAAACGATAGAGTCATTTAAGAACATATCGATTGAAGGTATGGCAGATGCCGGGAAGGATTACTATCACACCTTTGTTGAGGCGGATGGATTGAAAAGGTCTGAGATGTTAGGAGAAGCGGCTATAGGACTTATAGGTGCGAAGGGATTGGATAAGCTAGACAAGGCTGGTAAGTTGGGCAAGCTTGCTGACAAAGGTACTGCAGCAGGGAAGACTATTTCTAAAACCACTTATAATCTAATGCCGACTAGACTTCGTAATATAATAAGTCAGTCCTATGGAAAAATGATCAAAGGACCGATGGTGGCGACATCACAGAATTTTAATAATCTGATAAATAATATGAAGAATCTTACGGGTTCTAATAGTTTAGCTTTTAGTGGAATTGGATTTGGTGCGCGTCAGTTTGATAGAATAGATAGTAGAGTTGAGATTAGTAAGATTGATGTGAAGGATAGTGGTGGGGGATCTGGTAAGGGTACGAGTAATGATAGTAAGATAACCGAAATAACAGCTGGAAATTTCGGTAATCATATCATTAAAGGAAAGAATGGAAGGAAAGAACTTGCTCCGAATGTACGTTATATAACTGAGGAACATTATAAATATACAACTGATGAACTTGGTAGAATAGTAGATGTAAACGTAGAAGAATTAATACTTGGAAAAGGGAAAAGAAATACAGCAATGCAAGTGGCAGTAGGTCGAGAAGATAGGTTGATTGATGATGATGGTGGACACTTGATAGGTACGCAGTTTCGTGGTTCTGGAGATATTGATAATTTGCTTGCCCAGAATAGGCACATTAATCGCTCTGGTGGAGAATGGTACAAGATGGAGACTGAGTGGGCAAACGCTCTGAAAGAGATTCCACCGAAAAAAGTATCTATAAAAATTAAGCCAGTTTTTGTTGGGAATTCATTAAGACCAGAGTCATATAGAGTAGTTTATGAAATTGAAGGTAAAGGAATATTTAAGAAAATCATTGAGAATAGAGCAGGAGGTTGAGTATGGAAAAGGAAATGAATAGATTATATAGAGAGATAGCTGAAACAGTTGATGAAATGATTCCAGAAGATTGGAATAAATTTTATTTTTATGCTCAAATATCAGAAGATGGAGGGGGAACTTACTTTTTTTATAATACACTTGAAAATAAGCAGTATAAATATAGTTTGGAAATCCCTTTCAAATTTCAAATTGATGAAGATGAATTTGAGAGAAAGGAAGATGTATTATATAAATTGAGTAAGGAATTAAGAAAGGTTTTTAAAGATAATGAGCAAGAAATGTGGTATTCTTTTACAATGTCTCTAGAGAGTAGTGGGAAATTTAAGTTACATTATGATTATACAAATTGGTTTGATACAGAATATAGTTTTAGTGACCAAATGATTATTTGGAAAAATAAATATTTAGGTGAGATTCCAACTGAGGAAAATTATAAAGCATTAATTGATAAGTATTATAGTGATTTCCCGAATAATCCTATTTAATTTTACAAGTAATATGGAAAAAATAATGGCTATATTCGCTCGTGTGTTTAAAGAAGGAAAGATTAATTATATATAGCAAACTATAAAGCGCTTGATTGCCGATTAGGTAACAAGTGCTTTGTTTTATATTACACAAATATGCTTTGGATAACATGAATAATGCTTTACTGAAAATCATAGCTCATGAAGGTAGTACATTCATGGAGTATTGATTTAATATTTTGATTTTGTGAGAATTACGTAAATAGGTGGGATAACATTATTTATATAGTGTGTGCAGTATCACTGGGAGTAGTTAATAAACTAACGAATATGACAATGCTTGTACCGATATAGACAAAAGGAAAATGATTTACTTGAAAATTGAAAGATCATGATGGTTATACCATCAAGGTATTCTATTTTAATACTTGGTTTGTGAAAATAAGAATGATAAATAGGTGAGATAAGATTTTACATGTCAAGAGGACTTATGATACTGCCAAACACATAAACAAACGAGAATGACAAAGCTCGTGGCGATAAACGGTAGATTACATAAGAAGGTTACTAGTTTCGAAACAGGGCAGACAAAAATAGTGTTGTAATTTAGATATGTGGAATAATATTCAGCGGAATTTCCATCATAGTAATTTTGAATGGAACGGCAAGAAGGTAATGACTAAGGATTTACTTGCTTTAATCGGGAGACT
>NZ_JACLZI010000027.1 GCF_014280935.1 Aquibacillus kalidii
AAGCTCTCGGTGAAAGCATTTGCTTTGAAGTAGCTATTAATCAGGGAGTCCCATTCCGGATCAGCAAGTCTTTCACCCAACTCCTTCAAATCAGGGTCTACTCTCCCCATATACTTCCAAAAGTAAGGGGACTTTACCACATCGGTTGCCGCGGATTTAGCTATCTCCTCCACTTTTTCTTGCGCCACGACATTTATGATCTTCGCAAACATTTTGGGATTACTAGTAAGCTGTTTTAATGAACTAGCTTTTTCTGTGGGTTTTTGTTCTGGCTGTGTTATCCTAAACAAAAAATATCGAAAAATTAGTTTCCCGATTAAAGCAAGTAAATCCTTCGTCATTACCTTCTTGCCGTTCCATTCAAAATTACTATGATGGAAATTCCGCTGAATATTATTCCATATATCTAGATTAGGAGATGGTTTTATTTTTGACGCTTTTCGCTTTAAAGATCGTTCATCCTCCAACATACGGTCGACAGTTAAATGGACAATGTACCGCGCATCATTTAGCTCTCTTTTATACTGTTTTAATTCCCTCTCCAGTCTATCTGTATAACTATCAATAGAGCCTGGTACAACACCAGGATAACTTGCTTGAAGTGACCGAAATTGCCGACGGAGGGTCTGAACTGCATCATCAGATTGATGCTCTGCTTTCCCAATCATACTAGATAGATGCTTCAATTCTCCCAGATTCACGTTTATTTTACTCATGGCACAACTCCTCCACCTTTAAGAGTTGTAGCCTATGTACATTCAAATACCCGCCTACAATGTTAAATAAATTTCCGATTAACCCACTCATAACAAATTAGCCGCTTTCTGCCTGTAATAGTGAATCTTATTCCTCGTTTCCTGCCGTAGCTCGCTGTATGTATGTTCCACCCGACTCCTCGATTGATTCACGTCCGTTGCCACTCGATCAAACGCATGTCTCACATCCCCTTGCCAATGTGCCGCGTACTTACTTCTCCCACTCGTAAACGTCTGGTGGGCATGGTGAAAATCTTGAATAACATGATTAAGCCGTGACAAGAATTCCTCTAGTTCGGCTGCTTTGCGCAGATACCTCATACGTATCCTTCTCCGCCTCTTCCGCACTCACTAACATCCGCCTATCCCCTTCCAAATATTTCTATTACTATGGTAGCGAATCACTGAAACTATTGGTATATTACATATTTCCTGTTTTATCTAAATGCTGAATAGGCATATAGGTTTAAATAATGAGGTTATCTAGGAAAGATGGAGGAAAAAAAGGGGAATGTTGAAAATGATATGATAATAATCCGTACTTTCTAAGCAATCAGATAAATAGAGGTTTCATTTCATTTTTATCGAACAAAAACTGTCCATTTTAGTTTAGCAGGGCTTAATGATGGTTGGCAAAGCATTGTTTGGTGAAATTTCTTAGCGAACACTAGTAAGAAATATAGAAGGGGATAAGATCATATGGCCGAACAACAATACTGGCCTTCTCTTACAGACAAATCAAACACTTTTTTTCGACAGGATCAGACCCCTTTATTTGGGAGTGATTTGTTGACAACTGCTAATTCTGTTTTGATGTTTCCAGCCACATATTTATCTATTATCATCATTATGAGCAAGGATATGAGGAACTTCCCGTTGCCTCAACCAAGAGTGAAAGTAAGTATTTGTTATTTTCACTTGTAAAAGTAGGCTATATCATCCATTCGGTAAAAAGTAGTTCACCACGAACCCGTAGAAAGCATCCACTCTAACTTCAGAAAAGTCAAAAAAAGAAGCATTCCCCAACGAGAACGCTCCCCTGAAAGTCTTATTTTTACGTATAAAAGAACTTGAGAAAAGTAGGACGGTGGCCACATTAAAAATTGGTCAATTGCCATGAACCAACCGCTTATCCATGATAACTTAGATAGTAGAGTTGTAAAGTATATTTAAACTTACACACTTTTCTTGACAAGCCCGCTTCCATATTACCTTATTTTGATAATAATCTATTATGGATAACCATTATGATTAGACGGTTGTTTTCATAATACTCTTATATAATTCTAAGTATTTTTTAGATACCTCTCTAATATTAAAACTTTCCATTACTTTATCTCTTGCATTTTTAGATAGCTGAGCTTTAATATCTTCTTTTGAAAGAACCCACTCAAGCCCCTGTGCAAGTTCATTTTCATCGTATGCTTCAGCTAGATACCCATTTTGTTTATGGTCTACTATATCTTTAAGTCCAGTAGCATTAAATGCCACAACAGGAGTACCACAGGCTAGCGATTCTGATGCAGTCTGACCAAAGGATTCTTGTAGAGATGGCACACACATGACGTCAGCTGCTGAATATAATAGAGCCAAAGTAGCATCATCATTGATGTTTCCCATATAATGCGCGGTAAAAGGAAAATCAGGTGGGTCAAGTGGTCTACTAGATCCAAATATTATAAGTTCGACTTCATCGGAATACTTACGTGATAACAATTCTAAACTTTTAATTAAAAAATGAAATCCTTTATTATAATCGCTTGTACTGCTCATTGCTCCAAATAAAATAAGTTTCTTTTGACTCGGAAGATTTAATACATCCCTTGATACATTCTGGTTTATAGGCTTAAATTTATCAACATCTAATCCATTAGGAATAACTGTAATATTATTGTTCCTAAAAACCGAACTATTTCTAGCACATTCAGCCATCCAATTGCTTGGCGTTACTACATTTATATCATTATTCGACCAATTTTTAATTTTTGATTTAAGAATTTGGTAACTAATATCTTTATTGTTATCTGAACGAAGTTGCGGGCAAGAGCCACAAGATCTAGTATATCTATCACAGTTATATGGAATATGACACCCCCCAGTAAAAGGCCAAGAGTCATGTAACGTCCATACAATTGGACGATTTATTCCTTCCAATTCTTTAATAGATATGAATCCATCGTTTATCCAATGTAAATGGACAACATCAGGGTTAATGTCATTAATTACTTTTTTAATGTTTCTAGGAACCCATGAAACATGCCAAGGATTACCTTGACGATGTCGATACCTTAATAAAGGCAATTTATCTATATAAGGCCTAGCTATTGATTCTCCCCTTTCAATCTTACTACTGGGTCCAATAACATCTGGACTATCTCCAGTTTTACGTTGAACAAACATCAAAGAATCTATATTAACATGCTGATTTAAAGCTCTGTGTAAACGGTCAGCTGCCCTAGCAGCTCCGCCAATTTTATCATTCGTATTTAAATGAAGGATCTTCATTGCTTATGCTCCTTTATTACTTTTAATATATACTTACGATACTTTTCAGCAAAAGCAGGTAAAGAATATTTTTTTAAGACATATTCTTTACCATTTGCTTTAGAGAAATATATTTTATATGACTGTGATTGTTGAATTTTCCAATTAGCAAATTGTTTTTGAACTTTCCAGTTAATACTTAGATCTTCACCCATAGTTGTCAAAGAAGCATTAATAGCAAGAGGAATACCCAATTTTTTAAACTAACCCATGTCTTTTCCTTTTGTATAAAAAATGCAAAAGGAATTATCAAGGCCAAAGTATGCATCTTAAATAATGTCCCAACTTTAAAATAAAGAGTATTTGCAAAATAAGATGCCGTTGTTTGTGATTCTAATGTTGTTTATGCATGACACCATATTTGGGAATAAATAAAAAGTTCAAAAAAGTTGAGCAACCCAAGAAAGATTGTGAAAAGTTGTCCCCTCAATTTATAACCTATTTGCTCGCTTATATCAAGTTTAAGGAAGGTTTATTTTTTCTTTACTAGGTATGATCCTTTGTAATTCTTTTGCTTGAGCACAATATGATGAGCCTATCAATAAACCTCACCGAAGACCTCAAGTCCACCTTTTATACTATTTTTTATCCATTTACGGAAAACGCTTACAAAGTGTTGTATAATACATATATAGTAACCATCATCCAACCAGGGGGAATAAGCTATGATTACATTTGTATTAGGTACTGTTTTCGGTAGCGCTATAGGCATATTTATAATGAGTTTGATGGTAATTGCTAAAAGAGCTGATCAGATTAATGAAAATCGTTACATAAAGCATCCCTTTTGAGGGATGCTTATTTTCTTATTGATTAACCTCAACTCAAATACCACTTCACTGTTTGAGCAATCCCTGTACTAAAGTCATAGGTTGGCTTCCATCCAAGTTGTTCAATTTTTGTTGTGTCAACCGCATAGCGTTTATCATGTCCTATGTGGTATTCTACAAATTTAATTAAGTCTTCCGATTTCCCTAACGCTTTTAATATAGTTCTACTACTTGCAAATTTGAAAGTTCAGTTTATCCGCCAATGATATATTTCACCATTAACTCATTTATGAAGTACAAGATCAATCGCAGCAAAATTATCTAGCACATGTAACCAGTCCCGAATATTTCAGGCGCAACCTTAACCAAGGAATTTGTATTTCCATCTATTAATTCATAAATTTTATATCTATTGTCCATATACTCCCTGACGTCATACATACTCTCTCATTCCCTTGAGATATTTTAATATCCTTTAAGTCTATTTAACTTTAATAAGTTCTTTTATGAATGAGACACAATATACTCAGCATTATCAGACAAGCTATATTCCTCAATAGTTGCTGGCAAAATAAAATGATCACCTTTTTAATTTCAAAATTAGCACCATTCACTTTCATTGTTGCGCTTCCCTTATGACACTTACCTGTAAAAAGTCACTAGATAACTGTTGTTCCACTTCTCCATCTAAACGCCAGTGGAACACTGTAAAATATGTTTCCTCTACAAGCCTTTTAGTGACTAATCCATTCTTTACTTCTTGTTTCATATGCATAACTGGATTAACATGTGGTACTGTCGTTACCTCTATTGATTTTTCTAAATGGAGCTCCCTTTTATTTCCTTCATTATCTGTACGGTCATAATCATAAACTCGATAGGTGATATCAGAATTGTGTTTCTAAAATAACCATTCCTTTACCAATCGCATGGATAGTACCACTTGGTACGTACACAAAATCACCTGCACTTACTTTAATGCGGCGAAGAAGGTTGTCCCATTTTCCCTCTACTACCATTTGTTGAAACTCTCCCTTTGTTTGGGCATGGTGTCCAAATATCAACTCCGCATCCTCTTCAGTGCTAAGGACATACCAACATTCCGCCTTCCCATACGGCTGTCCCTCTACTTCGCGCGCATAACGATCATTAGGATGTACTTGGACAGATAAATCATTATTAGCATCCAGAATTTTTACAAGTAGAGGATATTCTTCCTTATTATCTTTACTTTTATTAAACAATTCTCCATTGTTTTTCCATACAAAGTCTAGTTTACTGCCTGATGAGTCTCCGTTTAGGATTTTACTTGGTCCATCGGGATGAACAGATATTACCCAAGCTTCACCTATTCGATCATTTGGGATATCATAACCAAATTCTGTATGTAACTTCTTTCCTACCCAAATTAACAAGATATTACTTCAACTTAGATCAGATACAAATGATTGGGGCTTGCCTGGTGGACAATTAGAATTAGGAGAAACTCCCATCGATTGTGCCAAAAGGGAACTATATGAAGAAACAGGCTTGAATGCGCATACCCTCGAACTAGTTGAAATTTTCGCTGGCGAAGAGTTACATTTTTCATACCCCAATGGAGATGAGACATACGGGCTATGTATTGTCTATAAAACATATTCCTTTGATGGTCAAATAAAAATTGATGAGGAAAGCTATGAGATGGAATTCTTTAACATAAATTCACTTCCATCTCATATTTTTAAACCTCACCAATTTATATTAAATAGTTTATTTAACTAGTTCTCTAGTAATTCTAAAACTCTCGATACTAACTGATAGACCTCATTAGGGCATTCAGTAGTTACTTGTTTGGATAACTCAACTTTTAATTCTTCCGTAATTTGTAACTGATGTAAATCTTCCCAGCTAACTAATTTAACATGATTTATACTTTTCAGGTAACTGGCCGTATTCCTATCTTCGTTCATGATATTTCTATCTAATATAATCAGCGGCTTGCTGTTAATAACAGCTTCACTAACAGTGCTCCAACCAGCTTTGGATATAACAACATCAGCAGCTGCTATATAGTTCTGTGACTCCGTGTACTCTCTCGGTATCTGAAAGACATTTGGATTGTCTATATTTACATTACTAGAAACAAGAAATACACAGCCTTTACTATTCCAAAGCTTTAAATCATGTAAATCTATTCCAACCTTCATCCCTAAGCCAAAGTAAATCACCGTCTTATCTCGCTTTGGATTAACACGATCCAGTATATTTTTCACTTCTTGATAATCAGCCTGTCTCGCTAAGAATCCAAAGCTTTCATTACTGTTTTTTCCCCAATCAGGCTCAAAGCTACCGGCTAGATTTAAGAAATGGTCTATTTGAGTGTATGCATTTCTAAATGTAGTTAGATATTTTTGTTCCACTAAATCTTTATAGGCCGTATACCAAGTGAAATTAGATATTCCAATAGTTGGAATATCTAATTCTTTTGCTGGTATAAATGGGAGTGGTGAGATATCAGAGATGACTAAGTTAATACAATTTGATAGGAGAAATTCTTTTTCTATTAGGATCTTGTTATCCCAGGTATGAACGAAATCTAAATACGACTGCTCTAATTCAACTGGATTAGGTTCCATACTATTTTCTTTAAGAATATATCCTACATCCGTCTCAATCACTCTATATTGGACAGGTAAACCTTCTAAAGAATCTCTTAGGAATCCAAAAGCAAATGAATTGCATATAATAATCCTTACATCTTGTGTGGATTTACTTATTATTTCACGAATCAAAGAAATACTTCGGGTAGCATGTCCAAATCCATAATCTGATATATAGTAAGCAATAGTTATCATCTATATCCCCTACAGAATAACTGTTGACTTAGACTTATGGAACAAAGATATAACTTCATCCCAGTCGTAAGCTAGTCTATGAATGTCATCTCTACTAATTCCTGAACCTGTTTGTACTTCAATAAATTCAAGGTCTGAAATAGCACGAACACCATGCTTTTTACCTGCTGGTAGGTGAACAACATCTCCTGCTTTCACTCTTCTAATACTATCATCTAGTACTAATTCACCTTCACCTTTTACAATCGTCCACACTTCATCTCTTAAGTTATGATAATGATACGTTGAGTTTTTACCTTCTTGTATGCATATACGCTTGGTAACCATTTCTTCCCCATTATCATACTTAGAGTAATCCAATGTACGTGACCATCCCCAGATTCTCTCTTCATACATTGGAGGTTGATCGAAATCCTTTATAAGTTCTTTGATTCTAGGGCTAGAAGCTTTATCACTCACTAAAATTCCATCAGGGCTTGCAGCGACTACCACATCTTTAACACCAAGTACTGTAACAGGGATATCTAGTTCATTAATTAAGTGCGTATTAGTAGAATCATCACTAATAACACCTTTTCCAACCTGTGTAGTAGCCATCTCTTCAGTCAACGTATTCCAAGTACCAAGGTCTTTCCAATAACCATCGTATGGTAAAGCAACAATACTTTGTGCTTTTTCAACAACTTCATAGTCAAAGCTAATCTTAGGTAATTCGCTATAGTGACTATTTAACTCTTCATAGTTTAGTGGTAATTTTTTTTCTCTCAACAAATCTAGTAAGTAACCAAGTTTAAAGGCAAAAACACCACAATTCCATAAAGCATTTTCTTTAATTAAAGACTTCGCATTTTCCTCTGTTGGTTTTTCAGTAAAATGACTTACTTCAACATGGTTACCATTATGGTTACTCGGAACAATATACCCATATTTGGAAGAAGGATATGTTGGCTTAACACCAATTAAGGCTAAATCTGCATTGGTGTCCTCAATAACTTCTTCTAAATCCTTTACTCTTTCGAAAAACTCATCTTCTACATACGGATCCACTGGTAATACAACTACAACTTCATTCTCAGGCATTAACTCAACAGAGTGAAGATAAGAAGCAGCTAAAGCAATAGCTGGAAATGTATCACGTCTTTCTGGTTCTGTTACTATTGGAACATCTAAACCTAATTGACTGTGTATCATTTCACGTTGTAGTTTTGATGTTGCTATGGCAGAATCTTTTTCTAGTCCTACAGATTCTAATTGACCCCAAACTCTTTGTACCATAGATAGCTTTTCGTCTTCTTTACTGTCTAGTACTTTTAAAAACTGTTTTGAACGTGTATCATTTGATAGTGGCCATAAGCGTTTTCCTGATCCACCGGAAAGTAATATAAGTTTCAAAGTAATCCTCCTTTATTAATTTAAGTATTTGTGTACAGTAATTTGATTAATTGAACTATAATTCTATCAATGTGACAAAGGGGACAATGCCATTAGTCTTAACCAAATAAGAAAATAAAGTTAACCACACCAACATAATAAGAAGTGTCTTCTAACGCCTTCCACTAATAGAGGATAACAAAAGACAGGGTCAAGTAAGCCCCCTAAAACCTCCTCTTAGTTTACAAAAAGTTTAGTTTTGGCCGAAACCATAGGAGTGTATGAGTGTTGTCTTTTATGATTATAAACTTAACTAAAAAATTTTTTTTAGCACATAGTCAACAGTAAATGCTTTAGTCCTTCGCTTTCAATAATACTATTACCTCTACACCGTTTGAAATCCTCATCTTATTTCAAGTTAAACTTTCTGTGCACTTGATAGACTTACTTCTTCAATTATGTCTAATTTTTTATTTTCCGTGCCTTGGTGAATATACCTAATAGTTTTCTTAACTGATTTAGGAAGCTTACCAAAAAATATTTCAAGTGTTCTACCTCTAACATTACCTTGTATTTATTGAAAATATGCACTTTCCAATTATAATGAATTCCTTTTATATTTACAGTAGTGCTCTATGTTAATATTAAAATACATCCTTTTTACGAATTAACATCTTTTTCAAAAAGGAATCTTTAGTGACAATCATATATAAAATAACTAATGAGCAATAAACCACTGAGCCAATGATAATTTGAGTTATTAGCGTACTAATATTTTCCTTTAGTAGTTCCCCTGTAAACTTTACAGTTATAAACATAACAAAACCGAATAAGAAATAGATATAATTATCTAAAAAATATTTTTTTATTGGTAATTCCTTTTTGACAGATATTATTTGGATTATCAAAATGGTAGATTCAGCAACTATTGACCCTATTATTGCCCCGTTAGCACCATATAGAGGTATTAAAAAGTAATTTAATACAAAATTTAGGATAGCAGCAACTATCATAGATATGACATATAAATTATCCTTCTTTTCAGGAATCAGATATTGCGTCCTTATTACATTTGCAAATGAAGAAATCAAAATAATAGGTGACAGATACATAATTAATTTACCTGATGGGGCAAATTCTTCTCCAAAATAAACAGGAGCTAGAACCTCTGAGATTCCAGCCATTCCAAACATTAGGGCACACGATATTATAGATACATATTTCATTGACATCTCAATATATCTTTTTTGTAGATCACGTTGCCCATTAGAAACTAAATTTGAAACCCTAGGAAGCATAACAGTCCCTAAAGCAACAATAATACCCATTGGGATAACCAAGATCTTATCAGCATTTTCATAGTAACCTAATTGTTGCAAGTTGCTTAAACTACCAATCATTATCTTATCCATAATACGATATATACTATATGCTAGAACTGGAAGAAATAAGATCAAATAAGGCTTAATATTGTCTTTAATAGTTGCAACATTTGGCTTTACAAAATGTAAATATCTCCTTAAGAATATCCATATAATACTCTGACTAATAAGTGTTCCAAGTGACATAATCATTGCGTATATCCAAAGATCATCTGTACTTTTCACAAATATAAAAACCAGAAGCACAGTTAATATTTTTATAATAAAATTTCTTATAACAATTAATTTGAATTTTTCAATACCAGAAAAAAACCAATTAACATCAAATATAGCAGATAGAACAAATATAGTTTGAATAATACCAATTAATTTATTTTCCCCATAAAAATATATACAAAAGAAAATATAAATAATTGTTATACATATTGCACTAATGAATTGCATAGTAAAAATGTTCCAAAAGGTTTCACTTATCTTTCTTGGATCATTTCGTACCATTGCTATACTCCTATTGCCAAAATTAGCTACACCTAACATTGCAAACAACAAAAAATAGTTAGCTATGGAATAAGTATAAGAATAGGTTCCTAGTCCCACTGGTCCTAATACTCTAGAGATATATGGTGCCGTTATTATCGGGAGAATTAAGACAAGAAGTTGATAAATAACATTGTAAATAAAGTTTTTTCTAATAGAACTCATATTACCTCTCAACATTTGTATTTTTTTTAAGAAAAGAAAACACTGTTTCCCCTGAAGATTTCTAACTCAAAATTTACTATTCAGTTGAAAATAATTTCAGCAAGAAATAGACACTTAACTACAATTATTGTCCAAAAATTCTTTATCAAGTACGAATTAGGTAGTGACGATGATGAAAATACGTGTAAAAAATCAATACATAAAAAACTAACATTTGCCCATAGGATTCAGTTAGCATCATAACCAAAATTGTAACAATGCCTCCTCGTAAAATTAATGAAGATTTATCTTGGTACCCAGATTGAGAAATCACCCGTCTAACCCTTGACAATTGTGCAATAAGAATAAGTACACAACCAATACCGCCTTGTAGCCAAACCTGCAAATATTCGTTATGTGCGGTTCTAAAATCTTGATATATAAAGAAATAAACTAAGTTTGGTGAATCTTGAATTCCATACCCTAAAATAGGTTTAAGTATAATCATTGAAATTGCTTCTTTCCATATAAATGTTCTTCCAGTGAGTGTCACATCTTTATTTAGAAGACCTTCGAATATAGGTTTTAACATTGTAGTTGCTTGAAAAATAACAACTATGACAAATAACAGCCCTATGATTAGATAACTTGTCCTTAAATTTGCCAAATGTTTATTTTTTGATATAAGTAAAATAAACGCTAAAAATATAATAAGGCCAACAACAGCTGTAGCACTCCATAAAAAAAGAATACTGATAATACAAATGACAATATCGGTTTTACACAATACATTAATCCGGCTTCCTCTTGTGTATTGTCGACAAAGACTTAAAGTCATTAATAAAATAAAATATGGTCCAGTTTGGTTATCTAGGCCAAGAAAATTATATCTAGTCACTGCAGAAGAATAAATATCATTTACAGTGTATACCCCGTCAGGGTAGACGATCATTAGAAGAAAATTAATGTAGACCATTAGACGAAATATATATACTAGTGCAGATAAAATTATATCTCTATTAACTTGTGAATATAAATCAATTAGTAACAATATCCCTAAGCAAGTGACCAAATATCCCAAAAACTTAAAAATATCTCCTTGATTTATGAAAGTTGATAAGAGTAAAACGAACATGTAAAGTATTGATAGTAAGGAAAAAGTTGATATAGATGGTAACCTTTTATTCTTTCTAAAAAGATATAAGCCACAAATAATTGTAAATGACATTGCCCGACTTACTATGGTAAGGATATAAACATTTTGATTTATTAAGGATAAATACGTAGACATATATGGCACAAGTAATAGTACTAACCACCATATCAATAGACTGTTACTTTTTGTTTCCATTTTGGCTCCCTAGTTAATTTTTATTATTATACTCAATTTAAAATATCACTCAAATATTTCATTGATTTGTCTTTTAAATCGTCAATTCTTTTTCTAACTTCTTTGTAATCTATCTCTTGCCATAAATCGATTTTTTCTATGCTGTCCTTTGTAATTAATTTTTCTTCTATACCTAATTGTTCTAGAATAAATGATGCTCGATCGTCATTTTTATTTGCAATAGGACTCTTTACATACCAAAAATCCTTTTGAAAAACAGCTGAGAAAATAGTACCATGGAAAGAAGAAGTAAATACCAACTTAGCATTTTTAATCAATGATAAGAACATCCTCGGACCACCAGGATTAGCAAGCTTGAACCCATATTGCCATAGGCCCCTCCTTACCCATTCTTTTGCATTTACAACATAAACTGGCATATTATATTTTTTTGCTATTTTCTGAATTTCTATATTAGTTTCTTTAGTATACCAACTAACATAATAAAAAATATAATCACCTTTATCTATTGGGTTATATGCTAAGCCAGCCCAACTATCAGGACTTATTAATAAAGTAGGATCAGCAGCTATATCAATATTTCTACCCGTAAGTTCTTCTATCCACAACTTAGAGTTTCTTTCCCTGACTGATATATTTTGAAAATTCATCAGATACTCTCTATACTTTTTTTCTATTCTCGCACCTTCCCCAATTATATTATTAGCAGCCATACTTGCTGCGTAAGAGATTCTTTTTACATTTTTATTGGCAAATGACAAGAAATAGGCGTCTTCAAAATCTAAGCATTTAGTATTCCAAACCTGGTCACTACCACTTATTAGAATATCGTATTCCAAATTAGCTTGTTCAAGTTCGTGAGTACTATGGTATTTCTCATCTGACACGACCATATAATTTTTTAAGAACCTTTCATAATCACCGTAATGACTTTTAATCTTTTTATAAAATATAGTAAACATCACATTTTTAAGTAATTCTTTAATATTTCGTGGTATTACAAAAATTGAATAGAACCTCTTTTGACCAACACTTGAAAAATCTATTATTTCATTGCTGTAGTTAGGGAATTGCGATATTATTTGCTGTAGTGCATATGCTTGAAGCATAGATCCGTTATTATGTGATGCATGAAATGTAATTATTCCTATCTTCTTTGTCATATTATTTTCTCAACTCCATTATTTATAAAAGATTCATCATTACTGATCCTTTTGCTTTAACTTTTTTTTGATACCCACATATAATAAGAACAGGCACTGTTAATCGGAATTTTAATAAAAGTAACAAAGTTTTTTGGGGATTCACAAGGGTATTAATGTTTATTTTTAACTCATCAATTGCTATGCAATAGGGCCTTTGTGAAATGAATTTTTTAAAGTTCTTCTTTTTAACAAACAAACTTTTCTTATTATCTTTGTGCGAGAAAAATCTACGTATACAAAGAAAGAGCCCATTTAATACAGTTTCAAAATATATATCACTGAATTCCTTTTCACTAAAGTGACTCCTAATGTATCTATCAAGTTTATCTAAAAAAAGTTTATCATTGTAAGTAATCTTATCATTATAAGTATGTGTTATAGAATTAGAGTTTTCCCGGTAATAATAAAAAGATTTATTTACTAATTTTATCTTATTAGTTTTTAAAATCACATTAATGTTAAATAACATATCTTCACCATTAAAAAGTTTAATTTCAAAAGCTACTGACTTTTCTAAGAGAAAACGTTTCCTATAAACTTTACTACACACGCTAAACATAGAATTTCGACTTAGTATTTCTGTTGTTTCATATCCTAATATTGCTTTCACTAATTCACTTTTAGGGCCATGATAAAAAGTTGTTTCCCTAAATTCTTTACTAAACATTACCACATCAGCATCACAAAGGCTGGTTTTAATTAATTCAAACATATTATCAGAAACTATATCATCAGAGTCCAAAAATAACACCCAGTCACCAGTAGATATATTCACACCATTTTGTCTTGCAGAACTAACACCGCAATTATCTTGATGTAATACATTAATGTTCTCGTATTTCCCACTATAAAAATCGCATATTTGAGGACTTCTGTCTTTTGAACCATCGTTCACCAAGATTATTTCAAATTCACTAAAGTCTTGATTTATTATACTTCTAATACATTCATCTAAGTATTTTTCAGCATTAAAAACAGGAATGATTATACTAATCATTCAATCACCTTCCTATACCTTAAAAGCCTAACAATTAATGGGAAATACATGATAAAAACTCCAAACAACTTATACTTATAAGAAATATTATTATTTATTAAGAAAACTTTAAAATATTTGACAATACTTTCTCTTAATTTTTTATAATACTTAAGATCCTCTTTATTATTTGACTGTAATGCCTTAACACACATTTTCAACACTATTAAAACAAAATTACTCTGTATCATTTTAGTAGTACTTTCCTCAAATTTTTTAGCCTTTCTTATTATTTCATTGAAAGCAACAATAACAGTTACTTGTTTGTTATTAAATCCCTTATTAAACGCACTCTCATTGTGTTTCCTATAGAAATACAGTCTTTCTTTAGAGTAAATAATATTTTCAATTTCTTGACAATATTGAAAACAAAACAGTGTATCTTCGCAAACATATATATTTTCAGAAAACCTTACATCGCACGAATCAATAATATCTTTTTTAAACAACTTATTACAACTAAAACCACCAAAGCTATTAACATTAAATATTTCGTGAATAGCCTCACTTGCGGTTAAGATAGTTACTTCTTCATCATTTCTACTGAATAATTCACAAACTGCTAAATCACAATCTTCAACGGACACCATCATACTGTAGAGCTCTTCATACATTCGTTCTGAGACATAATCATCAGCATCTACAAAACCAATATACGTCCCTTTAGCCATTTCCAAACCAATATTCCTCGCTCTAGAAACACCACCATTTATCACACGTTTACAATGAATATTATTATATTGGCTAGAATAATATTTACAAATATCTTCACTACCATCGAAGGAGCCATCATCAACAAGAATGATTTCTATTGGTCTATATGTCTGGTTAAGTAAACTTTTTATGCAAGCTTCTACATAATCCTTTGCATTATAAACAGGTACAATTATTGATATTAATTTGCCCATTTTGATCTCCTAATTTCTTTACCGCATCAATATAAAAATTTTGTAAGCTTTCTGCCTGTTTTTTTATGTCGTAACCAGATTCCAATATTGAATTAGATTCATCAACTCTAATATAACCATCTTTCAATTTTAATATTTCATTTGCCCATGTATTAACATTTTCACTCAAAGACAGATATTCTGTATTCTTTGTAATTGTAGTCTGTCTAGTTACATTATCTGAAAAAACACACTTAAGACCCGCAGCCTGTGCCTCAATACCCGATACAGGTAATCCCTCAAATAATGATGGTAATATGAACAAGTCCATTCCCTGATACAAACGTTCTACATCTCTACGTATTCCAATAAATAAGACAGAATTAGTTAATTTCAAATATTTAACCTTTGCTTTTATCTTAGGCTCTAAATCCCCTTCCCCTATCAATAGCAAAACTGCATTAGGTTCCTTCGCGTGAACAGCCTGAAATACATCTATTAAAAAGCTATGGTTTTTCTGTGTATTAAATCTACCTATATGGCCGATGACAAACTTATTCTCTAATCCAAGTTCATATCTAACACGTTCACGTATTGTAGCATTATATTTAAATCTCTCCGAATCTATTGCATTATTATATATTGTAACTTCTGCATCATCACCAAAAGCGTAATTACTAGCTGCATCTGAGCAGGCGAAGAGTTCTGTTGAATATGTTTTAAATGACTTATTTAAGTAATTCTTTATAAAGCCTTTCAACCCTGAATTCCTTTGAGCAATGTGACTATGAGCAATTCTGATAGGAACTCCTGCATCCTTAGCTGCCTTTAAGTAAAATTTACCAAAACTCTCCATATGACCATGAACAATATCATATTTAGGATGCATAGAGAAAAAGTTTTTTAAATCCTTTTTATACTTTATAAAGTTATTATCTTCACGAACAGATAACCTATATATTTTTCCACCTAATTCCTCAATCTCATCATCATAAAACTGACGCTCCTTATAATGAACCAGAAAGTCAAACTGCACCTTGGTTCTATCAATATTTCTGTACATATTCATAATAAATGATTCAATTCCAGCACATTGCATTTTATAATTTATCATTAAAACGCGTATAGTTTTTCCCATAATTACACCACCCATCATCTATCAAACTGATTCTCCTTAATCCATTTAATTGTAGCTCTTGTACCTTCTAATCTAGAATAAGGTACTTCGCCAGCAATTTTATAAGTACAAGATAAATCATTAGTTCCGTCATTTGTCATGTTTTGAAAACGAAAAGACTGAATTGGGAAGTGAATTCCAAACAGACCTAGAAAATCACCTAATTTTGATGCTAGTCTTATAACCCATACCGGCATTGTTGGAATCTTAAAACCTAATTCAAATGCTATTTCATCAGCCCACTCATTAATTTCATAGGCAGGTTCATCCCCAATATAGAAAACTTTATGGTTTTCATCTAAAGTATCATTAAATAGTAATTGTTCTATTTGGAAAATTGCATTCCCTATATATCCATATGTTTTATAACACTTAATTCGTCCGATATGGAAAAACATGCGTCGCATTACCATATCAAAAAAATTCCTATAAGGTACCCCAAACCAAGGACCCCAAATTGAAGTCGGCCTGATAATACACCAATCACACTTAGGTTTATTGGCCCATACACT
This sequence comes from Aquibacillus kalidii, assembly GCF_014280935.1. Lineage (GTDB taxonomy): Bacteria > Bacillota > Bacilli > Bacillales > Amphibacillaceae > Aquibacillus_D > Aquibacillus_D kalidii. The sequence continues at coordinate 16,509 of NZ_JACLZI010000027.1, forward strand.
TCTTTCAGTCAAAACTTTACTTTCTCCATACTTTGTATGAGGACAATAGTCAAACTGGTCTTTAATTTCATATCCGTTCTTTGTTACAAACTTAGACGAAGCAAATAATATTTTTTTTAAACTAGGCAAAAGGTTAACAATTCGCAAAAGATTTTCAACTCCAACAATGTTTGGTGAATAATCTTCCACTGTTTTTCCATCTAAATCTGTACGAGCAGCAAGATGAATTATATAATCAGGGTTGAATGAGAAAACCGCTTCTTTAAAACCTTCAAACTCAGTTATATCAATGTTTTTCCAAAGAACCTTATGTTCTGGGAGCTTTGGCGGATTATGGTCTATATTCACCACTTCAAAACCCTTTTTGATAAAGTTTACTATTAGATTAGTCCCAATAAAACCAGAACCGCCTGTTACAAGTATTTTATTATACATACCTTATCCTCCAAATAATTTCTGGTAGAAAGTTATAATGGGTATTAATTTCCATATATCAACTAAGGAATGCAACCATAGTTTAGTAGGCTCCTAAAAAAATTCTACAGGTTAAAGAGATAACAATTGAAATCAATACTCCATAAAACTATTTTACTTCCTAATATTTAATTTCTTCTATATATTTCTCAATAGATACACTCTTAGTCAGTTCTGTTTCTAGATATTTACGTCCACGAATCCCCATATCTTTAATTTCTTGATTATCATCATTGTCTATCAACCAACGCAAATTAAATTCTATTCCATCGTAATCACCTGGTATACTTAAAAGTCCGCAATTGGATTCTTCAATAATCAAACGAGCTTCAGCACCTTCCTCCAAAATACCAACTACAGGTTTTCCTGCAGCCATTATTCCATACAACTTTGAAGGTACACTTACTCCCTTAATGCCCTTAGCCGAAATGCACCATTGTGCATCACATGCATTCAAGCTATATATTAAATGACTCTTATCTTGATATGGAATGAAAATCACATTATTAAGTTTGTGCACTTCCTTATACATTAACAGCTTATCTCGTACTAGTCCTTCCCCCACGAAAGCAAAGATAACATCTGTTCTACTTTTGAATTTTTTAATAACATTAATTAAATTCTCAAGGTCGTAGTAAAGCCCAAGGTTACCGGAATACATAATGACAAATTTATTTTCCAAACCATATTTTTTCTTAAAGGATACTATATTTTCATTAGTAGTTTCTAATGGGTAAATTTCATTCTCATCAATCCAATTATTAATAAATACTGTATTTGGAACCTTTTTATTCTTAAATCTCTTTTCCATAGTTTTTACCATATCCCTACCAACAACAATTACTTTATCCGCTTGTTTAGCACTAAATTTATCTAACCACATCATCATTTTTAATATCAGTGTACTTTTACTATATCCAACAGCCATTATTTGTTCTGGATTAAAATCCTGAATATTATAAATGTATTTTGATCGTTTTATCCATTTACCCCAAACACCTATTAGACCTCCTAGAATTGGTGGTTGGGAAATGGAGTACACATAATCCACATTTCCTACTTTGAAAGTCGCAACCATTGCCCCAAAAAAATAGGATATGATATTTTTTATCCTACTTAATTTGCTACTCTTAGAGAATTCTGGTACACGAATTCTTAGAACCTTAACTCCATTGATCTCTTCCTTAAAGAATAGCTTAGTTTTATATTTATCATCTATGGAACCAGTATAAGAAGGCACTACACTAATTATGGTTATATCAAACTCATGTAACATACCTTCAGCTAACTCTTTAAGGATTTGGCCAGTAGAGGCTACATCTGGAGCATAGTAATGTGCATATATTAATAGTTTCTTTTTTTTAGATTTATTATTCATGTGCATGTAGTACCTCTTCCTTACATTTAGACTTTAGCTTTATCGAGGTCAGAAGACACCATTATCTTTACTAGTTCCTCAAACGAAGTCTTAGTAGGATTCCACCTTAGCTTAGTTCTAGCTTTTGTCGGATTACCAAGAAGTTGCTCAACTTCAGCTGGACGGAAGAAATCAGGACTAACTTCAACAATTACATCACCAGTTGATTTATTAAAACCTTTCTCATTAACACCTTCACCTTGCCACTCAATTTCAATTCCTGCATTTTCAAAAGCCAAAGTAGCAAATTCACGAACAGTATGCATTTCCCCAGTAGCAATAACAAAATCCTCTGGAGTATCATGCTGTAAGATTAACCACATGCATTCAACGTAATCCTTAGCATAACCCCAGTCACGTTTTGCATCTAAATTTCCAAGGTAAAGTTTATCTTGTTTCCCTTGAGCAATCCTAGCAGCTGCTAAAGTAATTTTACGAGTCACAAAAGTTTCTCCACGACGCTCAGACTCGTGATTAAACAAGATGCCATTTACTGCATACATTCCATATGATTCCCTGTAATTCTTTGTAATCCAGAACCCATATTGCTTAGCAACTGCATATGGGGACCTCGGGTAAAATGGAGTAGTTTCACTTTGTGGTACCTCTTGCACCTTACCATACAACTCAGAAGTAGAAGCTTGGTAAATTCTTGTTTTCTTTTCTAATCCAAGAATCCTTACTGCCTCAAGTATTCTAAGCGTCCCAATACCATCAACATCCGCTACATACTCAGGCACATCAAAAGAAACCTTTACATGAGACATAGCTGCTAGGTTATAAATCTCATCTGGTTGGATTTTACTTATTAAACGAATCATATTAGAAGTATCGGTTAAATCACCTGAATGAATGTAGAAATTTTCGCTACTCTTCAATTCCTCTACATATAAATGCTCAATTCGACTAGTATTAAATGAAGAAGACCTACGAATAATTCCGTGTACTTCATACCCTTTTTCTAATAGAAGTTCTGCTAGAAATGATCCATCTTGTCCTGTTACACCTGTGATTAATGCCTTTTTCATAATTCCCTCCATCTATTTAGCAACAGTTGTTGCATTCTCTATATTTGTTAAAAACCAGTCATACGCTTCCTTCAAGCCTTGGTCTAAGGATATAGATGCTTCCCAACCTATTTCACTTAACTTTGTAACATCTACAAGTTTTCTAGGTGTGCCATCAGGTTTGGATGTATTGTAGATTATTTCACCTTCGTAACCAACTACTGCCTTAATTTTTTCCGCTAATTCACCGATTGAAATGTCTTTACCTAAACCTACATTAACGAATTGATTTCCTTCATAAGTATTCATTAAATAAACGGACGCATCTGCAAGATCATCTGAATAAAGAAACTCTCTTCTAGGCTTTCCTGTACCCCAAACTTCAACTGTTGGCGTTTCATTTAACTTAGCTTCGTGAAACTTTCTAATCAAGGCTGGTAATACATGAGAAGTTTCTAAATCAAAGTTATCATTCGGTCCGTATAGATTAGTAGGCATAACTGAAATATAGTTTGTACCATATTGACGGTTATATGATTCGCACATTTTTATGCCTGCAATTTTTGCTATTGCATATGGTTCATTTGTTGGTTCTAAAATACCAGTTAACAAGGAATCCTCATTCATTGGTTGAGGTGCAAACTTCGGATAGATACAAGTGCTACCTAGGAAAAGAAGTTTTTGTACACCATTTCTGTATGCAGCGTCAATAACATTAGTCTGAATCAACAAATTATCTCTTATAAAATCAGCAGGATACTCATTGTTCGCAACAATTCCTCCTACTTTAGCAGCTGCAAGGAAAACATACTCAGGTTTTTCCGATTCAAAGAAAGAATCAACTTTATTTTTATCTGTTAAATCTAGTTCACTACTGGTCCTGTAAACTAAATTAGTATAGCCTTTCTCTTCAAGCTTTCTCACAATTGCAGATCCAACCAACCCTCTATGTCCTGCAACATAAATTTTAGAACTTAAATCCATTTTTATTCCACCCTTTTAGTAAGCGTCTTTTGAACCAAATAAAACCAATACTGTTTTACATATTAGTTTTATGTCCACGATAAAATTTCTTTCACGGATATATTGTAAATCTAGTTCCATCCATTCATTGAATCCTATATTACTTCTTCCACTAACCTGCCAGTAACAAGTCAATCCAGGCTTTACCTTCAATCTTTGTTTTTCATAAGCAGAATACTGGTCAACCTCATCTGGCAAAGGTGGCCTCGGTCCGACCAAGCTCATATCACCCTTAAGTACATTAAATAACTGTGGTAACTCATCAATACTTGTTTTTCTTATAAATCTACCAATCTTTGTAATACGAGGATCCTCTTTAATTTTAAACACGGGTCCTTCAGCTTCATTTATATCCATTAGAGAAGCCTTAAGCTCCTCCGCATTAGAAACCATGGAACGGAATTTGTACATATAGAATTCCTTTTCATCCTTACCCATTCTAATCTGTTTAAATAAACTATAGCCTTTTGAGTCTTCTATCTTAATTAGTAAAGAAACTATTAGAAATATAGGAGATAATAGAATAATACCTATAATGGAAGCAATTATATCTAAAGCTCGTTTACTTACTAGATAACCCCTATTGTCAGAAGTACGAATTTCCCGAAAATGTACTTCCCCAATTTCACTAGATGCCGAACTATCATTAGAAGTGGTCACAGGCACTTTTCATTCACCAACTTTCTACTTTCTAACTTTTCTAACTATTTACTACAAAAAAAATACATAGAATAAATACTTTATAGTTTATTCCTTCACTCTTTGGGGTAATAAATCTCTAAGGATTTTCTCTACATCGGTTCCGAACTCTTTATTCTTCAGTGCAAATTCAACCGTAGTCTTAATAAACCCAAGAATCTCACCAACATCATGACGAGTCCCCTCAAAGTCATAAGCATATACCTTCTGAATTTGATTTAACATCTGAATAGCATCCGTCAACTGAATCTCTCCACCAGCACCAACTTGTTGCCTATCAAGGAAACGGAAAATTTCAGGAGTAAACACATAACGGCCCATAATAGCTAGATTAGATGGAGCTGTCCCAGGTTCTGGTTTCTCAACAAAAGCATTAACCTGATAACGACGTCCTTCACTTGATTCTGGATCAATAATCCCATATCGGTGCGTTTGGTCATCAGCTACTTGTTGGACACCAATTACAGACGATTCTGTTTGCTCATATTGATTAATTAACTGTTTAAGAGAAGGTACATCACTTTGTACAATATCATCACCTAAAAGAACAGCGAACGGCTCGTCCCCTATAAAATTACGAGCACACCAAACTGCATGCCCAAGTCCTTTTGGTTCCTTTTGTCTAATATAGTGAATGTCCGCTAAATTAGAAGAGTGCTGAACTTTAGAAAGTAACTCAAATTTCCCTTTTCCTTCTAGGTTGCGCTCAAGCTCCGGAGAAGCATCAAAGTGATCTTCAATCGCTCGTTTCCCCTTACCTGTTACAATAATAATGTCTTCAATTCCAGACGCAACAGCCTCTTCCACTATGTACTGAATAGTAGGCTTGTCTACAATAGGTAACATTTCCTTCGGTAAAGCCTTCGTAGCCGGCAAGAATCTAGTACCCAAACCTGCTGCTGGTATAATTGCTTTTCTAACCTTTTTCATCACTTATTCTCCCCCAGATTCTTATTAAAAGTAAGTAAATTAGTATATTTAAAATAAACCTAGAAACTTCTTCTTCTTAATTCTTTCTGGCACATCCCCAACAATTAGTTGACCATCAACCAATAACTGAGCATTTTCTATGAAATTATAAACTACCGTACTACCATACTGTTGGTTAATTAGATTGTTAGCTTCTTCGACACAGAAGCCTCGTGTTGTCGTATTATGCGCATCAGACGCAACAAAATGCGTGAGATTAGCTTCAATTAATTGTTCACTGAATTTTTTGATATTTTTACCGAATTTTCCAGCAACACTGGCCGCTGTCACTTGTGTTAACGTACCATCTCTAACGAACTCATAAAGTAAATCTGGATTTTCTATTAATTGTTTATTTCTTTCTGGGTGCACAATAATCGGTTTCACTCCGTTCACTTGTAAATCAAACAGGAGTTGCTTTGTATATCGAGGTACATGATTGGAAGGTAACTCGACGAATAAATAGCCACTTGTTTCATTTAACGGCAATAGATGTCCTTGTTCTAAGTCTTGTATCATGTCTCCATTTATTCGTGTTTCTTGACCTGGTAGTATAGTAAGAGGGATATTTTCTGCTTGTAATCTATCATTAAGTGTTTTTACATTTTCTAGTATTTCTAACTTGTAATTTTCATAGCTTCCATTTAGATGGTGTGGTGTCGCAATAATGGTATCGATCCCTTGTGAAACAGCCTCTTTCGCCATTTCAACACTTGCCTCCATATGTTTTGCACCGTCATCTACATTCGCTAGAATATGACAATGAATGTCAATCATTTTCAATCATCCTTCTGTTTGGTTAGGATTTTTAACGATAGTATTAGTATATCAGTGTCCTCTCACAAAAAAAACAGTAATTTATTGTAAATTACTGTCGAGTTTTGATGAATATTCGATTTATTTATAGGTATTTCCGTCTAAAAAAAAGTAAAGCGTTTCCAGTCTACAATTATTCCCTACTAGATAATTCCCATTATCTTTTTTCGCTTACTTACTTTTGTCGGTGGATCACCGAGGACCGTTTGCCCCTGCGTAAGCAACACTGCATTTTCAATATAATAATATGCTATGCTATTGCCATACCTTTTCCTTAATTCAGAAATAGCCTTTTTATATGTAAACTGGCTATGGTCCTTCGCTTCTGATCCAATGAAATGAGTTAAATTCGCTTCGATTAACGTATGCGTTAACTTTTGCACCTTTTTCCCACTTTTTCCAACAACACTATCTGAAGCTATTTGTACAAGCGCCCCATTTTTCACCAATTCATACAGAGCATTCGGCTCCTCCATAAACTGTTGATGTTTCTCAGGATGGACTAAAATTGGCTTGTAGCCCTGTAACTGTAAGTCAAAAATAACCTGTCCCGTATATTGCGGAACGTGATTATAAGGAAGATCTATTAATATATAGCGACTTCCATTATTCAAATCTAGCAGATGATCTTTGTCCATACTACCTAACAAGTCTCCGTTGATTCTAATCTTCTGACCTGGTAAAACCTCTAAATCTATTCCTTCTTCGTTAAGACGACGATTTAACTCATTAATCCCAATCATTATTTCCTTTTTAAAATTATGATACTTACCGTCCATGTGTGTCGGTGTTGCAATGATTTTATCAATCCCTTGGTTTAATGCTTCCTTCGCCATCGCAATGCTTTCTTCCATATGCTTTGCTCCATCATCGAGTCCAGGTAGTATATGACAATTAATATCGATCATTCAAACTTCACGCTCCATCCTCATCTTTCGTCTTAGGTATTTTTATCTAATGAGATAGTACCACATGAAATTTGTAAATGGATTGGAAGTTTTGTCGATAAATTGTTAAGTTTATTTCCTTGACTTTTTAAAGCATATACAAGACTTTAGTCTTCATACTAAAGTCTTGTATATGCTTTTTCAATCAAATAATCTCTCAATCAAAAGCTGATTGAGAGATTTCCCTTAATTTGTACCGTAATAATAATAATGTCCTTTTTTCTGTTCACGATCATTTAGCACGACGCCAAGTAGTTTTGCTTTAGCTGGGGTTAATAAGTCACGTGCCTTTTGTGCTGCTTCATATTCGGTTTGTTTACTACGAACAACCATTAATGCACCATCGACCATATTTGCTAAAATTTGTGCATCCGTAACTGCAAGTACTGGTGGTGTATCAAATATAATTAAATCATAAAACTCAGAAGCATCGGCGATCAGTTTTTCCATCGCTTTTGCCCCTAATAACTCAGATGGATTCGGCGGAATAGGACCACATGATAATAAATCAAGGTCTTGAACATCACTTTTAATCACCGATTCATCTAGATTTGTTTCTCCAACTAAGACACTGCTCAGTCCTTTACGGTTATCCATCCGGAACGTATAGTGTAACGTTGGTTTTCTCATATCGGCATCAATCAATAACACCTTTTTACCTTGTTGTGCAAATACGATGGCAAGATTTGCTGTCGTGGAGGACTTACCTTCTGATGGTCCAGAGGATGTCACGAGCATTGTTTTCAAGTTGCCATCAACAGAAGAGAATTGCAAATTAGTACGAATCGTACGGTATTGCTCCGAAATAGGAGATCTTGGATTTAATTTTGCAATCAAATGACGCATCGTACTATTTTTAGCTAGTTTTTTTCGTCTGGCCACTGAAATCTCCCCTTTCTCTTCTGTTAGCTACCTTATTGAAGTGCCCTGATACTAAGTCATCTTCCCCAATATGGAAAATCACCCCTAATATCGGAAGATCTAATTTATCTTCTACATCTTTTTCTGTTTTAATTGTATTATCGAGGTATTCAAGTAAGAAGGCTAATCCGACCCCAACCATAACACCTAAAACCATTGCAATCGCAATGTTAAGCACTGGATTTGGACTTACTGGCTGTGGATTCTCAGATACATCTGCTTCAGAAAGAATGTTGACGTTATTCACGTTCATTAAGTCCGGAATATCTGCTTGGAATACTTGTACCGTTGTATTCGCGATATCAGCAGCAACTCCTGGATCAATATCTGTAGCCGTTACGGTTACTACCTGTGAATTTTCTGCATTCGCTACATTTATTTTACTGCTAAGGGCAGCTGATGAGATTGCTAAGTCTAGCTCTTCCACTACTTGGTCTAGTATCCTATTACTTTTAATAATGACATTATACGTATTAATGATTTCTATGTTGGAACGAATTTCGTTTATATCGACATTTTGCATTTCTGGTTGTTGTTGACTGTTTTGACTTACAATAAATTGACTACTAGCTTGATAGGTTGGGGTAATAAGAAAGAACGTGTACCCTGCACTAATCGCAGCTGCACTAACTGTAAGTATAATAATTAGGAGTAGGCGCTTTTTCAACACCTCAAAGATCTCTTTCAAAGAAATTGTTTCTTCCATTTCTGTACCTCCGGTTGAATTTTAGCAACATACTTCCTCTCCGTTGCACACTACAAGCGAAATTATATCATAGTTTTACAAACAGTGACACGAGATTTCGCAAGGTTTCTGATGGTAATAGTTGGCGTACAGAAATGGTTGCGTTTCCTTACCTAGATAAAATATGGGATTTTATATATAAAACCATTCATTTTTTAGTGCTGTTAGGACGACATTTGTTCGGTCTGGAACATTCAATTTTCTTAGTATTGAACTCATATGGGTCTTGACCGTTTTCTCTGTCACATACAGGTTACCCGCTATTTTCTCGTTACTATACCCCATTATGAGTAGCTCTAACACTTCCCACTCCCGGTTCGTGAATACCCCAATAGGTCGATTGACATTCTTCGCATTCTTCTTTCGATAATCACCGAGTAGAATCGGATACAGCTCCGTGTTGATATAGACTTTACCCTGTATGACTGATTCTAATGCTGTTATCAATTCTTCTTTTTCCATCCCATTATAGAAATAACCTGCTAGGTTCTCCTTAAATAATTCTACTAAATGGCTATTATCTAAGTTTGCCGTCCAAACAATCACCTTTTTTTCTTCCTTTAGATAGAAATTGATAATCGGCTGCACATCTACTGTTGTGTCTAAATCTATGATGACTAATTCAGCATTCTCATTCATAATTGTTCTTTGCTCAACTGGACTATATGCCTTTACTTCATAAGCCCCGAACTCATCACCAACAACACCAACTAATCCCTCTGTAAAAATAGAAGGAGCTTTTACAAACAAAATTTTCATCGTAATGATATTACCCACCTTTAATTTAAAGTAGTAAGACGGAATTCAAAAAAGGCTATTCTAAAATATAGAATAGCCTAATAGTTCCATATATATTATTGACTAATTAGGTAACCAGGCGATCGTAGTTCATAAACGAACCGTAGACCCTAAGCTTTGCGTCCTACCCTTTCGAATAGTTTGCCTTTATTTCTAATATGATGTTCCTCTTTTATAAAATGATATATCTAATTGGGAATTTTATCAAGGGGGAATAGTTTTTTTGTTGTGTGGAGAAGGATAGTTTGACGCATTTAGCGGGGGTTGAGACGCATATTTTGGCCTGTGCGACGCATTTGTGGCCATGAGGGACGCATATATTAGCCGTTGCGACGCATTTATCGGCCTGTGCAACGCATTTGCCGGAGGGTGCGACGCATATATCGGCTGTTTCGACGCATTTGGTCTTTACTATAGTAGGATTTTAATTCATTTAATATTTTTACTAGGTTTGACGCATTTTCCGTTAATTTCGAAGCATAAATTTGGCGAACTGACGCATATAAGAAGTGAACAGACGCATTCCGGTAAGAAAAGGACGCATACGAGCTCTAGATTGACGCATATATGACTATTCTATCAATCTTTTGCATTTTAATAGAGGATCCTGGTTAGATTTCAATTAAATGTGTACGCATTAATTCTTAGTGTTGACGCATATATTTACTAGATTGACGCATTCTATCATATTCCTTTAATTTTTTTCTTTCCTAGAGGATTTTAATTCATTAACATAGAATATTTCTCTTTAATAATAGAAAGAAAGGAGTTGTATGTATGTTAATAAAGCAACGGAAGCTACCTTTAATCATCAAGGTGGATGAAGCACTACTAAGGAGGCTTCCAATAAATCATCGTAAGAGAAGTCTAATCGAGGAGGATTTAGCAATTAGAAATGCCTGTTATAAAGGTGAGCAGAACCTCGACTACTACTTAGACCGCCTCCCCCAGCAAAACCTCTATATTCTGAACGACCTCCGCATTAAGAACGATAAGTATTTCTTTCAAATTGACACGCTACTATTAACGCCAAACTTTGGATTGATCATTGAAGCAAAGAATTTCTCCGGAACCCTCTTTTTTGATACTATTTCAAAACAATTCATTCGAACCTATGGAAATAAAGAAGAGGGATTTAGTGACCCTATTATTCAAGTCCAAGAGCAACAGGAGCAGTTAGTTGACTGGCTTTTTGCTCATCAAATTATGGATTTTCCAATTGAATATATTATTGGTATCAGTAATCCTGAGACTATCATAAAGGCGCACCCCGGCTCTCAATCTATTTTTCAATTTATCCTACATTACCCACATATTAAAAACCGCTTCCTAGAACTCCAAGCCAAGTACAGTAAATATGATATTAACCCCCAACAGTTAAGGAAACTATGTGATCAGCTTGTACGGGCGCACAGCCCATATATTCCAAATATCCAGTCACTATATAACATTAACCAATCTGATATATCGCAAGGCGTTCAATGCCCAGAGTGTAAACACCTGCCAATGCTAAGAGTTTCTCACACATGGAGATGTCCTCATTGCAAGCACCAATCTAAATCCGCCCACCTCCAAGCCATGGAAGATTACCTCTTATTGTTTAACCCTCAATTGACTAATCAGGCATGTAGAGAGTTTCTCTGTCTCAAGAGTAGGAATATAGCTTATAAGTTATTGAAGGCTTCTGGTTTACCTTTTTCAGGGTCTAATAAGGGAAGAGTTTATTATCGTGGGGATTAAATCCGTGGGTGAGAATGTAGATACTTGGTGACTGATTTTTGTTGACGTTCGACGCATATAGTTAGGCACTAACTGGCTTACGTTGATGAGACCAGGCCAGACGCATTTCTTTTAGAAAGTGGTGGATATGTTCCCCAAAATGGTGTATATCCGATGCGGAGTGACGCATTACTCACAGCAAATGACGGATTCCGTGTATAGTTTGACGCATATCCCAACCGTTGAGAACAACTCTCTCATAATTAAATAAATACCCCGTTAGATAATCTAACAAAACAGAAGAACTATTTCCAAATCCCTGGTATTAATAAAGAAAGTCATGCACTTGGGAGGAAAAGCCCAGGCTGAGTTATTCAAACTCTGCCTGGGCTTTTTATTATCCACTATTTGAAGCTACCTTCCATTACCGATTCCTTTACTGGTCTGCGGTCTGATGGCTGTTCTCTTTCTTGTAAGTCCTCTGTCAGTTGGTCCTTTTCCCCTTGGTAACCAATTGCTATGACAGCATGTAAATCATATTCTTCTGGTATGCCAAGAACTTCTCTTGCTTTATCTTTATGAAATCCACCCATTGCATGCGTGGCCAAGCCTTTTTGTGCTGCTTGTAGTGCAAGGTAACCCCAGGCAGTTCCCGTATCAAATGCGTGAGATCCCCCTTCTTTCTTGGAAATGATCACAGCTAATGCGGGAGCTGTCTCACACCATTTAAGATTGCCTTCCATTATGAAGGAATGGAACTTTTCTCGGTCCTCGTTTGTACGTGCAAGGATAAAGCGCCATGGTTGTTTATTCATCGATGATGGTGCCCAACGTGCTGCTTCGAAGACACTCATTAAATCCTTTTCAGGCACTTCTTTTTCCAAAAATGATCGTGGAGACCATCTGTTAATAAAGATAGGGTCGATATCATAGTCAGGTTGACGATATTTGTTTACTTCTGTTTCGGACATATCCAAATTCCTCCTTGATATGTGTTGTAGTTCACCATTATAAGGACTTCCCTTTTTTAAAGCAAAAAATCTGATTATTTATTTAAATTTTTGTAATAGTTATGTAATATTGTTGAAACATTTTCTAAATCCCATACGTCTATATAATTAAGAAAAATGTGGAGGGGTTAAATTGAGAGTATTTCTTGCGTTAATCACTAGTTTAGTATTGTTAGTCGGTTGTAATGTAAGCGCTGATACAACGTTTAAAGATGGCCCCGTTAAAATAGAAACAAAGGTTGTTCAAAAGGAAGAACCTGTTCAGGTAACGGAATCGGAACCTAGTAAAGAAATTATAGATGATCAGTTCATCATTGATAACATAAAGCTTGGTATGACACAGGATGAAATAGTTGAATTAATTGGTGAACCAGATGCAGTAGGTGTGGATATTATGGAAGGAAATCCGATGTGGAGATATGATATCGGGGCAGATGAGAATTATATTTTTGAAGAACCAGAAGAGTTAAAAGGATCTGGAGTAGTGGATACAATCGATGAAGCTGGATTGAAAAAAGGACTGATTGATTCCCAGTTATTTATTAGTTGGCAAGAAGAAAAAATACAAAATTTCGCGAATCATGTATATAAAAGTACTTTTGGGGAATACCGAGTGTTTAAGGATGGCACTGTAAAAAAGACTTATTAGCTTAACATTTTACCTTTGTGAGGTGGATAGTATGGAATACATTATTATCAGTATATCGGTTGTGCTAATGTTTTCCTTCTTTTCCTTGATTGGCAAGCTTAGTGGATTCGAAGACCGCTTACAGCACGTAGAGCATACTTTTGACCAGATTGGAAAAGAAAGAAAGCTTCTTGATGATCCTATTAATGATGAACTACGCTTATTATTGCTTGAAGGAAAAGACGTTGCTGCCGTAAAGAAGGTTCGAGAAGCATTTGGTTTCTCAATAATGGAAGCAAAAAAATATATCGACAATTTAAATCACTAAAACATGGACCAGCTAATCTCCATGTTTTTTCTTTTTTTAGTAACAATTCGTAGGCTTTTGTCATAAACTTTTCTGAGGTGTTCCTTATGAAAAGTTTATTTAGCACTACCTCCTTTTTGGCTAAATTTTTTACATCCTTCCTATTGGGGTTTGGCTTTTTTGTAGTCTGGTTAATATTTGTTATGCCATTATTCGGATTAGAATCCATGTTAGCGTTATTTATTATAATCTTAGTCGCATTTATAATAGAAGCTTTAGTAAAAATGAAACGTTGATAGGAAAATTTTCCTATCAACGTTTCTATTAGTGTGTCATTGATAAACTATTTTCCCTATTTTCATAAGAAGGAATATAGGGCCATATAACGAATACTATAACTTGTGATTTAATTCACAATATTATAAAGAAGGTGAACACATGTATGACATTGGCAAGATAATTCGGCAACAAAGACAAGCACGAAATTTAAAGCAAGCAGAACTAGCAGCAGAGATTTGTTCGGTTTCTTATTTAAGCAAAATCGAAAACAAACAAATCACTCCTAGTACACTTGTTGTAGATTCCCTCTGTGAACGGCTTGGAATTAGTTATTTAAATGAGACTAATGACTTGGATAGTTACCTGTCAGATCAATTGACAAAATGGTATGAGGCGATGCAATACCATGATTTTGAGAAGGTGTCCTCCTTGTATGAGGAATTACAGGAGCATTTTCCTAACCCACACAATTATGAATTAGATATCCGTTATAAGCTATTTCACTTTCGATATCTACTTTGTATGCACGAGCTTGAGCAGGCAAAAGAAGCCATGCTGTTACTAGAGGATTTAAAAAGCATTTTCGAGCCTGTGGACGAGTTCTATTATATGAAATTTGTTGGTCTTTATTATTTGCATATTCCTAAATATAGAGAAGCCCTTAATCATCTTAATGTAGCTGAGCAATTGAACAGTACACTTCATATAGATGATACAGAGTTATTTTTGCACCTCGCTATTGCAAATAGCAATTTACACATCATCTATAAATCTAATTATTATGCAGAGAAAGCCAAACAAGGTTACCAGGAGCATTTGTTGCATAAAAAGGTAATCGAAAGCAAAATAATTATCGCCATTAATCTTCTTTTTCAACATGAATATCATCAGGCTGTTACGGTACTTAAAAAAATTATTAAAAATTCCACCGATTTAGAGCAGTATCCCTTTTTTTCTTACACAGTTTGGCATAACCTTGGTAACGCCTATTTAAAATTGGACATGTTCGACGATGCCCTTCATTATCTCAAAAAGGCATGGAAAACTAAAAGCGAGCAAACGGATGCTAACAACCACTCTGCAACTGTTTTTCTCATTGCAGAAGTATATAAACGAATCGGAAATTATGAGTTAACCAAACAGTATATTGATATAGGCGAGAAGATAAGTACAGGCCTAAAGTACAAATATAAGTTTTATATGCTCAGAAATTGTCTTTATACCGGTTGGAATCAATCATTTATTGAAAAATTAGAGGGAGAAATTATGCCCTATTTCGAAGCAAGTGGTGATCAATTAGAATTCACGGACTGTTTACAGTTACTTGGTACTATTTATCATGACAAGCAATGCTATAAAAAAGCTTCTTACTATTTTCAATTACTTTCTATTAACCTCTCTAAAAATACTTTATAAGGATGTGTACTGACTTGAAAAAATTAATGGTTATTGTCATCACTTTAGTTGTCATTCTTCTTACATCAACTTTGCCTCCTCATCAACAAGAAGCTGGAAATGAAGCAATTTATCCAAGATTAGTTATCAGCCACGACTCCAAGTAAGCATATCTTTTCTTTCTGCACAGGTGAAGTAAACCCTTACTTCACCTGGATATCCCCAACTTTTTAGCATGATCACCCTTCTCATCCATAATTACCCGTTATTATGTCAGGATTGTTAAGTATCGTTACAAATCGATAACATCCGTCATTTTTCGACATTCCCATGCTATACTGTTGCCAACAACAACAAACAACGAGGAGAGTGAAGCAGCATGAAAAAAACAAACAAAACGTTAATCGCCGTAGTTGCCACTTTAGGAATAGCGACAGGATTTTCAACAAAAGTAGAAGCAGCATCCTATACTGTACAACCAGGTGATTCGCTTTGGGCAATCTCTCAGAAATACAATACAACTGTTTCAAACTTAAAATCTATTAATAATCTTTCATCTAATTCAATCTATGTAAATCAAGTTATTGAAACCTCTGAAACTACAACGTCTACTTCAGGGTCGTCTTATACTGTTCAATCCGGAGATTCCCTATGGGGAATTGCGCATAAACACGGTATTTCTGTTTCAGATTTAATGAAATGGAATAATAAGACAAGCTCTATTATTCATGTTGGAGAGACGTTATCTATCTCTCAGACTAGCAATTCTACTACTTCAACTGAATCTACATCTAATATGACCACTTATAAGGTAAGTGCAGGCGACTCGTTATATGCGATAGCTAATCGTTTTAATGTTTCTGTATCTAATCTGAAGTCGTGGAATAATTTAACTACAAACACGATTTATATTGGACAAACACTTAAACTAACTGGTTCTACTTCAGCACCAACTCCTACTCCAGTTAAAGTAGAGCAACCTGAGGAGAATCTTGCCGCTAAAGTAATTGCTGAAGCCAAAAAGCATGTTGGTACACCATACAAATGGGCAGGTGTTGCTCCTGGTGGATTTGACTGTAGTGGATTTATCTACTATGTACACAAAACTGCTGGAATGGATATTAATAGAACAGATACAACAGGTTATTACAATCAATCATCAACAATCTCTAGCCCACAACCAGGAGACTTAGTATTCTTTAGTGGAACATACAAAGCTGGAATCTCTCATATGGGTATCTACATCGGAGATAACAAATTCATACACGCAAGCTCAAGTGGCGTTCAAATCACCAGCCTAAGCAACTCATACTGGAGCAAACACTTCACAAATTACAGACGCTGGAACTAGGGTGCCTGTCACCACCCGGTATTTGTCGAACGATTAGGACTTATTTCCCCGGAAATAGGTTCTTTTTTTGTTGACTTTAGCTTCCCCAACTTATTGATGATTATGTATAGTATTGATTTAACTGTAATACCAATTTTTCCTCTTATTTAGATTTGCATATTCATCTTATATTTAGGCATTACTATTTGTATGGGAGGTGTGCAAATTGGCTCAAGACGTATTATGTGAAGTAAGTAACTGTAAATATTGGGCAAACGGCAACAAATGTAAAGCAGATGCAATTTATGTTGTTAGCCATAGAGGCAAAAGAGCCGCTAACCAAGAAGAGACAGACTGCCAAACATTCGAGCCGAAGATCTAAAGCACGCTAACTATATGGAAGGTCTGGCCCTTTTCCCTCGCTTAGGGTCAGGCCTTTTTAGTTTTATCCCCCTATTTGTTGGTTATATTCTCCCTGTTTTTTATTTAATCTCCCAAACTTATGCTTTTATCCCCCAAATATTACGAGTTATCCCCCAAAAATACTGATTTATCTCCCAAATCCAAAATTACACCCTTTTTTTAAGCGGGGAGGGGATCTAAATATATCTTGCGTATTAAAGTTGGATGTATCACCCTATCTTTTTCTAATAACCTCCCTATTTTCGTTTTTATCTCCCAAATATTATGAGATATCTCCCGAAAACTCCAATTTAACCCTAACTCCCCCACACCAACATTAGTCAAAAAGGACAATTTCAGAAAATATTGACAAGTAGTCATTTTACATAGTACTCTACTAAAGGATGTACAATTAAATAGAGAGACAAAAATATGGTAAAGGGGATAATATTTTATGACTAGACAGGGTTCTAGGATTCCGTTCCAAACTGCACCATCGATGAAAACGACGATTACAAGGGTCAATGGACTAAATTTGTTTAAATCGGAAACAGTTATTGCACTTAAGGATGTAAGTGTATCTGGAATTTGCTTTACCTCTGAATTAGATTTTGAAGTAGGTCAATATTTAACGATCGAGTTAAGCTTATTCACGCCTACTAACCAAATATTTGGAGAAGTTGTCAGAAAAGAATCTAAAGATTCTAGTTACACCTATGGTTTTAAGATTACTACAGCAGATAAAACCTACCATGAATACATGTCCTCCTATGAAAATTACATAAGAAAAGAAACGATGAATATATAGTAGGTGGACGACAATAATATTGTCGTCTTTTTTTTGTACAAATTTCTTCACTTGTAAACACTACTCTTTTTATACTAAACTGGCTCATATAAGGAGCAATGCGACATGATTAATATAATTGCAGTTACGAAAGCAAACCAAGCCATCACATTAGATACAATTGAAGGCCTAAAAAATGTGGACTACAGCTGGTACTGGATTGATTTTGATCAACCAACTAAAGCCGAAATATCACAATTAGATGAAAAGCTTAAATTTCACCCATTAGCAATCGAAGACTGTATTCAAAGTTTGCAACGGCCTAAGCTCGATTATTATGATGACTTCAATTTTTTCATCACACATGCTATCAATAAAGCAGACCTTAGCAAGGAAGAACATGATTTTTTCATCGGGGAAGATTATGTTGTTACCTTCCATGAGTATGAATCGAAAGAGATTAACCAGGTTAGAAGCAGATTACTTCAATTAAAGGATCCTGGTAGCTGGGATGAGTATCGGATCTTTTACGAAGTGATTGATAAAATAGTCGATAACTACTTCCCGATTATTTATGAAATAGAGGATCAGCTGAATGAAATTGAGGATAATGACAACAATGAACCAATGAATGTGCTACTCGACAATTTATTCGATATCCGACACGAGCTTCTCAAGCTCCGTCACACCATTAATCCTGTCAGAGACCTATTCTATCGGATTTTAAATTCGAACCATCTAGAAGGGGTTAAAGCACGCAGAGAATACTTCCTTGATATTTATGACCATTTGTTAAAACTATCTGATATGGTTGCATCTAATCGGGAAATTACCAATGATATTCGTGATAATTATCTTTCACTCAACTCACACCAAACGAATGAAGTGATGAAACTACTAACCATTATTACTTCTATATTTGTTCCGCTTACTTTTATTGCTGGTGTATATGGGATGAACTTTGCTTTTATGCCTGAATTGAACTGGAAGTATGGGTATTTTGTAGTTTTGGGTGTCATGATTGTGATGGCTGTTTCTATGTATGTTTGGTTTAAGCGGAAAGGGTGGTTTTAATTAATTTGGTCGGATCCAATCAGACTTACACTAATTGAGGACCCCTCTATTTCTAGTCTCTATAATTAGATACCTTAGATATTGAGGTACTTACCACAAAGACTATCTCTTTGAAAGGCAATTTGAAAAAGATACTAATAATCAAAAGGAAATACTACTTAAGTGAATTACTCAAAAAAAAGGATCGTAAGTGTGCTTCACCCCAAAAGTTAGAATAAAAATCTATTTTTTTGGGTGTTTATTTATGGCTAAATATAGCGAATTTAAGTTATTGACAGTAAGCGAATAGAAAGAAGGGTATGGGCATGCTTGCTAAGAATCAAGGGCATAAGAACCATTTCCCCCATTGAAACGTGGGTGAAACTTTATAAGAAATATGAAAACGAAGGTTTTATAAGAAGACGGCATAAGAAAGTTTATCCTGTTCAATCTCAAAAATTAGCTGGTATGATTCCAGTTAGTTACTGTATTCATACCAGCCAATTAGGTGCTTAATATAAAACTCTTACTCTTAGGGGCAACCACAAAGATAAGTACTCTTTTTTTCTTTAACTAAATTTTTTCAGATCAGATTCTACCATGATCTTTACTAATTCTTCAAATGATGTTTTAGTTGGGTTCCAACCAAGTAGTGTTCTTGCTTTCGTTGGGTCGCCTAATAACTGCTCTACTTCTGCAGGTCGGAAGTAATCCGGGTTGACTTCAACAACAACATCACCAGTAGATTTGTTTATACCTTTTTCATTTACACCTTCACCTTTCCACTCAATCTCTATCCCCGCATGTTTAAAGGCTAACGTAGCAAATTCTCGTACTGTATGCATCTCTCCAGTTGCAATCACAAAGTCTTCCGGTTTATCGTGCTGTAAAATTAACCACATACACTCAACATAATCTTTGGCGTAGCCCCAGTCACGTCTTGCGTCTAAGTTTCCTAATGATAATGTTTTCTGCATACCTTTAGCAATTCTAGCAGCAGCTAGCGTGATTTTTCTAGTAACAAATGTTTCGCCTCGACGCTCTGATTCATGATTAAAGAGGATACCATTTACAGCGTACATGTCATATGACTCACGATAGTTCTTTGTAATCCAAAACCCATACTGCTTTGCAACTGCGTAGGGTGACCTTGGATAAAATGGTGTAGTTTCTTTTTGTGGAACCTCTTGAACCTTACCATATAATTCAGAAGTTGAAGCCTGGTAAACTCTTGTTTTCTTTTCTAATCCAAGAATCCGAACGGCCTCTAATATTCTTAGTGTCCCTATACCATCAACATCCGCTACGTATTCAGGAACATCAAAAGAAACTTTCACATGTGACATTGCAGCTAAATTATATATCTCATCTGGTTGAATTTCATTAATTAAACGAATCATATTGGACGTATCAGTCAAGTCTCCTGAGTGAATATAGAAGTTTTCACTACTCTTTAATTCCTCAACATATAAATGTTCAATTCTCTCTGTATTAAAGGATGAGCTTCTACGAATAATACCGTGAACCTCATAACCCTTTTCTAATAATAGTTCTGCTAAAAATGATCCGTCTTGTCCAGTAACTCCTGTAACTAGTGCTTTTTTCATATTATCCTCCATAATAATTAATTATTTCCTATTGATCTGCTACATTATCTAGAAACCATTGATAGGCTTGATTTAAGCCTTGATCTAAAGATATCTTTGCTTCCCACCCTAAGCTATTTAACTTGGTAACGTCAACTAGTTTTCTTGGTGTTCCATCTGGCTTAGAAGTATTAAATTCAATATTACCTTCGAAGCCGACAACTTCTTTTACCTTTTCAGCCAACTCCTTAATTGAAATATCCTTCCCAACACCAACATTTACAAACTGGTTTCCTTCATATGTATTCATAAGGAAAATGGTTGCATCAGCCAGATCATCAGAGTACAAAAATTCTCTTCTTGGTGAACCTGTACCCCAAACTTCTACTGATGACTTATCATGCAATTTTGCTTCATGAAATTTTCTAATTAAAGCAGGTAATACGTGGGAAGACTCTAAGTCGAAATTATCATTAGGCCCGTATAAATTCGTCGGCATAACCGAAATATAATTTGTACCATATTGGCGGTTGTATGATTCACACATTTTGATACCTGCAATCTTTGCAATGGCATAAGGTTCATTAGTTGGCTCTAATACACCTGTTAACAAGGAATCCTCATTCATAGGTTGTGGTGCAAATTTAGGATATATACATGTACTACCAAGGAAAAGTAACTTTTTCACATTATTACGGTAAGCTGCGTCTATCACATTTGTTTGAATTAGTAAGTTGTCACGGATAAAATCTGCTGGGTATTCATTATTTGCTACGATTCCACCAACTTTTGCAGCAGCAAGGAAAACGTACTCTGGTTTTTCAGAAGAAAAAAAATCATCGACTTTTGTTTTATCCGTTAGATCAAGATCTTTACTAGTTCTATAAATTAAGTTTGTATAACCCTTTTCTTTCAAGTTTCTTACAATAGCTGATCCTACTAACCCTCTATGACCGGCTACATAGATTTTTGCGTTTAATTCCATTACTCATCCACCTTTTATAAAATATATCTTAAATTTATCTACTTATAAATTAAACATAACGATTAAACACTAAAAAAACAACATCAATAAAGAATATATAACTTACTATCAACAATTTCAATAGTTGTACCACATTAATTTCTTTAAATTAGTACCCCACTTATCTAAGAACTAAGGAATAATAGATTCCCTTTATAAAACTTGACCTTATTAAAGAATACATTACATCTATTCTAACTTCATAGAATTGAACAGGGAAAAAGATGAACTATCAGGTAATTGACTACAAGTAAGAGGTTAGATTCTTTGATTATAATCAAGTAAACTATCTATCTAATTGAAACTGTTTTAATTTGGGAGTGAAAATGAAAACTAGTGTGGAGTATATGAGATTAGTTGAAGAAAGGTCATAGAGTTCTAAAAAATTCCTAAATATATGAGAAACATCACTATATAAAACTGTCTCCTTTAGTTTTTAGTATTATATACATCCTGAGTATATCAGCTTATTTGGTGTGTATTTTTCTTCTGTTGTCACCTTTTGCTGCGGAGGATATTCTATTCTAATATCTACCTATTACACCAAAAAGAATAATGTCTTGGTATAGATAAAGACATAAAAAAAGGAACCCTATAAGGATTCTTTTTTTTAGTTAAGTACTTACTTCTTTGTACGTTGGGATTCAAAAAGCCTTAACAAAGGTCGGTAATTTTGGCCTATTAAACCTGTAACTTCAACAGTTAATTCAACGCAGATTAACAATGCAATTAATGTAATAGTAGATCCCCACATAGTTGCTCTCGTGAAAATAATAGCAGCTACACTAAATAAAGCACACATGGAATAAATAACCAAAACTGTTTGTCGATGTGAATATCCAAGTCTTAGTAAACAGTGATGCAAATGCAACTTATCAGGATCAGATATGGGAGTCTTATGGACAATCCTTCTAACTATAGCAAATACTGTATCCAAGATAGGTACACCTAAGATCAAAATAGGTATAGCTAAGGAGAACAGAGTAACATTCTTAAATAACCCCATGATAGAAAGTACACTTATCATGTATCCAAGAAACAATGCTCCTGTATCTCCCATAAATATTTTTGCAGGGTGGAAATTATAAAATAGGAATCCGATAGTACTTCCGAGTAAAATCAATCCTAGTAAAGCAACATAAGTATTCCCTAAAGATATCGCCATACCTGATATGGTTAATAGAGCAATAGAAGAAACACCCGCAGCAAGACCGTCTAATCCATCAATCAAATTTATAGCATTGGTAACCCCAACAATCCACAATATAGTAATTGGGATACTTAAAAAGCCTATATCAATTTTATCTCCAAATGGGATAGAAATAAAGTCAATTTGAACTCCACCAAAAACTGTTATAAGAGCTGCAATAAGCTGCCCAGTGAATTTAACCTTAGCTGACAATTGATACTTGTCATCTAAAGCACCAATCAAAGTTATTAAACTAGCTCCTAAAATAACTACCCAGTTTAATTCATTATTAGGAGAAGCAATTAAAAACCCAATCATAAAACTAATAAAAATAGCTAATCCCCCGAGTCTTGGCATTACTTTAGTGTGTACCTTCCGATGATCAGGTTGATCTGTTGCTCCTATTTTTATAGCAAATTTCTTTATTAGTGGCGTTATCATCACTGCAATAGCAAGACAAGCCACGAATAAAACATATTTCATGTGTATCCTCCTAGGTCTCTTTGAGTATTATAATTGAATAGTTGATTTTATTTGCACAAATATATAGACGAATTTCACACAATAAGGTTTCATATTGTGTCAAACTATTTTCAGATATTACTATAAAACATCTTTACCAATTATATAGAAAAGGATAATAAAATACAATATTATTTTTTTTACATCATTATACACATCACCAAATTTATTACCTAATTCCCAAAAATCACCTAAATTAGAATATTTTATATAAAGTCCAGGAATAAGTTATTTATCTTATTAATGTTTCATATAAATTTATATATTCTCTGGTAACTTGGTCTAACTTAAAAGAATTCACAGCTTTCTCACGAACTGGATAGATAAATCCAAATGTTGATCCTTTTCTTTCATCTCGGGTAGGACCTTAATGCAACGGATAAAACAACCTGTTTATTTAAAGGAATATCTAATTGCACTCAAATTTAATCTTTAACTGTAATTCAGGTCAACCATACAAGATAGAATACATTAGACAACAAAAATAGATAGTTTTGAAGTAGTACACCGGTTAAAGGATACATTTTTACTTTCTTTTCGTTCTTTTCCTGTACTTTTGAAAGTCCTCTTGTTTCCGTTTAAAATAATCATCAATAATTGCTAGACCCCATCCTAATAAGTGTAAATTACTGAACCTCTTGGCATTTTCTTAGTTTACCTCACTATTGTTGCTCATTAGGAATGATGCGTGGGTGTATCTATAAATAAAGACACTTGTCAATTTGCATTGACAAGTGCCTTTATTTATAGAGCTATTTAATTTGATTTACATAATCTACATGAACCCAGCCTGTTTTACCACTATAGGTAACTTTAAGCCAAGAACCACTCATCATAACATTATTATTAGAATCTAATAAAGCAGTTAATAATTGATTGTTTGATAGATTAGCCAGTGTTGAACTATCCGAATTTGGCTGTTCTCTTAGATTTAGATATGAATCAGATGAAACACTAACTTGATAAAGGTTCTTTAACTCAACATATGGAGAATATAACCATCCCTCTTGGTTGTCAACCTTTACTTTGTACCATCCGTCACTATTTCTTCCATATACAACTACTTTTTGATTCGTATTTAATGTTTTAATTAATGTAGTACTATCTACAGAAGGTTTACTACGAAAGTTAACACTAGAAGTAGTAAATCCTATAGTGCCATCTGGATAACTACTGATTGTCGTGTTACTTGGTAATTCAGTTTCTCCAGGTTGGGCTAGAAACTTCGGTTCATCAAACTGCATTGTGTAGTTGCTAATTAAGTTGTAAATCGATTGAATTCTACTAGTTTGACTAACCGCCCAACTTACATGCGTTGCATATTGATGCGTACCAGGGTTACTAGGATTCCACTTCATTTTATAAAGTGTATTTTGTCCAGCTTGAATATAATTAACAGAAACAAACTGGGCTCCTCCAATAATTGCTGCTTCAGGAGATGTCCATCCTTCTTTTAGAGCTTTTTGAGCTCCACATTCAGTTGGATAATCATCATATGCTCCAATTCCATACATGTTATACACCTTATTTGGAGAGATATCAACTTTTACTGGATTCCCATTACTATCTTTAACAATTGTGCCTTTATCACTACACTGATTCCATTGACTGACACCTTTTGCAAGAGTAGAACTTCCGTTACCCGTTTCATGTAAAGCATGAGCCATTAAGTAGACTTCATTTATACTATACTTCTTAGCTGCATTAATGAACGCCTGCGCTTTCCCAATAAAAATACCTTTATTATACAATATTTTACTATTTACCTCGTCTACATTTAAACCAGCGGGTTTTGAAAGCAGTAAAAACTGAAGGTAACTTTCTGTTCCCTTTTTAAAGTTAGATGGATTAGCATAATACTCTACTAACTCTCTCGTTGCAGGTATTGTACCAGCTCCGTCAGCCTTAGGTCCTCCATAATTCATCTGTCTATCTACCATTTGATCAAATGAATAATTGTATTGAGTTTGTGTATATATTTTTGTTGGACCTGGGTTATACTTTTCAAAGTCAAATTTCAATGATGCACTGCCAGTATTCTCATAATACTCAATGACCACTGTATGCGTACCCTTAGTTAAAGTAACATTATTTTGTGTTAATCTTAAAGAACCGTTACTCCAAGCATTAATTACAAGTTTACCGTCAACGTAGAGCTTTGCACCATCGTCAGCCCATACCTTCATTGTATAATCACCATCTTCAGTGATGTTGACTTTACCTTGGTATCTTCCTGAAAATCCATCTGCAGGAATAGTGACTTCTGGTGATGAATCTCCCCATTGAAAATCAATCTGTTCATAAGCAACAGGATAACCAGTCAAGAGCGGCGTACCACTCAAGTTTTTGTTAGAGTATAACTCCCCTATCCAACCATTAACTGGTATCGTTAAAGGTTCTAAGCTTAATGATATATTACTTAGACCAGTGTCTTCTCGATGTTCTACTTCAATCCAATGAATATTAGATCCATTTACATTGTTTACATTTACCTTGTAAACTTTGTCCTTGAAGCTTCCACCTGTCCAACGGTCTACAACTAATTTCCCATCCAGATAAACTCTTACGCCATCATCTCCACTTAGGTTTAATGTGTATGCACCTGCTGTAATTCTTTTAGCAGTTACATATTTACTAGAGTAATAGTCATTTTGAATACCCGTAATCGGAGACCCTGATCCACTATCTTCTAATAAAGCGCCATTTGCTCCTGGAGCAATAATTTTAGCATTTTCGGGGTTACCTTCTAGCT
This sequence comes from Aquibacillus kalidii, assembly GCF_014280935.1. Taxonomy (GTDB): domain Bacteria; phylum Bacillota; class Bacilli; order Bacillales; family Amphibacillaceae; genus Aquibacillus_D; species Aquibacillus_D kalidii. The sequence goes on from NZ_JACLZI010000027.1 coordinate 42,308, forward strand.
TATCATTATTGTAATAATACGCTAACCAACTACCGAATGGTACAACATCAGAATAGACAGTTGAATTTCTCACCCCATCATAGTATTCTGTACCAATTGTAACATTACCAGATAACGTTCCAAGAATAGCCCTGTTAACTTTCCCACTAGAGTTTGTCCATCTATCTACCTTGTACTTTCCATTCACCTTTACTCGAATACCATCATCTGCGAGTGTTTGAAGAAAGTATTCTTGTCCATCAAAAGTTCTTGATTGGTCAAAATAAGCGTAGAAATCGTCAACCGGGAAACCTTTCGGGCCATTATATCCCCATTGATAGTGGACTTGCTCTGTTACTTCGGAGTATGTCGGTTTCTCATCTATTTGAACATCAAACGCTGCCCTTCTAACATTATCATAATACTCCACTTTTATACGGTGCGTCCCTTTGCTTAGATATTGAAGACTTTCACCTCGATGACTGTAGGAATTATTTATCCACGAATCGATAATTAATTGGTCATCTACATATACCCGAATACCATCATCAGCAAAAGCCTTAAAATTTACAAATTTGCTATTATCTAATACTAATAGCTTTTGAAATTTTGCCGAGAACTTATCTTCAGGTATATTAACGACGGGCTTACTATTTCCCCAATCAAGGCTTAAATTTTCAGAATGATATTCAGCAAATTCAGGATCACCTGATAGTGAAGTGTTAGGATAGAACTCTGCGGTCCACTTATCCGCTGTCACTTCAACAGGCTTAAGATTAAACGCAAGTTTACTACTACCTGTATTCTCTCTATACTCTACTTTAATCCAATGAATGTTAGAACCGTTAATATCCTTGACATTAATTTTAAAGGATTCCTCTTTGTAACTACCTACGCTCCAGCGATCCACTACTTTTTTACCATCTAGATATACTCGAACTCCATCATCTGCTCCGACGCGTAAGATATAGTATCCAGAAGATAAGCGTTTTGCTGTAATATATTCACTAGAGAATTTATCCGAATTAATACCACTTAAAGGTGACCCTTTCCCATTATCTTCGCTAAGGGAATCCCGCTCCCCTTGTTGTAAAGTTTGGGCTTTAATCGGTCTTCCTTCTAACTTGTCATTGTTATAATAGTACCCAAGCCAATGACCAAACGGTACAATATCTGAGTAAATCGTAGCATTTCTCACACCGTCATAGTATTCTGTACCAACTGATACATGTCCAGATAATTTTCCAAGTATTGTTCGATTTACCTGTCCACTTGAGTTAGTCCATCTATCAACTTTATACTCACCATTAACTTTAACACGAATACCATCATCAGCTAATGTTTGTAAAAAATACTCTTGTCCATCAAAGTTTCTGGATTGGTCAAAGTAGGCATAAAAATTATCTACTGGAAATCCCGTTGGACTTTCATAACCCCAATGATAATGGACTTGTTCAGTAGTCTCTTTGTATGCAGCTTTTTCCCCTATGTCAACCCGAAATGCTGCTCTTCTAACATTATCGTAGTATTCAACTTTGACAGTATGAGTTCCCTGGCTTAAGAACATAACGTTTTCTCCACGAAGGCCATAGGAGTCATTCTTCCATGAATCAATTATTAGTTGATTATCAACATAAACCCTGATGCCATCATCTGCCCAAGCTTTGAAACTCATAAATTTGTCTTTTTCTATAACAAGATCTCTTTGAAATCTAGCAGTAAATCCATCTGCTTTAATATTAGCTGCAGGTGATTGATTTCCCCAATCAATCTCTAGATTACTAGTTTCAATTTGCATTGGAGATGATATCCCAGAAAATGTTAAGTTAGAGAAAAGTTCCCCAGACCAAGTACTAGTTGCTGCTTTTGATAAATTAGGCATCAACAATAGTAGAAAGATAGAAAATGGGATTAATACAATTAATCTATTTAGTTGTCTAATAGTAATTTAGAGTTCCTCCTCACACACACCTCATTTATATTACATTCTTATTATCAAGGATTTCTCCTAAAATGTTAATACTTTTTCGACATTTTTTTATAGTATATTTTGGGATATTGAATAATAATGCTGAAATCCACATAAAAATAGTACTTTATAGTCAAGTTTCCAAACTATAAAGTACTATTTATGCTATCCCAATTTTTATTCAAAACCACTTCGTCATTTTCCACCAAGTCTGTACCTGTTTGAATCTCAATTATTTCTAACTCATTTATTGCTCTAATTGTATGTTTAGTCCTCTTCGTAATTTCAACAACCTGACCCGGATTAATACCTTGTTTTACACCATTAACAATTATCTCTCCAGTTCCTTTAACAATGGTCCAGTTCTTACTTCGACGTTTATTATAGCTATAATTTAGATTTTTCCCACTATCTATAGTTAACTTTTTCGTGATCACTTCAATTCCATTATTATGATTGGCGTGATCTAATATTTTATAGGATCCCCATTGTGTCTCTTCATATTTCGGAATAATATTTTCCAACTTGTTAACGTATTGTTTTATGCGTTGACTATATGTTTTATCTGACACTAGAATCCCATCAGGGCTTACTGCTACGACAACATGATTAATTCCTAATACTGCAACGGGAATATCTAATTCGTTGATAACATGGTTATCCACTGATTCCTCATTAATTATTGCTTTTCCAATTACGTTAGAAGACATTTCTTCAGTCAATGTATTCCATGTACCAAGGTCCTTCCAATAGCCTTGGTAATCAATTGCGACTATTTTTTCAGTTGATTCTACCACCTCAAAATCAAAGCTATTTTTAGGTAATTGATCATACAACTCAATAAGACTATCGTAAGAGGTAGGGAAATTTTTTCTCTTTAATAAATTTAGAATGAAGCTTAATTTAAATGCAAAAATTCCACAATTCCATAGAGCGTTTTCTTTAATTAGTTCTGCTGCTGTTACTTCATCTGGCTTTTCTTTAAACCTAGCAACATTCAAGTATCCTTCCTTTGTATTACTCTCCGGAACAATATACCCATATTTTGCAGAAGGGTAAGTTGGTGTTACACCCATTAGAGCTAGGTCAGCAATTGATGTATGAATCACCTTTTCTAAGTCCTTAATTCGTTCAAAGAAACGATCCTCTACATAAGGATCAACAGGTAAGATTGATATTACCTCATCTTCCCTTACATCTAGTTCCGAATATAGATAGGAACAAGCCAGAGCAATTGCTGGAAATGTGTCTCGCCTCTCGGGCTCGATGACTAAAGGAACATCCTCTCCAAGTTGATTTTTCACTATATCAACCTGAGAATTACTTGTGGCAATAACCGTTGATTCAGCTAACTGCACTTTGTCTAATTGTGCCCAAACACGTTGTACCATTGAAATACGATTCTGGTTTTCGTCCTCCAAAATTTTAAGGAATTGCTTTGACCTTGCATCATTAGATAATGGCCAGAGACGTTTACCTGACCCACCAGAAAGTAAAATAAGTCTCATCTAATCCCACCCTTACTACTAATTAATTTAGTAACCTTTTGTACAACTGTTTAATTTTTTCGGATTCTATTTCCCAATTAAATGTATGTTGAATATATTCCCTTCCATTCTGACCCATTTCTTTAACCATGTTTCTATCTTTATACAATTGAACAATGTAACTTGCTATTTCTTCTGGATTAGCTGGATTCACAAAAAAACCTGATTTTGTATTCTCCAACTTATTTCTCCATGACTCAAAATCGCTAGCTATAAAAGGTAACCCAAACATTTGATACTCAAAAATTTTATTCGGACTCGTTTGTGAGTGATCACCAACATCTAGAATTGTAATTAAACCTATATGGGATTGAGCCATTAATTCAAAAGCATTCTTCTGTGGAAGGAACCCTTTATACTCTATCCATTTCCAACCATCAGATTTTGTTAACGCCTTATAGTAGTCCTCATTATCGAAAGATCCTACTAACGTGAAGGTAATATTACTTCCTTTTTCCATCTCATTGGCTAGGTGTACTGCATCCACCATCTCTTTAATACCTCTTGTTTTACTTAATGTACTTCCAACATAAATAACTCGGAAACCTTCTTGAGATGGAATGGCGCGGATAGACTTCATATTTTTAGAAACTGGTGCATTTTCAATAATAATTGCTTTTTTACCAATACGTTTTTTAACATTTGTTTGTGTAACGATGACTGCATTAAATACCTTGCCCGCCAATTTTTCCATTTGACTAATACTCGATGCGGCGATTTTTCTAATCGGACTTGGTATCCATTCTCTCATTAATAAACGTTTACTAAAGTCCTCATGCGTATCATATATAACCTTTTTCCCAAACATTTTTAATAAGAACCCGATTGGTAATGTATCAGGGTTATGTATGTGATATACATCCGCTTTAATTGATAACACCTTAAAGAACAACTTAAAAAGATTGATAAATCTGGAGGCCCTTTTTCTAAAGGTAGGAACCTCTACAAAGTTAATATCTAAATCTATCGTCTCATTTTTTGGATTTCTCGCATAATAAGTAACGTTAAATCCTAAAGAGAGTAGCGTAGATATTTCTTTTGTATATATTCTTACGTCATCAAACTTATGAACTGGTGCAACTACACAAACATGGCATGTTTTATCCATGAAAAAATCCCCTTTAAAACACACTATTTTTTAAGTAAAACATATTTCATTTCAATTTTTTTATTAATGAAATCGTTGTATTATAAAAGTTAAGAGGTGGGTATTTTTTAATGATTTTTTCTCTTTCTCTATATAAATTGTCCCTTTGTGTATCACTTAAGCCACCCTCTAAATATTCGCATATTGGTAAATCTATCTTCATAAAATGTAACTTACGTTTCATTTTTAAGCGCAAGATCATTTCAAAATCTGCTGCAATTTTATATTCAAGATCATACTTTTCTTGTTTATGTTTGTCTGATTTAAAAAATACTGCTTGGTGACATAGCGTTTTTCTACTAAGAAATAAGTAACTTAATTTATTAGGATACCTTCTAACCTGATTATTATAAATAATGTCTCCATAAACTACATCTGGAAGTGTATCTTGCCCCTTGGCAAAGGAAATAACTTTTTCAATGGTATCATTATTCAAAAACTCATCGCCCGAGTTCATAAAATTAACAAAACTACTAGAATCCGATACCATTGACAATCCTTTGTTCATTGCGTCATATATACCTTTGTCTGGTTCGCTAACCCAATGCGTTATATGATCAGAGTATTCTTCAATAATTTCTGCTGTACTATCTTTCGAAGCTCCATCTACTACAATATACTCAATATTCTCATACGTTTGGGACATAATACTCTTAATCGTCCCTTCGATTAATTCTTCGCTGTTGTAACAAACAGTAATTATACTTACCAATGGCTTTTCATTCATTTTCATTATTTAATCCCATCCAATTATGTTTAGCATGGTTATTCCATTGCCGCTTCAATATATTTTCTATACTTTTCCGCAATTACTGGCAGACTATACTGTCTTAATACATACTCTCTGCCTTTTCGCTTAATTTCCTGATATTTGTCTTCATCATATAATAATAATTCTATGGCGTTGGTTGTAGAAATGATATCTCTCTCATTGACTAGTATAGCTACTTCCTTTTCTCTAGCTAAATGTGTAATTCCCCCACTATTAGAAGACACAACCGGTAGTCCACTAGCCATTGCCTCCACATTAACAACTCCAAAGTATTCTTCCCATTTAGATGTTGAAACTGGGTGACCTACAAATAAATCTGCCTTCCTGTATAGTGCTGGCAGTTCGTGGTGAGGTATAGGGTCCAAAAATTCAATTTGATCCTCTAATCCTTCATCCTTGACCATATTTTCTAAAAATTTCTTTGATTCACCTGAACCAATAATTTTAAGTTTAACATTATCATCCATTTTCATTATTGGAGCTACAGCTTCAATTATATAATGGACACCTTTTTCCATAACAAGTCTAGCTACACAGAGTATCACTTTTTCTTTAGATTGCTTCTTCTTTACTTCTGCTGGAGAAAACAAATCAGTATCTACAGGGTGCCCTAATATTACAAACTGTTTAGAGATTTGTTCTTTTGACAGCCCTAAGTCCCTGAATCTTTCAGCTGCTTTAGGTGCAGTCAACCAGATAATACTTGATTGTTCTAAAGCTTTCACAACCTGTTTTCGCTTTAGTCTCCAATTTATCGAATTGGCTTGTCCCATTAATGTTAACGAAGAATCAAAAGCCAAGGGAATATCCCAACTTCTAGATAAGACTGCAGCTTGCATACCCTGATTATATACAGTTGGATCACACCCTAGAATAAAATCAAATTTATCCTTATATTTATTTAATATCTGTTTTTTAAATAATAATGGTTTTTTTAAAAAACTTGTTCGATTTATTACAGCTCTTGCATCGTAAGGAATAGTTATAATATTTAATTCGGAGTCTTCAAAAGTGTCACGATCATCCATCATAATTGTAAATTCCCAACCATAATTGTTTTGTAAATACTTATAAATTAATGCCATCGCTTCAAAAGCAGTCCCATTTGCTATTACTCCAGGACGATAAGATAGCACCTTTAATGGCTTTGTCATATAATACCACCTATTTACTAAATTTTTTTAGAATATAAAAAGTAAACAACGCTTTTGTTTGCATAATAAATATTGGCCTTACTTTAGAAAAGAAAACATGCATTAAATATGAGGCTACTGCCTGTGATATTAAAGTTGCATAGGCAGCACCAACAATACCATACTTAGGAATTAATATAGCATTAAGAACTAGGTTAATAACTGCCCCACCACTATTAGTAATAAAGGAATATTTAGTTAGGTTTTCATTAACAATGTAGGGATTCCTTGCCACGCCAAGAAAAACGAATACAGCTGACCAAATGTGTATAGACAAGACCTCTCCTGCACTGTGGTATTCTGAACCATATAGAAGACTTATTAACCAATCAGAAAGAAAAGTCATAGGTAATGCTATAAGAACTGCAGATAAGACAACTACTCTATATAGAAGTAAATTATAATAATTATATGCATCCTTGTTTTGACTATTTTTAGCGTTTGTTAAGTATGGTGCAACTGTTGTAACTAGAACAGTTGGAATAATATACCATGACTCTGACAATCTTAATGCAGCAGTGTATTGTCCGACTGCACTATCACCCAGAATTTGCCGAAGCATTATTTGGTCTGTTTTCATATAAATTGTGATTACTAAACCAGAGAATATTAATGGCCAGCTATCTTTTAAAAGTGAGATAGCCGTAATTTTACTATAAGACCACGCCTGAATATCCCCTGATTTTTTATACCAAATCACCAAAAATAGTGCGATTAAAATCATTTCTAACATAGTGACAATTGCAAAGAATGCCAAAGGTTGATTTAATACAATTCCCAAAATTTTTAATAGCGAAGTAAAGATGAAGGCAAAACCTCTAGAATAGGCAACATATTTAGAAATTACCTGTGATTGAAACCAAAAGTCAACTACATCTAAAGATTTAAATATCATACCGAAAGAAATTATCCCAATTAACCAGACTGTTACTTTCTCATCACTATGAACTATTAATCCTAGGGTAACAGATATAATAGCTACTGCAATTCCGCCTACTAATTTAAGTAGGAAGGCCGTCCCTAATATCTCATCCTTCTTTTCAGGAGAGCGTACTACATTCCTTACAACTATACCGTCTAATCCTAGAGTAGCAAACGACGAGAATATTAATACAAAAGCCTGAGCATATCCTAATAATCCATAGTCATCTGGACCTAAATATCTAGCTACCCAAATACCAACAAACAGCCCTACAATCATCCGTAGAACTCGTTCTAAAAACAGCCAACTCGTATTTGAAAGTATTTTTTTAAATGTTTGGTTAGAACTTAGTCTGTTTAATACCCTATAAAGGGAATTTTTTATATTCATTAAGATCAGCCTACTTATTATAGTATTATTACAGATTTTTATTTCTTGAATCTAGAAATTCACTGAAACTTTTTATTTTAATTTTTAATAGAATTTTCATGAAATATCCTAGAAAATAACTTTACTACCTTTATAGATACGTTTTTATAACAGCCCTTATAGCATAATTTGTAAAATACCACGAAGACTTAATAATCCCTAAACCCTCTATATTGCGATAAACAAACCAATTCTTCTTAGCAGCTTTTATTTTGTTACTTGATATAGAACCCGGAACAATTCTATATTGTGATAGTGATAGTTTTAAACCATATGCATTTATCCCTGCTTTTAATATTTTTAACCAAAGAGCAAAATCCTGTCGGGTCTTTATATTTGGCATCTTACAATCTTTAATTTTATCCCTATCTAGGATAACAGTTAAACATCCAATAGCCCCAGGACTCTTTAACAAATGTGTATAATCTACCTCTTTAACAGCGTGAACTGACTTACTGGTAAAATTGCCTGCAACATCCATAATTTCATAGCTTGTAAATGTAAAAGCATAGTCATTTGTTTGCATGAATTTTATCTGTTCACTTAGTTTATTTGGTTTCCATATGTCATCAGAATCTAAAAAGGCAATATATCTTCCTTTTGCTTTAGAAATAGCAGTATTTCTTGCAACCGCAGCTCCACTATTATTTTCTAATTTGATTAAATGAATTCTACCGTCTTTTTTACTGTACTTTTCAACGATTTTAACTGTATCGTCGCTTGAGCAATCATCTACTATGATCATTTCCCAATTACTGTACGATTGATTCAAAACACTTTTTATAGTTTCTCCTATAAATCTTGCTGAATTATAGGAAGGAGTTATTATTGTTACTAGCGATTCTTGACTATCCGAAATACTCATAATCATTCTCCTTCAAATTTGCTATAGTTTAATTTTATATTTTTATGTTATTATTTTTCAGTGAGACAATAATAACATGTGTACATTTTTACCCTTAATATTGTCTGAATAGATATTTTATGTCAAGATATGATTATTGTAATAAAAGGAAAGGATTGTTTTCTATGCCGTTCACCCATATAAAGAATAGCACAATAATTAACATACTAATTATAATACTACTATTCGCCCCAGCACCTGGTATTTTATTCGGTAGTGTAAGTATAAAATTAATCGATCTAATGGTGTTAGGATTAAGTTACTTGGTGTTATTTTACTTATATATAGTTAGTCGCAAAGAGTATCATAGCCCAAATATACTATTTTCAAAAGATAAAGTTTTGTTATTTTTTGGAAGTGCATCAATTAGTGTCATTCTATCTACTGTCTATGGTAGTTTCGCTTTCAAAGAAGAAACTTCCCTAACCGATGTTTATGAACTGTATCGCTACTTCTACTATGCTTCATTCTATTTAATTGCGGTTTATTTTGTTAAAGATGTAAAATCACTACTTAAATGTTTTATTATTTCAGTTTTTGTTGTTGAATTATTTGGGGTTCTACAATTTTATAATCTTTTTAATATCAATAATAATCTTGGGTTGCTATATACTCAAAATGAAAGTTTTCATCATATGATTCAAAATCAGCATCGTATTACTAGTACATTTAAAAATCCCAATTTATATGGTTCATTTTTGATAATTGTTATTAGTCTAACGTTATCTTTGATCGTTCTATTGAAAGAGAAAAGCAGAAGTCTAACTCTTTTATTATTTGCATTGCTTACATTAACATTACTTAATGTGTTTTTATCAACCTCAAGAACAACAATTATTACTTCATTTGGATTAATTTGTTATTCCGTATTTATGTTTCTGGTTACAAGAAAGGACACTTTCAAAGGATTGTTAACAAAATATATAATAATTTTTTGTGTATTTGTACTTCTTGCGGTATCCTTTGTCCCAAGTATTCCATATTTAAGTACAGCTGCAAATAGTATTGTGTCAACTTTTGAAAAATACACTCAAAGTGAAGATTCAGCAAACAATAATAAAAATAGAAAAACAAAAGATGAAAAAGACAATTCCTCAGATACAGAGAGTGATGAGGAAGAAAATACTGTTAATAAAGTAAAAGAGTCATTAGAAACGGTTGACAGTTTTAATAATAGATATGGAGCATGGGAAGTTAATTTGAACTACTTTGAAAAATCACCAATTATTGGAGCAGGTCCCATGAAGAATGGTTATCCCCTTGCAGATAATGCTTATATTTATTTATTAGCTAGATATGGTGTAGTAGGCTTTTTGATATATATTTCCTTTATACTGATCATTTATATAAAAACTTTGATCACAATTTTCAAAAAAAATAGAAGTACAGTAGAATTAGTTACTTCAAGTACTGTAAATATTATATTGGTAGCCTACCTAGTTATTGGTTTTGTATCTGAAGTGTGGCTTAATATTCAATCAATGATATTTTTATTCATACTATTAGGCATACTGAATAACAAAAAGGTACACCAACATTTCAAACTATAATAATTTTAGAAGAAGCTACATTCCATTTTAGATTGAATGGAATGTAGCTTCTTTTTAACAGGTATTGTTAAAACTGTTTTTCTTTCAAAAACTCTATTAGTTCTTCTTTTAAGTCCTCTCGCTGAAGTGCAAAATCGACAGTGGCCTTTATGAAACCAAGCTTATTACCAATATCATATCTTTTACCAGTAAAGTTGTAAGCATACACATTTTGACTTTCATTAAGCTTTTCTATTGCATCCGTTAATTGTATCTCTCCACCTTTTCCAGGCTCTAATTTCTCTAAAATATTAAATATTTCTGGAGTTAAAATATATCTTCCCATGACTGCATAATTTGATGGAGCTTCTTCCTTTGATGGCTTCTCTACTAAAGATTTAACCTTAATAGTATTATTGACAATCTCAAATTTTTCATCTGGTGCAATTACACCATAACTTGATACCAAATCTTCTGGAACCTGCTGAACACCTACTACTGATGCTTCTTTTTGGTTATAAATTTTTATTAACTGCTCTAAACAAGGTTCATCAGATTGAACAATATCATCACCCAACAAAACAGCAAATGGCTCATTTCCAATAAATCGGTTGGCACAATAAATGGCATGCCCTAACCCCTTGGGCTCTTTTTGTCGTATGTAGTGAATATTGGCTAGTGAAGAGATTTGTTTAACTTCACTAAGAATATCTGCTTTTTCCTTCTTCGCTAATGTCTCTTCTAGCTCATAAGAAGTGTCAAAATGATCTTCTATAGCTCTTTTCCCTCTTCCTGAAACAATAATGATATCTTCTATTCCAGATGCAACAGCTTCCTCAACTATATATTGTATCGTTGGCTTATCCACTATGGGTAACATCTCTTTTGGCTGAGCCTTAGTGGCTGGTAAAAATCTTGTGCCTAAACCAGCAGCGGGAATTATCGCCTTTCTAATATTCATAAAATTACTCTCCTTATATCGAAAATATATTTATGCATTTAATGTTGTTAAAATATTTTCAGTAAATCCTTAGCGACAATATTTTATCATACACTTTAGTTTACTTACAATTATATGAAGATCAACCACTTTAATATTTCGACAAATTGTTTTCAGGAAATAGTTTATAGTGTATAATACTTTTTTAGAGGATTTTGCATCAATTTTCTGAAAATAAGGGGATATTTAATTGTGAAACGAAAAGAATTAAAAAAGAAGATTAAGCGAAAAGGCTTACTTAAAAAAGTCATTATTTCTTTTTTTCTATTAGTTGTCATACTGCTTGGGGGCGGAGGATACCTATATTTCCAAGCATATAAAGCTACAAGTGCATCTTTTGATGACCTTGGTGGAAGAGAAAAGTCTGATTTAAGAGTTGAAACAGTGTCGATTGATAAAGATCCTATTTCTGTCTTGCTTCTTGGAATTGAAGATTATTCTTCTGGTGGAAGTAACGGAAGATCGGATTCCATTATAGTTTTAACATTTAACCAAGAACAAAAGTCTCTAAAAATGTTGAGTATACCACGAGACTCTTTCGTAACGATTGCGGGTAGAGGAATAGAAGATAAGATAAACCATTCCTACGCATTTGGTGGACCGGAAATGACAATCGAGACCGTTGAAGATTTATTAAATATCCCTATCGATTATTATGCCACAGTTAACTTTGAAGGATTCAAAAATGTGGTAGACATAGTTGGAGGTGTAACTGTAGATGTTCCTTTTGATTTCTCAGAAGACAGTGATGACCATACAGGGAAGTTGTATTATACCGAAGGAGAAATGCTTTTAAACGGTAAAGAGGCACTTGGCTATGCTAGAATGAGAAAACAAGATCCTCTTGGCGATATTGGCAGAGGGGACCGGCAAAAACAAGTAGTAAAAGCAGTTATTGATAAGCTAACATCCGCTAGCACTGTATTTAAAATTGATGACCTTTCTGATGAATATGGTGAAAATGTGATTTCTAACATGAAACTAAAAGAAATTTTCAACTTCTATAAAGAATATAAGGATTTTAATACGTCAAATATTGAACAACTAAAAATTGAGGGTTCAAATGGCAATATAGATGGAATTTACTACTATATGCTTGACGAACAATCTTTAACCAATATTAGTAATACATTAAGAGAACATCTTGAATTACCATAAATCAGTAAAAAATTCCTCTTTAAGACGAAGAGGAATTTTTTACTTTCGTTTTGTTACTTTTCACCTTCTTGTAAACCTTCTTACTATACCTCAGAACAGGCCTTCTTCCTTTTCCTACGACACCAACCATCTCTGCAAAAAGGTGGAGTAAGATTAACATTAAGAAAGAAATTACTAGTGATAAACTTAATGATGCATTTGAAAACAAAATCGCTAACACTCCAAAGATACCACTAAATCCATATAGAATTAGAACAGTATTTCGGTGGCTAAAACCAGCAGCTAATAGTTGATGGTGTATATGATTCTTATCAGGCATCATTATCCCTTCACCGTTTAGCATTCTTCTTACAATCGAGAATAATGTATCAAAAATTGGTAATGCTAAAACAATTATAGGTATTACGAAACTGAATAACGTTACATTTTTAAATAAACCCAGTATCGAGATAACAGAAATCATATAGCCCAAGAACATCGATCCCGTATCACCCATATAAATGGTAGCGGGATTAAAGTTATGAAAGAGGAATCCAATATTACTCGCTATCAATACCACACATAGATAGATAACCAAGAGCCGATGGTCAGCTATAGCCATAAACAGAATACTTGATAACGCAATGGTGGAGACCCCAGATGCCAGCCCATCTAAACCATCAATTAAATTGATAGCATTTGATATCCCAATTACCCAAACAATGGTAAGCATAATCCCAAAGGTCTCATTTAATTCTACAAGTCCAAATAAAGGAATTGTAATTCTTTCTATGGTAATACCAGCAAAAATAATAACTAAAGACGCTGCTAGCTGTCCTCCTAGTTTTAGGACTGGTCTAATTTGATACTTATCATCTAAAATGCCCGTCAAAATTATAATAACTGCACCAATACTTATAGAAACAAAACTTTCGTGCTGTGGACTTAAGTATAGTAGTCCCATAAAGGTTCCTAAGAAAATTGCCAATCCACCTAATCTTGGCGTAATTTCTTTATGAACCTTCCGGTGATCCGGTACATCCATAGCTCCAATCTTCAGTGCTAGTTTTTTTACTGGATAAACAAGTAATACTGTGGACACTAAAGATATAATGAATGCTAATAATAGTTCTGTTATACTAATCATAATATCCCTGCTTTTAATTAATTATTTCCTTCTTACTATTTGTCTTATCTCCAATAGTATGTCAATTAAATCCTTCCAACTATTTTCAAAAATTTCCACTCTATTCGCTAGTTTAACATTTGTCATTAAAAATTCATATTTATATTTATTAATTTTGCTTTTTTTTTATTAAGAATTTCAACTGAGAAAAGCACTCCAATTATTTTGGAGTGCTTTTTTACAAATCACATTTCCTCTGTTTTAGCTTTCTTCCTGCCAAACAACCCTTTAATCTTAACCGACAAATCATCAAAGTAAGTATATACCACAGGAATCAATAATAAGGTAAACAAGCTAGATACACCCAATCCAAAAATAACTGTAATCGCTAGTGGTTGTTGTGTTTCCGCTCCTTCTCCCCATCCAAGTGCTAATGGGACCATACCTAGAATCGTTGTTAGGGTTGTCATTAGAATTGGACGCATTCTGCTGACTCCGGCCTCTAGGATTGCTTCATATCGACTTGCACCGCGCTCCCTTACAATATTGATGTAGTCGACGAGTACAATCGCATTATTAACAACTATACCGGCGAGCATGATGACCCCAATGAAGGCCGTAATACTCAGCGGCTTCCCTGTAATGAATAATCCTCCCAATACCCCGATTACGGTTGCAGGCATTGAGAACATAATAATTAGTGGGAATAAGAAATTTTCAAACTGAACAGCCATTACCGCGTAAACAAGGAATATTGACAAGACAAGTGCGACCGCTAAATCGGCAAATGCTTCTGCCATGTCTTCTGCTTCGCCACCGATCGTAAAATTATATCCCTCTGGGAAATGCATGTTATCTAATGCTGCTTTTACATCTGTTGTCACACTCCCAAGGTCTCTGTTCATAATATCTGATGTTACATTCACTTGCCTTTGTTGGTTCTCTCTAGCAAGATTTGCTGGGCTTTGTATTTGTTCAAAGTCAGCAATAGTTGATAAGGGAATCATCGTACCTTGCTGTGTTTGAATCACCATATTTTCAAGATCACTAATTGTTGTTCGTTCCCCTTCAGGATATTGCAGTCTTACATTCATATCGTCGCCGTTCTCACGATATTGCATAACTGTTTGACCCGTGAAACCAAGCTGAACTTGGCTCATTACATCCTGATAGGTTAATCCATATTGTGCTGCTACTTCACGATCAACTAGCACGTTCATCTCAGGACGAGTTTCTGACACAGAAGACGTTGGGTTATAAATGCCATCCACTTGAGAAATCGTATAGATTACTTGATCAGCTAATTCACGTAACACATCATGATCAGAACCATTAACTTGAATTTGCACTGGGTTACCTGACCCCATTGCACCTGCACCCATTGCACTTACAGTAATTTCAGCACCAACGATTGTTTTCAAATCGTCGTTAATGTCTTGCATTATTTGCTCGGTCGTTCCGTTACGATCTTCTTGTGCGACAAGTTGCAATGTATAGGAAACCTGATTAGAGCCGCCACCCATCACAGCTGCTTCGGCACTGCCACCACTAATGGTGACATAGTTCATATCAATGACATCTTCATATGCTTCAAGCTTCTGATTAACTTGTTGCGCTACTTCTTCCGTCTTTTCCTTTTTCGTTCCAACTGGTGTTTCTACTGTAATACTTATTTGCCCTTGATCTCCTTGAGGAATAAACTCTGTACCAATGAACGGGATCAAGAACAGGCTAGCTATAATTAAGATCAACGTACCAAAGATTGTCGTTTTTCTAAATTTTAATACCTTTTTCAGTACTCTTTCATATCCACCATTAAACTTGTTAAGTAGCTGGTCAAACCAATACCTTCTCCCGTTATCCTCCATTGCTTTCGATAACAATTTTGACGATAGCATTGGAATTAACGTAATAGACACTACTAGCGACGCAATAAGCGAAAATGCCACTGTAAGAGCGAGTGGTGTGAATAGCTCTGATGCAATTCCTTCAACAAAAACAATCGGCAAAAATACGACTAGTGTTGTTGTAGTTGATGCGATAACAGCTGGCGCTAATTCAGAGGCACCCTTTTTCGCTGATTCGACCATGCTAAATCCGCGCTGCCTGTAGGCTACGATATTTTCTAAAATAACAATCGAACTGTCGACCATCATTCCAAGCCCTAATGCAAGGCCACCCATTGTTAATACGTTTAAGGTTTCTCCTGTAAAATAAAGCAAGGTAAATGTAGCGATAATTGCAATCGGAATCGAGATCCCAACCACAATCGTTGCGCGAATACTTTTTAAAAATAACAGGAGGATTAATAGTGCAAATACGCCTCCAACAACCATATTTTGAATAACAGATGAAATGGAAGATTTAATAAAGGTTGACGTATCTACCACAACATCCATCTCAACGTCGGCTGGTAGCTCCCCTTTTAGCTCATCAATTGCATTAATGATATTATCTGAAACTTCAACTGTGTTTCCATCTGATTGCTTCATAACAGATAGAACTACAGAAGGTTTTCCATTTACCAATGAAGTTCCTTTTTCATCGTATGTATCCTTAACGGTTGCTACATCTTCCACATGAATAGTAGCTCCTTGTGGCGTTGTTAGAATAGTTTCGCTTATATCTTCTACTGATTTGTAGTCGCCATTGATTCTAATTTGCAGTTCTTTATCCCCTTTGGCAATCGTACCAGCTGAAGCAGATTGATTGGCACCACTCAACGCTTGCATGATTATCTGCGGATTCAATCCATACTGAGCTAATTTAGCTCGATCCAACTCGAGTTCAATGACACGTTCCTTACCACCTTCGACTGTTACAGATGCTACGCCACCTTGACGTTCAAAATAAGGAACGACCTTTTCCTCAGCAAGTGCTTGTAACTTAACCGTATCTTCACCAGTTAGTCCAACCCACATTATCGGCATTTGATTTGGATTAAAACGTAATACACTCGGGTCTTGCGCTGTTTCTGGTAACATACCTTTAACTTGATCGACACTTTCCCGAACTTCAAGGAGTGCGTTATCTAAATCAACACCTGTATTAAACATTAAAATAACAAGTGATGAACCTGATTGTGATTGCGATTGAATCGTCTCCACACCCTCAATCGAGCTTAGAGCTGATTCAATTGGTACACTTACTTGCTTTTCTACCTCTTGTGGTGCTGCATCAGGATAACTGGTTGCGACAACCGCTATTGGTAGATCAATTTCCGGGAAGAGGTCGATGGCTAAACTCCGAACGGAAATAAAACCTAGTGCAATGATCGATAATACGATCATAATGACTCCAACTGGTCGTTTGACGGATGTTTCTACTAGCTTCACTTACTCTCCTCCTCCATGATGCTAATTTTACTGCCATCTGTAAGAGTAAGCTGCCCACTTACTACAACTTGATCACCCTCTGATATTTCTCCTTCTACTGCTGTTAAATCAGTTTGCATTTCAATTGGCTTAACCGCCACTTTGGATACCTTGTCATCTTTCACCACATAAACGAAGGATTCCTCATCATCTTCCACCAATGCACTAGTTGGAATTAATAAGGTATCTTTCACAACATTTTCAGGAACTTTAATTTCTGCCGTCATTCCTGGTTTAATTTTTCCATCTGAATTGGGTAGTGTTAGTTCCACTGGATAGAGACCTGTTTCTCCTGCAACGGATGCTACGTAATTAATGTTTGCAGTAAATTCACCTTCTATATTCGCGAATTGCACTGTTGCCTCTTCTTTCCCTTCAAACAAATCTAAATTTTCAGCAGTTACTTGCACTTGAATTAAAATTTCATTCAAATTAGCAATAATGGCAAATGGTTCAGTGTTTGAAACGACACTACCTTCTGCACCATTAATAGTTGTAATGACACCCTCAGTGGGAGCTTCAATAGTAAACGTCCCTCTTCCATCCGCTCTTTGGATCTTAGCAAGGATTTCTCCTTCTTCCACCTGGTCCCCTTTTGTAACTTCTAATGTGTCTAGTTCGCCAGCTACCGGTAGCATAACTGGTGTTGTTGATTCAGGTAAGCTTCTTCCATAGAACTGCTTCTCAATGACCAAATCTTCTTTTGTCACATCTTCAACCTCGACAGGTGTTACTTGATCTGCTGGTTTTTCACTTTTTTCATTTTCCTCCGTACAAGCCACTAGAAACAACAGGATTGCTAGTGGTAACAAATACAATTTTTTCATGTATCCTATCCCCCAATAAATTTTTTCCTATGTATATTTTGATAATCTATTTCTATTCTTGCCATGCTTTACTACTACGATTCAATAAAGTGAAAGGTTTCACTGCTATTTAGTATACAATGAAATGATATGAAATGGAAAAGGGAACCCTTGTGCTATGACAAGAGTTCCCTTTTTTAGAGAAAGGATAAGATTACTCCTCTTCTTCTTTCTCCATTGTATCTTCATTTGTTGCATCTTGCTCTTGTTCTGAAGTACCTTCTGGATTTTCTCCAGTAGCGTCGTCGCCGTTAGTACCCTGTTCACCGTTTTCACCGTCTGTTAAATCATTTGCTTCATCTTGGATTTCATCGCCCGCATCGTCAAGGTTTTCTTCTACATTCTCTCCAAGACCTTCACCATTGTTACCAGCATCATCCATCTCTTCTTGAATCTCATCAGCTGGAGCCTCTTCTTCTGGTGGTGGGTTTTGCTCGTCGTCATTCTCAGCACAACCAGTCATTAAAGAAACTGCAAGGGCAGGTGCACCAAGTTTTAATAACCATTTTTTATCCATCGGTGAATTCCTCCTTAAAATTTGTTTCTATATTAGCTTTCCCTGTTCTCGAAAATAATTCGAGCATAAGATGCGGTTCAAGTAATTACTAATGATGGTTTGTGTTGACAGTTTGATCTTTAGCAGCGGCTTGAACTGCTCTTAATCCGGTTTTGTCTCCCAAGCATGACTAATTTACCCTGTTCAGTAAACAGTCTTGTTTATAATTCTTCATTTTGGGATAAATTATTCGTGGAATTAGTATATTTTTGGATGCAATTGTTTTGGGTGAGGTGTGGTGGTGGCACATAAGTACGTTATCTTGGCACATAAATGTTGTGGTTTGGCACATAAGGCTGGAAAAGTGGCACATATCTCTAATTTTAGGGGGCATATATTTAGTTAAGTGGCACATATCAAAAACTCTTGATACATTCCTCCACAATAGGAAAACTTCACCCAATAAAAAGCACATGACCACCACGTGATCATGCACTTCCCACAATTATTTAACAGCAAAAGTAATTTCTGCTTCACAAGCAAGCTCGCCATCAACTGTTGCTACTGCTTTTCCTTTACCAATTGGACCTTTTACTTTAATTATTTCAACTTCTAACTTTAACTGGTCGCCTGGCTTTACCTGGCGCTTGAAGCGACATTTATCAATGCCCGCCAAAAAGCCGATCTTACCTTTGTTTCCTTCTTTACTAAGAATCGCTACAGCCCCAACCTGTGCTAGTGCTTCCACAATTAATACACCAGGCATTACAGGGTAATCAGGAAAGTGTCCTTGGAAGAATGGTTCATTTATTGTTACATTTTTTTTGCCGACAACTCTTGTTTCTTCTAATTCCGTAACTTCATCCACCAACAAAAACGGATAGCGGTGAGGTATTACCTCTTTAATTTGTTGTACATCCATTTTATCTTGCTCCCTTCCTATGTATAGACTTCATTCATTATACCAAATACACGTATAGATATTAACAAAAACAGCTAACCCATTAAGGGCTAGCTGTTTAAACCATCACTCGTTACAATATCAACTATATGTCGCCACGTATCCAAGTTTAATGCATCTAATGCAGATCCACCACCAAGTATTCCATACCCAACCATTAGTCCAACAATCAACGCTGCAAAACAAAGAACAAAAATGATCACCAACCGTAACCAAATAGGTAATATTCGACGGCGAAGCTTTCTACCTAAGCGCTTCTCTGCACGACGATTTTTCTTACTTTGTTTGTCTTCCTTATTTTGTTCACGATCTAACTGTTGTTCTTGTTTTTGTAGTTGACGCATATCTTTTCGACTTTTCGGGTTAGATTGTACCTTCTCTCCCGATTGTGTTTGCATACTAGGCATGTTTGGCGACTCCTTACATTAAAGATTCGTGTTAACGCAATTGATTAATTAATCCTGACATTTGATCGTTCATTGAAATAGATCTCGCATTCATTTGGTAAGCGCGTTGAGTTAACAACAGCTCTGACATTTGCTTAGATAAGTCAACATTAGAGCTCTCTAGCGAACCGCTCTTGACTTCTAACGCATTATCTACAACCTGTTGAATGATCTCATTTGCATTAAACTCTGTTTGAGCTACTTGAGGTAAGCGGAAGTTATTATTACCTACAGATTCCAACATTCTCGGACGAACTGCCTCTACAATTGACAATTGGTCCTCCACTTGCTGGTTTCCATTTCTCGTAGTTTGAATTAATCCATTGCTTGTAATAGAAATGGATTCAAATCCATCCGCAAACATGATTGGACCGTTTTCTCCGATAACCGGATTACCATCAGAAGTGGTTAGAGTAACCTGACCATCTCCATTTGGACTTAAATAAAAGTTACCTGAACGGGTAAACTGTGTTTCATTAATTCCATTTTCTGTTACACTGATTTGAAATAATTGATTTGAATTCACTAATGCAACATCAAGAGCTCGTCCAGTTGACGTTAACGCCCCTTGTGCTAGATCGCGACTGACAGTTCCTAGTTTAGCTCCTGTACCAATACGGATACCATCTGGAGTTAGGCGACCTTCGGCATTAGCAGGATCTTTTAAGTTATCAATCTGCTGAAATAACAACGATGAAAAGTCTGCTTGCTGACTTTTATATCCAGTTGTGCCTACGTTGGACATGTTGTTTCCGATGATATCAAGCTTATTCTGTAATTGGCCCATGGTGACTGCTGCTTGTATAGACATACGGCTCATTGATTAATCCCCCTACCTTAGTCGTCCTATTTCATTAACTGCTTTATCTAAACTTTGGTCATATGCTTGGATTACCTTTTGGTTTGCTTCAAACATGCGATAGGCTTGCATCATATCGGTCATCGTTTGAGCTGTATCAACATTAGAGTTTTCCAAGTAGTTCTGCTGAACCGAGAATGTTACACCTTGGTTTGTTCGAGCATTTTCTAATACTTGTCCATCCTCAGCTCTGAACAGTCCTTCGCCTTCTTTAACTAATTGATTAGCATTAGCACTATAAGCAATTCCTAGCTGTGTTGCTTGATTTCCTACTTGTACGGAACCTTCTGCTGTAACATTGAATTCCTGCCCATCCGTACTAATCGGATTACCGGTCTGATCTAACACGTAATAGCCTTGGTTACTTACGAGCAAGCCTTGTCCATCTACAGTAAAGTTACCGTTTCTAGTATATCGAGTTTCACCTTCAGCGTTTTGAACAGTGAAAAATAAACTTCCATTATCGTCAGGCAAAACGCCATTTACCAGTGCCATGTCTGTTGAAATCCCAGTATTCTTTAAAGCTCCTTGTGCAAAATCTGGAATCGTTTCCTGTACATAGACACCTGTATTGAGCGCACCTACTCTTGTTCGCATAGGAATAGTAGTTTCTCTTCTAGGAGGAAAGGTCTTATTTTCCATACGCTCAATCAACATTTCCGGGAAAGCCTTTAATGTGGCTTGGTCCTGCTTATAACCTGGTGTTAAGGCGTTGGCAACGTTATTTGATAAAGCTTCTTGTCGTCTCTGTTGTGCTATCATTCCTGATGTTGCGGTATAAAAACCTCTTAACAAGTTCGTTTCCCCTCTCCACTTCAGTCTTTAACTTTGAAAAAATGATGTTTTCCTACAATTTTCGCATCTAAGTCACAAAATATTTATTTATTAAACGATATTCCGTCTTCTTTCAATTTTATCAATGTTTTCAAGCATGATGCCTGTCCCTTTTGCTACACAGTTCATCGGCTCTTCCGCTAATAAAACAGGTACTTTTAATTCTTCTGCAAGTAGTTGGTCTAAACCGTGAAGCAAAGCCCCACCACCTGTTAAAATAACACCACGATCAATTATATCAGCTGATAACTCTGGCGGTGTTTGTTCTAAAACTGTTTTTGCAGCCTGAACGATAAGCGCAATTGATTCTCTAAGTGCTTCTTCCACTTCACCAGAACGAATTGTAATCGTGCGTGGTAAGCCTGTTACCATATCTCGTCCACGAATATCTATTTCTTCATCACGTGACCCTTGAAATACAGTTGCAACATTCAGTTTAATATCTTCCGCAGTTCTTTCCCCGATAAGTAATTTATATTTACGTTTAACATAATTTAATATTTCAGCATCGAACTTGTCACCAGCCATTTTAATTGACTGGGCTGTTACGATGTCGCCCATTGAAAGAACGGCTACATCCGTCGTTCCTCCACCAATATCTACAACCATATTACCGCTTGGTTGGAAAATATCCATTCCAGCGCCAATCGCAGCAACTTTAGGTTCTTCTTCTAAATAAACTTTCTTTCCACCGGATTTCTCCGCAGCTTCTTTGATTGCTTTTTGTTCTACCTTTGTTATATTAGTCGGGCAGCATATTAGCATTCTAGGTTTGGATAAAAATCCTCGTACATTTATTTTATTGATAAAGTATTTTAACATTGCTTCCGTAACATCAAAGTCAGCAATAACACCATCTTTTAATGGACGAATAGCTTCTATGTTTCCAGGAGTACGCCCCACCATACGACGGGCCTCTTCTCCTACTTCGAGAACACGACCAGTAGTGCGATCCATCGCTACTACAGAGGGTTCATTAAGTACAATTCCTTTTCCTTTTACATGTATAAGTACATTTGCCGTTCCAAGATCTATTCCAATATCCCTAGAAAACATAAGGTTTGATCCTCCCTGCCTAATTTAGTTGCTTCGTATCCGTTCGTGAACACTATGCTTCTAGTATATATAATATCATAAAATTTATTATTTAGTTATAGTTATTAATAAATAAGAGTTGGAAATATTTTGGCAGTTGGAGGATCCTTGCATTAACTAACAGGTTTTATCGGTGTTTCCTCTTCTATTTCGATTTCTCCAGCAGAATTAAGTTTATATTTCAGCTTGGTTGCTTCTCCACCACGTAAGTGCCTAATCGCCTTGTGATGGTCCAAAATTGTTTTGACTTCATTTGCTAATTCAGGGTTGATTTCTGGTAACCTCTCAGTTAAATCCTTATGAACAGTACTTTTTGACACACCAAATTCCTTTGCGATGACTCGTACGGTTTTTCTTGATTCCACGATATACTTTCCTATCCTGATCGTTCTATCTTTGATGTAATCGTGCACACCACTCGCCTCCCTAAGTTGTATGTCCAAGGTGTGAAATGAGACAAGAGGTTGGAGATTGTGGTTATTTCATACTCGTCTTATGTAAGATAAAAAGGTATTTGTTTGCTTTATTCATTGATATAAAAGCCCCACACACTCTCACCTTAGACGAATCATGTTCGGTTTCTAACATCTTATTAGCATTTAGGATGGAATATGATTAAAAATAAAAAATGTACTGTCTAATTCCTTTACAAATAATATGGACAAGTGTTCATTTTGAGAGGAATATTCTCAAATAAAAAAAGCATCACTCTAACTAATATCCATCACTTGTACAGTAATTTAAAGTTAGAGTCATGCCTTTTCACAATTCATTATGTATTTATCCTACATCACCATAATCAGGATCATGTTGGTAGGTAGTAATATCTCCTTTTTCATAAATCGGCTCTTGAATTAGGATAGAATCCACCTCATCACCTTGACTGGCTTGAATATCACGAGAAGTGTAACTAGATAAAGTAATTAAGAACAACATAACTAGTATTAGCAACCGCATTTTCATGGCTTTGTCCTCCCTTAAATTTAACTTTTTCAACTAGTACGCTTTCCTTTTTATTTTTTGGAGTGGAAGTCTTGCAAAAAAATGGTCACTCCGTTTTTCTATAAATTCATTATAAGAACTAAACAAGAACTGTTCATTTCCTGTTGCTAGTCCCATGTAATATTTGTGGAAAGGTGTATCTTGGTTTACTCTTTCCAAAATCCTTTGTGCTTCTTTTAAATTACCTCTTGCTATTTCAATATGTGCTTGCTCACTGAGGTCCTTTGTTTTCAATCCTTCCACTTCCCCAAAGTGTGCACATATAAATGGATAATTCCGATTTTTAATAACCGAGATCAACTGACTTTTGTCAAATAGTTCAGCCGATTTCAACGCTTCATCAAGGTGGTAAACACTTGAATGATAATCTTCATAAATGTAGCTTAAGGCTAAATTAATATGAAGTTGTACTTTTCGCTCTACATTAAATGTTTGATTTATCGCTTGATAGGCATGCTTCCTAGCCAAAATGAGTTCGTTACGCTTCCAATAGTAGATGAACAACAGTGTATTTAAGCGGACACGAAAGAGGGAGGCAAGCAATGGGTTTTCCACTTCCATGATCAAATCATTAATTTCATCTAAATAATACCCTAAACTATCATATTTATATCCAGAATAGTCTAATGATATTTTTAGAAAAATAAGTAGACATTTCAACTCCGGTAAGCTTGTCTTTATTTCTTGTGCATGATGTAAAATGGTTTGGGCAGGTCGATTGTAGTTTCTTCTTGCTACCATTAACTCATAAACAGCACCCCATTTACGATTGATAGGGTTTTCACTTTGCTTATTTTTAATGATGAGAAAATCTAGCTCTGTATAAAATCCATTTAGAT
Source organism: Aquibacillus kalidii (assembly GCF_014280935.1). Lineage (GTDB taxonomy): Bacteria > Bacillota > Bacilli > Bacillales > Amphibacillaceae > Aquibacillus_D > Aquibacillus_D kalidii. The sequence goes on from NZ_JACLZI010000027.1 coordinate 66,734, forward strand.
AGAGGTATTCCATTCCGATCCTCATATCAATGGCGGATTCCGTTTGTAAACAAAATTGTTTAGCAAGATCTGCTGCAGCTTTTTCATCATTGTCTATGCTTACCATCGTTATAAACTGATTGAGATTAAGCTGTGGATTATAGTTTTGATATTCCTTTAAAATACTAGACTTAGTTGAATCAAATCCCGTCAAAGCTTCCCCTCCTTTCCTATCATTTAGTTAAATATTAATATAATTAATATTATTTCACATCTAATTTAATATTCAACCCAAATACACCTATTATTGCTCGACATTTACTTCAAGGCTTCGACAGCTTTGCCTTTTTGATGACTATTCTCATTAGCCTATTTTAGAAGAGAATGTAGTTAATTGACAAAACAGATACTAACTCTTCCATTCGTTGATTGATTAGTGGTAACCTTACTGTTAAAATTCTCAATAGGATGATTGACGTAGCAAGCCATTTAAAAAAAGTCTTAGGATTTAATCCCAAGACTTTTCTAGTAAGTTATGTTTAAGCATTTGCCATTGCTGCAGAAGATTCTGTTTGGTTAGTCGTGTTGTCCTCTTCTGGTTGTTCTTTGTCAGTACTGTCATCTTCTTCTGCATCGTCCTTATCAGTACTCGTGCCTGATGTTTGGTCTTCCTTCATGCTGTCTTTTTGCTTTGCTTCTTTCTCAGTTGACTTCTCTTCTGTTGATTTTTCTTCAGTTGCATTACTTTCAGTTGAAGATTTTTCATCTTCTTGCTTTGCTTTTTCATCTGCACTTTCTTGTTTCGGAGCTTTTACATCGTTTAATGGTTGGTTAAAGTAGCTTTCTGGATTTACTGGCTCTCCAGCTTTACGTAATTCAAAGTGTACATGTGTTCCGCTTGCTTGACCATAAATATTACGGCCAGCTGTACCAATTGTATCACCTTGTTTTACTTTTGCACCTTGGTCTACCATTACTTCACCTAAACTAGCATAATACGTTTCTAAGTCATTTTCATGTTGTAATTTTACTACATTACCCAGAATCGGGTCTTCTTTCACTTCTGTTACTGTACCGCTTAGTGAAGCCATGACATCAAATGCCTTATCATCTGCTGATGCAATATCTAATCCGTTGCTTTGATAGTATTTATTGTCATATAGAACAAGTGCTTTTTCTTGGTCTGCACTATCTGCATCGTAGTCAAAGAATTTAGTTACGATTTCTGTTTGCAAATCTTCTGCTACTGGCATTTTAATTACTTCTTGTTGATTTACAACCTCAGCAGCATCCTGTTCGAAATCCTTCATGCTTTGACCAGATAGATCAAGATCCTGTTCTGTTTCATCACTAGCCTGTGGTACCTGATTATCCAGATTTTGATACCATAATACACCTGTTAACAACAACGCAGCCATTGTTAAGTAAACTGCTGGGAAAAACCATCTCTTACCGAAGACACGTCTCCAACCATTTTTTGAAACGTTCTTATTTTCCTCCATTGATCATCACCTCAGCAATCATTCTGATCAGAAAGAGGAACTTATATACATTAATCCATAAATTTTTTCTACTTATTTTTCGACAAACGGGTTAAATTATACTGTAAATCCCGAATTACCAATATTTCCAATAAAAAGAGGTACCTAAACTAAGTAGTTTAGGTACCTCTTTTTATTATTTTCTAGCAGCTAATTTAGGTGCTGTTGTATTGATTTCACTTACCTCTGCACCTTTGTAATAATAGGTAACGATGTCTTTATATGTCTTGCCTTCTTTCGCCATTCCATTCGCTCCATATTGGCTCATTCCAACACCATGTCCATAACCTTTCGTGGTAAACACGAGATGATCTTTCTTCTGTGTCACTTCAAAATCTGTTGAACGAAGATTTAATTTCTCTCTTACGTCACGCCCAGATATTTCTTTACCACCCATCGTGATAGTAGCAACCCGATTACTTTCTGTTCGAGTAGTCTTAAAAGTAGCAGCATCCTGCTTAATATCGATACCAAGTGCCTTTTCCACATCCGCGACAGTTAAAATTTTCTGATCTAAAAATTTTGGGGAGATTTTTTCATCCCATGGACTTGCTACACTTCTTAAATACGGTAACTCATTTGGCCAATAATTTTCTGAATCCTCGGTATAACCATTACTTGTCGAGAAAAATGCTGGTGTAATTGGTTGGTCATTATATGTAACGATTTCACCCATCGTTGCAGCAACGGCCTGTTTAATCTTGTTCACCTTCCAGTTATAATCCGTTCCCCACTGCTGACGCAACTCATCATCACTTTTATATACTTGGTGTTGTACAGTATCTGTAAGATCAGCATCACCAGGTATCTCATTTGGCTGTGCACTGTTTTCTTGTGCCATTAGGAAATTAACAACATAGGTTCTGGCTGCCAGCGCTTGTGCTTTTAATGCCTCTAGTTCAAAATCAGCTGGCATCTCAGAAGCAACTACGCGGACTACATATTCCTCTAACGGGACTGACTCCACTTTTTTGGATTCAGAACGATATACACTTACAGAAAAAGGAGAATCATTTTCCTGTAAGACTACCTCCTGTGCCTTTGCTTCGACATCAACTGATTTGTTCTCAGCTTCTCCCCCCTGAATATATGGCAAAACAATGACTGTTGGAATCACCAAGATGATGGAAAATAATCCTAACACGATGAATAGGGTTGGCTTTCTCCACTTATTACTTGTTTGATTTTGTTTCCATTTATTTTTCGGTAGTTTGTGTTTCCATTTTTCCATATGCGGCCTCCCTTTCATTTGCAATCTAGTTAATTTTGTCCAAGCCTACCACTAGGCCCTTCTCTATTAATAATTCTATTCAAATAGAAATACAATAGAACTAAATTTTTAGCAAAAGATATATTAGATAGACAAGCATAGTGACTTTTTCAAGATTGGACTTAGCTAACCCTTCCCATATGGTTAAGCAACCATTCTTACATAAAAAAAGAAAAAGTTATTAATTCTTGGCTATTTGCTTAATCATACGTTAAAACTTTTCATATTATGTTGTTGACTTGATAATTTATCGATACAGGCACCTGGCATCCATTAAAGCGGAAGGAAGCTTATGGGGTTAGTGGTATATTTATACCTTCTCTTGCTGTTTATATTTGCGAATGAGGTATATGTATATATTGAGTCTTAAGCACATATAGAAAAAGTATGTGAAGGTAGAAAGCTTTGAAAGTGGAAAAAGAACTTTGAAGTTATAACTGCACATGACAATTGCTATATTATTTTATATCAAAAAAAGAAAGCAGACCACATTTCTGTAGTCTGCTCTCATACCCTACTAATCAGTAGGCAGAAGATTGCTGATTTTGTTTATAATTAATTACATCCTCTTCATCTGAAACACGCTCAATATCTGCACCTAATTGTGCTAGCTTCTCAGCAAGATCGACATAACCACGATCAATGTGCTTTAACTCTGTAACACGAGTATAGCCTTCTGCAGTTAAACCAGCTAAAATTAGTGCTGCCCCTGCTCTTAAATCTGTTGCTGAAACCTCAGCACCTTGTAGTTGAACAGGACCTTCTACAATGACACTGCGGCCTTCAATTTTTAACTTTGCGTTCATACGACGAAATTCTTCTACGTGCATAAATCTGTTCTCAAATACTGTCTCGGTAATGACACTAGTGCCATGTGCATTTAGCATTAGTGCCATCATCTGTGACTGCATATCTGTTGGGAAACCTGGGTGTGGCAATGTTTTAATATCAGTTGCTTTCAAACGTTTAGGTCCAATTACCCTTAGTCCATCAGCTTCTTCAATGATTTTAACACCCATTTCTTCCATTTTGGATACGAGTGAGCGCATATGCTCAAGCTCTGCTCCTTTGACTAAAACGTTACCGCCAGTAATGGCAGCTGCAGTCATGAATGTTCCAGCTTCAATGCGGTCAGGTATGATCGTATGTTCTACACCATGCAAACGATCAACACCTTGAATTTTAATTGTTTCTGTACCTGCACCAATAACCTTTGCACCCATTTTATTCAAGAAATTTGCTAGGTCTACTATCTCTGGTTCTTTTGCGCAATTTTCAATTACTGTTTTGCCATCTGCTAGTGCAGCAGCCATCATGATATTCTCTGTAGCACCTACACTAGGAACGTCTAAATAAATCTTAGCACCCTTTAAACGACCTTCCGCATGCACCTCAACAAATCCGTTACCTACATGAACTTTTGCACCCATTGCCTCGAAACCTTTTAGGTGAAGATCAATTGGTCTAGATCCAATTGCACACCCACCAGGCATTGCCACTTTTGCATGACCATAGCGAGCAAGTAGTGGACCGAGTACTAAAACAGATGCCCGCATTTTTCTAACATATTCAAACGGAGCCTCCGTAGTTAGTGGTTGTGATGCATCGACAGTAACTGTATTATTTGCAAAGCTAACATCAGCATTCATATTACTTAATACTTCTTTAATCGTATACACATCAGCAAGGGCTGGTACTTCGTAAAGAACACTCTTTCCTTCACTTGCAATTATACTTGCTGCGATGACAGGCAGTACGGCATTCTTAGCACCTTCCACTTTAACAGTGCCAGTCAGCTGCCTCCCACCACGGACGATGATTTTTTCCAAGGTTCATTCTCCTTCTTAGTCCAATTATTCACTAATATTAATATTCAGTAGTTATGATAGGTGTTCCTATTGTAATGGTTGTTTTTCCGCCCAATCCTTCTCGAGCAGCCATTTGCACGTTCATAGCTCCGTCCGAAGTAGGGATGGCAGACTCCCAGAGTGGCGTGGTTCCAGATAGGACTGTAAAATCGTCTTCTTTTATATTATCTAGTGTTTGAACATTCAAGTTTTTTTGTAAATTATTTAACAAATAAACACTACTTATATTACCACTAGGAGACGTCTGTACACAAGAGAATTTTGTCAAATTTTGAGTAAATATAGTATTCGTCATTTCCTCAAGCTTTCTAGAGTAACGTTTATTAATCTTTTCATTCCACAAGTCTCCTGAGATGGTGTAAATTACTTCCACTGCATAATCCTTTTCAAAAGGAACTACCAATATAAAACTTTCGTTAATCTTGTCCTTTTTTTGAGTGCTCAGGATATATTTTGTTGCCTCTTCCATTTGTTTTGTTTGAAACGAATGGTTAGGATAAGACTTTTCAATCTGCTTCTTAACTTCATCTACACTTTTGGCATCTACTTTTTCTTTAACAATTACTTGCCAATTCTCTAAATCTAGATTTTGTTCATTTAATAGATTAGTAATGTCGCTCACTTCTTTTAGTGGTTCTGAGGACGACGCACTAGTTAATGTTGTAAAAGAAAATATAATAGTTATCATAACGGACACAACGAGAATCAACCTTATCTTTTTCATCTTAATCCAGCTCCCTAATTTATTATTATCCTCATTATGGTCAGGAGATGGTGGATGTATACTGATTGATTCTCGTCAATGTTTGACATTTTATCAAGGGGCTTTCCGTATTGATTACTATTGCATGCTTAAAAGGTACTAAGAGGAGTATTTTCCATCGTTCACAAAAAGATATCCTTAGCACCTTTTAGCGAGTTTTTGCAATGGAAAACGTAGGGGTGACGATATCACTACATTTTTTGTAACTATCTCATTATTCTAAAGAAGGAATTAAAAGAGATATATTAACTGTTGGCCCCATTGAATTAACTCTAAGAAAAATTTACTAACGGTTGTTCCAATTACAATTGTCACTAAAATAATCAGTACTCTAGCTTCAAATACACGTGACTTATGAATTAGCGCATCAAAATTAACGGACTGTATTGCTCTCCATGTAATGATTATAAAAAGTATATGAGAGAAGATACTGAGTAATGCATCCTGTGCTAGTGTTTGCAACATTCTATTCACGCCTTTCTTTATTCGCACGTTATAAACTTTGACATGTTACGTATAAAAAGTCAATTGTAGTAGGTTTTGTTTTTGAGGGTATTCACTTTATAAAAGTGATTCGATATTTCCGGGGAAATATCGACAAATTAGGCAAATCACTTTGCAATTATATGAATGGAGAATTTATCGTAACAAAAAACGAGAAAGTCTCCACCCATTGTTTGGGACCTCCTCGTTTTTATTACCTATTTCCTACTACATCTAGGCGATTAAGTGCACGTTTAAGTGCATATTCTGCCCTTCTGAAATCAATATCATCTTGTTTGGCTTGAAGGCGTCTCTCAGCGCGCTCTTTTGCTTTACGTGCGCGTTCCACATCAATATCACCAGGTTTTTCAGCTGATTGAGCAAGAATGGTAACTTTATCTGGGCGTACTTCTAAAAAACCACCACTTACCGCAATCTTTTGAGGATTTTCTCCTTTTAAACGCACAGCACTGATTGATAATGGAGCAACGAGAGGAATATGGCCAGGTAGAATACCTAATTCTCCATTTTCCGCCTTACAACTCACCATTTCAAATGTATCTTCCAGAACAGGGCCATCAGGAGTGACAACACTCACAGTTAGTGTTTTCATTGAAACCCCTCCTTGGGCTGGAATCAAGTAGTTGTTATATACAACATCACTTGTGTTCTATCAATTTGGTCACTTACGAAGTAATTTATGGCTAAGGAATTGGTCAGGGTCTTGGTTATCTTGCTTACCAATCGACCCTAACCGGTCGTCTCCGCTTCCTATTTCAGTCCAGCTCCGACTCCCAGGGCCTCGCTGAGATAAGCAATCCCTCTCCAAGGCTGAAAGATCACAGCCTTTACGCGAGCTTGCTTATCCAGTCGACCCTAACCGGTCGTCTCCGCTTCCTATTTCAGTCTAGCTCCATGGGCTTGATGCGATACGCATAAGATCGAGCCCATGGAGCTTTCTGATTCAATCGAGCTTCGGCTCCTAGGTCCTCGTGGATAAGCAATTCCCTCTCCAAGGCTGAAAGATCACAGCCTTTCCGCGGGCCTTGCTTATCCAGTCGGACCTGTACAGTCGCCTCCGCATCTTAAACTATGCCATTTGTTTTGCTTTTTCAACTACTTCTTCGATGCGTCCTACTAGACGGAATGCATCTTCTGGAAGATCATCGTGCTTACCATCTAGGATTTCTCGGAAACCTTTTACTGTTTCTTTAACAGGAACATAAGAACCTTGTTGACCAGTAAACTGTTCAGCTACGTGGAAGTTCTGAGATAAGAAGAACTGAATACGACGAGCACGTGCAACAGTCAATTTATCTTCATCAGAAAGCTCATCCATACCTAAGATAGCGATGATATCTTGAAGTTCTTTATAGCGTTGAAGTGTTTGTTGTACTTCACGCGCTACGTTATAGTGTTCTTCTCCAACAACCTCAGGGTCAAGGGCACGAGACGTAGATGCTAATGGATCTACGGCAGGGTAAATACCTTGCTCAGATAGTTTACGGTCAAGGTTAGTAGTCGCATCTAAGTGAGCGAAGGTTGTAGCCGGTGCCGGGTCAGTGTAGTCATCGGCAGGTACATAAATCGCTTGGATAGATGTAACAGAACCTTTGTTAGTTGACGTAATACGCTCTTGTAATTGACCCATTTCAGTAGCAAGTGTTGGTTGGTAACCAACGGCAGATGGCATACGGCCAAGTAGGGCTGATACCTCTGAACCTGCTTGTGTGAAACGGAAAATGTTATCGATAAATAGTAATACGTCTTGTCCTTGTTCATCACGGAAGTATTCCGCCATTGTAAGACCAGTTAACGCCACACGCATACGTGCACCTGGTGGTTCGTTCATCTGACCGAATACCATGGCAGTTTTTGTGATAACGCCTGAGTCTTTCATTTCGTAGTAAAGGTCGTTTCCTTCACGAGTACGTTCACCAACACCTGCGAATACGGAAATACCACCGTGTTCTTGTGCGATGTTATTGATAAGCTCCTGGATAAGTACTGTTTTACCTACACCAGCACCACCAAATAAACCGATTTTACCACCCTTGATATAAGGAGCAAGTAAATCAACAACTTTAATTCCTGTTTCAAGAATTTCAGTTTCGGTTGCTAGGTTTTCAAAATCAGGTGATTGACGGTGGATTGGATCACGACGGATATCCTTTGCAAGATCTTCATCTAAGTCAATTTTTTCACCTAATACGTTAAACACACGTCCTAAAGTCACATCACCTACAGGTACGGAAATAGCTGCACCTGTATCTGTTACTGCCGAACCACGTTGTACACCTTCAGTTGATGACATCGCGATTGTACGGACACTATCGTCACCGAGGTGTAGAGCTACTTCTAATGTAAGCTCTTCGTTATCACCTGCAGTTTGGACCTTTAATGCGTTATAGATTTCTGGAAGGTGTCCACTTTCAAACTTTACGTCGACAACCGGTCCCATGATTTGCGTAACGCGTCCTTTGCTCATCGATTTCCCTCCTAACTTACTTTCATCCTCGTCCAAGATTAAATCAAGTACTTAGATGTTAACGGTATATTATTCGAAATTATTCTTGAGCTGCTGCACCACTAACAATTTCGGTAATTTCTTGCGTGATTGCTGCTTGTCTTGCACGGTTATATTGCAAAGAAAGATCACTAATTAGATCGTTGGCATTATCTGTAGCACTTTGCATTGCCGTCATACGAGAGGCATGCTCACTTGCTTTACTGTCTAATAATGAACCGTAAATTAGGCTTTCTGCATATTGTGGCAATAAGACATTCAATATTTCCTGCTGATTCGGCTCAAATTCATACATACTGCCGTTTGATTTGCTCTCAGCACCATTCGAAATATTGGTTAATGGCAACAATTTTTTCGATGTAACTTCTTGAGATATAGCACTAACATAATGGCTGAAGTAAACGTATAATTCATCGATCTCTCCATCGATGTACATTTGAACTGTTTGCGATGTTAAATCGCTTATGTCAGCAAAGTTTGGCTGATCGGATAACCCGATTACTTCGTTGGAAATTGGTATGTCACGTTTCTTAAAGAAGTCACGTCCTACTCGTCCTACTGCAATAACCGTATATTCATCCTTGGAGTGATGGCGTTCCTGGATAGTTCGGTAAACTGTCCTTAAGATACTACTGTTATATGCACCCGCAAGGCCTCTGTCAGAAGTAATAACGAAGTAAGCTGTTTTCTTAACTTCTCTTGACTCTAACATTGGATGAGTAGCATCTTGCCCACTACCAGCAATCCCAGCCACAACTTCTTGAATTTTCTCGCTATAAGGTACAAAAGACTTTGCATTCTGCTCTGCTCTATTTAGTTTAGAAGCTGATACCATTTGCATTGCTTTTGTAATTTGTTTTGTTTTTTTCGTTGAAGTTATCCTCGTTTGTATATCTCTTAGAGATGCCACTGTATTTCACCGCCCTTTCTTCAAAGGTTGACGATCTTATTTCTATCATTAGTTAGATACTACGAATTGTTTTTTGAATTCTTCTACAGCACTGTTCATTTCTGCTGCTTCAGCTAGATTACCTGTTTCACGGATTGATTTAAGAATGTCCGCTTTATTTTTATCCATCCAATCAAGGAATTCAGATTCAAAACGTGTAATATCTTCTACTGGAATATCATCTAAATAACCATTAACAAGTGAATAAATAACCATTACTTGTTTTTCGACTACTAATGGTTTGTGTAAACCTTGCTTAAGTACTTCAACAGTACGAGCACCACGGTTTAGTTTAGCTTGTGTTGCTTTATCAAGGTCTGAACCGAATTGTGCAAATGATTCTAATTCACGATAAGAAGCTAGATCCAGACGTAATGTACCTGCTACTTTTTTCATCGCTTTAATTTGTGCAGAACCACCTACACGTGATACAGAAAGACCTGGGTTAATCGCAGGACGTACGCCTGAGAAGAACAAGTCTGATTGTAAGAAGATTTGTCCGTCTGTAATAGAGATTACGTTTGTTGGAATATAAGCTGAGATGTCCCCTGCTTGTGTTTCAACGAATGGAAGTGCTGTTAAAGAACCTCCACCTTTTGCATCACTAAGTTTAGCCGCACGCTCTAATAAACGGGAGTGTAAGTAGAATACATCCCCTGGGAATGCTTCACGACCTGGTGGGCGTTTTAATAATAGGGATAGTTCACGATATGCTGCTGCTTGTTTTGATAAATCATCATATACAACTAACACGTGCTTGCCGTTGTACATAAATTCTTCACCCATTGCAACCCCAGCATATGGTGCTAAGTATAATAATGGAGCAGGTTCAGATGCACCTGCAGCTACTACGATTGTATAATCAAGTGCGCCGTGTTTACGTAGAGTTTCTACTGTTCCACGTACAGTTGATTCCTTTTGACCGATAGCTACATAGATACAGATCATATCTTGATCTTTTTGGTTCAAGATAGAGTCGATTGCAACAGTTGTTTTACCTGTTTGACGGTCACCGATAATAAGTTCACGTTGTCCACGTCCGATTGGCACAAGGGCATCAATCGCTTTAATACCTGTTTGAAGTGGTTCGTGTACGGATTTACGATCCATTACACCTGGTGCAGCTGCTTCGATAGGACGACGTTTAGTAGTTTCAATTGCGCCTTTTCCATCGATTGCTTGGCCAAGTGGGTTTACTACTCTTCCAAGAAGCTCCTCCCCAACTGGCACTTCCATAATACGACCTGTACGACGAACTTCGTCACCTTCACGAATTTCTGTGTATGGTCCTAAAATAACGATACCAACGTTACTTTCTTCTAAGTTCTGTGCCATACCCATGACACCATTAGAAAATTCAACAAGCTCTCCAGACATTACGTTGTCTAGACCATGTGCACGCGCGATACCGTCACCAATTTCGATAACTGTACCAACATCGTTCACTTCTATGTCAGATTGATAATTTTCAATTTGCTGTTTGATCAGCGCACTGATTTCTTCAGCTTTAATGCTCATGCCATTTCACCCCTATCATCATTAATTTGCAGTTGCTATATTCCGTTCGAATCTTTCTAACTTAGCTTTTACTGAACCATCGTAAATTGTGTTACCGATTTTTAGTTTAACGCCACCAATTAGGCTGGAATCGACAATATTAACGATATTCAATGCTTTTAAATTTAGTTTTTCCGAGAACACGTTAGTCAACTGTTCTTTTTCCTGATCAGATAACTCACGTACAGAATATACCTTTGCTTCTGCAATTCCTTTAGCATCATTCACTAACTTCACAAAATGATCAACGATAGATGGAACAGCTTCTTCTATATGTCTATCTACTAAAAGATAGAGGGTGTTAACTACATCAGAAGAGAAGTCTTTAAACACTTCTTTAATCAGCTGTTTCTTTTTATCCACATTGATTTTTGGATGTTTCAAAAAGGTTGTGAATTCTTCATTGTTTTGGAAAACTTCCTTCACGATTTGAAGTTCAGGTTCCATATGATCTAATTTCGACTTTTCTTTACCGATTTGAAAAAGAGCTTCTGCATAGCGCTTTGATACGACTAAATTACTACTCATCGCTCTTCTCCTACCTCTTTAAGATAATCGGAAATCAATTTATCTTGATCCTGTGCATTTATCTCTTTTTCAATTACTTTCGTAGCAATTTGAACAGACAAAGTAGCAACTTGGTCTTGAAGCGCCTTAATTGCTTTTTCTTTTTCTTGTTCAATATCTTCTTGAGCAGACTTTTTAAGACGTTCTGCTGCTAAACGGGCAGCTTCAAGAATATCTTGTTCTTGTTTTTGTCCAGCCTTTTTAGCCTCATCTATAATACTCTGCGCTTCTTGGCGTGTTTGTTTTAATTGTTCTGCAGCTTCACGAGATGCTTTTTCAGCCTCTTTTCGATTCTTTTCTGCAGTATCTATTTCACTTGCAATATAATTTTCACGCTCTTCCATCTTGTTCATCAATGGTCCCCATGCATACTTCTTCAATAGGACCATTAGAATTAGAAAGCTAATGAGTGCGAAAGCCATATCTCCAACACGGAAGCCACCAACTCCAGCCCCGATAACTAGCCAACCTGCATATGCTTGCACAGTATTTCACTCCTTTCAGCGACCTATTTATTTCACTGACACAACTCTGTTACAGCGGTAAAGCATAAAGGAATGGCGAAGGTTGTCTTAGACGAACTTCGCCATCATCATTAGAATTTAATTAAATTACATAACCATAAATGCAATTACAACGGCGAAAATAGGAATCGCCTCTACTAGTGCTACCCCGATAAACATTGTTGTTTGAAGTGGCCCTTGTAGTTCTGGTTGACGTGCAATACCTTCAACTGTACGACTTACGATCATTCCGTTCCCTAAACCTGCACCAAGTGCGGCTAATCCTACTGCTATTGCGGCTGCTAAAGCTCCCATAATAAAAAATCCTCCTTTAGAATATATACCTGTTTTTATTTTAAAAAATTATGTTAATGGTCTGAACTCACTTTATGAGATATGTAAACCATCGTTAACATTGTAAAAATAAACGCTTGGATTGCTCCAATGAACAAACTAAATCCTTGCCATGCCATCATTGGAATCAATGCTGGTATGAACGTTACAGCGGTGAATGAAAATGCTAATTTTGTTATCAATCCTAGCAAAATTTCACCAGCAAAAATATTACCAAAGAGACGCAAACCTAATGTTAATGTATTAGCGAACTCCTCAATCACCTTTAGTGGGAACATAAATGATACTGGTTTAAAGAATTCTTTCCCATATCCTTTAAAGCCTTTTACTTTTATCCCATAAAAGTTAGATAGAATAATAACCAATGCTGATAACGTAAGCGTTACGGTTGCATCAGAGGTAGGTGATTTCCACCATAATGTATGTCCCCATACCCCTACGGTTATAACACCAAGGATATTACTTACAAAGATGAATACTAGTAATGTAAGACCTAGTGGTAAAAATACTTTACCTGTTTTCCAATCCATGGTATCGCCGATAATGCCTTTAACGAAATCAACTATCCATTCCATAAAGTTCTGAAATCCTGTTGGTTTCATTTGGAGTTTTCTGCTTCCTAACACACAGATAATAAAGACAATAACGCATGTAACAAATATCATTAATACAGTGGATAGATTAAAGTCAAGCCATGAAATACCAAAGAGATCATGTTTAAGCGGTGCTTCGTGATCCAATTGCTTCACCTCTCTTCCCTATGTAAGTATCTTGATTTAAAAAAGACAAAATCTATCATAATCACAACATAAGTTGTCATTAATCCCAAAACTACAGCTATAATATGGAAATATTCCTCAAACCGAAGGGCGATTAATACAGCTAGTGCTGCAGATGCTAATCGCGTAAACGTACCAATTCCTCTTGCGGAGCGTTTCTCAACAATCGCTTGTCCGAATTGCTTAATTTTCCTTTGCATAAGCCATAAGTTATAAAAGCTTAATACAGCTCCAAGGAGGAGTCCGAGGAAAATACGAGGGTAGTCTGTAAAACCAGCTCCAAGTACTAGTATTGCTAGAAGATAGAACATCCATTTTCGTTGACGGGTCATCATTTGATCGTATGGTTGCATTGTTATTCGTCACCCGCTTTTTTCTATAAATGAATGGTTCCATACATTAACTCCCGATATGTATGTGCATAAAACAGTGGTCTGGTAGAAACAAGGTATTAATAAGTTTTGTGAAAGCACCTATTTTCTTCTAGCCACTTCCTAATAAATAATTTTATTAGATTACCACAATCAAATTATTCAGGCAGTGACAAACGTCACATCCTGAAAACCCTATCATCCACCATAAATTAGCATACAATAGGGGTAAGCCCTTGTCAATCCGTTTGGACAAGAAAACAAAACATCAATTTCATCTAAAAAAGTACATATCAATCAAGAAGTTTTTAGAATATTCCCTCAAGAGGTTGCCATATCAAAAGCCTCACCTTTCATTATAGTGGAAAAGTAATCGTGTAGATTCTACAATTTTGTGAATATTTGTTCGTTTGTCGAAATATTTTCTCCCCACCTAGAGTGGTGGGGAGATTTTTCTTTATTCCGGAAATGCAATTTGTAATGTTGTCTGATAGTGATGGATTTTACCATCCTTTGTTTCAATCGATATATTTGCTAGGTATTCGCCTTGCTTACCGATATCCCTTTTTTCCATTGATCCTTCGATTATACCTTGAGCAAGATCTTCTAATTCTAATAATGTTCGCTCGAAGGATAGTGAGTTAGGGTCATATAAATCAACGGTTACTTGTTCCGTTTTTTCTGGTAAATATAATCGATATTGGTACTGGTCATCTGAGAATTGCTTTAAGGAAAATTCCATTCCCATCGCTTTCGGAAATTCTCCATCCTTATTTAAGAAAAGATATGGAAGTTTATAGCTTTTACTTCCTTGATTCAAGGTTATCCATCCCTGATGGATTCCAGTATCCAGTCCTGAGCTTGTGATAGCTAACTCAACTTCGACTGTTTTTTTCTCACCAGGCTTCAATGTGAAACTTTTTGGAAAATACCACCTTAAGCCTTGCTTCTGTTCTGGAACCTCAAAATAATAGGTCTTTTCTTGGTCGGATACATTTTCCAATTGCATTTGGACGCTATGCTTTTCTTTTAACTTTTCAACTTTTCCAAAAGCAAGTAACGGATTTGTTATGATTAGATCTGTCTCTATTGCCTTGTCTGGTTGCATCCTGCCCATTCCTTGGTCAATCGGGTCATACAATTGTTCCCCTTTTGTTAATGGTAGTGCAGAAGTTAGTAAGGCCCCTTTTAACTGAGCCGGTGTCCAGTCTGGGTGTGCTTGTTTTACTAAGGCTAAACCACCAGCCACATGCGGTGAGGCCATACTCGTCCCTTGTAATTCCTGGTATCCTCCTGGTACGGTGCTCATTATTGCTGCACCTGGGGCAACAATTTCAGGCTTAATGTGCCAGTTGGCTGTCACAGGTCCACGTGAACTAAAACCGGCTATTTGATCTTTCGTTTTTTTATACTTAGTATCTATCCAGTATTTAGACTGATTTGCTTGTTGCTTTAACCATTGGCCGTCTTTTTGTGAAATAGCTGCTACAGGAATCGTTATCTCGCCTTTGCCATCACTAACTGATCCCTGAAAAGGTCCCTCTTCATTATTAAAAATGATGACAGCCTCTGCTCCTGCTTGTTCTGCCTTTCTTGCCTTTTCCGCGAATGGCACCTTTCCGCGTTGTAAGAGAACAATCTTTCCTCTTGCACCTGTTATTTCTTTATTCCCTATTCCTTCATAAGTAATTGGATAATCTTTTTGTAAATTCCATGGCTTTGAGCCGAGTAACGGTGACATGATAATTTGCTTATCCTCAAAAGAATCATAAAGAAATGGGATCTCTAATGGTGGTGTTGATGCTCCCACAGAGATAGCGTTTGTCGCAGTCGCTGGCGAACCAACAGTCCAGTTTGATGGACCAGCATTCCCGTTTGCTATTACAACAGAAACGCCCAGTTTAATAGCCTTATTTACCGCAATACTCGTTGGCCAGTCTGGTCCATTCACTGAATTTCCTAGTGACATATTGATGATATCCATACCATCCTTGACCGCTTTTTCAATTGCTGCAATTACTTGAATCGATGTACCACGACCACCAGGTCCAAGCGCGCGATATCCGTAAAGGTCAGCATCAGGCGCGATACCTTTCATATTTCCATCAGCAGCTATAATTCCTGAAACGTGGGTTCCATGCATCGTCGGAATCCCTTGTTCAGGCTGCGTTTCCAATGGATCATCATCTAGATCGACTAAATCATAGCCACCTTTGTAATTCTTCTTTAAATCTGGATGTCTATAATCTACACCCGTATCAATGACACCTATTTTGACACCTTCACCCGTGTAGTCGGTGCTGTTTTTCTGCTGATATTTTTCTTCCATCAGAAATGGAATACTTTTGTTTGGATTGGCTTCTGTATTTGTTTCGTATGTACGAACAGGATAGGCCTTTTTAACAAATTCCATTGAACCCATTCGTTGCAAGTTGCTAGGTGAACCCTTTAGGGCAAGCCCTGTGAAAATGGTGTCATATACTTGGACTACTTCGATATAAGGATAGTGGTTTTCAATGTACTCCTTTTGTTGAGCTGGGTCTCCATCGACTTCAATGATGATGGATTGCTCCTCGACCGCTATACCTTTTAATGGTGAAAGGAGAGTTGCGATTATTATGGTTACTATGGTAGTAATGATGTGTGTACGTTTCATCGTTGCATTTCTCCTCTGTTTTTTTCTGCTTAGTATGTGGGGGATGAGTGGATTTCATGCATGATTGTAGTTATTTGCTATGTGGTTTAGCTGTGAGAAATGAGTTTTGGCACATAACTTGCTTGTTTTGGCACATATGTCATTAGTAGCGGCACATATATGCTGTGTTTTGGCAGATAACCGGAGAGAAGTGGCACATTTCGACCTCATAGTGGCACACAAAAGTATTTACTCAGTTAAGCTATAGGTCTACGTAAATTATTTTACTAACTACAAAGGATTTTTCTATAAATTAGCGAATATTTGAAGGGTGAACTTAAATTGGAATGGAGGAATTTAATGAAAAATAGTTACCCACGCAATATTAAAGGGCACGAGGCTTTGTTACGACGGTTGGATTCTCATCATTATCAGTACCCGGTAATTGAAGATAATCTACGGAAATATATAGCAGGGTTCCGTGGAGAAGAAATAATATCCTATCAATTAAGACGACTACCCTCCAACCGTTTCCTTGTACTAAAGGATTTACGACTGCAGTTTAATTCCCAGTATTTCCAAATTGACTTTCTAGTAATATGTGTTTATTTCCTTCTAATTATTGAAGCTAAAAACATAGCTGGCACTTTATTTTTTGATAAAGAGTTTAACCAAATGATTAGGACCTATAACGAGACGGAAGAAGGTTTTCGCAATCCCCTTAATCAAGTTTTTTATCACCAAGACTTACTTTCTTCATGGCTGTCCGCTCACCATTTTACCTTTACACCAATAAAATCCTTAGTAGCTATTGCGAATCCAAGTACAATCTTAAAATCAAACGCAGAAAATGACTTAATTTCTAGTAAGGTTGTCCATGCAGAAGAATTAGTAGCAAGAATAATGAAACTTGAAAAAAGATGCGAGAATACTAAACCTCTAACTAACACTTCTGAATTAGCTCAGATATTGCTAGATAACAGCGCCCCTCTCTTTACAAACCTTCTTGAAAAGTACAACATTCCACTTATAGATATTCAAACTGGCGTAGTTTGTCCATCCTGCTCTTCTAGACCGATGACACGGGTCACAGGTTCCTGGCACTGCGATGCTTGCTTCACTAATTCAAAAGATGCCCATATTCTGGCTTTAGAAGATTATCTCTTATTGATTTCTCCATCTATAACAAACTATGATTGCCGGAAGTTTCTCCACTTAGAGTCACGAAAAGTAGCACATAAATTGATGTCTTCAATGGGGCTTACTTGCGTGGGAACAAAAAAAGGTGCATATTTCACTGATGCTCAGTTATAGTGACTTAGCCTACAGCTGTTCTGGCACATAACTGTGGGGTTCTGGCACATAAGTTAATGGGATTGGCACATATCTCATAGGAGTTGGCACATAACAGAGGTAAAACGGCACATAAACCCCTTATTCCGGCATATAACTGCCCATCGATCGAAACCACATAACAAAAAAATCAGACAGGCTACCTTACTTTGCCTGTCTGATCATTTTAATTTATATTACTTCGTACCAAAAAGTCTATCTCCAGCATCACCAAGACCTGGAACGATATAACCGTGGTCATTTAATCCTTCATCTAATGCAGCTAAGTAGATATCTACATCCGGATGATCTTTTTTAATTACTTCTACCCCTTCAGGAGCACCAACTAGGCACATTAATTTAATGTTTGTTGCGCCGCGTTTTTTCAAGGAATGAATCGCATCGTTTGCCGATCCACCTGTTGCAAGCATTGGGTCGATTACGATCAATTCACGTTCTTGGATATCAGAAGGGAGTTTGATGTAATATTCTACAGGCTTTAATGTTTCCGGGTCACGATATAAACCAACGTGCCCTACTTTTGCAGCAGGAATCAGACGCAAAATACCATCGACCATACCTAGGCCTGCACGTAAAATTGGTACTAATCCAATTTTCTTACCGCTTAATGTTTTAGTTGTTGCTTTCGTTACAGGAGTTTCTATTGTAATCTCTTCAACAGGAAGGTCCCTTGTAATTTCGAATGCCATTAAACCTGCTACTTCGTCTACAAGTTCACGGAATTCCTTTGTTCCTGTTTCTTTACTTCTTATGTAAGTTAGTTTGTGTTGAATTAATGGATGATCCAGTACATACACATTACCCACTATTGATCACTCCTTCATTTTTTATAAAAGTTTGTCGACAATTGTCCATCCTAAAAAGTGTACGGTAAAATGACTTAGCTTTCAAGCATATACTATTAGTTTCTCCATTCTTTTTGCATTAAAACAGTCCCTTGCCACAAAAATGACAAGGGACTGATCTATTATTGATATAATGGGAATTTAGCAGTTAGTACTTTAACACGTTCCTTTGCTTCTACAAGCTTAGCTTCATCTTCATGATTTTTTAGTGTAAAGGCAATAATAGATGCAATTTCTTCCATTTCCTCCAAACCAAAACCACGAGAGGTTACAGCTGCAGTACCTACACGAACACCACTTGTTACAAATGGGCTTTCTGGATCAAATGGGATCGTGTTTTTATTTGTCGTAATCCCAACATCATCTAAAGCCTTTTCTGCATCTTTTCCAGTTAGGTTTAAGCCACGTACATCTAACAATAAAAGATGGTTATCTGTACCACCAGAAACGATACGAATTCCTTCTTCTTGTAGCTTTTCACCAAAACGCTTCGCATTGGCAATAATATTCTTAGCATATTCCTTGAAATCATCTTGTAAAGCTTCTTTAAAGGCAACCGCTTTAGCAGCAATAACATGCATTAAAGGGCCACCTTGAACGCCAGGGAAGATCGTTTTATCGATTTGCTTACCAAATTCCTCTTTACACAGAATCATCCCACCACGTGGACCACGTAATGTTTTGTGTGTCGTAGTTGTTACAAAATGCGCATGTGGAACTGGGTCTGGGTGTAAGCCACTAGCAACAAGACCTGCAATGTGCGCCATATCTACCATTAAATATGCGCCAACCTCATCAGCGATTTCACGGAACTTTTTAAAGTCAATTGTACGTGGATAGGCACTAGCACCAGCTACAATCAGTTTAGGCTTTACTTGTTTAGCCTTTTCCAGAATGGCATCGTAGTCAAGCTGTTCCGACTGCTCGTCCACTCCATACTCTTCAAAGTTGTAGAGCTTACCACTGAAGTTAACTGGGCTACCATGCGTTAAGTGTCCACCATGACTTAAATTCATTCCCAAGACTGTGTCTCCAGGCTCTAAAACAGTAAAGTAAACGGCCATATTTGCTTGAGCTCCAGAGTGAGGCTGCACGTTAACATATTCCGCACCGAAAATTTTCTTCGCACGATCGCGGGCTAAATCCTCTGCGATATCTACATACTCACAACCACCATAGTAACGACGACCAGGATAGCCTTCTGCATATTTGTTAGTCAATACAGATCCTTGTGCTTCCATGACTGCCTGTGATACAAAATTCTCGGATGCGATTAATTCTATTTTGTCGTTTTGACGCTTTCGTTCCTTTTCAATTGCCTCAAAAATCTCCAAATCATTCTGTTTAACGTGCTCCATTACTTTTCCCCCTTATTATTGTTCCATCTTATTTTTATGTAAAAACGTTGGATGACACCAATTGGTAGAAACCCTTCGTTTCACTTCTGAAATGATAACAAGTTTTAGCTAAGAAGTATTTTTTAGTACTAAGACTGCCTTTCCCATAACGGTTGAAGGTCAATCACAATTGCCTTGTTCCTCGATTGAATAAACAGCTCTTTCTCCACCAATCAGCCTCGGCCTAGTTCGAGCAGCATTTACCCTTGCATTTCCAACATATCGCTGCTTTAAGCGAAGTGGGACTGCCACTCGCTTTAAATGCATCCCAATCATTGTTTCCCCTATATCAATACCAGCATCTGCCCGAATACCTTCTACCACTACTGCTTGATCGAAATGCTTGTAGGCATAGGCCGCCATCGAGCCCCCAGCTTTTCTTACCGGGATCGCGCTAACTTCCTCAAGTTGTCGCTGCAAGGCTGTTTCCTCTTCTACTACAATCGCCCGATTTAAATGTTCACAGCACTGGAAAGCTAGCTGAACACCAGCTTTCTCTTTTAATCTAGTTAATTGTTTAAACAGGATAGCTGCAATTTCTTCACTTCCAGATGTACCGATATGTTCCCCAGCAACCTCGCTTGTCGAACAACCAACAACAAACACGTTCCCTTTTTTTAAGTATCCACTTTCTAACCATTCATCTACTATTCCCTTGATATGATCTTCAAGCTGATTCACGAAAACAGTCCCTTCGAAAAAAAACATACCTTTTCGTACATTTTCTATTTAACTTCTGATTTACTTTATCGCCTCGTAGTCACTGATTTTCCCTATCCGGTTAGCATGTCGTCCACCTAAAAATTCTGTTTCTAACCAGATTTTTGCAATATCTCGTGCAAGTCCTGGCCCAATGACACGCTCGCCCATTGCGAGTATGTTGGAATCATTATGTTCTCTTGTTGCTTTTGCACTAAATGTATCATGCACTAAAGCAGCACGAATACCTTTTACTTTATTAGCAGCTATGGACATCCCAATTCCTGTTCCACAAATTAAAATCGCTCGATCGAATTCACCATCTGCAACACGCTTAGCTGCAGGTATGCCATAGTCAGGATAATCGACTGAGTCTTCACAATTACAACCAATATCTTCAAATTCAATATTCATTTCTTCTAATAGGGAAGCAATTTCCTTTGATAGATTTATTCCACCGTGATCAGACGCAAGTATAACCTTCATAATGAATGCTCCTTTTCCAAAAAAAATTAAGATAATTTAAAATGGCTCATTTGCTTTTTCAATGTATGTGCATGATTCTCTAATGTAACTGCTAATTCCTCTAAATTCTCTGCTACTACTGTTTGCTCTTGGATCGAGGCACTTACTTGTTGCGCCCCTGCTGAAGTTTGTTCCGCTATCGCAGAAACCTCTTGGGCCTGCTCTGAAGTTGCCTGAATTTCTTCGAGTTGTGTTTTTACTAGATCTGTAATTTGATTAATGGCTGAATCTACTTCGTTTACGGAATCTGACATAGATGAAATAACGTCTGTGACACCTTGACTATTCTTCGCTTTCTCTCGCGTTTCGTCTACATGTGCTTGCATTTTATTCACGACAAGCTTCACATCATCCTGCATGTTTTTAATAAGATCCGCTATATTTTTAACCGCATCAGTACTTTGATCGGCTAATTTTCTAACCTCTTCTGCTACAACAGCAAAACCTTTCCCATGTTCTCCTGCACGCGCTGCCTCTATAGATGCATTAAGTGCAAGTAAATTAGTTTGCTCTGCTATTTCCCCAACCATCGAAATGACATTGCCAACTTCTGATGCTTTTTGTGAAAGTCTATTTACATCCTCTAATGAATGCTCTTGGGTTTCAGCTAGCATGAACACACCATTTAGAAGTTGATTAATGATTTCCTTCGTTTCTGTTAGCTGCTTCGTCATCGTAGCAGATTTCTCTCGTGACTCTGTTGCTTTAGTTTGAACTTGACTAGCTATTCTTGTTGATTCATCTATCGATTCGGCAGTTCTTTGAATCGAGCTTGATGACTCTTCAGCCCCTGCAGATATTTGTCTTACCGTCTGCTCAATAACATTTGTTTGAGCAGCTGCACGGCTTGCTGCATCTTTGATTTTATGTACAGAAGTATTCGTCTCCTCAAAGTTTTGATCGATGTTGCCTAAAATCGATTTTAAACTTTCTATCATTTTACTAAATGATAATGATAGTGAGCCTATTTCATCCTTTGAATCTCTAATTTGAACCTCAATATCTAGGTTTCCTTCAGCCGCTTGTGTCGCAACTTTGTCAAGCTGTATGAGTGGCTTTGTAATAAAACGCGCTGCTGAAAATGCTAGAATTCCTGACCATATAATCCCAAGCAGCAATGTTAAGGAAACAAATAGCGTTTCTGGTATTGCAATAAACGCTACTATATAATCCTGTAAAAAATAAATAAAAATAGCACTTGTTGAATAGGTAACGATGGCAAGTAAAGTTGTAAAAACAACTAACTTCCATCGTAGATTAAAAGTTGCCTTTCCCCTCATGATTTCTCCTCCTAGATGTTTACCGCTAGAAAAACTTATCCTCTTCTATTTTCTATTTTTTTTGCCAATAGTTCAACATACTTTTTCATTTCTTCTAAAGTTTTTTTATAAATTGACAAATCACCGCCAAAAGGATCTGAGATATCATAGTTAGGAAGTTTTGCTTCTAATACTTGAATATCACTAATTTCCATTTTTAAATGATCATATAGTGCGCGATCCATTTCATTATGGTCTAACTCTTTTCCACGTTCGGCTATGAATTCAGCACGCTTCTCTTCTAATCTGGAATAAGCTTTTTTCAACTTTTCCCAATCATCATTTTCATCCAGTAATACGTACTCTTTTAAGGTGAATAATTTATCGTTAAAGGTAGGGTGTTGGACCGCAAGAGCTTGCTTATGGCTAGTAGTCATTGTTAAAACTAAATCAGCCCAATTCAACAATTCTGGGGTAACGGTTTGTGATTGATGGTTAAGTGCAATTCCGTTATTTTGTAAGACAGCTGTTGTTCCCTCTGATGCAGGTTGGCCGTTCCCAGCATAAATACCTGCTGACTTCACCTCTGCTGTAGAGATTTTTCGTAATAATGCTTCTGCCATCGGACTTCTACATGTATTTCCTGTACAAACGAACAATATTTTCATGTTTCTACCCCCATCAGTTATGAATTATTCTAGGTGGTTATCCTATGACTTCATTGCGCTAGAAGTTCTTATCCTTCCACAATGGTTTGATTTTTACTCTTTGTCAAAAACTATACCATATTGACGGGAAGGCTACAAAGTTAAGCGTTGACTATTTGCTTGTTTTTAAACAGGTTGTTTCCACCAAATGCGACGATTCTATTCCAGATTAAAATGGTTGTTGATCATTAAATTATTTCAACTAAAAAATAACTCGGCGTACCTTATAAAAAGTAAGCCGAGTTATTTTTTCTATACGTATCATCAAGGGCCCTTTAAAACTGCTGGGTTTTTGCCCCGTCTTTTTTACCCAAAAATAATTTTTAATCCTAAACCACAAAGAATACTTCCACCAAGCAACTCACTGTACACACCCAGAAGTCCTCTCGCTTTTCTACCTAACAGTAAGCCTGTCCATGTCAAAACAGTACTTGCAAACCCAAACAATAGTAAGGCTAAGGCAACTTTAACACCTGACATTCCTAAACTTAAGCCAACGGAAAAGCTATCAAGGCTTACACTCAAAGAAAATAATATAAGACCAAGACCCACTGGACTCATTGCTTTATCTTCACGGTTAAATGAATTTAGGACCATCATTACCCCTAAACCGAAAAGCAGCAAACCTCCACCTAATACAGCAAAGCCTTCTAGCTTAGTAGAAATGAATTTACCTAGGACAATTCCAAAAAACGGCATCAATATATGAAAAATGCCCACTGTTATTCCCACGATAAATATTCTTTTCAGCCTCAATGCTTGCATTCCCATTCCTAATCCAACAGAAAATGCATCCATCCCTAAGGCTATGGCCATAAATAAAAGGGACATCAACTCCCCTAATTGAACCATAATGCCAACCCCTCTCTGGACATGCTACTCCACTATATGCGCCGCGAAAGGGTTTTATGATGCAATTGCATTAAATTACTTATCGACAATCGTTCTACTTGCTGCTTTTTGTAGGCGGTTCATGATGGCTTGACCAACACCTATCTCTTCAAAAAATTCGCACAGAATCACGTCCACTTCTGTCTGTTTAAATGAACGTAATGTATCATACAGTTGGATAGCAACTTCAGACAAATTCTGACGTGACCCACATGGATGGGTAATTGGAGCTTTCAACTGTTCAGCTAATTCCCCACTTGCCATAACTCCAACCTTTTTCCCCTGTTCTGTAAGCTGATTGATCTTTTTTTGAAAAAAGTTGGCATTTCCCTTTATTAACCATAACGGGACATCTGGTTCATAATGGTTATATTTCATTCCAGGTGATTTCGGTTTATCTTTGCTTTGAACTAAGGCTGGATCAACCATGACCTTCCCAACTACCGCTTCTAACTGCTCACGGGTCACACCACCTGGTCTTAAGATCATCGGGATGTCACCTGTACAATCGACAACAGTAGATTCTAACCCTACACCAGTTTGTCCACCATCTAAAATACCTGCAATTTTACCATTTAAATCATGGTGAACGTGCACAGCATTAGTCGGACTTGGTTTACCTGAGCGATTGGCACTCGGTGCAGCTAAAGGAATAGCTGCTTTCTCAAGTAATAGTCTTGCCACCGGATGATCCGGGATCCTAACACCAACCGTTTCTAACCCAGCTGTGACATTTTCAGCTATTACACCATTGCTTTCTAAAATAACTGTCAGTGGACCTGGCATAAAGGCAGCAATCAATTTTTTTGCAGGCTCAGGTATGGACTGAACATATTTACTAACTTCGTGAGGACTCGACACATGAACAATTAACGGATTGTCGGAAGGTCGTCCTTTTGCCAAAAATATTTTTTCCACTGCAGCACTATTTGTAGCATCAGCACCTAGCCCATAAACTGTCTCTGTTGGAAAAGCTACAACCTCTTGTTGTCTTAATAGCGTAGCAGCTTGTTCAATTTGCGTATCTATATTTTCCTTGTCATCTATTTTCCAATACATAGTATCCAATTTGCGTAACTCCTTTAAAACCTGTGAATAATCTTGACACTTTATCCACATTATCCAACTTACTTTCTATTTTCGCAAGCTGTTGATTTTACTAACCTCTGTTTTTACTCGGTTCTTGCCAACTTTCTTATTTGATGTCTTTATACTAATAAAAGCCACAGCTTCGATGGTAAGCTGTAGCTTTTGCTAATTGATATAAGATATATTTATTGTTATCCACACTAATCCACAAGTTATTAACATTATTACACAAGATATCAACAAGATTTATCCACAGTTGTGGATAGATACTGGATAACTATAAATCAGATTTTAATTGGGGGACTTTATTTACTTCTATTTTGTACCATTTTCCACCCTTTAATTCTAATCCATCTGCAAAAGCAGGGGAAAGTTGTTCTTTAAAGCCTAATAAAGTTAATAAGGAACTTAATGTTTGTTGATGACTATAAACAAATAATCCGTTCACAACTTTATCTCTAGTAATTGCTATTGCTGATTCAATTAGGCTTAACGGTAAGGAAGAAGGAACACCCTCTTTAATATACAAGCTTTTTAACCAGAACGCATCGCCTTTCACTGGGGCTAACGCAAAGTATGCTTTATATTGTTCTTGATATTCGACCAAGTAACCATGCTGCCTTAACATCGTTTTGTCAGGCATTTCCTCCCACTTACCCTCAAAAAACTCTACAAGTATCTCCTCTTGAATGTTTTCCGTACTTATCATTTTCATCCTTATCTACTCCTATCTAATCTATTAATTATTACAGTCTATGATTGATAGGAATAAATATGATAGATTTAGCTAAACCATTCTAAAAAGAAAAATTTAAATTCCACTTCTTTTTCTTTTTTATCTTCCTTCTTTTCTTCTTTCTTTGTATCTTTATCGTTTTTTTCTTCCCCATCCGCAACGCTAGTTCCATTTGAAAAATCTAAGAAGCATAGCGGTGGAAAAAGAACACACCACCAATTTGCACCTTTGCCCTCACCTAACGTTACTAAAATTGCCTCGTATTCCCCTGAAGGATATACATAAGACCCATAAACCTTAGTTGGAAATTTCACATCTTTCCCATACTTAACATTAAAGCTCTGTTCACTGCCCTCTGCTTCTAAAGTCTGGCCAACTATTCCTTCAATTTCTTGGATGTTTTTCTGAATCAGTTTACGTGCTTCTTTAATATCATCTATATCTTTAACCCACTCGGTAATTTGTTTATTTACTTCGTCACGAATTGTTCTTTTTAAATCTTGATCCGCTTCTTTATCACTATTTGCTAAAATCCTTAAACGAATAGCTTCGTCCGGGATAACTTGATAATCTGTGGATATTTGTTCTTGTTGGTCTCCTTGACTAAATCCTTTTGCCGGGAATGATCCAAATAATAATAAAAATATAAAAAAGATAAATATCAATTTCTTCATGTTTATTTCCCCCTTAATTACTGTTACTCACAGTATGGGCAGTGAATCTATCTTTTAAACTTGTAATCTATTATTTTTTTAAAAGTTTTTTTGAGTTGTATTGTGAATGTTGATATGACGCGGTTTTGGAGAATAACAGATTTTGAAATAAATGTTGCTGTTTGAGCAATTGGTGGTGTGAATATACTAATTTTTCTTTTAAATTTATAGATTGCAACGCTAATGATTTTCCTCTTTAATCATGTCTTACGTTCTCAATTCTGTTTTTTTATTACGCCACCGATTAATCGCCTTACGTCGCGACTTTCTCCTACTTCTTCTTTTTTTGCTTCGTTAAGTACTCTCTTACATCGCGAGTTTATTCTGATTCTCCTTTTTCGCTTCGTTAACCACTCTCTTACATCGCGAGTTCCTCCTGATTCTACTTTTTCGCTTCGTTAACCACTCCCTTACGTCGCGAGTTCCTCCTGATTCTACTTTTTCGCTTCGTTAAGTACTCCCTTACGTCGCGAGTTCCTCCTGATTCTACTTTTTCGCT
>NZ_JACLZI010000028.1 GCF_014280935.1 Aquibacillus kalidii
GGAAAGGAACAGTCTGAAGACCCCACAGCGAGTGTTCTTTGCGAGCGAGGAGGCTGAAGCGTTCCCCACGGAAAGCGAGTATTTTTCCACAGCGTAGCATTTGCACTCAATAAATTAAAGAATTCAGTTACTGCAGATTTTATCTCTAATGTGTAATTTAAAAAGGGAATAATTTATACAAAAGGGCCAAAAAAAGATGGAAAACCATGATTGGCTTTCCATCTTACTATTATTATTGTAATGGAGTGTAATCTACATTTTCCGTGTAGGTATTTCCTGCATTCCATAGTAGAAATTCTTTAATACCGTTCTCATTTAAAGCCTTAATTTGTGCTTCTACTTCTGCTTTACCATATTGTTTTGTTGCACCACTATACAACCATGGCGCCTCAAAGTCTTGGATCCAAGGCCTTGATGTTGGTGAATTTTCTAGACTACCTAACACTTCGTTTTCGACCTTCGCATATTCCTTAACTAAACGGTAAGGTTCCTTGTCTGGCATATCAATCCCAAAATACGATGTCCAGTGACTTGGATATATCATCGATGATATAACATCTACATTAGATGATATTTTAGAAAAGTTCTGTCCGATACCTGGTGTTTCTTTAATAGTGGCTGCATAGCCAAAAATATCTACTGAGACATCAACACCATAGTATTCTAGTTCTTTTCTTGCATAAGCTACAAAATCGGTTACAGCTTCTACACGTTTTTTCACATCATTTAATTCAGAATCTTTATAGTCACCAAGGTCGTATTTCAACTCTTTGTCCCTACGTTCAAATCCTTCTGGAAAGCGGACATAATCGAATTGAATATCTTGGAATCCAAGTTCTGCTGCCCTTTTAGCTATTTCAACATTATATTCCCATACTTCTTTCTTAAATGGACTTACAAAAGAATCACCTTTCCCATTGGACCACACTTTTCCATTTTGCGTAAACGATAAATCAGGACGTTTTTTTGCTAAAACGGTATCCTTAAACACCACTATTCTAGCAATAGGATATATTCCCTCTTTTTCTAACACCTCTAACATTTTACGTGGATCATCCATATATGGTTTAGCTATATCTTTATATGGAGAACCTTCTTCAGGTATATACGTTAGGTTACCGTAGTCATCCTTAATATCAATGACCATTGCATTCAATTCAGTCGACTTAATAAGATTAATTAACTTATCAAACCTGCTACCTCCAGCAGAATGACCAGTGACGTAAATCCCTCTAACAGCCTCAGGATATTCAAATTGAAGTCCAGAATCATAGGTAAAACGCTTTATTTTGTCAGGTAATTCGTAGCCTGACAGTGCCGTGGCATGCTTTTCATGGTTTTTCATAGTCATTACTTCTGTTTCTGCAGCTTCGGATGTATGAGTCGTCATCACTATACTGAGAAGGAGAAAAGTAATGAAGAGACTAATAATGTTTCGTATTTTCTCCATTTGAATCAAACTCCCAATGTTGTATTTACTCTTATTATATTAGAAGATTACACGATATAGTTAAAAATATTGTAAAAAGTTTGTAGGAGTTTTTTCCTTTTTTCAAAACGGATTTGTGGAAATAATTTAATTTTATATAATTACAAGAAAAAATCCTTATTAACAAATGTTAATAAGGATTTATAAATTCAACTCTCTTTATTTTGAAACTCCTGTTTATAAGCTTCAAATTCTTTGGTTGTACATAGTACCCAGTGACGAGGACGAATTTCTCTAAATTCCGGCTCTTCACTTGTATCATGTTGGCTAGGATCATACGCAATACGTCTACGGTTGCGCTCATAATCGGGATCTGGTAATGGAATAGCTGATAATAGAGACTTTGTATAAGGATGAATTGGGTTAGAATACAACTCATCTGCGTCTGCAAGCTCTACCATGTTACCAAAATACATAACACCAATACGATCACTAATGTACTTAACCATTGATAAATCGTGCGCGATAAATAAATAGGTTAACTTATGTTGTTTTTGAAGATCCTTTAATAGGTTAACAACCTGTGCTTGTATGGAAACATCAAGCGCTGAGATTGGTTCATCGGCAATGATAAATTCAGGGTCAACAGCCAAAGCACGTGCAATACCAATTCTTTGACGTTGTCCACCACTAAATTCATGTGGGTACCTATTAGCATGTTCTTTGTTAAGACCAACCTGTTCTAACAAATCAACTACTTTTTGCTTACGTTCTTCTTTATTTTTTGCTAAGCCATGAATATCAATACCTTCAGCAATAATATCTTCAACCTTCATACGAGGGTTTAACGATGCATATGGATCTTGGAAAATCATTTGCATCTTACGGTTAAGGCTTTTAAGTTGAGATCTATTCTTCTTCCCATGAACATCCTCACCCTTAAATACTACTTTTCCGTCTGTTGCATCGTATAAACGAATAATTGTTCGTCCAGTAGTAGACTTACCACAACCGGATTCACCTACCAGACCCAAAGTTTCCCCTTTGTATATATCGAAAGTAAGTCCATCAACAGCCTTAACTTCGTTTGGTTTACCAATATTGAAGTGCTGTTTTAAGTTTTGAATTTCTAAAAGCTTTTCTTGTGTCCCAGCCAATTAATTCTCCTCCTTTTTGTTAGGAGACTTTTTCATCCGCTTTTTAACAGCCTCAGGTGGTTCCACCTTAGGAGCATCCGGATGAAGTAACCAAGTAGCTGCATAATGTGTTTCAGACACTTTAAACATAGGCGGCTCTTGTTCTAAATCAATTTTCATCGCAAATGGATTTCTTGGAGCGAAAGCATCACCTATTGGTGGATTTAACAAATCCGGAGGTGATCCAGGGATAGCGTATAATTCATCTTCATTCGTATCAAGATCTGGCATCGAACTTATTAGACCCCAAGTATATGGATGTTGAGGATTATAAAAAATATCATCAACTGTTCCAATTTCTACAATCTTACCACCATACATAACAGCAACACGGTCTGCAACGTTCGCAACTACCCCTAAGTCATGCGTAATAAAGATAATAGAAGTATCCACTTGCTTTTGTAAATTTTTCATTAAATCTAAAATCTGAGCCTGAATCGTTACATCCAATGCTGTTGTAGGTTCATCAGCAATCAAGATTTTTGGATTACAAGCTAAGGCAATCGCTATTACCACACGCTGCCTCATACCACCCGAAAACTGGTGTGGATATTGCTTAATTCTAACATCAGGGTTAGGAATACCTACAAGTTTTAATAACTCTAAAGCTAGTTTATGTGCTTCTGTTTTACCAAGCTTTCTGTGCTTAATAATACCTTCCATGATTTGTTTTCCAATTGTCATCGTTGGGTTTAATGATGTCATTGGATCTTGGAAAATCATCGAAATATCTGCACCTCTGACATTTTGCATTTCTTTTTCTGTCAGTTTAGCTAAATCTTTACCTTCGAAAAGAATTTCTCCACCAGCAATTTCACCTGGCGGTTTTGGAATTAATCCCATTAGCGCTTTTGAAGTTACAGATTTTCCTGAACCTGACTCTCCTACAATCGCTAATGTTTCACCCTTATACAGATCTAAAGAAACACCTCTTACAGCTTGAACTGTTCCAGCAAATGTATTGAAGTGTACCTTAAGATCTTTAATTTCTAATATTTTCTCCATACTTCAATTCACCTACTTTTTCATTTTCGGATCAAACGCATCTCTTAATCCGTCCCCGAGTAAGTTAAAGCTGATCATAAGTAAACTAATAATTACAGCTGGAACCATAAGAAGATGTGGAAACATTTGCATCTTTTTATAACCGTCGTTTACCAAACTACCTAGTGAAGCCTCTGGGGGCTGTATACCTAATCCAATGAAGCTCAAGAATGCTTCAAAAAAGATTGCACCAGGAATAGTAAACATTGTGGTAATAATAATCTGACCTAATACGTTTGGAATAAGATGTTTTA
The DNA here is from genome assembly GCF_014280935.1 of Aquibacillus kalidii. Lineage (GTDB taxonomy): Bacteria > Bacillota > Bacilli > Bacillales > Amphibacillaceae > Aquibacillus_D > Aquibacillus_D kalidii. Next base: position 3,924 of record NZ_JACLZI010000028.1, read on the forward strand.
AAATTAGTCGACCACTCGAAGAACCTAATGTTCTAGAAGCAAGCACATACTCATCATTTTTCGCTTTCAAGATCTGACCCCTAACAATCCGGGCCATACCTACCCATCCGGTAATTACCATCGCCAAGATAATTGACGATATACCTGGTTTTAAAACTATTATTAATAGAATAATAATAATTAAATTTGGAATACCAACTAGAATTTCAATAATACGTTGCATGATATTGTCAACTCGTCCACCGTAAAAACCGGAAATACCTCCATACGCCACACCAACTATTACATCAATGAAAGCTGCAACAAAGGCAATTAGTAACGATATTCTAGTACCTTCCCAGATACGAGTCCACTGATCACGTCCAAATTCATCCGTACCGAACCAGTAGTTTTCCTCAATTTGTCTTGTTTCGTACAAGTCTACACCTTCTCTTGTTCCATCGAGACCTAACCAGCTAACTTTCTCTAATACAGGTATCTTTGGCGGAAGGTTTCTTGCCATAATATTCTGTTTATCTGCCCCAAAATCGTTCATCATTGGACCAAATAAAGAAAAGAAAATAAATACAACGATTAATATTAAACCAACAATCGCACCTTTATTTTTAAATAAACGGCGAAAAGCATCACTCCAAAACCCGATACTTGGACCCTCAATTTTCTCGTGGACTCCTTCATCAAATACAGCAGGTTCGAAGAGTTTTTTATCAATCTCTCTCTCTGGCATTATGCTTTTCCACCCCCTAAGCGGATTCTAGGATCAATTACACCATAAAGTACGTCAACTAAGAATATTACACCAATAAATAGTGCACTATAGAATAAAGTCGTACCCATAACCATTGGATAATCATTTGTCATGATAGACGTAACAAACTGTTCTCCTAGACCATTAATCGCAAAAATTTGTTCAATAACTAGACTTCCTGTCATGATATTAACGGTCATAGGACCTAAGATCGTAATAACAGGGATTAAAGCATTTCGTACACTATGTTTAACAATAACAGATGTTGATGATAAACCTTTTGCACGAGCCATTAGGATATAGTCCTGACCAAGTACTTCCATTAGTTCCGTTCTCATAAAACGAGAAATATTGGCCAACACACCCACTGCTAACGAAATTGCCGGTAATATATGATATTTCGGCCCTTCCCAATAAGCAACAGGTAAAATAGGCCATTTTACTGCAAAGTAATACTGTAATAATGCCGCAAACACAAAGGCAGGTATTGATATACCTAAAACCGCAATGACCATAGAACCATAGTCAAGTATTGTATTGTGTTTTAATGCAGCGATTACCCCTAAGATAATACCTAAAATCGTACCAAAAATAATTGCCTCCGCACCTAATGTTGCTGACGCACCTATTTTTTCCGATATAATAGTCGCAACTTCACGACCTTGGAATTGGAATGATACACCTAAATCACCTTTAAATATACCTCCAATGTACTTTACATACTGAACTGGTAATGGTTTATCTAAACCGTACCGAGCATCCAGTCTTTCTAGCTGTTCTGGTGATACTTTTCCTTGCGCTCCCCCATACGGAGTCCCCGGAAGGGCATGCATTAAGAAAAATGTAAGACTAGCAATAACTAGAAAAGTAATTAGCATGTAACTAAATCTACTAATTATATATTTCCCCACACTTACACCTCCTGAATTGTTACATGTTTATATTTTCGTTTTTATTCGACAAATAGTCAAGCTGAAGTATATGGAAACTAAATAGTCGCAAAATTGTCAATAATACATAAATTCCCATTAAAATAAGGGTATATGCCTTGTGGACAATATACCCTTATTAGTATCAATTCCTTAACACATTAATATTGTTACCAATTAATGTTTAGTAATATACGCTTGTGTAAAGTCAATTTCTGCTCCAAGATTGTGGTGTACAACATTTTTCAACCAAGGCTTTTGAACGTACACGCCACCTTCTTGATACAATGTTCCAATTATTTGTTGTTCTTCAATTAGAATGTGCTCAGCTTCAATAAGTTTTTTCCAACGAGCTTCAGGATCATTACCCAAGTTGTTCGCTTCTTCGATTAACTTATCGTACTCTTCGCTCTTCCAATCTTGTTGGTTCATTGTGCTTTCAGAAGTAAACATATCTAAGAAAGTCATTGGATCAGCATAGTCAGGTAACCAACCTCTAGTGTTGATATCATAATTTCCAGATGAAGCTAAATCTAGACGTTGTGCCCAAGGTTGCTTATTAATTTCAAGAGTTAAACCAGGAAGGTTTTCCTCAAGTTGTGATTTTAAATATACAGCTTGTGTATCAGCAGTATCACTGTCACCAGTTAATAGTTCTAATGTAATTGAATCTTTTCCTAGCTCTTCTAGACCTTTATCCCAGAATTCTTTTGCTTTAGCAGCGTCAAATCCTTGATAGTCTCCTGCCGCTTCGCGGAAATCTGTTCCATCAGGACCTGTAGCAAAGTCAGTTGGGACCCATCCGTTTGCTGGTACAGAACCATCATTCCAAATAACATCTGTTAATTGTTGCTTATCAAAACCAAAGCTTAATGCTTTACGGATATTTAAGTTAGCTAGATCAGGATTCTTTTGGTTATAACCAAGCGCAAACATTCCTGCTCCAGTTAACTGGTGGAATTCTTCAGAATCTTCAAATTCTGGTACATAGTCAGACGTTAGAGCTTTGTAATCAATTTCGTCTCTCTTATACAAGTTAACACCTGTACTCATTTCTTTAACAACGTTAACGTTAATTTCTTCAATTTTTACATCGTCAGCTGCGAAGTAACCATCGTTCTTCACTAGCTTCCAGTTTGCACCGTGCTCCCAAGTATCTAGAATATAAGCACCGTTAGAAAGTGTGTTTTCTGGCTCAGTAGCCCATTTGTCACCTTTTTCAGCCGCAAATTCATGTGGTTGTGGTAAGAATGGATAGAATGCCATTAAGCTATGAAATAAGTCAGCAGGCACTGCCTTTTCTAAAGTTACTTTTAAAGTCTTTTCATCAACAGCTTCAACACCTAAAGTATCAACTTCTGCTTCACCCGCTTGGATTTTAGCAGCATTTTTAATTTGTGCAACTGTGTAGATGAAAGAATAGATTCCCATTGTATCTGGATTATTATCCTTTTTCCAAGCGTAGACGAAATCTTCTGCAGTTACAGGAGTTCCGTCAGACCAATTTGCATCGTCACGAATGGTAAATGTAAATACTGTTCCATCTTCACTTACTTCTGCTTCAGAAGCAGCCATAGCTGGAATTGGTTGATCGTTTTCATCAAACTTCATTAAACCTTCAAATAAATGAGCTCCCCAAGTACCTGAAGTTGAATCTTGCATCTCAGTGGAATTAAGAGTTGGAATATCCGCAGAAGAAGTTAAACTAACAACTTGCTCTTCAGCTAATTCTTCTTCTCCACTAGTACCTTCATCAGTACCTTCTGCTTGCTCAGTTCCTTCTTTTTCCTTACCTTCTTCTTTATCCCCACTACTACAAGCAGCTAGGAACATACTCATTGCTAATACCAACATTAGCAATAATGACCACTTAAATTTTTTCATGTTGCCATGACCTCCCGTTTTTTATATCGGGTGAATTTTCTGAATTCTGTGTTAACACCCATAAACGTATTGTACAAGTAATTTATAATTTTTAATAGAGTTTTTTTTCAGAAAAAATTGAAAACATTATAAAATAAAGACTTTTCAAATTAAAAATAGTTAAAAAGTCCTATTTAGATAGAAGCATCACTACAATAAATAACTCTATTTTCGCTACCCATTCATAGTAAAAATTTGTTTTATTTTGACGTTATTAAGTTAATAAGTAATATTTTTAAGTTTTTATCTTTCTAGTCAAGTATCTTGAAATAGATACGTAATGAATAAGAAAAAGAGGTATACTCCAAATGGAATATACCTCTTTATTAATTAATGCTTTGTAATATATGCTTTTGTGAAGTCTACTTCAGCACCAAGGTTATGGTGTTGAACACCTTTTAACCAAGGCTTTTGAACGTACACGCCACCTTCTTGATACAATGTACCAATTACTTGTTCTTCATCAATTAGAATATGTTCGGCTTCCACAAGTTTTTCCCAACGAGCTTCAGGATCATTACCTAAATTGTTCGCTTCTTCGATTAACTTATCATATTCTTCATTTTTCCAATCTTGTTGGTTCATTGTACTTTCAGACGTATACATATCCAAGAATGTCATTGGGTCAGCATAGTCAGGTGACCAACCTCTTGTGTTAATATCATAATCTCCGGAATTAGTTAATTCAAGGCGTTGTCCCCAAGGTTGCTTATTAATGTTAAGTGTTAAACCAGGAAGGTTTTCTTCAAGTTGTGATTTTAAGTAAACAGCCTGTGTATCAGCTTGATCACTGTCACCAGTTAATAATTCTAATGTAATAGAATCTTTTCCAAGCTCTTCTAGACCTTTATCCCAGAATTCTTTTGCTTTAGCAGCATCGAATCCTTGGTAGTCTCCAGCCGCTTCACGGAAGTCAGTTCCATTTGGACCTACTGCAAAGTCTGTTGGAACCCATCCATTTGCTGGAATAGAACCATCGTTCCAAATTACATCAGTCAATTGTTGTTTGTCAAAACCATAGCTTAACGCTTTACGAATATTCACATTTGCAAGATCAGGGTTCTTTTGGTTATAACCTAAAGCAAACATTCCTGCTCCAGTTAATGTATGGAATTCATCAGAGTCTTTAAATTCTGGAACATAATCAGATGCTAAAGACTTGTAATCAATCTCATCTCGCTTATACAAGTTAACGCCTGTACTCATTTCTTTAACTACATTTACTTTGATTTCTTCGATTTTCACATCTTCTGCACCGAAGTAGTCATCATTTTTTACTAGTGTCCAACTCGCACCGTGCTCCCATGAATCAAGGATAAAAGCACCATTAGAAAGTGTGTTTTCTGGTTCAGTAGCCCACTTATCACCTTGTTCTGCTGCATACTCATGCGGTTGTGGTAAAAATGGGTAGAAAGCCATTAAACTATGAAATAAGTCTGTTGGTACAGCCTTTTCTAGAGTAATTTTAAGAGTCTTTTCATCAACAGCTTCCACACCTAAAGTGTCAACTTCTGCTTCACCTGCTTGAATTTGAGCAGCGTTTTTGATTTGCGCAACTGTAAAGATGAAAGAATAAATACCCATTGTATCTGGATTGTTATCTTTTCTCCAAGCATAGACGAAATCTTCTGCAGTTACAGGAGTTCCGTCAGACCAGTTCGCATCATCGCGAATGGTGAATGTAAATACTGTACCATCTTCACTTACTTCTGCTTCAGAAGCCGCCATAGCTGGAATTGGTTGATCGTTTTCGTCAAACTTCATTAGTCCTTCGAAAAGATGTGCAGCCCATGTACCTGAAGTTGAATCTTGCATATCAGTAGAGTTTAGAGTTGGAATGTCTGCTGTAGCAGTCATTTTAACAACCTGCTCCTCTGCTAACTCGTTTGATGACGCGGTGTCATCTGACTTTTGCTCATCTTGGTCCTTACTATCTTCTCCACCACATGCAGCTAAGAACATGCCCATAGCTAACAGTAGTACAAACAAAAGTGACCATTTTGCTTTTTTCATGTGTATAACTCCCCTTCTAGGTGTTTATGTATATATTGTCACCCTAGTAAAAAATTATACTACTAGCTAATTAGCTATGTATAGCGGTTTTGCTTATTTAAAAATATTAAAAACAGTCTAAAAATTAGCACAAAAACAATACGTTGATAGAGTATGCTCATTTAAGGGTACTTTTCTTTAAAACCATAAAAGGGTATAATGCAAATGCTAACTTTTAGGAGGAAAACAGATGAAATCTAAACTTTTCAAGCACACGATCATTTATATAAGTATTTCATTTATCTTAAGTTTTATTCTATCGATACTAATATATAAATATATTACTGTTTTATCTATGATCAACACTTTATTTATTATAGCTTTACTAGAATTATGCGCTAGTGCTTTAATGATGACAGCAAGAGGGGGATTCTTTGATGCTATTACCCATAGCTTTAGAACAACCTATTCTAAGCTAACCAAAAAGGGAGAACTAATAAAAGATGAGATCGCTGAAATGAGAATGCCTTCAGAAATGTTCAGTCAAACTGCTACCTTCTCCCTATTAACTTGCAGTGTTATACTTTTCACCCTGTCTTTAATTGTTGGTTATTCAATTGCTTATTAAGCAAAGTTACTTGGTGGACAACCTTATTTAATCAAAAGGTATGCCTATCATGAATCACCTAGAAACGAAATCGAAATAGCTTTAATTCTAAACTAACTTGCATCAAAGGAAATTGGGTTATATAATAATAAAAAATCAATAAAAGTGGCAATGAGAAAGTTAGAGTACATTTACTTTTGGCAGCAAATAGAGAACTTGTGATTGGTGAAAACAAGTGCCTTTGTAAATCGGAATTGGGCTTTCGAGCTAATTATGTTTGAAAAAGTGATCTCATCATCTTTTGATGAGGTAATAAGGGTGGCACCGCGGTTCATTCGTCCCTTGTAGAGGGAAAAGAATGGGCTTTTTTTGTGTTTAATTTTTTGATAACTTTATGAGGTGATAAAATGAAAACAATATTCTCAGGAATCCAACCTAGTGGGACTCTTACCATCGGAAACTATTTGGGAGCGATGAAGCATTTCGTAGATTTACAGGATGATAGTAATTGTTATTTTTGTATAGTGGATGAACACGCAATTACAGTTCCACAAGACAGGTTAAAATTGAGAGACAACATTCGTTCATTAGCTGCGTTGTATTTAGCATCTGGAATTAACCCTGAAAAAGCTACGTTGTTTATTCAATCGGAAGTAAGCGCACATACGCAACTTGGATGGATGATGCAATCAATTAGCTATATTGGAGAACTTGAGCGGATGACTCAATTTAAGGATAAATCTAGTGGTAAAGAAGGAGTATCTTCATCCTTGTTAACTTATCCCCCACTGATGGCAGCTGATATTCTCTTATATAGCACGGACATCGTTCCTGTTGGTGACGATCAGAAACAACACCTTGAATTAACGCGTAACCTTGCGCAACGTTTCAACAATAAATATAATGATATATTTACCATTCCAGATATTAGTATTCCTAAAGTTGGAGCTAGGATCATGTCCTTACAAGAACCAACGAAGAAAATGAGTAAATCTGATGAAAATCAAAAGGCCTCTATCTTTATGTTAGATGACGAAAAGAAAATTGAGAAAAAAATTAAGAGTGCTGTGACAGACTCTGAAGGTATTGTTAAATTCGATAAAGAGAATAAGCCAGGGATTAGTAATTTGATGACTATTCATGCAAGTTGTTCCGGAGAATCTTTGGAAGAATTAGAAGCAAGATATAAGAACAAAGGTTATGGCGAATTTAAACAGGATACTGCAAATGCAGTGATTCAAACCCTCAAGCCTATTCAAGAAAGATACTATGAATTACTTGACTCACAAGAACTCGATGAAATACTAGATGACGGTGCAGAAAAGGCTAGCTTCGTCGCAAACAAAATGTTAGCAAAAGCAAAGAAAGCTATGGGATTAGGAAGAGTTAAGAAAAAGAAATAATAGGAGTACTTTTTGAATGCTAATCCTAAAAAAATGAAAGGGTAATCGCATTATCGCGATTACCCTTTCTACTGCTTTATAGCATTCTTTTAAACGTACTCGGTCTTTCACTATCTTGCTCTAACTCCCACATTTTCTCAAAAAATGGTTGACCTTTAATAAGCTTCCCGCATAAATCTTCATGTGCCTTACTCCAGCCATCCATAAGACCTTCATAAAGTGCTTCCCATGCGTCTTCAAAACCCATATTCCTAATCTCTGTGTATTTGTCAGGTTCCCATTCTGTTAACCAATATCGCATCTCTTCACTATTCTTCGTTCCTTCTAGTTGATCTAATGCCATCATCAAGAGCTGCTTTAATTGTCTTTCTTTCCTTGTCAGTCCTAACATACTCTCAGGTGGTAAAGAAAGTATATGGTATTCTTTACTTGCTTGTCCTTCAGAAAAGGTAAACTTATGTGGCTCCGTACCCTCAATCATTTCATAGACTAGTCGTTCTTGTCTTGGGATTAATCTACTTTTTCGTACTGGTAAACTGTATCCCATTGTATCAAATGCAACGATAGATTTTCCGTTTGTGACTATACATGCGTACTCTAAAGATATTCTTTCTTGATTTTTTCTTAAATAAGCGCGTTTATAAATACTGTCCAACAAGGGTTTTGGTAAATCTTGAAGGTCATTCTCAATGTAATGGTACAAGACATCGTCTATGTATAGTATCGGTACTTGATCTAGTAACTCTATCCCATCTTCTTTTCGCCACTCATGAAAGTGACATACATTATAACCATTTTCTTCTCCCTCGAACCAATTCACCCATACATCGTGTAAATATAACATGTGTCGAACCCTCGCTTTGTTATTGAATCTTTAAAATACATTATGACCAAAATAGGAAAATTTATTCTAGCTATCCTATTATTTAACAGTTATATTTGATATTTTGCTTATTGCAATTCCCATAATTAAAATACCGGCAATTAATAAATAACATTCAAATTGGCCTTGTACAAACACGAAATAATCGACTAAAGACAGGCCGGCAGGAATAAAGTTAAGATACAGAATAATAGAAACTCCTCCAGATACAGCTAGTCCAAACCCTATTAAAAAAATTAATACATAAATCATACTCTACCCTCCTACCTGCCTCTTTTTACTTTTATTTATATGATAGAGTGAAGGATAACATGTCCAATAATTGTCTATAAATGAGCAAATTTGATTGGACTATATCTATATGTGAAGGATGGGATATTTTTGCTTTCATTTTGCTTGAACTCTAAGAAGAGTAATGACTTGTTATCATATGATTCCTAATTCCAAAGCAAGTATCCAACTATTATATTGTTACTTTTTGCTCTGATTACCTATCGCAGAAAAATGGATTAATCGCGCATAATAATACGTGAAATTCACTCATATGCTCTGAGCGGAGGAAATTCACGTAGACTCCTGTGGGAAAGCGAAGACGCTGAGACCCCACACAGGGAGTGTTCTTTGCGACCGAGGAGGCTCAGCGCGAGCCCACGGAAAGCGTAGTGAATTTCCGTAGTGGTACCTAATAAGTTACTTCACTTTCTATGGAAATTAAACATAAAAAAAATCCCTAACCACTAACAAGTGGTTAAGGATTTTTATTTAGCCATTGTATTTTTTAAAAACTAACGCAGCATTATGACCACCAAAACCTAACGAATTACTTAAGGCAACATTTACCTCTTTCGCTTTCGTCTCGTTTGGTACAACGTCCAAATCACATTCCGGATCTGGTGTCTCATAATTAATCGTTGGTGGCACCTTGCTATCAATAATTGCTTTAATCGAAGCAATTGCTTCTACTGCACCTGCAGCACCAAGTAAATGACCTGTCATTGATTTAGTAGAAGAAACGGATAAATTATATGCATGATCCCCAAATACTTGCTTTATCGCTTTTGTTTCAAAGGAATCATTTAACTCTGTACTTGTACCGTGTGCGTTAATATAATCTACTGCTGTCAAGTCTACTCCCGCATCTGAAATTGCTTGATTCATTGCTCTTGCAGCACCTTCTCCTTCTGGTGCTGGGGAAGTAATATGATAAGCATCACCTGCGGAACCATAGCCAACTAACTCTGCATAAATTCTTGCTCCACGATTTTGTGCAGATTCTAACGATTCAATAATTAGAATACCAGAGCCTTCACCCATTACGAATCCGTCACGATTTTTATCAAATGGACGACTTGCTGTTTTAGGATCTCCATTAGTGGATAATGCTTTTGCGGATGAGAATCCAGCAAAAGACATATTTGTTAACGGCGCTTCTGCACCCCCAGTAATCATAACATCAGCATCGCCGCGTTGAATTACTTTAAAAGCGTCCCCGATAGAATTAGCACCCGATGCACAAGCGGTTACGGTACATGAATTAATCCCTTTTGCACCTAACTGAATAGATACCTGTCCCGCAGCCATATCAGGAATTAACATTGGCACAAAGAAAGGACTGACACGACGATATCCTTTTTCAATAAATTTGTGGAACTGCTCTTCATATGTGGCCATCCCACCAATTCCTGAACCGATCCAAACACCAACTCTAGGTGCTATCTCATCTGTAATGTCTAATTTAGCATCTTCTACAGCCATCTTAGCTGCTGCAACTGCATATTGTGTAAATAAATCCATTCGTTTGGCATCTTTTTTCTCCATGTAAACACTCGGGTCCCAATCTTTCAATTCTGCAGCTACTTTAGCAGGAAAATCGTCCTTGTTCACCTTGGTAACATAATCAATGCCTGATTTACCAGCTAAAAGATTATTCCAAAAACTATCTACTGTGTTCCCTAATGGCGTTACAGCCCCTAAACCTGTTACTACTACACGTTTTTTTTCCATGTAAGGTTCTCCTCCTTATTGAAAAATAATATTTCTTGATTATTTCTATTTTGTTCGCTTTTATTTTCCCCAACGAATGGCAACAGCACCCCAAGTTAAACCTCCGCCGAAGCCAACAAGTACAACTAGGTCGTTATCTTTTATCTTACCATTTTTCACATCTTCTGAAAGCGCTAATGGAATTGATGCAGCAGATGTGTTTCCATATTTTTTAACAGAAGTAGCCATTTTTTCTTCAGATATACCTAATCGTTGACGGGCTGCTTCCATAATTCTGATATTTGCTTGGTGAGGAATTAGATAATCCACATCTTCTTTCTTAAATCCTGCTTTCTCCACTACATTAACGGATGATTCTGGCATTTGCCTAACTGCGAATTTAAATACCTCTCTACCGTTCATGCTAATATAATCCTTATCCTGTAATAAGTACTTTCCTCCACTTCCGTCTGCGCCAAGTTCAAAAGAGAGAATCCCTTTTCCTTCGCTAACAGGACCAATTACAGCTGCTCCTGCTCCATCGCCAAATAACACACACGTATTTCGGTCTGACCAGTCAGTAATTTTAGATAACTTTTCAACACCCACAACAAGGACATTTGTATAGGCACCCGTTTCAATAAACTGCTTAGCAGTAATAACCCCATACATAAATCCAGAACACGCTGCACTAAGATCCATTGCTGCCACATTCTTTGCACCTAATCGATCTTGTAACATACAGGATACTGTTGGAAAAGGTGTATCAGGCGTTACAGTTGCTACTAAGATTAAATCTAACTGGTCTGCAGTTATATTTGCATCCTTCAAAGCATTGACTGCAGCTTGATAAGCCATGTCTGAAGTATCCATATCATCTTCAGCAATTCTTCTTTCTTCAATTCCAGTACGACTTCTTATCCATTCATCACTAGTATCTACAATCTTCTCTAAATCAGCATTTGTGACAACTTTTTCAGGAGCGTAATGTCCTGTTCCAATAAAACCAGCGTTCATTGTATATCATCCTCTCCAGGAATTATAATCAATTATTAAGACTTGGTACTAATTTTAAGGTATATGATAGTTATTTTCAAGTATTTGCTTCTGCTGTTTTTTTATTCTATGGATAAACGCCTTACCTTTTTGAGTTTATATTAATAGACTATATATAAGGAGGTGTTTAATTTATGGAACAACCCAATAAAAAAAATGATTACAACCATCCTTTTGACCAGATGATGTTCGGAGGTCGCAGAAATCAGCCAAAACGATACGATTCCAATAAGGAACAAAAATCAGCCGAACATACAAAATCGGATGAAGCAACAGAAGATGGATCAGTCGACCTCTTTAGTACAGCACAAACTGTTGTGGAAACGTACCAACAATTATCACCATATGTAAAAGGGATCTCAGGTATGTTTAAAAGATTTAAGTCAAAATAAAAAGGACTGAGGTGCACCCTTCAGTCCTTTTACTTCTCATTTGGAAGTAATCCCGATTCAATATACTCATTTATCGACTCTTTTAATTTCTTTCTAAAAGGTTTAGGGACCTCTTCACTAAATTCTCCCATTGTTATCACATCATCCCCGAAGTCATAAGTGAAAATACCGCCTTTTAATTCCCCTTTATTGAACTGTTTTGCTGCTAATAAATACAACTGGTCAACATGTTGTACCGTACTAGTTAAAACGGTTTTTCCTCCTAGTTCTGCCTGATCGGTAACAAATCCAATTGCGTAATTTCCATCACTTTTCACTTGATTTATGACAGATACACTAAATGCATCCCCTGCAGGATAAAATACGTCTGCATCTTTTTTGTTCATTTGATTATATAATTCCAGTGCTCGCTCTTTGTTATCCCAACTATTCACAAAATTCATTAGTACTTCTGCATTAGGATTTTGAAAATGAACCCCTTCATAAAACCCTTCTATTTCCGGTTGCCATTCATATGCAGCTATTATGGCAACTTTGTTTGTTTTGGTCATTTCACCTGCAACCATACCACCAAAAAAACCCATGGCATGGGAACTGAAATTTAAACTAGTTAAGTTATCGTTGGAATAACCTCCATTAGCATAAACAAAATGAATATCTGGATAGGATTTACTTATATTATCGAACATTTTGCCATAGATACTACTGTGGCCAAAAATTAAATTGACCCCCTTATTAGCAAACTCTTGAACAGCTCGATCAACTTCTTGCTCTGTTTTGACTTCCTCTTTAAAGTACACGTCTACATCAAATTCTTCTCTAATTTCTAATAAACCCTTGTATCCTTTATTTCCCCAAGTTTGGTCATTAATAGAATTCTCCACTAACATCCCAACTTTTTGAATCTTTTCTTCACCTAATGAATTGCAACTAGTAAATAGAAACACGATTGAAATAAATATAATTATATAAATTAGAGCGAAAAACTTTTTCAAAATACGCACTCCTATTCATAAAGACACTTTTACTAGTGCTATTGTACCGTCTAATTGTTTACGAGTAAACGCCTTTAAAATTACAACTTTATTACATTTAGTAAAGAAAATGAAATTTTTCATAATGTTCATCAAGCTCTTGTAAGCGTTCTCCCTGTGATTTAGTCTCTCTTACTATCGTTATATTTTCATCTTCCTTTTCACTTTTATCAGATGCAAACATAGCATAGTCAGGACTTTCACTTTCTTCAGCAAACTTTATAAATGCATTCACAAAGTCTTCAATATATGTTGCCTCTTTTTTGAATTGATCTGAATCAAATCGGACATACTCCTCCCCGTGGAATATTCCTTCATTATCTCTAGGCATCCATTCTCCATATAATAATGGAATATCAACAAACGTAACACATTCATCCATGTTTTCGTTCTTACTTCTTAAGCATAAACTTACTTGTGAGAAATAGCTTATTTCTTCTATATCACTTATATCTTCTGGTTTAATGAAAATGATAGCCTTAAATCCTTCCTTATGCTTTTTATCCTTAATTACAGCTTGTGCTGAATCGTAATGGGAAAACAGACCATTCCTACCAACAAACATAGCAAGATTCTCTTTTTTGTCAGAGTCCATTGTATCAATTCCAATAACCTCTTGCCCTTGCTCTAGTAGCTTATTTGTTATATGATACCCTACCCAATCATAGCAGCCCACTATTAGAAACATCTATCTCACCTTTCTGTTAAAAGTTCTTTATAGTTGATTTCCAAATAATTTTCAACTAAAAAATAATAAATATTTATTTTCATTGATGGTTTTGGTAAACTATAGAAAAGAGCGTCAGTAAATGGGGTGAAAGTGTTGCGTTATATTTGGACAATTATATGGTCAATTTTACTTAGCTTTTTAGCAGCATATGTACTTACTAGTATGGCTGGTGAAACATTAAGCTTAACACCTGTTTTTGTTATTGCGGCTTTCTTTGCAGTTGCCGTAATCATCATAGGTGATGGTATTCTAACGGACGATGAGAAGTAATTTACAACCCTTGCCAACCTTAGACGGCAAGGGTTGCTTTATGGCTTAATACCATGGTAGCAAGCTTAAGGCTGTCAGTGCTGCAAGTGGTACAACTAGTCTTCTAAACGGGCTACCATATGGATAGGGTCCTGGATAAGGACCATACGGATAGGGACCAAATCCATATCCAAAACCTGGATAACCGAATCGTTCATCACTATAGTTTTTATTAGTACGACCATGATTAGGTATTGCAAGATAGACGTTATGCTCATCTACTCCTGTTATAATACCATCAAGTTTAGATCCATCATGTGTTTCGATCAATACATAAGAATGCATATGCTTACCACATAACTCATACATTTGATGTTGGGTACGGGTTCGATTCATATTTCCTCCTCCTTTATCTTTTATAGTCTATTCACTATTAAAGATTATTGTGACAGGAGCGGAGGATATCTACATATATGTAAAGGGGAATTCTATGGAAAATTTAGTAGAGTTGGGATTATTGATTAAATATTTATTTTTGGGATTGCTACAAGGATTTACAGAGCCAATCCCCATTTCATCCAGTGGCCACTTAGTCATTGTACAAAACTTATTTAATATAAATATCGAAGGGCTTTCGTTTGAGATATTAGTTAACTTCGGATCTCTAATTGCAGTATTACTTGTTTACCGTGAGGATATCTTACGATTGATCAAAAATGGGATGGGCTTTATCTTTACAAAAGATCCGAAAAGCAAAGATGATTTTAATTTTATTTTTTACTTGGTCGTTGCTACCATCCCTGCAGGTATCATTGGTGTACTGTTCGAAGACCAAATCGCAGACACGTTTGATACACCAAAAATGGTGGGGATTACTTTAATCATTACCGGTATTGCATTATGGATCATTCGTAATATAAAAGGAAGGAAAAATGACGGTGGGCTGACTATTAAGGATGCAATTATCGTAGGTCTAGCTCAGTCCGTTGCATTAATTCCTGGTATCAGTCGTTCCGGTGCAACGATTGTTGCAGCTATGCTATTAGGAATGAAACAAGAAACAGCTCTTCGTTTTTCATTCTTGTTATTTATCCCTGTTAGTCTAGGGACGTTAATATTATCCGTAGACAAGATTGTGTCGGACGAGCAATTTAATGTTCTTTGGATACCATACTTACTAGCTTTTATTGCGTCTGTTATTGCGACCTATTATTCACTAAGATGGTTTATGAATATAATGGCACGAGGAAACTTAAAGTACTTTTCTTTTTATTGCTTTATTGCAGGTGCAATCGCGTACGTGTTACTTTAAAACTTGATTACTTTGGAAAGGGGGAACGATAATGAAAAACATTCTGAGTCACAAAGGTATATCAGGTGATTTAGCTGAACTATTAACCGAAGTAGATCATCATATTAAAATTGAAAAGAATGGTTTCCTCTTTCAACAAGGTGAAGATGTTTCCGAAATCTATATAATAGTATCCGGTAGAATCCAAATCGGTAAAATTTCACCTGATGGTCGTGAATTAACACTACGTATATGTGCTAAGGGTGATATTGTTGGAGAACTAGCCTTATATACAGAGAATATCAAATATATATTAAATGCAAAAGCAATGGAAGATACGGAGTTAGTTGTTGTTAAAAAGCAAGCACTTGAGGAAAGACTTCTAGAAGATAATCGCTTAGCAATTGAATTTATGAAATTAATGAGTAATAACTATCGGAAAGATCAGACTAAATTTCGAGACTTAGTACTGCATGGAAAAAAAGGCGCCCTCTACTCTACCCTTATTCGTCTCACAAATAGTTATGGCATTAAAAAGAATGATGATATTCTGATTGACATCATACTAACTAACCAAGAACTTGCTAATTTCTGTGGAACGTCCAGGGAAAGTGTAAACCGCCTTTTAAATGAGTTAAAAAGAAACGAAATAATCTCCATTAAAAAAGGGAAGATTACGGTTCATCATCTCCAATTTTTAAAAGATGAAATTAATTGCGAGAATTGCCCTTTAGTCTTATGCAGCATTGACTAATGAAACCAGCCTTAGCGGCTGGTTTTTTTAATGTCTTGTTTTCTGTCTCATCGCTTTTGGTATATAGACACAATACGGCTCACTTTCTAAATAGTCGCCAGTTACTGCATAGGCTCTCGACCTAGATCCACCGCATACATGTCTAAATTCACAAACACCACATTTGCCTTTATACTTATCAGGATTTCGCAAATCCTTTAACACCTGTGATTCCCTATATATGTTGGATAAAGCATTCTCTCTTACATTTCCTACTTTAACAGGTAGTAGGCCACTCGGATAAACATCACCTGTATGGGAAATAAAAATAAACCCATTCCCATCATTCACGCCCTTTGGAGCTCTACCAAGACCATCAATACTTCCCGTCTTACCATTCATTAATGCATCCTGATAATGAATGACACTGTTTTCCTTCCCTTTATCTTCCCTAATTTTATTCTGAATAACTACCCTACGATAATGTTGTCCTGCCGTTGTCTTAATATCAAAAGGTACATGCTTAGAGGTTTGGTACAACCATCTAAATACTTTCTCATGTTCAGCAGGTGAAATCATATCTTTTTCCTGCCCTCTACCTATTGGGACTAAGAAAAACACACTCCATAGTACACAGTCAAGTTGCTTCATCAAATCCACCATGTCTTCTAGATAATCTACATTATATCGAGAGATTACAGTATTTATTTGGAGAGGCATTTCTAATTCATGTAAATACTTAATTGCATTCATCGTTAAGTCGAAAGAGCCACTTGTTCCCCGAAAATGATCATGTATTTCTGCATTATGTCCGTCCAAGCTGAATGCCCATCTAGATAGTCCGACTTGCTTTGCTTTATTCATCGCTTCCTTCGTTACGTTAGGAGTTGCAGATGGTGTCATGGATACCCGTACACACTTTTTAACAGCATAATCGGCTATATCAAATACATCCGGACGCATTAATGGATCACCGCCCGTAAAAACAAGCATAGGATTATTCATTCCGTGTATATCATCAATTAGCCTTTTTCCTTCCTCATACGTTAGTTCTAATGGATGTCTATGATATTGTGCATCTGCACGGCAATGCAAGCATTTCAGTTGGCAAGCTCTAGTTAATTCCCAGATGACAATGAATGGATCTTGATTGTAGTCACGTGGTTTCATTTTATAGGACTCCTTTAGTATTCTTTACGTATCATCTTAGCCTATCAAATCCTTATTTAATGTGATTAAATTCACACATAAATAATCTCCTATCATAGATAATAGATAGGAGACATTAATTTTTTATTTCTTTGTTATCGAAACTCGCCAAATATCAGGTCCATTATCGAGGTAGTTCCAAGTAAACAGATTCTCTCTCTCGATCATGAACTGATAATACAGTGGTTTTGGGTCATGATCATTTGTAAGTTCCATTCTTTCACCTGGTCCAAGCCCATCAAATATTTCAAAGATTCTTGGATGACGATATTTCGGATCAATGTCTGGTGCATAAATTTTTTCTGCGTATTTTATATCACTCATTATTTGTACCCCCATATAACTTGTTTTCCCCTGCTAGTTATAGCATAGTTGATTTAATAGATATTTATTGTGATAAAAAACACCAATCTCCTATGATAATAATCACAGGAAAGAATAAATTCTTTTAACTATAGAATTTTTAATAGAAGGAAGTGTGTAAATTTTGAATCCAAGATCAATTCAAGATTTGTTGCAAAGTATGCCCTTATTTAAGGATTTGACAGACGAGGAAATGGCCCCCATTATCGAGCTTTCCCAATCGAGAAGATATGATCGGGGTACGCATATATTTATGCAAGGGGATCCTCTTACGAATGTTTACTTTATTTATCAAGGTAAAATTAAAATTTATAAAACTGATTTTCATGGGAAAGAACAAATCGTAAATGTTCTTCAGGAAGGAAATATGTTTCCTCATCAAGGTTTTTTTAGGCAAGATAAATGCCCTGCCCATGCAGAAGTTAGCGAAGATGCTATTCTAGTCTATATTCCTATTCATTTATTTGAAAGTTTTCTTTTGAACAATCCTGAGATATGTATGAAATTATTTAAAGTACTTGGTGATTTAATTGTCGATTTACAAAAACGACTGGAGGAACAAATTTTACATAATTCATATGAACAAATTATTTTATTAATTCTTCGCTTAACGGATAATTACGGTGAAAAAATAGCGGATGGTACCTTCAAATTAAAAAATGATTTCTCTAACAGAGAGCTTGCAAATATGATTGGTTCTAGTAGAGAAACTGTTAGTAGAACACTGACCCAATTAAAAAAACAAAAACTCATTTCTACAGACGCTTCTGGCAATTTCCTCATCGAAAAAGAACGTCTAGAAAACGAGCTATTTTAATAAAAAAGCTATTAAAATAAAACCCTTGGTATCTCCTCTTCAAAGCGGATTCCTAGGGTTTTTTAGTCAATAAGATGGATAAGCACCTTTTCTAGATAAATATATTTTGGAATGTCTTCCATATGCTTGATCATAACGGCAAACAAAAACGCTTTTTCCTCTACTTTCAAGTCTACATCACTTTGTTCATCATCTTTTATACTTTCAAAATACGTTAATATATAGTCTATAAGCTTAGTAATAAACTCGTTGTCATCACCCGCTTTATTTAGCGGTACTAGTAAATCATTGTACCAATAAGCTGCTATGTTTGGGTGCTTTTCCAATTCTTGCAATGACTTCGGTGTGTTATGTAAATGATAGGTTGCTTTTAGTTTGTCGATCATTTCTGCTGGTTGTATTTCTTTCTGTATGGATAGTTGTTCGATACTAACCATTTGTTCTCGATATTTCTCTAGATACCCGGTTAATAATAATTTAAAAAGATGCAGGATAAGATAGAATGTCTTTACTTGCCTTTCCATTTCCTTCCGTACTTTTTCATATAGTATGTGATCTTGAACAAGATCGTAGTTTGCTATATCGTTAGTCGACTCATTAAAGAGATTGTCCAGACCCGAAGCAATTGCAGTATAGAAGTCTTTAGTACCTTTAATATTCTTCAAATAAAACCAAACTTGTTTCAAAACAGCTTTTTTTGTTGCTATTTCCTGAAAAAGTGACGGTACCTGGTCTATATTTAGCTTATTTTTGATTTCCTCATAAATCTCTTTAATTTCAGGCTCTGCCTCTTCAGGAGTAACTTTGTTCTTATCCTTTTGTTTTTCACTCGATTTTTCCACAATCCCTACCCCTAGAGTACCACTAGATTCAATTTCTTTTATGACGATATCATCTACATATATTTTATGAACACCTTCCGTTTCAATTTCTTCTTCCTGAAACAACTTGCCTAACTGTATGGTTCCTTTTACTTTTTCTACCTTTATTGTGCCTAAGTGATACTCAAAAATTGGAAGGTTATGAAGAAGGTTTTCATAGTGTTTTACTTTTTGTTTAAGGGAATTGATTTGTTTGAATAATTCCGTGTAATTATACATGAGGATCACTCCCATAGTACTATTTCCATTATTCTATTCCCTTAATTATAAATATATGATTTGGTTAATCCTCGAGACCAAAAGGAATGGCATTCGTTAACATAGGATGGTCAATACCATCTGGATCAATTATTGGTGAGCCTATTGGAGTAAAGTTAACATACCCAAAATCACCGTATGTTTGACCAATGAAATTATGTTTCGAATTACTAGATAGTGCTTGAAATACAGACTCGCCCAACTGTATGGTTGCATTTCCATCTATACTATTGATACCAAAGCCACCGAACACATTTATCGGCATTGGTTGGTTTTCATATCCAAATACCAAAATAGTCATCTCCCTACACCATTATTCTAAGACTATTATATTTGACTACTATAAATTGGTGATTATGATTACGACTAGAAATGATGAACGCTTAGGCACATATAAGAGTACTATGTAATAACATCACATAAGGAGAGTTACAACATGAAGCGTTATAATCAAAATAATGACCCTTTTTCCTTTATGAATCAAATGAACAATGGTCAGTTTTCCCCACAATATTTAGATAACATTAGAGAAATGGTAAAAAACTTTAACAGTGTTCTAAATGAAGATTTTTGGAAGGACATTCAAGGTTTTACTGGTAGTGGAAATAACCAAAGAAGAAATCCAAGACAGAGAGAGCTTGTGCCCTGTGAGATTTGGGAAAATGAAGAAAATTATTACATTAGTATACTAATTCCTGGGTTGACTACGGCTAGTAATGCCTATCTACATTTTTATAATGATCAAAAGCTAATGATTAAAGCCCAAGCAAGTCCTATTCAGCCGACAGGAGCAAAATCACTTATTGCAACAGATTTCCCTCATCAAACGGTTGAAAAAGAAATTGACCTTCCAGGACCAATACGAATAGAACAATATACAAAGTCTTTTGAACATAACATTCTTCACATTGTATTAGAGAAAAAGCAGGACACCAGTCAATCCGATAATTTCACGATTCCATTCGACTTCTAGACTGAGAGGATGATTACTATTCAGATTAACATTGGAAACATTAAAGTATTTCATTTGTCAGGAACATCCTCCCTTGTTATTGGAAAAAGTAGTTTTGAGGGTGTTTCCAGTAACTCCAAAACTAATAATGGGGTCGGAAGCGCATATGGGGATGGCTCTAATATTAATATGAGTCCTTATAATTCCCCATTACATGACCCTGACCAGTACGACATACCCATTCAAAACCATCATGACATTAGTAGTCATTCACCTGAACCAATTAGCCATCCAATCAATTCTTTTAATGATTTTAAAAAGAATACTCCATATTGGGAGCCTTAAATGTTATCTTTTCACTAAAAGGCTCCACTGCTACTTCTCTAAGCAGCAGTGGAGCCTTTTTATCAGTCCTTTAAGACCAAGTAACGATGTTGTCATTGGCATAAATGTATCCGCACCATCTGGATCAAATAAAGGAGTACCAACTGGTTGTATAAAATTATAATCAAAATCACCATATGTTTGCCCAGCTACTAAATTATTCTTCACCTGACTATCTAGCGATTGAAAATAAACATCCCCAATTCCAATTGATGCAGTATTTTCCATTGCATTAATTCTAATCCATCAAGAATAACACCTATTGACTCTGGTCCAAATACCACTTCAAACAATTACTTTACTGCAATTTTTCGAGATAAATCTCTAAAATCCCATTAGTATAGCCAAACTTTAATTGTTTTTTATCTACAGGTTTAGGAAATTTAATATAACGTTTGAATGGACCTTTAAAGATTTCTTCAACAATTTTAAGCGTCATTTCTTGTGGAACAAACGGCTTTACACTTCCCGATATTTCTAACATTTCCTGATCATTAAACGCTACCTGCAAATCATCCTTTTTAACTCCAGGTATACTTAATCTAACGTAATATTGATAATCAGACTCATACATATCGACTCTCGGTGTACGAATCTGATTATCCTTATTATCTCCGTTGTCCTGCTGTGTATATAATTGTTGCGGATTGGGAGAAGCAGATTGTTGGAAACGAGTTGGATTATTCATTATTGATCCTCCCCTTAATAGGTATATAGGATAACATATTCATGACTAATCCACTTGTTACATTTGTCTATCTACATACTCTAAGTCCAATAATAAAAAAGCTGTTTTTTGGAGTAAAAATCCAAAAGACAGCTTTTTTAATTTGCTTATTTTGTAATATTAGAATATGTCTTCAAATTCTAATATTACAAATTTGCAAGTGAATCATTAAGTATGAATCAATCTGGAATTCCTAGTGCGATTTTCGCATAACGTGACATACGATCTTTAGACCATGGCGGACTCCAAACGATGTTAACATTTGTATCCTTAACCTCAGGAAGATCCTCCATCACACGCTTAACATCTTGTTCGATATGACCAGCAAGTGGACATCCCATTGCAGTTAATGTCATTGTTACAGTGGCCACTCCATCGTCATCTAAATCCACACCATAAACTAGTCCAAGATTTACTATATCTATACCAAGCTCTGGATCAATAACATTTTCCAAAGCGCCCATTAGATTTTCTTGTAATGCTTCTTCCATTATACTTCCTCCTTTAAATGTGCTTATCTATATTATAAACATAAATGTGTAGTAAAATAAATGATATAGATCACTACAGTTGCAATTCAAACCAATTTACTGTTTCTTTTATTGCAAAACGACTTACCTTATGGTCTCTACCAACTTCTCTCAAGAAGCGAATGTTTTCCGGATTTTTATAATGATCCGTAGCTTCTTCATAAAAACTATAGGAATGGCGGAATGGGACAACGGAATCATTCTCGCCATGCCAAAAGAAAATAGGGCGCCCATTAAGTTTATCTATTTGTTTAGAGAGATCTATTTGTTCTAGTGAGTTAAAAATTTGGTTAATCTCTTCGTCTGTTAGTGGTAGGTCTACATTTGCTTTTTTCATATGCTCTACCAGTTCTTTAGCATAATCTGTAATTTTAGGTGAACCCATTAATACAGCAGACGTTTTAATCCATGGAAATTGTGTTAAAGCAGCCGAAGTAGTAATGCCACCCATACTTGTTCCAGCTAATCCAAAACGTTCATCCAATATCCAATTACGTTCGACAAGTTCTTTTCTTAATGTTTCGATATCTTGGATATTTTGTTTTACAATTTGAAAAAATTGTGTTTGCCTTTGGTCAGAAGTAATATCTTCAGCTCTTTCCCCATGTAACATACAATCAGGAAGAATTACTCTGTATCCTTTTTCTGCCATAAGAAATGCTAAGGGTAGGTTATGTTCCTTTGCACTTGTAAATCCATGCATATATGTAAGAACTGGTAAAGCTTGGTCATACTTATCCGAGTCTACGACGATTAAAGTTGGAATACCTTGTAATTTTTCCTTATAAATACCTATCATAATATAATTTCCTTTCGAAGTAATTTTTATTATATATCTATCATATAGGTTGATTTCTCCACATGCAAAAATATAGACAAAAAAATAGAAATTCTTTACATATAATAGTCATAACTATACACTATACTTACTAAATAAGAGGTGATACCATGAAAAAAAACAAACACCTAATTGCTTTAGACTTAGATGGAACATTGCTAACAGATAATAAAGTAATTAGTGAACGAACCAAGAGAACTGTATTGAAAGCAAAAGAAGAAGGTCATATCGTAATTATTGCGACTGGTAGACCTCATCGAGCAAGCATTGAATATTACCATGAACTAGGGTTGGATACACCAATGGTAAATTTCAATGGAGCACTCATTCACCATCCCACTGATAAGAAATGGGAAGCATTACATAGTCCTCTACCACTGAGGACAGCAAAGCAAATCATCCAAACTTGCTATGATTTTGATGTTAAAAACATATTTGCTGAGATTAAAGATGATATGTTCTTTGATCGTTATGATGAGGAATTGATGGAAATTTTCCATGCAACAGCTGAAGATCATCCCATAAAGGTTGGTAGTTTAAAAAATGAGTTAAACGAGGATCCGACCTCTATTCTTATTCACCCTAGAAACAACCACATTCAGGCATTGCGTGAGCATCTTGATACAAAACATTCTACTGTAATCGAGCATAGAAAATGGGGTGCACCTTGGAATGTTATTGAAATTGTAAGAAAAGGAATGAGTAAAGCAGTTGGCCTAGAAAGGATCGCCCATTACTATCACATTCCACAAGAGAACATTATTGCTTTTGGGGATGAAGATAATGATTATGAAATGATTGAATATGCTGGAGTTGGCGTGGCAATGAGTAATGGGATTGATGAATTAAAGGCAAAAGCTAATCACATTACGGCAACAAACGAACAAGATGGAATCGGGATTTTCTTAGAAGAATACCTAAACTTAAATATTCAAGTTTAATTCCAGTTTATAACACTCATTAAATTTCTCAATATGTCTAAACTATGCTTGAACGCAAATTAGTGTTCAAGCTTTTTTAGTATTAAAAAGTTGTTCGATTGGGAGGAATGTGGTCATGAGCAAAAAGAGCAAATCGAAACGATTTACTCAGCAAGGAGCAGATTCCGTTAAAAAGCATGACGAAAGAATTCCTTATCATGAGCGCTTTTCAGACGTTGAGCGCGAGTCCCGTAAATAAAAGAACACTTTAGGAGGTTTTTTAATCATGAAAAATAATTTATTTGAACAAGCAAAAGATGCTGTAAACCGTCTAACAAGTGGGCAAGCTATTGGTCAAAATGATAAGCAAGCTGCAAAGAATGCTATTCAATCAGCTTATACGAATGCTACCCCAGAAGAACAACAAGAACTACAACAATTAGAGCAGCAGTTAGAACAACAAAACGTTCTAAAATAACTGCCTAAATAGAAAATACCCCTTCTAGATTGAAGGGGTATTTTCTTATTCCTCATCTGCAAATAAAATTTGACCATTTTTACCTTGTTGCAACAAGGTATGAAGAATAACAGTTGATAATTTATTAGGTGGGTAAGGCTTTGTCAAGTAATGTTCCACCTTAAACAGTTGGCTTTTTAAATTTTGCTCTAAAGCACTGGAAATAAAAATTGGTATGTTCCTTAGATGCTCATGCTTCCGTAGGGTTTCAATTAACTTCCACCCATCAATACCATCACCCAACATAATATCAATTACAAAACCGTCTGGATGTATGTTGTCTAAGTCCTCTAACAGTAGTTCTCCAGTATTGTATTTCTTTACATAGAAACCTGTATCTTTTAATTCGTCCTCTAGTAGATGGGATAAGCTTTGGTCATCTTCGACTAAAATCACTTCAGGCAACAACCCTTTTATTGTAGTATCACCTTCCCAAGTGATAGAAGCTGGATCTAGCGGTAGTGTCACAGTAAACACACTTCCTTTATCCATTTCTGATCTAACTGCAATTTTTCCTTGGTGCGCTTCTACAATTTCTTTACAGATTGCTAGACCTAGACCTGTCCCTCCAATTTTACGTTGACTCGAGTTATCTATGCGATGAAATTTCGTGAATAGACGTTTTAATTCATATTCCGGAATTCCAATCCCCTCGTCAGATATATGAATAAAGAGCTGCTCTGCATTATTATTAAATGAAATAATTACATCGCCGCCTTCAGGTGAAAATTTAATGGCATTACTGAGAAGATTGGTGTACAACTGAGTAATGCTACTTGTATCACCGTACACTAACGAATTTGTACTATGATTTAAAAGCTTAATGGTATGATTAGGATTATTTACTTCAAAGATTTCCTTCAACTCGTCCGCTATGTCTACCACATTAATCTGCTGCTTATTATAAGTTTGTTGACCTGATTCCATTCGTTGTAAATCCAAGAAGTCGTTAATCAAGTTTGTTAACCGCTTGGCTTCACCATGGATTGTTTTGAGATACCTTTCTTGTCTTTCAGGTTTCAAATCCTTATTAATCATCAATTCCGTATATCCTAACACACTAGCAAGAGGGGTACGCAATTCATGACTAACCGTACTAACAAGATTGGATTTCATTTGATCCACTTCATATTCTGCTGTTATATCTCTATATACTAATAGTGTCCCAATTCTCTGCTCCTGCCTAAAGACTGCTTCTGCATAAACAACTAGAATACGATTACTCACTTCGAATTGATAACTAGTTCCTTCTGAGTCAATCCGATCATTGATGACTACATCTTTTAAATACTTTGAAAATGAATCCTTGTCTTTCACATTATTAGATATATGCTTCATCCATTTTTGGAAAGTATCCTTCACAAATTTTGTTTCATTATAATGATTAAGACCAAAAAACTCTAACCATTTTTCATTATATTGAACGAGATTACCTTGCTCATCCACAAACTGAATACCTTCGTTAATATTATCGATAATATCCTGATTAAGCTTTCTACTATTTTCTGTTTGTTCAAAGAAAGCGATTTTTTCTAAAGAAATTGAAACACGATTTAGGATACCGATTATTTCCTCAACTTCTTGTTCTGTGAATGGATAATCTATTCTAGAACAACTTAACACGGCATTTAATTTTTCATTGCTGTCAAAAATAGGAGCATGGAAATCGTATGTCACTGCAGAATGATAAAACCCTTGCTCATCTTTACTTGCTTTTCTTTCTGTAACAAATGAATGCTTCTCTTCTTGTAGTCGCTGGATCACAGAGGCAAACAATTCACTAATAGGACCAGAAAACAATTCTGTTTTTACACCTACTGAACTAAAGGATTCAGAATCCAGTGTAAATAAAATTCCTTTATTAAATTTATAAATGCTTACAAGATCTTTTATTACCTGATCCAACAATTGTTGTTGATCCTGTGTCACAGAAAGTGCATGGTTCATGTGATTTAACCGCTCTAATGTACGCTTTGTTGTTTCCAATTGTTTTCGCTGTTTTTTCAATCGCTGATTTTGATTAGAAAGGTTCTCTTCTCTATCAATAATGCGCCCTGCCATCTCAGCAAAACTATTGGAAAGCGTTCCTAGTTCATCTTCTCTTTTCAATCGCTTTATTTCAGTTCGTTTATTTTTTGCAAGTTCTTCTGCCGCGGTTGATAGTTCACTTATTGGATTAACGATCATCCTTGTTAAATTTCTTGATGTAATGCTCAGTACTATAAATATAAGAATTAGAAAGGCAAAAAGTGAATAGTTAATGAAGCTAATTGTATCTAAAAAAGAATCATGACTTGCCTTCTGTTTAGCTCTAAAATCTTCAGTCACTTGATTCATCCTGTGCAAGAGTCCATTTACAATCTCTGTTGAAGAATAAGATGCACTAGCTTCTTTCAACGCAGTATAATCATTCGATTCGATAAAAGGCTGCATCACCTTAAGTAATTCATTCCAGTATATGTCTTGGAATGCCTCTATTTGATTCATAATTTCTGTTTCTTCTACCGTTAAATCCAATTGTCTATATTCATCTAAGCTTTCATTCACTTCTTGATTAGCTAAAGCCGATTGTTGTAACTCATCTTGATTTCCAAATGCAGCATATCCACGCATGTGGACAACCATCTCATTAATATGATTTTGTATTTCTTGTAATACTCGAACTCTGGAGGATAGTTCAGAACGTTCTTGTAAATAATCTGATTTCACCTGGTTACTCACAGTAAATAAGCCAATTACTCCTATAAAAGTAATAAATGACACCGCCATTATTAAAAAGAAAAACTGGCGACGAATTGTTTTACGAAAAAAATTAAGCATCCAATATATCCTCCACTAATAAAGCCAATTGACTTGGGCTAAATGGCTTAGCCATGTAATAAGGGATGCCAGCAAGCTTTGATTCATCAATATCTGACTGCTGCGTTTTCGCTGTTAGCATTAGAATTGGGTGGTTCTTCTTCCACTCCTCATCCATTTGTTGTGCCACTTCAATACCAGTTAAGCCTGGCATCATGTTGTCAAGAATGACTAGATCAAATGATTCATTTCCAAGAATAGCTAGTGCTTCTTTGCCATCACTTGCCTCAAACACATCATGTCCTTCATCTTCTAATGTATCCATAATTAACATCCTAAGTACTTCTTCATCATCTACTACTAAAATTCTCGCCACAAGGATCCCCCCTTAAAACAACCTGTTTACTAACCTTTTTATTCTTGCTTGAAGTTGTTGCAAACTGAATGGTTTTGTTATATAGTCATCTGCACCAAGCTCTAGTGCTTTGACAATGTCTTTATCTTTTTGTCTACCAGTCAACATGACAATTCCCATATTCTTCTCATTTTCTGTTTTACGCAAATGAGACAATACTTCTAAACCGTCCATCTTAGGCATAATTCCATCTAGTAGAATGATGTACTTTCCTGTTCCCTTATACCAGGTGGAATTTAGAAAAGTCTCTCCGTCTTGAAATGACTTTACTTCCACTTGGTAATTACTAATGGACATCTTAGATAATTGATCGCTTAATAAGCGCTGTATCACGCGATCGTCATCGACAACTGCAATTCTAAGTAAACTATCTCTTTCAATTACCTCATTACTTTTTTGCATTTCTGCAGTATAACCGTGTACGCTATGTCTACCATTTTGTTTTCCAAAGTACAAGGCTAAATCACTTCTTACGATTAATTGTTCCATCGATTTAATTGACTTCTGCACTTCTGCAACTCCAGCAGTGAAGCTTAATTTGATTTGTCCCTCGTCTGTATCGTGGCCAAGTTTCATAAATTTTTTTAATAGTCCATCTACTAGACCAACTGCTTCACTTTGTTTCGTCTTCGGCAGAATTAATAAGAACTCTTCTCCACCATAACGAACTAAGTAATCCTTTTGGCGTTTCTCTTGAAGGATCAATTTAGAAAAGTTAGTTAATACAAGATCCCCTACCGAATGACCATGCCTGTCATTCACTTGCTTAAAATGATCTAAATCCATTAAGGCAAAGCTAAATGGGATTTCTGTCTTTTGGTAGGTCTTATTTAATTCAGACCATATTTCATATAAAGAGGCACGGTTATAAGTTTTTGTTAATTCATCAACCATCACACGTTTTTTAAACCAATCCTGTTGTTTCATACGATTGTTAATAATACTTAAAAACACAGTGTTATCAATCGGTTTCTGAATGAAATCATGAGCACCAGAGTCATACACTTGTTTTTGTATAAAGGTTGTTGCTTCATCACTAATCACAATAATCGGTGTAAAAATACTTCTAGCTAAAGTTGCTATCCTACTTAAGAATTCCAAACTACTTTTCCCTTTAATGAAATAATCAATAATTACTAAATCAGGGTGATGGTCATAAAATAGCTGGACACCACGATCTATAGTTGTAGCAATGAACACCATATAGTTATTTTCTTCTAAGCAGTCCTTAACATCATTTAGTAATTCAATATCATCATCTATTATAAGAATTTTGGATTGTGATGGGCGTTCTTCTATTATATCTTCTTCCAATTGACTAGATTCAGTTGTATCATTGAATTCTAATGCTAGTGGTTGAATAAAATTACCCCACTCTTCTTCATTCCATATACGCTGTCCATCTTTGGAGATTTTTTCTATTAGTTCACTTGCAATTTCTGTAAGTTTTATAAGTCCTATAGATGATGCAGTACCCTTTATCGAATGCAAAAAATGATAGAGCTCGTCATTTGTTATATCCTGTTTCTGCTTCCATTGCATAAGCATGTTGCTATACCTTTGCAAGAACATTGTTTGATACTTCTTCAAAACCTTCACTCCTAATTATAGGTAGTCCCATATCTGTTCTATCTAAATGGAATAAATCTTATTATTTAAGTTAGTAGACCATTACTATATTTTAATACTCAATTGAGTAGATTGGAAGTTCAATGTACATTTACTATTAGTTTAAAAGAAAACACTCAAATGATAAATAACCCACCCTTAACAATACTGTTTTCTTCGACATTAAACAACTAAATTCGACATATTTTTTAAAAAATAATTCACCTTATCTAATGCTCATTTCTATAAAATACGTATAACAAGCAGCCGTATAAAAAGTGTCCACTTACCCAATAAATAATAGATTCTATATCATAAACGGTAGGAGTTGGCCTGAGAGCTAACAAGGTTAATGGAAAATAGGATAACATTGCAACACCACTTATCGTAATGGCTAGTAAAAACTTATATATTCCCGCCAATTTTCTAACGCTAATTAATACGACAAAAAGTAAGCATATTCCCCAGGAAATAATAAGATGATACAACCATAGTAAGAAATCAGGGGAGTTCCCTATATAGGGGATAAAA
Organism: Aquibacillus kalidii; assembly: GCF_014280935.1. Taxonomy (GTDB): domain Bacteria; phylum Bacillota; class Bacilli; order Bacillales; family Amphibacillaceae; genus Aquibacillus_D; species Aquibacillus_D kalidii. The sequence goes on from NZ_JACLZI010000028.1 coordinate 33,626, forward strand.
TCCACATTTAATAACAAAGTATAAACTTTTTTTCCTGAAAACCACTCAAAAAATCCTAGATACATTCCGAGCAGAATACCAGACAACGTTCCACCCAAAATAATTCTGCCTATTCTCATATGAAACACATCCTATTATTAATATCGTTCCAATCTGATAAAAATGAAGATATAATGATTTAATTATTATATCTCTAAACAAAATTCTTAAGGAAGATACTACCTCGAATCTTTTTAAATCACTAAAATTCTGCTATGATTAGTTGTATAGTAGATTATAGGAGGAAACACACAATGAGTATTCGCGTAGACGCTACACCAAACCCAAATGCAATGAAATTCACAACTGATTCTTTAATATTCGAGGGGAATAACAGCGTTTCTGTTATGCCTGGAAAAACGAGTGAACATAAAATCTTAAATGATCTAATGGAATTAGATGGTGTCGACAATGTATTCGGCTTTCAAAATTTTATAACGGTAAACAAGAAGTTTGATGCTGAGTGGGATTCTTTAACTCAAACTGTTACTGAAGTTATAGAGAAATACGGTTATTAATCGAAAAAGGTGTCCAACCCTACGTTGGACACCTTTTTTAAATTTGTTACCCATAATTAATTTACTTCTGAATATTTCTTATCTAATCATTCCGTTTAAAGAAACCATACACTCCTGCTGTTTCAATTATATTTGTAAATGCGTGAGGATCAACTTCATGTATAATCCTTTCTAGGTCATACAACTCGTATCTTGTGATAACAAGGTACATCATATCCTTCTCTTCCTTCGTATAGGCACCTTTAGCAGGAAGAATTGTAATTCCCCTCGTCATCGTATTGTGTATTTCTTTCTGGAGCACATCCGCATTTCTTGTCACGATCAAAGCTGTCACTTTCTCATGCCGAGTATGGATACCATCAATCACACGTGTGGATACATATAACGCTAAAAGTGTGTATAATGCATTTTCAGGCTCGTTTAGTACACCAGCAATAAAGATGATTAAGCCATTAATGACCATTAAATAACTACCAATTGGCTTATCCTTCATTCTTGATAAAACCATCGCGATAATATCAGAGCCACCTGTAGAGGCACCATATTTCAATGTTATCCCGACACCTATCCCCCCAAGGACACCACCAAATACTGCATTTAGCATAATGTCATTCGAAAGATGAAGTACTGGAATTATTTCAAGAACGATTGTTGTAAAACCAACAGACATAAAGCTGTATAGTGTAAAACCTTTCCCAACCTTTAACCAACCTAATATGGCAACCGGGATATTTAATATAAACAAGATGATACCTGTACTAATCCCTTGAATATGAAGAACATCCGTAAATACACTGGATAAAATTTGTGCAATACCAGTAAATCCACTAGCATATACATTAGCACCGATAAAGAAGAAATTTAATGCAATTGCATTTAAAACGGCGCCAATTATAACGATAAATATTCGTTTTGCTTCTACTAAAAACAAGGAAATACCTCCTTTTATAAAGTTTCGATGTCTTAAGAATACCCTGACTATCTTACAGTAAAACAATAACGAAAGTAAAATATGTCATTTTCCTTTTGACTATAACGGTTTATATGATTAAACTTAAATTAGATTTGCAAATTGACCTTATTAGTATTACCGCTGTTTTATATAAATACTACTAATTCCGTAGGTAAACATGAAGATTTGTCTTCTTACAAATTCCGGAGGTGTTAATGTGACTGTAAAAATAATTACAGACTCTGCTAGTGATTTATCCAAAGAACATTTTGATAAATATAATATTGAAATGTTGTCTTTAACAGTTCAACTTGATGAGCAAAACTATGAAGACGCTAAAACTATATCAGCTAAAACTGTCTACGATGCTATGCGTAATGGTAAGGCACCAAAGACTTCTCAGGTTTCTCCGCAAGCATTTAAGAATACATTTGAATATTATGCCAAAAATAATCAGCCTTGTATCTATGTGTCATTTTCTTCAGAACTATCAGGTACGTTTCAATCTGCTAAAATGATGGAACAAGAAGTTAAAGAAAGCTACCCAGATTGGCAAATAGAAGTAATCGATACGAAATGTGCTTCTTTAGGGTTTGGTTTAGTCGTTTTACGAGCTGCCCAATTAGCTCAAGAGGGTGAATCGTTTGAAAAAATTGTAGAGATTAGTAAATATCATGCAGAACACATGGAACATATTTTTACAGTTGATGATCTAGAGTACCTGTACCGCGGTGGTAGAGTTAGTAAAACAGCTGCATTCGTAGGAACGTTACTTAAAGTCAAACCACTTCTACATGTCGAGGCTGGTAAACTAATTCCTCTTGAAAAAGTACGCGGTTCAAAAAAAGTATTAAAAAGAATGGTCGATGTTATGGAAGAACGTGGATTTGACTTGCAAAATCAACCAATAGGTATCAGTCACGGTGATGCAATAGATACAGCAAACCAGCTAGCCGAATTAATAAAGGAAAAATTTAAGACTGACAATATCCATATCGAAATGGTTGGTTCATCAATAGGAGCACATGCCGGACCTGGAACAATCGCCCTATTTTTCTTAAACAGTTCTTATAAATAAAGTACTTTCAAGCAGCATTTTTAAATTAAAATGCTGCTTTATTATTTTTGGATATTCTGTCCCAAGGATTCCTGCCAATTCCGCCTTTCAACACCGTATTCTATCTAATGATTTCACCTCCCCTTTCGTTACCTGTGCACTAGATTTCCACTGTGTGTTTTTTGCTTAGCATCACACTAATCATGATTTAAATCTTAAAAATTGGTTACAACTATTGTTAGTAAAATAGTTATGGGAGGACTTTTTGTGCCACAAAAAAAAGAGGTATTGCCAAAACAACATCAAGATAGACAACCAGGATTTGAACACCAAATGAATCCATTACCGAAGTATGAAGACCCAAACTATAAAGGCAGCGGGAAATTAAATGACAAAGTTGCTGTTATTACCGGTGGGGACAGCGGCATTGGCCGAGCAGTTAGCCTTTATTTTGCGAGAGAGGGCGCAGATATTGCGATTATCTACTTCGATGAACATGATGATGCTGAAAAAACCAAACAATTAGTTGAAAATGAAGGACGGAAATGCACTGTTTATAGTGGTGACATTAGTAAACCAGACTTCTGTGATACTACCGTTAAAAGTATTGCACAAGAATTCAATAAAATAGATATTTTAGTAAATAATGCTGCAGAACAGTTTCCACAACAGGATTTTATGGATATCTCTAATGAACAGTTAGAGAGAACATTCCAAGTGAACATCTTTTCGTTTTTCTACATGTCAAAAGCAGTGCTTCCACATATGTCACAAGGAAGCTCCATCATAAATACTTCATCCATTACCGCTTATCATGGGAATAAGATGTTGATTGATTATTCAAGTACGAAGGGTGCCATTACTTCTTTCACGCGCTCCCTATCTCAAAACCTTGTTTCGAAAGGAATTAGAGTAAATGGCGTTGCACCGGGCCCAATCTGGACTCCACTAATTCCAGCAACCTTTGATGAGCAACAGGTAGCAGAATTCGGATCCACTTCCCCGATGGGCAGACCTGGTGAAACACACGAACTAGCACCTGCCTATGTTTATTTAGCAAGTAACGATTCATCGTATGTAACCGGTCAAATGATCCATGTTAATGGAGGATTTATTGTTAACGGCTAGAAGATAAAGAAGCAATGCTTGTACATTATATTCAAGCATTGCTTCTATTACTAATCATAAAACTCCATATGCGGTTTTTCCTCTTTATAATAATCAAGTCGATCCTGCAAAGTCCCTGTGTGAAACTCAAATTTATGCCCATCTGGATCCGTAAAGTAAATAGATTCTTTATCTTTTTCGTCTCTAGGACGACCTGAAAGTATATTTACTCCTAAGGAAAGCAGCCTATCATGCGTATCTTTCATTTCTAACTCATCGATTGAGAATGCAATATGAGTATATGAATAGCTTATTTCATGACGAGGTATATCCTGCTCTACATTAAGTGCAACCCAAAGTCCGTTTAGGTCAAAATATGCTGTGCTTCTCCCCTTTACTAATAACTTCGCCCCAAATACTTCTTCATAAAATATAATAGATTTTTCTAGATTAGACACTGAAAATAAAAAATGATTAACTCCTGTTATTTTCATCTTCCACTCCTCCAGCCATTTTTTCTTATGGTACCACTAATTTCCCTTCAGAAGACTACGAAGAATTTATGTGCTAAAAGTGTCATAATATTATGTTGCCTTTTAGTCCTATAAAGGGTTAAATTAGTAACATGCATATTTTTTGGATACGTTTTCTAAGTGATTATTTATCCATTATATCCTGAAACTAGTTTTATATATAGAGGAGCGCGATCATCTGTGGCAAAAACAAACAACCAAAACTTGAGTTTATTTAGCTTGACTTGGCCTATCTTTATAGAAATCTTACTGCATATGTTAATGGGAAATGCTGATACTTTAATGCTGAGCCAGTATTCTGATCATTCAGTTGCTGCAGTAGGAGTATCTAACCAAATACTTTCTGTTATTATTGTCATGTTCGGGTTTGTTGCGGCAGGAGCTTCTATATTAGTCGCACAGAATCTCGGTGCTAAACAAAACCTAAAAGCGGGAAAAATATCAGTTACGTCCATAAGCCTAAATCTCTGGTTTTCTTTAGCTTTAAGTATTGTTTTATATCTATTCAGTAAACCTATTCTCGGTTTAATGGATCTTCCTACTGAACTAATGGATGACGCATCATCCTATATGAATATAGTAGGCGGATTTATTTTTGTTCAGGCTTTAATCATGACTGTGTCTGCCATTTTACGTAGCTATGGTTATACGAAGGATACGATGTTTGTCACAATCGGAATGAACATCATTAATGTAGTAGGAAACTTTTTTGTCATCTTTGGTCCATTTGGCTTTCCTGTTCTAGGTGTGGAAGGGGTAGCTTATTCTACTATGATTAGTAGATTTATCGGGTTTGTTGTACTTATTTTTATACTAATTAAGAGAAGTAATCACTCGTTGCCATTTAGCAACTTTTTCTCTTTTAAGAAAGAAGATGTAAAGGATCTGCTTGGGATTGGTGTTCCTTCAGCTGGTGAACAACTATCTTATAATACCAGTCAAATGGCAATTACTTATTTTATCGCGCAGCTTGGAACTGTAGCGATCACAACAAAAGTGTATGTACAAAATATTATGATGTTTATCCTTCTTTTTTCAATCGCTATTGGACAGGGATCACAAATCCTAATTGGACATATGATTGGCGCAGGCGATATAGAAGGGGCATATAAACGTTGCCTTAAGAGCCTGCAAATCGCGATAGTTATAAGTACTCTTGCTGCAATTGTTGTATATTTTTCACGAGACTTTTTATTAGGTATTTTTACTGACGATACTACTATTATTGAAAAGGGTGCACTCGTACTTCTTGTTACCATTATCCTAGAGCCAGGTAGGGCATTTAATCTAGTAGTAATTAACTGTCTCCGAGCCGCAGGTGATGTGAAATTCCCAGTCTATATTGGCATACTTTCTATGTGGGGAGTTAGTGTAACCTTTGCTTGGTTCTTTGGAATCTTCTTAGGATTAGGGTTAGTTGGAATCTGGATTGGCTTTATTGCAGATGAATGGTTACGAGGTATATTAATGTTAAAGAGATGGAAGTCACGAAACTGGATTAGAAAAGCATATGTAAAAAAAGAAGTAATGGAATAATGAAAAAAACTGTCTACCCCATAACTTGGTTAGACAGTTTTTTTATTATGACCTAGCTTCTTTTTTATTCTTTCTACTTAAGTATATTACTGAAAAAACAAAAGTACCCAATACTAAAACAATAAAACCTACAAACAACCAGTTTAATCCCTTGTCTTCTTCGATGATAAATATATCTGCCGTTTCTCTTTCAAGACCAATTCTATACAATCCATCTTCATGTTCTCTGACGATGTTATCCTGTAATAACCCTGTTAGTTGCATTCCATCAGGAACATCTGCTAAAGAGATTACTTGAGATTTTTTATCATTATTCATTGCTATATAGACAGATTTATCGTCGTACTCCCTCTTAAATAAAACCATGGCACCACTACTATCTACAAACTGAATGTCCCCTTTCGTTATTGCAGGGAATTCGCTTCTAATTGCCATCAGTTGTTCCATATAATTACGTAGTTCATCTTCACCAGTATTTAATTCAGCCATCTGGTGACCAGGGATATCCATTCCATTATCCATCGGTACTTCTGATCCCTGGTAAATGGTAGGTGTACCTGGTATCGTGTACAAGTATGTTAAAGCAAGCTTCCATCTTGTAGTAGGGTTTTGTCCTTGTTTTACAGATTCTCTCGTAAAACGAACTGTCTCTACCGAATCGACGAAATTTATATCATTTAATTCTGTTAGTAGATTATCCTCAAATAATGGTTCCAACGAGTTACCGGGTTCGCTTAAGATAGAAGATATCGTCTCTTTTAGCGTGTTGTTTACAAGTAACAAATTAGGCTTTTCTATCTCACCACCCGAGTCCAAAACTGTAATGGCATCTGATTTCACTGTTTTAATATGCTCAGCAAACAATTCAATAAATTCGATTGGTGTATATTGATTGGTGTACAGCCTGAATCCATCAATTCCTGTTTCGTCTAGCCACATATTTGCAGTTTCTAAGAAATAGTTTGATACTTTAGGATTGGTTAGATCAGGACTTGGCAAATTCTCTCCCCAAGTATTACTTACAGGTTCCCCAAGCCATTCTGGTCGTTCCAAAACCCACGGATGTTTGGAACTGATTTGAGATACAGGCATGTCCAAAATAACTTTGATATTTTGCTCGTGTGCTGCGTCGACTAATTGTTTCAAAATATCCATTTTGCCAAATTGTTCATTAACCTTTTGGTAGTCACTTGGAGCAAATCCATGGTACACATCTGATTGCATCACTGGACTCAAGTTTATTGTCGTAAAGCCTAGCTGTTTAATGTAATCTAACTTATTGATAACACCTTGGAGATCCCCTCCATGAAAAGCTTGCGGATCATCAATATTAATTTCTTTATCGTTCTCCGACTCCCCATTTGTAAACCGATCAATTAATACATAATAGATAGACCCATCTGATAAAGACGTATTAACGGCTTTTACTGGCATATGTATCGGAACTAAAATAATAGTACTTAAAAGCAAAGCCAACATATATTTCTTCATTGTAATCCCCCTTGAATTTATGACAATCATACGTTTTTTCGTTATATAAAAATTAAAACCTTTGACAATTATAATGGAATTTTAATAGATAAGCCAAATTTTCTTATAAACATAACTCTTTTGCAACTATTATTTCATTTGACGCAATTTGTATAAAATACGAAGTAACTGGTGCCGCTACGGAAATTCACTACGCTTTCCGTGGGCTCGCGCTGAGCCTCCTCGGTCGCAAAGAACGCTCCCTGT
>NZ_JACLZI010000029.1 GCF_014280935.1 Aquibacillus kalidii
TACACTTATGATAGGCTTTCTGCATTTTAAGTGATGTCATACTATTTTAAATACTTTATTGAGTAAATGATCTACACTGAGCTGCGGAAAAATGCAAGACTCCTGTGGGAAAGGAACAGTCTGAAGACCCCACAGTGAGCGGTCTTTGCGAGCGAGGAGGCTGAAGCGTTCCCCACGGAAAGCGAGCGTTTTTCCGCAGCGATGGTTTAGCATTCATCTTATATAATAAATGTAGGTCTTAAAACTTTACTTCGCTTTCTATACAAATTACGGCAAAAGCAACAATAGTAAAGAAAAAACAATTTAAAACGAAATGAGTGATAAAAAATGGGTAAAAATAAGCAATTTGTTGAAAAGGTTACAGCCATGGAGGACAACTTCGCACAGTGGTACACAGACGTTGTAAAACAGGCGGATTTAGTTGACTATGGTTCAGTCAGAGGAACAATGATTATTAGACCTTATGGATACGCGATATGGGAGAATATAAGAGACATCCTAGACAAAAAGATTAAGGAAACCGGCCATCAAAATATGTATTTTCCTATGTTTATACCAGAGAGTTTATTGCAAAAGGAAAAAGATCATATTGAAGGGTTCGCACCAGAAGTTGCTTGGGTAACTCATGGAGGTTCAGAGGAACTTCAAGAACGACTAGTTGTCAGACCTACATCAGAAGTATTGTTTGCAGAACATTACTCAAAGATAATCCATTCCTACCGGGATCTGCCAAAGTTATACAACCAATGGAGCAATGTAGTTAGGTGGGAGAAAACGACACGACCGTTTTTGCGATCACTAGAATTTTTATGGCAAGAAGGTCATACGTGCCATGCTACGGATGCAGATGCTGCAGAAGAGACTATTAAAATGCTAGAAGTGTACGCAAGTGTATGTGAGGACTACTTGGCAGTACCTGTTCTAAAAGGTACAAAAACGGAAAAGGAAAAATTTGCGGGTGCTAAATATACGTTAACGATAGAGAGTCTTATGCATGATGGAAAAGCACTACAAACAGGTACATCTCACCATCTGGGGACAGGCTTTGCTGAGGCCTTTGATATTCGTTATACAGATGAACAGGGTGAGCAAAAACCTGTCCATCAAACGTCATGGGGGATTACTACCAGATTAATTGGTGCGTTAATTATGGTTCATGGTGATAATAGAGGTTTAGTTGTGCCTCCTAAAATTGCTCCAACCCAACTCATGATCGTACCAATTGCACAGCATAAAGAAGGTGTCTTAGATTTTGCTTATAATTTACAAGCAAACCTTCAAAGTATTGCGAGAGTGGATATTGATGCAAGTGATAAAATGCCAGGATGGAAGTTTAATGAATATGAAATGAAAGGTATTCCACTTAGACTGGAAGTAGGGCCGAAGGATATAGAGAAGAATCAAGTGGTGTTAGTTCGTAGAGATACAGGAGAGAAAAGCTTTGTAAAAATAGAACAGTTAAAAGCCGTAATTCCAGATTTATTAGAAGATATTCAAAACAGCCTTTTACTAAAAGCTCGTACACACCAACAAGAAAAGACTAATACTGCGAAGACCATGGTAGAATTCAAGGAAGTATTAGAAAAAAATCCAGGCTTTATTAAGGCAATGTGGTGCGGTGATTTATCCTGTGAAGAAACAATTAAAGAGGAAACCAGTGCATCCTCAAGATGTATCCCATTTGAGCAAGTCAGTGTTTCTGATACGTGTGTATGTTGTGGTGGAAAGGCAAAACAGTTAGTTTATTGGGCGAAGGCATACTAATTTTGTTAATAACCTAGGTACTGGGTTTACTAGTAAATATTACCTTAAAAATGTTAGCTTGAGACTATATACTACGTTAGTCTTTATAAACTATAATAGATTTATAATTTAAAATCCGAAAGGGCAAACCATAAGAAATTATGGGACGCAAAACTATAGGGGCTAAAGCACTTTAGTGGTGTAATGCCAGCCAGTTACCGAAGAGGCGAGAAGTCTATCTTTGGATAGGCTTTTTTTGTGGATACTTTATTCCTTTCGATTTTAATAGAAGCAATTCTACCATTTATAAGGAGGAACAAAGATGAAAAAGTGGGTAATAGGAACAACATTAGCTTTATCGATGGCTGTGAGCAGTCCAGTATATGCAGCGGTTGATGTGAACGAACCGGTTGGTGACGAATCAGGAGCAGGAACAGCACCGGGAGATTTCTTGTATTCAGTGGACAAGCTATTTGAGGATTTAAGATTAGCGATTACATTTAACTCAGAGAAAGAGTCTGAATTGTTATTACAATATGCAGAAGAACGTTTAGCAGAGGCAAATATTCTATCTCAAGAAGATCAGGATGAATTTTTGGAGGAAGTAGTTGACGACTACTTAGAGCTACTTGAATCTGCGGAAGAATCCGTGACTGATTTATTAGATGATGAAGAAATAGAAGATGAAGTAAAAGAAGAGTTGAGTGAAAGATTAGAAGATGTCACGGAATTAGATGAAGAAGTCGAAGAAAAACTTGAAGAGGAACGGCAAGAAACGGTAAAGGTTAAACAGGACGAAGCCTATTTAGTTGCTAATGTTATTAAAGGTTTTGATGTTGATACTGTGAAAGAATTACGCGCGGAAGATTTAGGTTATGGTGATATCTCTAAAGTTATCGCTATCGCTGAATTAAGTGGCAAAACAACAGGTGAAATTGTCGAGTTACTAGCTGATGGGGATAAAGACATTGAGGAAATTATGTCTGAGCTAGAAATCGATATGAGTGAAGTAAAGGCTCTGGCTCTTTCTAAGAAAGTTACTTACTATGAAACAGCGTTAGCAGATGCTCAAGCAAGTGGTGATGAAAAGGCAATTAAAAAGTTATCTAAGAAGTTGGAAAAAGTAGAAAAGAAACAAGTAAAGTTTGCTCAAAAGATAGAAGAGGAACCTGAGAGTGAAACTGATTTAAAAGAAGATAGCCTCGCTGATTTAGAAGAGGTTGAGGTTGATTCTGAGACCATTAGTTCAGAAACAAAAGCTGATGATATAGAAGTTACTGAGAACGATACGGAAGAGTCAAATGATTCGTCTGTATTAAGTACATCAGTGAATGAGAACAGCTCCGTAAAGTCTACAGAGGCGAAAGAAAAAGCGGCTGAGAAGGCAAGAGAAGCAGAAGAGAAAGCAGCTGAGAAGGCAAGAGAAGCAGAAGAGAAAGCAGCTGAGAAGGCAAGAGAAGCAGAAGAGAAAGCGGCTGAGAAGGCAAGAGAAGCAGAAGAAAAGGCAGCTGAGAAAGCAAAAGAAGCGAAAGAAAAAGCAAAAGAAAAATCCGGGAATGGTAAGAAAGATAAAGATGAATAAGAGTAAAAAGAATCGCTATTGAAAAGCGATTCTTTTTGTTTGTTATGAAAAATAATAACAATTTACTGGCAGCTGCTTTATCATGCGGGGAATGCATCAGCTTACTTGTTTGCAAGAGTTATGGGGGGGATTTTTCAGGATAGACAATTAAAAAAATCAAATCTCGCCAAAAATGAATATAAAAAAGATGGCCAAAGGGCCATCTTTTAGGATTGTGTTACGCCATCTTCTTGTTCGATTCTTTCAAGTCTAGCATCAATTTCCTCTTGAGATAGGTTGTGCTCTGCTACATACATACTTCTAGGAGACGTTCTGCATTCATGAGAGCAACCACGCATATATTTATGTTCATTTTCTTCTGAACAAAGCATTTGTCTGTTACATTCGGGGTTTGCACAATTAACGTAACGTTCACAAGGTTCACCGTCAAAATAATCCTTACCAACAACTACATGTTCTGTGCGATTTACAGGTACAGCAATTCGTTCGTCAAATACATATAGCTGTCCATCCCATAGTCTTCCTTGCACTTCTGAGTCTTTACCATAGGTTACAATACCACCGTGCAGTTGCCCGACATCTTCAAATCCTTCCTTAACAAGCCAACCTGAAAATTTTTCGCAACGGATTCCGCCAGTGCAATATGTTATAACTCTTTTTCCTTCGAGCTTCTCTTTATTTTCTCTAACCCATTTAGGCAAATCGCGGAATGTTTCAATATCAGGGCGAATGGCACCTCTAAAATGGCCTAGATCATACTCATAATCGTTTCTTGCGTCTAATACAACCGTATCTTCATCCTGCATCGCTTCATAAAACTCTTGTGGGCTAAGATAATTACCGGTTGTTTCCTTTGGATTAATATCGTCTTCTAAACGGAGTGTAACAAGTTCTGGACGAGGACGTACATGCATTTTTTTGAAAGCATGTCCTTCTGCTTCATCCACTTTAAAAACCATATCCGCAAATTTAGGATCGTTATGCATCGCTTCCATATACTTGTTGGTTTGTTCAACTGTACCAGAAACAGTACCATTTATTCCTTCTTGAGCTACAAGGATACGACCTTTAAGCTCAAGCTCTTTACAGAATTTTAAATGTTCTGCTGCAAAGCTTTCAGGGTCCTCGATGTGCACATAGTTATAGTACAGTAACACTTGAAATTTTTCATTAGTTTCCATTTTGTTTACCACCTATCAATTCATATTTGCAAGATATAAATGTGTCTAGGTTGGAGATATTCAATTTACATTCTTGCAAGCATATATTTTACCAAACATTGTGTGAAAAAAGCAATATACTTTAAAATACTTATTTTACCACTAAGTAAAAATAAGTTAAGTATTAGAAGGTTCAATAGAAGTAATAATGTTTTAAATTGATGAAGAAAGGTTATATAACTAATAAATGGAAAACTATATGTGAATATTTCTTTAAGATATATTCACAATATGTATTGTAAAGGTAATTCAAAAGAATTACTAAAGCATTTTTGTAAGGAGGTATTTTTAATGACTGGTAAAGTAAAATGGTTTAATGCGGATAAAGGATTTGGCTTCATTGAACGTGAGGACGGGGACGACGTATTTGTTCACTTTTCTGCTATCCAAACAGAAGGCTTCAAAACCCTAGATGAGGGACAAGAAGTCGAATTTGAAATCGTGGACGGAGATCGTGGCCCACAAGCTGCAAACGTAACACGTATTTAATTCTAAGAAAGAAAGGAGAGGATCTCTCCTTTCTTTCGTTTTTTTTGTGGAAAAATGTATAATGTACTTACTTGTAATTAGAAAGTGGGGTACGGGAATGAAAAAAGAGATAGAACAAAAAATAATTGAACAGTATCAAAAAGAAGAAAATATGATGATTCTAGTATTTGCGCAGTGGTGTATAAACCATAACCTTAATCCATTGGAATTATATATAGAGGCATATCCTGATCAACAAAATAATCCAGCCCTTTTAAATGCGTTAGAACTTACTGTACCAAAAGAGGAAGCAGGAGAGATTTCGGACCAGACTGTGTTAAGTGTACTTCAGTTATTTGGAAACGATGATTTGGCTTTTATCGTTTCACAAAAATTAGAAAAGCATAAAAAATGAAGAGACTTCAGTAAGAAATCTCCTTTTTTAGATACATATTATTGCGAAATATTTATATGTAGAGAACAATTAAAAAACTTCAGATCCTAAATTCAACCGTGCTTCTATCACCCTAACTGCATAGCTTTTTTTGAAGAAACATTATGTTAAGAATTTACGGTTATAAGTTATCATTCCTACCAAAAATGATAATTATATTATAAAATTAGTTTAAATGATAAAATTATTAACTGAATTTAATAATATTATATAAGTAACAGTTATCATTACGGGGTGGATTTATGAAAATTGATGATTATCGGTTATTGATAGCTTTAAAAGAGTTCGGGACATTACGTAGTGCGGCCGATAAGTTATACATATCGCAACCAGCTATCACACAGCGTTTAAAGTACTTAGAGGAAGTATGGGGAGAACCGTTATTTATTAGAACGCATAAACAGTTGATTGTTACCCCTGTTGGAGAGAAAGTGCTTCAGTTTGCCGAAAATGTGGTAGAACAAGAAGAACAGTTAAAGGAATCGATTAATAGCCTTTCTGGGAAAGTGGCCGGAAAGTTATCACTAGGTGTGTCCTCGGTTGTTGGTCAATATCTATTGCCAATAGTTCTTCAAATGTATATGGAGAAATATCCTAATGTTGAAATTGAATTGGTGGCAGGTTTAAGCCAGGACATTAAAAAATCAGATTATCATGTCTCTATTATACGAGGGAAGAAAATGAATGATAGGAACTGTAGTCATTTATTTGACGACAGACTATTTTTAGTGGAAAAGAAGAAAAACCAAACAAACCGGAATACTTTTATAGCCTTTCAAAGTGATCCAAGCTTTGATAACGTAGTTAGTCAATGGTTACAGCAGACTGGAAGGAAACCGAAGCAAATTATTAAAGTGGATCAGATTGAAACATGTAAACAGATGATGCTCAGCGGCATTGGAATGGCAGTGTTACCTGAGAGTGCCATTCAAAATATAAATAAAGATATATGTAATATTAAACGGTTGGAGTTGGAGGGTAGTTCCATTGTTAGGCAGACGTGGTTATGCTATACAGATGCTTCCAAAAGGCTACCCCAAGTAAAAGCGTTTATTGATATGGTCGAAGAAGAACTAAGCTAGTTGCTCTTATGCAAATAGGTACCCCCATTACAACAAATTGTGTACTGGGGGTAAGTTTGCTAATTAAATAACTTAATTAATGCCTGTGTTCCGCTATCTTCTTCTCCATTTTCAGCTAATTGCTTATATAAAGAAAGGGATAACTCTAATCCTGGTGTAGTCAACTCCATTGTTTTCGCTGTCTCTAATGCGATTGTCATATCTTTAATAAAGTGCTTCACATAAAAGCCTGGGTCATAATTGCCTTTTATCATTCGAGGGGCTAGATTGCTTAATGACCAGCTTCCTGCTGCACCGGTAGTTATTGTTTCTAATACCTTTTCGGGATCCAGACCAGCCTTTTTAGCATAGATGATAGCTTCACAAACGCCGACCATATTAGAAGCTATTGTAATCTGATTACACATTTTAGTGTGCTGCCCTGAACCAGCTGGACCTTGTAAGATTATATTTTGGCCCAATATCTCAAATATAGGTAAAAGCGCATTAAAGGGTTGTTGTTCTCCACCAACCATAATGGCAAGTGTTCCATTCTTTGCCCCAATATCCCCTCCAGATACAGGAGCGTCTAATGCATGTAATTGTTTAACGGATGCTGCTTTACTAATTTTTTCAGCAAGTAATGGGCTAGACGTTGTCATATCAATAATATAAGATCCTTGCTTCGCATTGTTAATGATTCCATTTTCGTTCAAATACACTTCCTCAACGTCAGATGGATAGCCTACGATGGTAATAATGACATCAGAGTTACTTGCTAATTCTGCAACTGAATTTTTCCATTTAGCGCCTTCTGCTAATAAATTTTCTGCCTTTGACTTTGTTCGAGTATATGTATTTAAATTGTATCCTGCTTTTAATAAATTTCTAGCCATGCGCTCACCCATTACTCCGGTACCTATAAATCCAATTGTTACGTTTTCCTTATTAATTACCATAAAAAATCGTCCTTCCTTCCAACTATCAATTTATAGTTTGAGAATAGCATAACTGAATTTTTATCACTAATCTTATGCCGGAACTAAGACCTAGAGATAACTAAGAACCCGCTTCGTTGGTCAAAGCTTACGAACAAGTTGTATTAGGGAAATCAGATTTATTTGAACAATAATCAAGACAATATACAAAGCTTAACTACACAATTTACGGTCTTGATTACCTTTAAAACTTATTAAACAATAAAACAATAGGTGGCTTATTCAGTCACCTATTTGTTTAAATTTTTTTTACTTCATACACATGTGAACTTCCGTATTTGCAATGATACTGATCATTTTTCAATACAAGACAAGCGTCATCATCAATTCCATATCCCATTGAAAAATCTAAATGGTTTAACCCTCTTTGTAAATGGATAGCATCATTCCAATACGTATAGTGCACACTAATCAATATATCCTTTGTTAGCCCAATTCCTTCTGTAATAATTGCTTTACCACTATCTGTATCATGTGGAGACAAAAGCACTGTTTCTGGGGCGATTAATGCACCTGCTGAATTGCCTGCTACAGGTACACCTTCATAAAACTTTTTCGCGATGATTGATTTAAAAGAGGGAGAGGTATACAGAGAATGATATGTTTCTGTATGACCACCACCAATATAAATTCCGGTTGCTTCTTCTAAAACAGTTAATGCAGATTGTTCATCTATATAGCCATCTTTATTCGGTACAATCACTGATACGTTATTTTCGTCAAGACCATTTGCGACCCAATGACCTATGTACCGATGTAAATAATCTTCCCACCCTGCACGGTAAACTTGCAACAAGGCTATTTTGGCTTGTTTTCCACCTGATTTTTGAAAAAAATCAATGGATGCTTCCTTTTGTTCTGGGTTTCCGCCAAAAAGATATAAATAAGTATCTGCCATTTTTAACCCTCCCATATACTAGTATTTTCTAATTATAAACTATAGCTATCAGGGTAAAGATGCATATTTATTTAAAAAGTCAAAATTTTTCTATACTATAGAATTAATTTAATGACTAAGGTGGTAGATTATGGAGTGGCATTTAAAAAGTTTTAATGAATTAACAACGGAAGAACTATATAAAATACTAAAGGCAAGGGTAGATGTATTTGTAGTTGAACAAGCCTGCCCTTATCCAGAAATAGACAATCACGATCAGGCATCTTACCACTTATACTTGGAAGATAAACAAGAAATTGTTGCTTATTCTAGATTAATTCCTGAAAAAAATATTTATGACCAAGCATCTATTGGCCGTGTGTTAGTTAGTGATAAATACCGTGGGCAAGGATTTGCCAAGGAATTAATGGAAAAGTCGATACATATTATCACGAACCAATGGAAGGTAGAGGAAATTAAGATTCACGGGCAAGAATACTTAAGAAACTTTTATGGTTCCCTAGGTTTTAAAGAAATATCTGAAGTCTATTTAGAGGATAATATCCCCCATGTTGATATGATCTTAACTAAAAACATGGCGAAATAAAATTAATTGATTTCCTTTACTTCCAAAAACTTTATTGGTTGAGTGAACTATAACGGATATACTAATAATGCCCCAAAAGACAAAAAGTCAGGAGGCGATATGTAGTGATATCCAATCAGGAAATCAATCATTGTAAAGAAGTATTAATGGAAAGAAAACAGGAAATACAAGAACATTTAGAGGACCATTATGGACTAGAATATGAATTGATAAAAGAATCGATGAGTGAGTTGTCGAACTATGATAACCACCCGGCCGATCATGGAACGGAGCTTTACGAGAGAGAAAAAGATATAGCTTTAAATGAACATGCGGAGAAGGAACTAAAAGATATAAATAGGGCCTTACAAGCTATGGATAATGGGACGTATGGCAAGTGTGAAGAATGTGGGAAAGAGATACCTACAGAGAGACTAGAAGCTATGCCAACTGCGGTACGTTGTGTGGAGCATACAGCGGATGATGTGGCACATAATCGTCCTGTTGAAGAGGATGTTATTCATGCGAGTGTAACAGAAATGGAATCAGAAGTAGATGAAGAGGAAGGAACAATATTTGATCCAGAAGATGCGTGGCAAAGAGTTGAGAAATTTGGATCGTCTGATGGTCCTTCTGATTTTTATGATACAGAAAAGGATTATCAGGATATGTACTTTAATTCTGGTGAACTCGTCGGTGGCGCTGAGGAAATAGAAGGGTTTCTGTTAACGGATATGGAAGGAAACTACATTGGGGTAAATGGAAATCATGAAGATTACGAAGCGTATTTAGATGAAAATGAAGTTAGTTCAATACTTTATGAATAAAAACTAGAGGGTGACCTTAAAATGTACCCTATAGAGTAGACACTAAAAAAAAGTCTATCTATAGGGTACTTTTATGTATAATTAAGAAAAAAAGTAAATGGGGAAGAGATATGAGCACGAGGTTATTCAATGGGAAAGAGATAAAAGAATTGTCTAAAAACCCATATGTGAAAGCCGTTAGTAATAAGGGAATCACGTACACGGATGAATTTAAAAGAATCTTTATTACGGAGAATGAAAAAGGGAAATTTCCAAGACAAATATTTGAGGAACATGGATTTGATATAGAAATTATTGGGATAAAACGTGTGGAATCAGCAGGTAAAAGATGGCGTGCTGCATATAAGAAGAATGGAATAGCGGGGTTGCAAGACACACGTAAAGGCAATTCTGGTCGCCCAAATGAGAAGGAGCTTTCGATAGAGGAGAAATATGAACGTTTGAAAGCACAAAATAACTTATTAAAGGCCGAGGTAGAGTTACTAAAAAAGATCGATATGGCAGAGAGGAGACTGGGGAAGAAAAAGAAATAACCATTCCTGCATCGCAGAGGTTTGAACTCATTAAATCTGTTATTGATAAATTTAAATTAAAAAACAAAGTAAGGTATTTATGTAAGGTAGCTGGAGTATCCCCTTCTGGATATTATAATTATTTCTCTCCATCCTCATTGGAAAAGAGGAAACAACGCGAAAAACGAGACAACATGGCCAGAAAGAAGATATGGAAAGCCTTTAACCACAAGAGACGCAAAAAGGGTGCTCGTCAAATTAAAATGACGTTAGAAAATGTTTTTCAGACAAACTATAACCTAAAGCGCATTCGCAGAATTATGAAGAAGTATGGCATTATATGTCCCATCAGAAAAGCTAACCCTTATCGTCGGATGTCGAAAGCAACGAAAGAACATACGGTATTACCAAACAAATTAAACCGTCAATTTAAACAAAATGTACCGGGAAAGGTATTATTAACAGATATCACTTATTTATTTTATGGAAAGGGTAAGAAAGCATATTTATCCACGATTAAAGATGGGTCAACAAATGAAATCTTAGCCTATAACGTTTCTGATCGTATCACTTTAGATATCGCAACAGACACGTTATTAAAGTTAAAAAATAATAGAAGAGTAAAGCTGGCAGAGGGAGCCTTCATCCATTCTGATCAAGGATTCCACTATACAAATCCAGTCTTTCAAAAGATGGTTAGGAAATATGGTTTAGGTCAGTCCATGTCAAGACGAGGAAACTGTTGGGATAACGCTCCACAAGAATCATTTTTTGGTCACTTCAAGGATGAAGCATCTATTAAACCTTGTGAAACACTTGATGAGTTAAAACGAGAAATTAGAAGTTATATGACCTATTACAACAACTACAGATATCAATGGGATCTAAAAAAGATGACCCCTGTACAATACAGGAATCATCTTTCTAGTGTCGCATAGTCTTTTTTTTAAAAGTCCTTTACAAAGGGTACAGATTACCTATTGTCACCCTCTTTTTCTGCATTTATGCTTCCAACAATAATTTGAATGAAACTTATAAGTTGTTTGAAACGTAGAGATAGAGAGCTTTAAAAGGAGGAATGTATGATGTCAGAGAATAAAGGTTGCATAAAGTGTGGGAGTACAGATGCAGATACAAAAGAGGTAGCCATGACAGGTACAGGCTTATCCAAGATGTTTGATATACAGAATAATCAATTTATAGTGGTTTCTTGTAAAAACTGTGGGTATTCAGAGTTCTATAACAAAAAAAGCTCGGCTGGAAGCAATATCTTTGATTTTTTCTTCGGTTAAACTTAACAATAAAAACCCCACCTTTTCTTATTTAGGTGGGGTTTCTGCTTATCTATATAATCATACTCAAACGAAAAGGGGGAGAAGCTTGAGTATGGTGGCAGCTTAGTTAGTTCTGGTCACTAGTTTCTGCGTTTTGTGTACTCAGAGTTAAAGAAGTAGTTTTTTCCTCTCCATCACGATAGTATGTGACAGTAATTTTATCTCCAATTCCAGTCTCGGAATATAGATATTGTTTCAGGTCTAGCATGGTTGTAATATCTTTATCATTTAACTTGGTTATGACGTCATATTGTTGAAGCCCAGCTTGATCAGCAGGTGATCCTGGTTGTGTATCTGCTATTACCACTCCATCAGTAACGCTATCGTCTAAGTTTAATGTTCGTTGTTTATGCACATCTGGAACATTTGATAAGGAAATAGCACTGATACCGATAAATGGTCTTTCTACGCTTCCGCCATTCTCCAATTGTTCAATAATCGGTTTTGCATCATCAATCGGGATGGCGAAACCAATACCTTCAACAGCTTCTTGGGCAATTTTCATCGAGTTAATTCCAATCACCTGACCACTACTATTAATTAGTGCTCCGCCACTGTTACCAGGATTAATAGCTGCGTCTGTTTGAATAACTTCAGTAGTCCAGTCAGCTTGACCGTCTGAATTCAAGTCCATTTCAACAGATCTTTCTAATCCACTAATAATACCTTTTGTAACAGAACCAGCAAATTCAGTCCCAAGTGGATTACCAATAGCTATAGCTGTTTCCCCAACAGATAGGTTTTTTGAAGTACCAAGTGGCGCTACTTGTGTTACTTGGCTAGCATCTATCTTAAGAACAGCAAGATCAGTTAATTCATCCGTGCCTAACACTTCAGCCTGAACATGCTCGCCATTAGTTAAGATAACCTCCACTTCTTTAGCACCTTCTACAACATGGTTATTAGTTACTACATAAGCAGATCCATCTTCTTTCTTATAAATAACACCAGAGCCAGTTCCAGATGCTTCAGATTCTTCCCAAAGGTTTACTTGTTGAATGTTAGAGACGCCGACAACTGCATCAGAAACATTTGTTATGGCAGCACTTAACGAGCTATTATCTTCAGATGCTATGGTGGTAATAACATTATTGGAAGAACTACTCTCAGTTAAAGAGCTTGCCGTTTCTGTAGCGTTTGGCGAATTGACATTTTCGCTTGGTATGTCTAGTACGCCTGTACCAATAAGAGTTGCTCCGGTTACTGCAACAACTAAACCACCAGCTATTCCACTTAGGAACATCGATAAGATACCTTTAGGTTTTTTAACTTCGTCTGTTACTCGTTTGGTTGGAGTCTCGGTAAATGCATTGGGTAGTAGATCTGATTCCTCACTGTAGTTAGAAGACCCCGATTGCGAATAATGGTCCTGATTTGTCTGCAAAGTTTCTTCATAACTATTTTCGTTATATTCCTGTTGAGCAGATTCATTAGATTGACTCAACTCTTCAAAATCTGCGTATTCTTCTTGCTGATGTAATTCTTCCTCTTGTTCAAAATTATGTTGGCTTTCCTCTTGCTGTCTATCCTTTTGGTGAAACTCTTTATTGTTATTGCGATCATCACGGAATGTCATATGATATCACGCCTTTCGTTTGAATTGTGTTTTCCTTTACATTTTCTATTGTAATCAGGATGTTTGGCAAGTCTTTGGTATAAATGTGGAAAAAGTGTGGAATCAGTGATAAAAGGAAGAGTATTACCTTGCCCATTATTGCCACAATATTCTTGCTCTTTTTTTAATTTATGCGACAATAATGCATAGATATGGAGGTGTCGTATGAAACACAAAATCTTTATTGTAGAAGACGATCCTAATATAAGAGATATTGTATCTGCCTATTTAAGAAAGGAAGGCTACGATATTTCTATGGTAGATAACGCAGAAGCGGCATGGGAAAAAGCGAGAAATGAGTCACCAGATATGTGGATATTAGATATAATGCTGCCTGGTATGGACGGATTTGAACTGTGTAAAAAAATTAGGCAAGAAAGTGAAGTGCCCATTATTATTATTTCTGCTAAAGATGAAGAAGTAGATAAAATCCTAGGTTTAGAACTAGGAAGTGATGACTACTTAACAAAACCATTTAGTCCAAGAGAATTAGTAGCGCGGGTAAAAAGACTGTTTAAGCGTGCTGATATGACAGCATCATCAACTCAAGAGCAAAATACTACATCAGAGGTCCAACTGGGTGAGTTAGTCGTAAATACAGAAGATAGAAGGGTTTTTTGGCAAGAGGAAGAGATTGAAGTAACATCAAAAGAATTTGATATGTTGAATATCTTAATTCGCAACCAAAATCGTGCGTTTGCCCGTGATGAGCTGTTAAAGCTCATTTGGGGAGAGGATTACTTTGGAAGTGATCGTGCTGTTGATGACTTAGTTAAACGCTTGCGGAAAAAATTAGATGGACTACCTGTCGAAACAGTATGGGGTTATGGTTACCGAATGAGAAAAAGTAGTGAGGAAGCAGAATGAAACTTCAATACCAATTAACTGCTGCTTTCACAACTCTGTTAATTATCATTATGTCTGCTGCAGCAATTACTACCTATTCTTTAATACTGAACGTTCTAATACAGGATGAGCAAAGGCAATTGAAGGATAATGGGCGGTTAATTTTAGAATTTATGGTTTCGGAAGATTTAACTGATGTAGGGAATGCTCAGCAACTTCTTAAATTCTTAGAAGAATACAATCTACAGGTTTTCTATTATGATGAAAAGTCTAATACAATCATGTACCCAACGGTTCCTGTTCCGGTAATTAAAAACTGGATAAATACTTATGATTTATCTGACCCGGAACAACCATTATGGAAGGCTGGAGATGATCGTTACGTCGTTTCCATTATTCCGATTTATCCGGATCTAACTAGTCAAGTGCTAGTCCTATTAACGCCACTAGACGATCTTCAAGAGGTTCAACAAACTTTTCTAAAAAGGTTAATTGTTGTTTTTTTAATAGGAATTGTACTTGCAGTTTTACTTAGTTACTATTTAACCAAACGTTTAGTTACACCATTAACCAAGTTAAAACTACAATTAAAGAAAATTGAAAAAAGGCAGTTTGATAATATCGAGGAAATAGAAGCAACTGGAGAGATTAAGGAAGTAGAACAAAGTGTAATCGAAATGGCCAATGAACTACAAAGGTATATTAAATCACAACGTCAATTTTTCCAAAATGCAAGTCATGAATTAAAAACGCCATTAATGACGATACAAGGTTATGCAGAGGGAATTCGTGATGGAATATTTGTGGACGAGGATTCGGAACGCGGTCTAAAGGTTATGGTAGATGAGGTTGCTCGTTTAAAAAAAATCATTAACGAAATGATTTTATTAGCTAAATTAGATAGCGAGGAAAATATTTATCAAGAAGAACTAATAAATATAGAAGAATTAATTAAACTAACATTAGATAGAGCACTACCTCTAGCAAATGAGAGAGGCATCTCTTTGTCCCATCGGTTTGAACCAGGAATGAAGCTCTACGCAGATACAGGTAAAATATTACAAGCTATGATGAATATTGTTTCAAATGGAATAAGACATGCAAAAACAACTGTTCATTTACATGCATACAGTGCTGACGGTTCCGTAATTATTACAATAGAGGATGACGGTGAAGGTATAGATGATGAGCTCATGCCTAAGTTATTCCATCGCTTTGTAAAAGGAAACGGAGGAGAAACTGGTTTAGGACTAGCCATTTCTAGAGCAATTGTAGAGCGTTCTAATGGAAGTATTCGTGTTGGTAGATCAGATTTAGGTGGAGCTCGTTTTACTATTAAATTTTAAAAGTTAAACCAAACTATACTTATTTAATAGTAATGTGATATAATTGGTAAGTTGTGATCGCAAGGAACTCGTTGAAAGAGGAGAGAATGTACATTATGCAATTTAGACAAGACATTCGTAATATTGCTATTATCGCGCACGTTGACCATGGTAAAACAACACTAGTTGACCAACTACTTAAATATTCCGGAACTTTCCGTGAAAATGAACAAGTAGACGAACGTGCGATGGACTCAAATGATTTGGAAAAAGAACGTGGAATAACTATTTTAGCAAAGAATACCGCTATTAACTATAAAGACACTCACATAAATATATTAGACACACCTGGACACGCGGACTTTGGTGGAGAAGTAGAACGTATCATGAAAATGGTAGACGGTGTTCTACTTGTTGTTGATGCGTATGAAGGCTGTATGCCGCAAACACGTTTTGTTTTGAAAAAAGCTTTAGAACAAAAGTTAAATCCAGTAGTTGTTTTAAACAAAATAGACAGACCAAGTGCTAGACCAAATGAAGTAATTGATGAGGTTCTAGATTTATTTATCGAACTTGGTGCTGACGATAGCCAATTAGAGTTCCCTGTTGTTTATGCTTCTGCATTAAACGGAACATCTGGTAGAGAGCCAGAGGAACAGGAAGAATCAATGGAATCTGTTTTTGAAACGATTATTGAACATGTTCCAGCACCGGTTGATAATACAGAAGAGCCACTTCAATTCCAAGTTACATTACTTGATTATAATGACTACCTTGGACGTATTGGTATCGGACGTGTTTTCCGTGGAGAAATTAAAGTAGGCCAACAGGTTTCTTTAATGAAAAAAGATGGTTCTATTAAAAACTTCCGCGTTACAAAACTATTTGGTTTCATTGGCTTAAAGCGAATCGAAATCCAAGAAGCTAAAGCTGGCGACATTATTGCCATAGCGGGAATGGAAGACATTAACGTTGGTGAAACAGTTTGTCCAACCGATCATCAAGAAGCGTTACCAATCTTGAGAATAGATGAACCAACACTACAAATGACATTTGTTGTAAACAACAGTCCGTTTGCAGGAAAAGAAGGAAAGTATATCACTTCTCGTAAAATTGAGGAGCGTTTACTTAGCCAATTAGAAACAGATGTAAGTTTACGTGTAGACCCTACGGAATCTCCAGATGCTTGGGTTGTATCAGGTCGTGGAGAACTACACTTATCTATTCTAGTTGAAAATATGCGTCGTGAAGGATATGAAATTCAATTATCCAAACCACAGGTTATCATCAAGGAAATTGATGGTGTGCGTTGTGAACCAGTTGAGCGTGTGCAAGTTGATGTTCCTGAAGAACATACAGGTGCGATTATGGAATCACTTGGTGCTCGTAAAGGTGAAATGCTTGATATGGTAAATAACGGAACTGGACAAGTTCGTTTAGAATTTAAAATTCCTTCCCGTGGATTAATTGGTTATTCTACCGAGTTCATGACTCAAACTAGAGGATTTGGTATTATCAACCACACATTTGATAAATACGAACCAGTTGTTCCTGGCCAAGTAGGTGGAAGACAACGTGGTGTATTAGTAGCGCTTGAAAACGGTAAAGCATCTACTTACGGTATTATGGGATTAGAAGATCGTGGTACTATCTTTGTTGAACCAGGTACAGAAGTGTATGCTGGAATGATCGTTGGAGAACATAACCGTGAAAACGATTTGACTGTAAATATTACAAAAGAAAAGCATTTAACTAACGTGCGTTCAGCTACGAAAGATCAAACAGCTACAATCCGTAAGACAAGGTCAATGTCGTTAGAAGAGGCAATCGAATATTTGAATGATGATGAGTATTGTGAAGTTACACCTGAATCCATCAGACTTCGTAAGAAAATCTTAAATAAAAACGAACGAGAAAAAGCATCTAAAAAGAAAAAGTAAGCTTTTAAAAAACTAGCAGACGAGATCAATTGTCCGCTAGTTTTTTTATTTTATTGGATGTTTACTGCAACTTGTATGAAAATGGAGAAATAGAGAGTATTAACATCACTCCGTCATATGAGCACACTAGCGTGTGAATCGTTGCGGAAAATAGAGCTGCATTGGAATATGAGCACAAATGCAAGAGTTATGAAAAGATATATTAAGGGCTAGTTTATTTGTATAATTTTGATGGAGGTGCTTTTTATGTTAAGAATTTGGCGTAGGTTGAAGTTTGTCATCAATTTTAGAAAATCGATACCTTTTATAAAGGATTTCTTTATTTCAAAGGACGTATCCATGCTGTCGAAAATAATATCTATAGTTCTGTTTGCTGGATATATTCTATTTCCTTTTGATTTAATACCAGACTTCCTACTAATCCTCGGTATATTTGATGACGTGTTCGTTGCAGGCTTTATCCTCCAACAAATAGTGAAGATGGCACCAGAATCGTTAAAGAGAAAATATGAATTAATAGGGACTAGTTCGAAAAACTAGTCCTGAGATGTATCAAAATACAGTGTTTACCAATAGTAAAGAAATGGTACTAACCCCGTAAAGGAGTACGGCGATTCGTTTGTGTCGTTTAGATAAACCTGTCCGAAACATATGGTAAAAGTTATAGGTTAAGAATAGAAAAACGGCTAGTGTTATGAGAATTAGTTCGTTCATTCTTGATCCCCCTTATCAACTTTTAAGAAATGATTCTCTGAAGCGGTCAAAGAACCACTGTCTTCTAATGGATTTGTTCCAGCCTATCTTGTTTTGTTTCAACATTTCAACTCTCCAGTACATAGGAGGATGGGGCATAAATTGAAATTCTAAAAATCGCCATATCCAACTAGGCCGATCTAAAGAGGATTCTGTAAGCTTCTTGCTATTTACAGCACTGTACTCCACTGACTTTTGTAGTGCGTTGTCTTGATTCCTTGCTAGCATACTTAAACTTTGTGCCATTTGTTCTGTTGAACCATTCAGAAAGGTTGCTCCCAAATGATCAGCCCTAACTTCCATTCTTTGGGTATAAAATGATTGATAGATTGGAAATAAAATCATGATGAACCATATCGCAAAAAATAGTGGGATTTTATAATTCATAATTACTTCTTGATGATTAAAAAGAAATACAATGCCGAAAAATAACACAATAAAATATGCCATTTTCCAAACTTGTCCCCACATGACATCACGCTTCTGTACATGCACAGCTTCATGAGCAAGGATCCCCTCTATCGCTGAAAGGGGTAATTGTAATGTCGCAGTAGTGAGTGTTACCATAGATCTACCAATATGCACCCCAGTAGCCAACCCGTTATACTCCGTTGATTCTGTTTCGTAAACTTGAACCTGGCTAATATTTGCTTTCTTGAATATCCTCCTAGCAGATTCTATTACTTCTGGATTAACAGTTGGTTTAGCGTCCATTGCGAGTTGTAAAATTCGATCAGAAAAGTATAGATTGACAAACCAGTACACTAGAATAGCAGGGATCATAATGAAAACAGGTAAATCAAAATAATATAAAACTAATAGAAGCCCTGAGTAGGCAGAGATACCTTTAACGGTCATGGCAAAGTATAGTTTTCCTAGTAAACGTTTTAAGTTTTTACGGTGATAAAAAGGAAGTATAGTTATTTCTTCAAGTTCTACCGGATCAGACAAGTATTGGTCAAATACTGTTCTCCATTTTATTGTATCCTTAAAAGTAAGGTGGATTGTTTCTCCGGAGAATTGTAGCTTTAATACTTTATCTAAACTAGTTGTAAAGTCAGCAGTAGAAGAAAATAAAGTAAAGTAAGGGTGTAATCTTAAGATATCTACGGAAGACTCTTCGGTTACAGTTTGTAAGTCCTCCAAAGGTAACTGTCTTGAATTAAGCGGTGACACGATAAGTAAGCTATCTTTTTCATGATTATAGTAGACATTAATCGATGCGAATGTGATAGTTCTTTTTACTATTTCTGAGATAGCCGATACCATTCCATATGCAATGATGAATTTTAAAGGACTAGATGTTGGGCCATAAATCAAGAAAGTAATCGCACCGATAAAAACTACAAACGCTAATGTGACATCGATAAGGATCCGAAAGATATTTCTGGTTAAGTCTATTTTGATTAAATCTAGATTCTTGATTTCACTTTTTAGCTCCGTATATTTATCGTAATTGGCAGTTAGTAGGATTGTTGATGCATAGCCACTTGAAACAAAAGCGATATAAATAAAACTATCTAAGAAAGGATATTGAATAAAAATATAAACGACAGCTGATATAGCAATTGTTATTTCCACGATGTACCCAATCCGTTTGCTTAATCTACTGAATAATATCCCTAGCAATTGTATGCTAATACCTACAAATAGATAACTAATGATTATAAACCATGCCGGTAACATGGAACACCTCCTCTAATCAGAACTCATTTTCATTGTTTCCGTTACCTTTAACATTTCCTCTAGACTCAAATCTGGATGTTCAATTAGGATGGAGTATCTTAATGAATCCTCATCCCAGGTTAAATTACGAATGTCCTTCATATACTCTGCTTTATTTCCGCGAACGTTTACTTGGCTCGTCTCAAGTTCAACTCCAGGTCCTTTTGGAATGGAGAAAATAGAAAGGGTAAAGGCTGGAATTCCGTCCTTGTTATAATATAGCGTTAATTCCGTACGTGAAAATTCCCCTTGCAAGACATCCCATTCAAGCTTTTCAAGTTTGAAATTAGCATCGTTAATCAGGAGGAAAGGTTCCCCTAATGCTTGTTCTGCATCTTCAACAGATCCGGTTTTAGGTGAGTAATCATCCATAGACTGGATTGTAGCATCTTCAGGTAAATCGATTGAGAAAGTTTCGTTAGGTATAGTTGGATTTAACTCCACCTTGGTATATTCCGTTACTACCTTTAAATCAGCACTAGTGGAAACAGACTTGATAATAAACCAACTCTGTTTATCAATCCAAAACTCCATATCCCCTAATAATCCATTTGCTTCCTTAGCAGTTAGCTTCATGTGAATTGTGTCAAAGCCAAGTAGCTCCTCATCACCGATGATTTCGGAGTTATGCGTTTCTTGTAATCCCTCAAATACATTCATTACTTGCTCTTTTTGTGTTAGAGAGCTTGGTAACTCTATTCCAGATAGGTCCATCTTATATGCTATGTTACTAACATCCTCGTAGCTAACTAGTTGTTTCCCATCGTTCCAAGTTGTTGTGGTTTGATTGGCTAATTGATCCTTAATGATTATCTTTCTTTTACCTGTATCTTCCACATATTCTTTGAAGAGGGCATCTTCTATTAGCTCTTCCCTTTGGAAGACCTCCATCGATCCCTCCCCGTAATAGGAGCTTGATTCATCGTTCGATGAGAGAACGTTGGTAACGATATCGTCTGATGACATAACATATTCCTCCTTGCATCCAGTTAGGAGAATGACAAACAGCAGGGCACCTATTGCTTTCAAAAGTTTGTTCAACCTAAATCGTCTCCTTTTCCTTAATCCAGCAAACAACAGTAGTTCCAAACTCTTTTATTGACCATAAATGAATTTTCCCCTCGTGTTGTTCTATGATTTTCTTGGCAATACTTAATCCAAGGCCGGAACTCCCGCTATTCCCTCGAGAGTCTTCCATTTGTACAAATGGCTGAAATATACGGTTTTGTTGTTCAAGAGGAATAACTTTCCCCTCGTTTTGGATGATGATAATTGTTCCACCAATTCGCCATGAATCTAATTCATTAGCAATGTTAGGAAATATCCAATCTGGTAATGGACAATTACTTGCTATAGCAGCTAGCCAAATTTTTCCGCCAACCTCTGTGTATCGAAGACTATTGGACATAAGGTTATCCACTACACGTGTTAACTGCTCTACATTCAATGTATAAGTATCCTTTGTACAGGCTTCGGTGTATAAAGAAATCTGTTGATTGGCGCATGATTGATCGTATCCTGACAAGAGCATGTCAAAGAATTCTTCTCCATCTACTTTTACCATTTCAAAGGGTTTGCTCGAAGACTGTAAACTTGTATAGATGGCCAGGTCATTTAAAAGGTGTTTCATGTAGGTCAGTTTATTAAGTAGAATAGCTTGATACTCTTGTTTCTCTTTTAATGTTAAATTATTTTGATTTTGTAATACTTCGGTATAAGCTTGAATGACAGTTAGTGGTGTTTTCAAATCGTGTGTTAAAGCAGCTACCATGTATTCTTTTTCCTCTTGTTGTTTTTGTAATGCCTGCCTGGTGCTTTCTATTTGTTGCTTCATGTTATGAAAGTGCCTAATAACTTCACCAACCTCATCATTAGCTAAATAGCTATTCGGTTCTACCTGTCTATTATCAGCAAAGTCCGTCATTTGCCTTCTTAATAATTTTAAAGGTGTTCGTAATTTACGATGCAGTAAATAAACAACAGAAATATAAAGGATAATGAGGAAGGCTATAAATATAACACCAGTCAACCAACTCCTATGTTCCAACTCATTGAGCCATTCTTCTCGACTTATGGTGATTTGGTAAAAACCAATAAGAGATCCATCTTCAAATACAGGCTTTTTTAACGAGTATGTTCGGTGATTCTTCTTCACATCATTTAAATCTTTGTATAATTGGTCCAAATTCTCCCTAAGGAATCTTGTTGGTGTAGCACCGTCGATAGTTGAATAGAGTAAGATACCATCATGACGATAGAGAGTAATTTGAATAGTATTATCTGTTTCATCCTTAATAGATTGATAGTTTGCAGGTTTTTGTATTTGATAAAGGGATGAATTCTGTAAACGGTCTTCCCATTCAACCATTCTATTTGTTTTTTCCATGTATTCTTTGAGGTCTTGTTCCTCATCGTAATGACTTATCGTTATATATAAAGAATAAAGCGCAACGATAGGTAGCAGCATAACAATCACATAACTTACCATTAACCAATGTGTTATTTTCATTGGATCGGTTCCCCAACAAAGCGATACCCTTCTCCCCAGACCGTCTGAATGTATTTGGCGGATCGTATTTGGTCATTTAGCTTGGATCGTAGCCCTTTAATATGAACCGTTACGGTATTATTGCCATCCATTTCTGCCTGCCCCCAAATATGTTGATAAATTTGTGCTTTAGTAAATGTTTGGAGTGGATTGTTAGCAAGTAGGAATAATAAATCGAGCTCTTTAACCGTTAAGGGAAGTATCACACCATTTAAAAAGACCATCTTGTTGGCAAAATCAATTACAAGTCCATAGGGGTAACTAACCTTAGAAGTTGGGCTAACTTGATGATACCTTCTATATCTTCGTAAATGGGAGTTAACCCGTGCCTTTAACTCCTCTAAACTGAATGGCTTTGTTAAATAATCGTCTGCACCTAGATTAAGTCCTTGAATTTTTGCTTCATCTTCTTGTTTAGCGCTAATGATTAGTAAGGGAACTTCACTTTCTAAGCGTATTCTATTACAGAGGGTAAACCCGTCCATTTCTGGCAACATTAAATCTATTAGTAGGAGGTCGAATGTATTTTGTTTAAACTCCTCCCAACCCTCCACTCCAGTAGAAGCCCAAGTAGTGAGGTAACCGTCCTTACGTAAGTAATCAGATAGTATTCTTGCTATTTCATGGTCATCTTCTATTATTAGTATTTTTTCTTGGTTCCCCATTGTTATTACCTTCCTTCTTTTTCATTATATTAAAAAATGAAGAAGGTAATGGAAAAATTTATAATTACTTAATAATTAATAGGTAAATGATGAAGGATTAAAAAAGACAAATAAAAAGTCCAAAGTAGCATGCTACTTTGGACTTTCACTTTATTGCTCGCTATTCAAACGGTTTATCTGTCGCTTGCGGTAACCGCCAGCAATGTCTGCTTGTTTAAATTCTTTATTATAATTAACTTCCTGTGCAGAAGATAATTCAATGCCACCCTGTTTTGTGGGTTGATATTGTGTTTTTCTTGCCATTAGCTAAACATCCTTTCCTAAATAGATTGGCTTATTTGCTATATTTTAATTATTCCCTAAACTAAGTGGATTAAAACGGGGAAATGCTCTAATTTCAAACAGATTATTTAGCATAAGCAATGATCTCATTATAAACGTCGTGTGTTCGCTCCTTCGTAACAAGATGACCGGTTCTTTCATACGTAATTAGTCGAGAATAAGGTAAATCATCAGCAAGTTTTTGCCCAATTGAAACAGGAACAACTTTATCCTCGCGTCCCCAAATTAATAAGGTTGGGGTTTGAATTGTTTTTAATTGGGAGCTTGAAAGATCACCTTCTCGATATCGTAACAATCGTACAAGTGAAGTATAGAAGTGCTTATCCTGAAAAGGTCTAGTGAATTCCTCCATCAGCTCTTCTGTTATATGTTGATGATCAAATAATATATTTTCGACTGCCTTCCTCCAGTCTCGTCTTCGGATATATTTTTCCATCATATACCGAGAAAAAGGTAAATATGTAAAATACACTAAAGGCTTTCTAGCAGGTTTTAAATATCCGGAGCTACAAAGTAATACGAGTTTATTAATCTTTTCAGGTTGATGTTTTGCTGCGTATAAAGCAACCTGTCCACCCATTGAATGTCCGACAATAGTTACATTGTTCAGTCTAAAATGCTCGATGCAAGCTGTTATTACTTTTGAATAGTTTTCAAACGTATAAACAAAAGTTTTTGACTTTTCGCTTTTTCCGAAACCGGGTAGATCGAGGGCGATAACAGAAAAATCTTTCGAGAGAAGTGGTATTAAATTCTTAAAAGTATAAGTAGAAGATACGAAGCCGTGTATCAGGAGGATTGGTGGCTTCTCATTTATTAGGTATTCACAGTATATGTCCAAACCAACTAACCTGATTATTTCTTTCTGTAAATAATTTTCCAAGATACGACAACTCCATTTAAAGTATTAGCTATTTGTATTATTTGTGAAAAGCAACAGGACATACATGTGTAGAGATCTTTTTAAAAAATTCTCAATGTAGGAGTCTGGCACATAAGGAAATACAATTGGCACTTATCCACCGTATACATGCACATAACGAGATGCAATTGGCGCATAAATCAAATATAGTGGCACATAAGGTCAGTGGTGGCTAATACATATACGTAGTTTTGTTGGAATAAATGGAGGGATGAAAAAAAGACTACAATAAAATTTATCCTAGTCATCTTTCATTAGAAATGGTATTGATTAACCATTAAACTGATCTAAAAGCTTCTTAAATTGATTAATTAGTGGTGGTTGCTCCTGAAGTCCGTGGATTAGGCTTTCGTAAATGCCGGTGTAATACCATTGTTGACTTGCTTTATCACGTTTGAAGGAATTCCAAACTTTACTACCCAGTTGTTTTTCATTTTCTATAATAGATGTTAGATTGTCCACTTTGTCAGCGCAAACCACTATTTTTGCTGCTAATGGAGCGTGTTTAATAGTGGTGATTGTATGTTGTTTACGTTTTTCCCAAGGTAAGGATTTGTCAGGTTCAGACGCATATTGAACAAGTTCTGCGACAATTTCTCCAAACAAACTTTTAATTTCATCGAGTGTTCCATCAGTATCTTCTACGATATCATGTAACAAACCAGCAGTAACAATTTCTTTATCGTATCCCTCTGTTGCAAGAAGCATGGAAACCCGATAAGGATGTGATATATATGGGATTTTATCCACCTTTCTTCTTTGGCCATCGTGCTTTTCTGTGGCATAAGTAATTGCCTTTAACAAGTCCATATTTATCACCTCTAGACAAGTATAGTACATTTTTATCTAAAGGCAAAAGTGGAAATCTCAGTATTAAAACTGTAGATTCCCACTAAACGAATTGGTTGCTTTATTAATGTGGATCATTTGTACGAGGCTTGGTTGGATCACAATTTGGTGGTGTTGTGTTGGATGACTCCGCTAACTTTATTAAGTAATAACATTCCTCCCGTGCCATATGATCAGCCATTAAGCCTGAGAATGTCCCTAAAACTTTTTCCGATAACTCTAATTCCTCTAACTCGTGAAGAAAGCCTCTAAATAAGTTCATTTCTACTTCTACATCTTTATTAAATTTTTGGAGTGCGGGAAAGGATTCTAAATGGGAGCGGAGATAACCGGTTAGTTCAATTGCCTTTAAATAAAAGTCAGCGAAATGC
This sequence comes from Aquibacillus kalidii, assembly GCF_014280935.1. Taxonomy (GTDB): domain Bacteria; phylum Bacillota; class Bacilli; order Bacillales; family Amphibacillaceae; genus Aquibacillus_D; species Aquibacillus_D kalidii. The sequence continues at coordinate 25,564 of NZ_JACLZI010000029.1, forward strand.
TTAGAAAATTCTTTACTTTGTTTTTTCAGTCGTTGTTCAACCCCGTCGAGATGATCATTGATAATTCCAGCATGGCCATGAGCATCAACGAGCCAAACGAGATGGTGGTGCAACTCATGAAATATAGGGGGGACATCACCTTGTTTTAAATAGCTAAGAACAAGCTGATATTCTTCTAGTTCGTTTACCGTGTGGTTAAGAAATGTAGGGGATAGATGGATCCCTATTTTACCTTCCAATTGTATTCCTAACAGGTAAAGTTTGAATTTAAGGAGTTTGTCGGCTGCAGTCTCAGCTTCTTTGGTAAATGCAATAGCGTTAGATTCTTTAAGATGTTTTGATCGTTCTAATAAATCATCAAAAGTATGCACAAATTCCTTCGCACGATTTATCTCCTGTTCTTCTTTTGGGTATAAGGAATCTCGAATAAACCTTGAGTGGTCCCCTAATACTTGTAACCAAAATTGGTGTTCAAAAGATGCACTTTTAATAAAATCAGGCAAAAACAACAGCTCCTTCTTCACTTTCTGTATTGGTGGAAAAATTAAACAACCCCGTAAAATAATATAGTTCCATTGAAGTGTATTCAGGCAATACTATAAATATTATTCTTTTTCTAAAAGGCCTTCAAACCCGATCTTCGTTAAGACGCATTTGAGATAAAATCTGCAGTAACTATATCCTTTAATTAACTGAGTGCAAATGCGACGCTGTGGATTGTGAATCGAAAGGAATTCTAACGTCGCGAATTAGATAAATATTAAGAATTCTCTATGTA
>NZ_JACLZI010000030.1 GCF_014280935.1 Aquibacillus kalidii
AAACTCTCCATAAAGTGTTTGCTTGCTCTAAAACTTGACTAGCTTGTTTCTTACTTGACATACTGATTGTTTTGTTCAGTTTTCAAAGATCAATAATTTCTTAGGCTGTTTTTCGACAGCTTCCAAATTATATCAAGTTGTTATGTTAAAGTCAACAACTTTTTGTTTATCTATGGTTGTTAGCGCTTAAAAGCGACCAACTCAATATACCATACAATCAATTTTCCTGTCAACAAGTTTTTAACTGTTGTTTAAAATGACTGTTGTCGTTTTTGCGACGTTAATTAATATATCACGGTGGTAAATCATAGTCAACTCTTTTTTCGAAAAACCTTACTAGCCTTCTAAACTCACCTTTCTTATATAGAAGACTAGTCAGTAATGCTCACTAATAATTACACTTACACAGCATCTTATTCCTTTACTTTATACTTACGATGATAAATACTTCTCCCTTTTGTTTCTTCTAATACTACTTCAAGAATATGCTTTTCCGTTAAGTATTCTACCATTGTGCTTAAGTCCAGTGCATAAGAACTTACTTCAGGGTGTACTTTCAAATCCCCAAAACCCCACGGTTCACTATTTTGATTCATTATATCTATTAGATGCTCCGCACAAGCTTTTGCACGAGTACTTAAGGCAAATTCAACTGCAAGTAACATTAACTCCACACGTTTACTCGTTTCTTCATCACTTTTAATTAACTCTTCATATAACTTATATACTTCAGGATCTATTCGTTTAACTTGGCTCCATACTAAAACTTCAGGATGGTAACCTTTCTCAATAATAGCCAATCTTCCTAAATAGTGTAAGGAACGCAAAACACGGCTATAAGCATCCAAAGCATGACCAGAATCTAATAAATCTTTAGATTCACTATAGCTTCTAGTTAATTTCGCAAATTCAATTGCCATTTTCAATTTTCTTTTTTCATGAGGAAAGACCCTTAGTTCTTCTTTTAAATTCTCAACATACTCATTACGGTCAAAAATAGCCTTACCATTTATAATCCATTCAACTGCTCGACGATATGTGCTTGTATCAATCCAATTTTTAAGTAAATTCTCATGAACAATGTGCATTGCTGCTGATTTCCCATTAAACTCGTAATGCTTTACAAGCCAATTTTGTTCAGCTTTCGAGACAATAATCAAAAGAATCACATCAAAGTCATCTGTTTCAGGGCTAATTGGTTTTGTCTTCTCAATTAACAAAATCCCCAAAGTATGAGGGTTACTAGCTCTCTCTTGGTAGATGGGCCTTAACAAGTCTTCCATTTGCTTTCCTCCAATAAATAGGTTAAACACTTATTTCGATAAACAACAATAAAATCCTTTTTATAAAGAACATTTCAAGTAAATTCAAATTTTCCATTATTCTAAGAGTAGCTACTCAAGTCCGATTTTCGCATATCTAAGAGTAACGCCTTTTTATCCAAATATGCTATACTACCTGGTGTGGAGGGATATAAATTGGCTTCTTTAAATTATTCAAATAAAATCAATAAAATTCGTACTTTCGCTCTTAGTTTAATTTTCATTGGTTTCGGAGTTATGTATGTTGGAATTCTAGTTAAACAAATTGGCTGGTTAATGGCAACACTTTTTTTACTAGGTCTTTTATGTATTGTATTTAGTACTGTTGTGTACTTTTGGATTGGTCTGTTATCTACACGTGCCGTACAAATAATATGTCCTTCTTGTGAAAAACCAACAAAAATGCTTGGACGAGTTGACGCATGCATGCACTGCAGACAACCACTTACGATGGACAGGTCTTTAGAAGGAAAAGAATTTGATGAAAAGTATAACTCAAAGAAACAAAGTAAAAGAGAAAACAACTAAAGAGATAAAAATAAATCCGCCCAATCAAGGCGGATTTTTCATCTCTTTAGACAATTACGGATGTTAAAGTCCAAGTATTCTCTGCAGAAATAACAAACTCATTTCCTAACTAAAAAATCCCTTTTTATTCAAAAAGGGATTTGCTGTATTTAAACTAATGCTTTCTTTTGTTCCTTACATTTGTTACAAGTACCATAGATCTCCATACGGTGGTGACTAACGTCAAAACCTGTTACTTGTTCGGCTAATGATTCCACTTCATCGAGACTTGGATAATGAAAATCAACGATCTTTCCACAGCTTTCACAAATAATGTGATAATGTTTCGAAGTATTACAGTCAAAACGACTGGATGAGTCCCCGTACGTGAGTTCCCTAACTAGACCAATCTCGCGAAAAACCCTTAAATTGTTATAAACGGTCGCCACACTCATGTTAGGAAATTTTCCTTCTAAAGCTTTGTAAATATCATCAGCGGTAGGGTGGATTTCAGCATTCAACAAAAATTCAAGTACCGCATGACGTTGTGGTGTGATTCTAACCCCAGATTCTTTCAACCTATGAACAGCTTCTTGAAGTCTTACTTCAGACACCGCCATGCACCTCACTTTCAATGATAATATAAAAATCCCCTATAGTAATAGACTACAATTTTTAGTGTATAATTACAATTATTATTTTATAATTCTTATAATTAGTGTAACTGCATTATAAACATTCTGTCAATAAAAGTATATTAATTAAACCAAAAATTATACTAATGATTGATATTCAACGTACGCTCCTCACCATTGGACTTCAAATTAATAAACCGCGCTGCCACAAATAAAAAGTCCGATAAACGATTTAAATAAGAAAATACTAATGTATCAGGTAACTCCTCTTTCAATCCTACTATCATCCGCTCTGCACGCCTGACAATAGTTCTTGCACTATGAAGCGCAGCAGATGCCGAACTTCCAGAAGGTAAGATGAAGTTCCTTAATTCAGGTAAATGAGTTTGCCAGTTATCTATCTGTTCTTCCAACTCATCAATGTGGACTTGCTTTAACTTCCAAACAACCTCTTTGTCTTCGGGTGTAGCCAATTCTGATCCGACATGAAATAAGACTGTTTGGACACGATGCATCATTTCGATAAATGTTTGTTTCTCATCCCAATCCACTTCCTTTTCAACGAAACTCAAAGCTAGTCCTATCATCGAATTTGCTTCATCACAAGTTCCATAGGCCTCTACTCGTAAATGATTCTTCGGAACTCTTTGGCCATATATTAAAGAAGTTGTCCCTTTGTCTCCGGACCTTGTATAAATGCGCAAAAGTAATACCTCCTATTTCTATTTTTTATTGTAACCAAACATAGATCATTTTACTTTTTACTAATTTTATATTTTGATTATGTACATTTTTAGAAGAGCAATCCACACCTTTCAATAGACAACCACATCAGGTTACTATGGAGTAGTCCGCTTCCTAGTAGCGGTATAAATAAAAAAAAGCACAAGGAAGTTATACCTTGTGCCGACATAAAATATATCTTAAAAAAGGGGAGGTTTCAGGGTTCTAGATACTATATGTACCTTGAGATGCACTTGTATAGATGCTTTACCTAATTTACAACAAGTTTTCAGGATTTAGGCCCTTTAACTCCTCTAAAACAAACAAACCATCTTTCCTAACTAGAACATCATCAAAATATATATCACCACCACCATACTCTGGTCGCTGAATTAACACCATATCCCAGTGAACCGCTGACTCATTACCATTAGGAGCTTCATCATACGCTTCTCCTGGTGTAAAGTGTAGACTTCCTGTTATCTTTTCATCAAACAAAATATCTCCCATCGGCTCTTTTATCATCGGGTTTACTCCAATCGCAAACTCTCCGATATAACGTGCACCATCATCTGTATCAAGTATTTTGTTAATTTCCTCTGTTTTATCAGCCGTAGCTTTGACAATTTTCCCATTTTCAAATGTTAAAGAGACATTATTAAAGGTAATGCCTTGATAAGGACAAGGCGTATTATAAGTAATGGTCCCATTAACACTATCTTTAACCGGTGCTGTAAAAACTTCACCATCTGGAACATTATTATCGCCATAGCACATTACACTTGGAATGTCCTTGATTGAAAAGGTTAAATCGGTCCCCTCAGCAGTAATTCTAACTTTATCAGTACGATCCATTAGTTCTTTTAACGGCTTTTGTGCTTCTTCCATCTTCTTATAGTCAACAGTGGAAACGTCCAATACATAATCATAAAAACTATCAAAGCTCATCGATGCTTTTTGTGCCGCTCCAAGCGTTGGATAATTCAATAGTACCCATTTTTTGTTATCAATTAAGTAATCATTGGATGGCTTCATAATCCTGCCTGCTTGTTGGAATTTCTCAGCTGGCACTTCCCCAAATTCTGCATCGTTTTCTTCACCGATAATTTGAACGAATGCATCAATATCTTTATATCTTTCCATATTCCATTTGTTGGCCAATTCATACTTTTCATCGGGAGCACCTAATATTTCAAGACGTTTTAATTCATCATCCATTAAATCAACATAAGGAATAGCCTTGTAGCTATATGCCTTTTTAATTAATTCCTTTAATAGTGGTTTAGAATTAGTTGTTCCGGATAGTAAAACCTTCTCGTTTTCTTTTATTTTTAATGAGTGTGTTAAGAGTAAATCTGCTAATTGCTCTAATCTAGGATCTTTCATCTAACCCCTCCTTTTTTTCGTTTATAAGTTAATTCTCTCTATTTGCCGGATTTCCTCCAGCCATTTTAAAAATCAAGCGTGAGATGGACCGACTCTCCACCTTAAGACCTAGTTGTTTAATTGAACATAAAAAGCCGTCGCTCTTATTAGAACAACGGCCCTTATTCTTAGCTTAAATTTTCACGAATAAAATTTAACGCATCTTCCACGTGTCCATCTACTTTCACACTTCTGAATTCCTTTTGAAGTATGCCTTCTTTGTCAATAATGAAAGTAGATCGTTCAATCCCCATATATTCTTTTCCAAACTTTTTCTTTAGCTTCCAAACGCCGTATTCTTCAGCAAGTTTGTGGTCCTCATCAACTAAAAGTTGAAATGGCAATTCATGTTTATCTACGAACTTCTTATGACTTTCCTCTGAATCAGGGCTAACTCCTAGAATAACCGCATCTAAATCAGCAAAACTTTCATGGTTGTCACGAAAATCGCAGGCTTCTGTTGTACAACCAGGCGTATTATCTTTCGGGTAGAAATAAAGCACGACGTTTTTTCCTTTTAAATCATCTAGACGTATCGTTTCACCACTATTATTCTTCAAAGAAAAATCTGGTGCTTTTTTACCTATTTCTATGCTCATTCCATAATACCTCCATTTACATCATTCATAAGTTTCTATTACAAGAGTATCTAATCTAAGGCTGAGTTACAAATAATTGATATCCCGTTCCTTGTCCTTTTCTTCTTGATCCTCTTCTTCTATATTATCTTCTGTGGAAGCCTGCCAAATTTTCAGAAAGAAAGTTGCAGGTAGTATATATCCGATTAAGGCTTCAATCAAAGCAATTAATCGTCCCCAACCGACAGGAGTAATATCCCCATAACCAACCGTCATCAGTGTAACCCCACTAAAATAAAAGGAATGGGCTAATGATTCAAGTCTGTCCACTTCACCTAGCTTGCCATCCTCTACCAAAAGAACGCCACTAAAAGACAACAAAAAGTACAGAAGGCCAAATCCAACTAGTACAACAAAATAAATAATTAATAAGGTATAAAAAATTTCATAGGAAAAATAACTTTTTTTATAAGCTTTATCAAAAATAAAGGAATATAGACTTCCGCACATCAGTACTAAGATTAAAATTATTGAGACGATAGCAACCACACAATCAACCCTTCTACCAAAGCTTGTATTATTCTAAGTTTACGTAGAAGGAAAAAAGTAATGACTAAATTTCGATTATTTCCTTTATAGATAAAGGAATGACTAGCATAATAGTCAACGAAGTATCTTAGCTACTAATTCTGTTATAATAAATTACGAAATACATACTCTGGAGGTATACAAATGAAGTTCACTAATTCTGAAAGCTTACATAAAGAAGCACAAGAACATATCGTAGGTGGTGTTAACTCACCATCACGTGCATATAAAGGGGTTGGTGGTGGCACACCAGTCTATATGGAAAAAGGAGAAGGTGCTTATTTCTGGGATGTGGATGGCAATAAATATATTGATTACCTTGCTGCCTATGGTCCAATTATTACAGGACATGCCCACCCACATATCACAGAAGCCATTACGAAAGCAGCTCATAACGGGGTTCTTTTCGGGACTCCAACCGCCCTGGAAAATCAATTTGCAAAAATGTTAAAAGAAGCTATTCCTTCATTAGAAAAGGTTCGTTTCGTAAACTCAGGAACAGAAGCTGTAATGACCACAATCCGAGTAGCTCGTGCGTACACAAATCGAGATAAGATCATTAAGTTTGCTGGTTGTTACCATGGACATTCGGACATCGTTCTTGTACAAGCAGGGTCTGGACCTTCCACTCTAGGTAACCCTGATTCTGCTGGTGTGACAAAATCAACTGCTCAAGAGGTTATCACTGTACCATTCAATGATATTGATGCATATAAAGAAGCTCTGGATCGTTGGGGCGATCAGGTTGCAGCAGTTTTAGTTGAACCGATCGTTGGTAACTTTGGTATTGTGGAGCCTAAACCAGGTTATTTAGAGCAAATAAACCAACTGACACATGATGCAGGGGCACTCGTTATCTATGATGAAGTCATTACTGCTTTCCGTTTCACTTATGGAAGTGCCCAACAACTAGTTGGAGTGGAACCAGATATGACTGCCTTAGGAAAAGTTATAGGTGGCGGACTCCCAATTGGAGCATACGGTGGCAAGAAAGAAATCATGGAACAAGTAGCACCACTCGGTCCTGCTTATCAAGCAGGTACGATGGCAGGAAATCCAGCATCCATGTCGGCAGGAATTGCTTGCTTAGAAGTACTACAAGAACCCGGAACATATGAAAAGCTAGATAATCTTGGGAAAATGTTAGAAGAAGGTATTTTGAAAGCAGCTTCTGATCATGAAATAACGATTACGATTAATCGTTTAAAGGGAGCTTTAACTGTTTATTTCACAGATGAAAAAGTACAAAATTACGCTCAAGCTGAGAACAGTAGTAGTGAACAATTTGGACAGTTCTTTAAGCTAATGCTAAACCAAGGAATTAACCTTGCACCTTCTAAGTATGAAGCATTGTTCCTAACAATTGCCCATACAGAAAAAGATATGGAAGAAACAATTTCTGCTGTGAGGCATGCCTTTAATAAGATGTCCTCTAAATAAAACTAATGTAGATAACAGTAATGGAATTAGAACCGACTACTTCCATTACTGTTTTTATTTTACTTTCGATTGGTTTACTAAGTCGAATTCTTATATTATTGTAACCTATGAGAAGTAGCTATTATTAATTTTTATAAGTAGAGAACGTTTTCAAAGCCGACGATTTAAGGGTTTACATTATTTTTATGGTTTTTTATACATTATGTTGAATAATTATTAATTGATTATTTTGACAAATTATGCTATGATAAGTCTGAAAATTTTAATAATTTTCACTCATGCTTTTTGTCAATTTGTATGACTTCCCTTCAAAGCATGAAGACTTGGCCTTCGCGTAATCGCAGGAGGTCTTTTTTTCGTCCATAATCCTGACACTTTTACCTTCTATTATGTTTGTTATAATAAAGATGAGTTCTATTCATAATAGAGATACTATATACTTAATTAGTTATATAGATTAGTGAAGGATGATGTTATGAAACTTGGCGCGAGGATGTTGAAAACAGGACTAGCTGTTGCAATTGCACTTTATGCAGCAACCTTTATAGGATTTCCTTCTCCAGTATTTGCTGGAATTGCTGCTGTGTTCGCTATTCAGCCGTCCATATATCGATCATTCCAAACCATATTAGAACAACTGCAAGCCAATATCATTGGGGTTAGTATAGCTACGATTATTGTATTCACTCTGGGAAATGACCCATTTGTCATTGGATTTACTACGATACTCGTAATCGGCATTTGTATGTACATTAAACTGTCAGAAGGGACTATTTCACTAGCAATTGTGGCCGTCATAGCTGTAATGGAATCTACAGATATGGAAGTTATTCAGTTCGCACTTATGCGTTTTTCATCATTAACCTTGGGTATTTTCTCTGCATTTTTGGTGAATCTATTATTTTTGCCACCTAAATATGAAACGAAATTGTTTCACAAAATAGACCGAACAACCTCTGATGTATTGCAATGGCTACGGATAACAACACGACATTTATCTGATGATCCTGCACTAAAAGGAGAAATAACTAGGATTCAAAACGAAATAAGTTATATTGATCAAACGTACCTATTGTTTACTGAGGAAAGAACCTATTTAAAGAAAAATCGATTATCTAAAGCTCGAAAACTAATTGTATTTCGTCAAATGATAGCGACGACAAAGAAATCATTTGATGTCTTAAAAGCCTTTCATCAACTCGATGAAAGAATAGAATCAATACCAACGATGTTCCAAACAGCATTAATTCAGGAATTAGATAAGGTGATTCACTCTCACGAACGATTACTATTAAGCTCGATGGGTAGAATTAGAAAGCATCATAAAGAAACTTTACAAGATATAACAGAGCCTGATATTCCGCATCTGGTGGAAACTCTTATCCAAGTCTATCAGGAGGGAGAAAAGGATCGCTTAATTTTCCTTCCATTAGCATCCCGATTAATGGAATATCAACATCATTTAGATCACTTACAAACCCTATTAAAGAGCTACCAGCAATACCATCAGGACGAACAACTTTCTTTTTCACAGAAGGATTAACAATAAGGTTATAGAAAAAGCATGTGGTTAGTTGCCTAATCACATGCTTTTTTTTATAACAACATTTTTCTTGTAACTTCAAACCATACATTTTCAAGTAAAATAACAACAAATATCGAAATAGTGAATGAAAGAATAGTCAGCAAGATTTTGGTTCTTAGGGAAATGCTAGAATATCTTTTCAAAAGTTTTGTTATGAGCAAAATTGTGGTGGCAAAGATAGCGATGGAAAGTATAGTAGCTATAACATCTATATAAGAAAATGGAGGTTCGAGGTAAATATCACTGTATGTATTAAGTATAAGTGCCACACTGAACAGAACAGTTAGGTAACTTGTAAATTTAAGATGCTTCACTGAGATTCTCCCTTAGGTTTATATTAAAAATTTGATTATGGTAGTGTCTTCGCTTCTAGCCTTATGGTGAGCTTATATAGAAAGTGGACCAAAAAAGTTACTATCTGATCCATACATAATTATACTCGTTCATTTATAATAGTAAATAGAAGCTTTCTAGGAGGTTAATGATGAAACATATAGTCCGATTACTTTTGCTTTTAGTGGTATTTCTGCTAGTTACTGGGTGTAACTCTAGTGAAGAACAAGACGAATTATTTCAGTTAAAAGGTTCTAATGTAGGAGATAACAGTGCTGTAGCTAATATCGTAAATCAATTAAAGCAAAGTGATCATTTTGAAGAAATGGAACTGAAAACAAAGGATGAGCCGTACGGTATAATTTTACAGTACAACTGGCAAAATTCAGAGCAAAAATTTAAGGAAACGGTTATATATAATGCCTCCTTTCTATTTACATTAGTTGAAAATGTAGACTGGATCATCTTTCATATTGACACTCAAGAATATAAGCTGACAAAAGAAGGTTTATACGATTGGTACGGGACAGATCTAAGTGAATTTACAACTAAACAAGACCTAGTAAAACTCATAGAAGAAAAAATAGAAGATGAAAAAAGCGTTAATCAGCTGTTAAGTAATTAAATGCTTCAAAGGCTATATTGACGGATATAAATTGGGAATGAAGTGATTTATTTGGCAGGTGGGCGGATATATTCAGGAAACGGGCGGATATATGCTGAAGTTGGACGGATATGTTTGAATTTTCGACGGATATGTTTGCTAACCAGTATTTATCCATAAAAAAAGGAGCTTGGAAACCCATGCTCCTTTTTTTGAATTATTATTAATGCTGTTCCACATAGTCATTCATCGTTGGTTCGTCATCTAATTGTTGGACTTGATACAATCGGTGGTAGCCACCTTGTAATTCCATTAATTCCTTGTGGGTTCCTTGTTCAATAACCTCACCATTTTCTATTAAGACAATCCGATCAGCATGTGTAATTGTCGACAACCGGTGTGCCACAATAAATGTAGTTCTATCTGAAGCAAGTTTTTCTAACGCTTCTTGGATTAGATGTTCACTTTCTAAATCAAGCGCAGATGTTGCTTCATCTAAGATAAGGATTGGTGGATTCTTTAAAAAGATACGGGCAATGGCAATTCGCTGTTTCTGCCCACCAGATAACTTAACGCCACGTTCACCGACTAATGTATCATAATCATTCGTAAGTTCAGATATAAAGTCATGGGCATTAGCTGCTTTAGCCGCTTTGATTACTTCTTCATCAGAAGCATTGGGATTTCCCATTCGGATATTCATTGCAATGGATTCACTAAACAAAATGTTATCTTGTAAAACCATTCCAATTTTATCCCTTAATGATCTTGCTTTCACGTCTCGTATGTCGGTTCCATCAATTTTAATACTACCACTAGACACATCGTAGAACCGTGGTATCAAACTAATAATCGTAGATTTACCGCCACCACTCATTCCCACAAATGCAATGGTTTCCCCTTGCTTTACATTTAGTGATATGTCTTTTAATACTAACGATTCCTCGTCTTCATATCTGAATGTAACCTTATCAAACTCTACCTCGCCCTTAATTTCTTCTAATTTCTTTGCGTTCGGCTTATCGGTAATATCGTACTCTTCATCTAAAAATTCATACATACGATCCATTGATGCGATTGATTGAACAAGTGTAGTAGAAGAACTGATTAATCTTCTTAATGGACTATAAACCCTATCCATATACCCTACAAATGCAGCAATCGTACCAACCGTTAAATCACCCGTAATCGCAAAGTACCCTGCAAATGCTATAACTAATAATGGAGCAAGGTCTGTAATAGTGTTCATCACAGCAAACGTCTTGGCGTTCCACGACGTATGCTCAATCGCTTTATCAAGAAAGTTACTGTTTTGACGATTAAACTGATCTTGCTCATATTCTTCTAAAGCAAAACTACGCGTCACAGGTATCCCTTGAACACGTTCGTGTAAGTGGCCTTGCACCTCAGCTAATGCTTGGGATCTATTCTTTGTAAGATTCCGCAGTCTTCCGTAAAAGAGTTTTACTGCAAATCCATACAGTGGGAAGAGTGCTATTGCAACAATTGTTAACCAAAAATTCATCGACATCATAATTCCAACTGCAATAAGAATGGTAACCATATCGAGCCATACATTCATAAGACCTGTCATAACGAAGTTTTTCGTTTGTTCAACGTCGTGAATGACTCTCGAAATTATTTCACCTGTTTTTGTTTGTGAATAATACTTTAGGCTTAATTTTTGAATATGATCAAATAGCTTTTCACGAATATCATATAAAATTTTATTACCTGTCCATTGCGCTAAGTATTGTCGGTAATATTCAATTGGCGGTCTAAGCACTAGAAACACCAAGAATGCTCCACCTACCAACCAATATAGTTCTGAAAGTTTCTCTGCATTAGTCATCTGCTCTGCACCGATTATATCGTCAATCACATACTTAACGATAAGTGGCATTAATAATGGAATACCGAACTTAAATATACCAATTAAAACAGTTAATAAAATTTTCCACTTATACGGTTTTACAAATGACAAATATCTCTTTATACTATCCAAATCAGAAATCACCCCTCTAATAAAAACACATCAACCTCTAATATAAAAACCTTGTCACCATTTTAAAGAGACAAGGAATTAATTAAACTTATTAATAATATTTTACCGATAAGTCAAGTAACGTTCGTACCATTGGTCAACAAACTCTGGTGAAAAAGGACCTTTTCTTTGTCTAATCCATCTAATTAAGTATTCTATGTTGTTTTTAAGAATGCTATCTAATACCTTAGGATAATTCATCTGTCGACTATGCAACTCATACTCATCTTCGTCTAATAAAGTAAACGTCATATCAGGAAATACTTTGATATCAAGGTCATAATCAATGTACTTCACTGCCGCTTCTTCAAAAACAAACGGGGAGCTAATATTACAATAATAGTAAATACCATCGTTACGTAACATTCCTATGATATTAAACCAGTGTTTAGAATGAAAATAACAAATTGCTGGCTCTCTTGTTGTCCATGTACGACCGTCGCTTTCTGTCACCAACGTTTTATCGTTAGCTCCAATTACCATATTACTTGTCCCTTTTAACACCATACTTGTATCCCAAACGCGATGGAGTTGCCCATTGTGTTTATAGCTTTGAATTTGTATGGTGGAACCTGGTTCTAGGCCGTCCATCCTATCTTCCTTTCTAATATAATGTCGAATTAGGTTAATAAATTTATTATAACTTTTATGCATAAAGAATGGAAACAAAAGACTAAAATAGTTGGAGGTAGGTTTTCCCACATTTTATATAAAGAAAAAGGAGCTCTCCTCGTTTGGGAGAGCTCCTGATCATTCAGGGATTAACCATTACTTCTTGTTAGCTTTAGACTGTTGGTTTTGTCTTCTAACTTCTTGTGCGTTAGTTTCAGAAGCAAATTCAGTACCAAATTGTCCTTGACCTTTAGAAGCTTGGTTTTGCTTTCTTACTTCCTCGATGTTAGTACCTGCAACAGTTTCATTTGGCTGCTTTTGTTTTTTAGCCATGTCTATCACCTCCGCAAGAATTAATTTACCCATATCAGGAGTTTATATTCTTAAATAAAAGAATTCATTTTTTACCAATTCATTAGCTTTATCACCTAATTATGAATGATTTTAATCAACGAAGTCTAAAATATAACTATCTTAAGAAAAAGGGTGAATATGTATGTACACAAGACGAGATATGAGTGCATTAATCATGGAGGAGAAATCCTCTTGGAGTAAGGGAGAACTGCAGTATTACCATAATGCACTATCACAAATAGCTCCGTACTTAAATGAAGAGGGCACTACAATTCTAAGGGAGATAAATAAGGAAATTATCGAACGAGGCGGTATACATTAAAAAGGCCCTTAACAAGGACCTTTACTTCAAAATGATCTGCTCTCTTATCTTTTGATGTGATACAGGGAAAGGATAGTCTGTTAATTGATTTAATGGAATGAACTGAGCTCTGGCACCCGTCAAACTTCCACTTTCACATGTGGCTTCGAACACCTGGATATCCCAGGTCAAATGGGAAAATACATGCTTGATGCTTTTAAGCTTAGTTCCCACTGAAATTTCAATACCATACACTTGACTAATCCATTGTGTAGCATGTTCGACATCTACCTCCGCAGAAGGAACCATTGGAAACTGCCATAGGTTAGCTAATAGTCCAGAATCAGGTCTTTGTTCAACTAGGTAATTATCATATTTATCCTTAATAATATAGGAGAAATATTGAACATGTTTTTGTTTTTTAGCTTTTGACTTAACAGGGAGTTGTTCCTGGATTCCATTTTCGAAGGCTTTACAATGTTCTTGGACTGGACATAATAAACAGGATGGTGATTTAGGCGTACAAATTAAGGCACCTAATTCCATTAAGCCTTGATTAAAGGAAGAAGGATTAGCTTTAGAGATAATCTGTCTTACACACGCTTCAAATATTTTACGAGTACTCTGCTTTGCAATATCCTTTTCAATCTGTAAAATTCTAGATAAAACGCGCATAACATTTCCATCTACAGCAGGTTCCGGCACTCCATAAGCAATGCTTAGAATAGCACCGGTAGTATAAGGTCCAACACCTTTTAATCCAGACACTTCTTCAGGCACGTCCGGTACTTTACTGTCATAGGATGATACTACTTCGCGAACAGCGGTTTGAAGATTTCGTGCACGGGAATAGTAACCTAGACCTTCCCATGCCTTTAAGACGTCTTGTTCATCCGCTTCAGCAAGGTCGGCTAATGTTGGAAACTTTTCAATAAAATTATTGAAGTATGGGATCACCGTATCTACCTTTGTTTGCTGAAGCATGATTTCGGATACCCAGACTTTATAAGGATCTTGATCTTGTCTCCAAGGTAGATCACGCTTTTCTTTTTCAAACCAGTTTATAAGATCTGCTTGAAAACTTGTACGATCAAATTCTTGTAACAAACTCTCTATATCGTTATTTTTCATAAATTACATCCTTCATGTTACACTTAAATTAGTTGTATCTATACGACAAAGGAGGACCTAATGGATGGATACAGGAACACATATAGTAATGGGTGTTGCTTTAGGTGGATTGGCCACCCTTGATCCTGCTGTACAAAACGATCCAGCATTATTTAGTGCAGTAATGGTGGGTACGATACTAGGTTCACAGGCACCTGACTTCGATACAATATTAAAATTAAAAAATAATGCAGTATATATTAGACATCACCGTGGCCTTACACATTCCATGCCTGCAGTCCTTTTTTGGGGACTTGCAGTATCAGGCATTATCTATGCGTTTACCCCTGATGTACCATATCTCAATCTATGGTTATGGACCTTTCTAGCCGTCATTTTACACGTGCTTGTCGATGTGTTCAACGCTTATGGTACACAAGCCTACCGCCCATTTACAAACAGGTGGGTCGCTTATGGCTTTATTAACACGTTCGATTCGTACATTTTCACCTTTCACATTATCGGGATAATCGCCTGGTCATTAGGAGCAAACCCAGCCTTTACCTGGCTAATCATTTATTTTGTGATCCTATTATATTATATAAAAAGATATTTAGAAAAACGAGAACTGGTTCGGAAAATTAATGAGTATTATCCCGATGTCGAAAAAGTTGCTACCTCTCCAACAATGAAACAAAACATCTGGAGACTGGCCATTACTACAAAGGATAAATTCTACGTCGGTATAGCACGTAATGGTCATATTGATATTATAGATGAATTCAATAAAATACCATTGCCTGATAACAAACTTATGGCTAGAGCAAAAGAGGACAAAAATGTCTCTGCTTTTCTTTCCTTTTCTCCCGTATACCGTTGGGAAATGAACAAATATGACGACTATACTGAAGTTAGATTTATTGACTTAAGGTATCGTTCAAAAGGGCATTATCCATTTGTTGCAGTTGTTCAAATAAATGAAGATCTTAAGATTCTAAGCTCCTATACAGGCTGGATCTTCTCCGAACAGAAGCTACAACGTAAGCTAATGCTTGGTGAAAACCCGACTACTTAATATTTTAAGGCTATGCAGTGACTGCACAGCCTTTTTACTTTTGTTCCTATTTGATGACGTAACTTTTCCTCGGATATGAATTTGGTTACTTTTCACTACATAGCTCTATCGATTCACTCATTCAAATACGAATTTTTCACACTGAAGAAAAATCATGATCCATTGATCCTATTGTTAATTATGACTAGTCCTATTACTGTAAATACTGCTTCTTTTCAAAAAGCCTCTTATACTTTTGGTTATTTTCCACAAACTCGTGCAATCTTGGACCATAATTTTCGATCCATCTTGTAACGATATCCTCAGTAACTTTTTGCCCTTCGTATCCTCTACCAGCTTTGGCACGAGTTGCTTCAAAATCTTCCCATAGTAATTCAACCCATGTTCGGGCATCATCAATCGTTAAGGTCTTGTTTTTATCATATAATCGCTCTGCTAAGCGTTGAATACTCTCTTGCAAAAACGTTCACCCCATATCTTTTTTCTTTGCACATACTTACCAACGAGATAATCGTTATTGTACCACATAACATTGCAATTTAAGCACACATTAAATAGTGCAACACCTTAACTAGTTGCTATTTAATGGGAGGTTTGACGAATGCGAAATAAAAAGTATGGATTCCCAGTTGACAGACCTCATATGGATGGTCTACCTCGTGCAAAAGCAAAGTTTAGCCCAAAACGTGCGGATGGGTCAACCAACACTCGTCCACAAGAACGTATGAAGCAGTCTAATCAACGATAACTCTTAGGAGGAATCAAGCATGTCCAAACACAAACCATTCTTTTCAAACCGATATCAAGACCCATTTCAAAACCCACGTGCAAGTCGTAAGCACGCGAGTCACCAAATTAATGGTGAAACTAGAAAAAGTCAAGGTGAAATTATTACTGCCGTGCAAGCTGGAAAACGTGGTATTTAATTAAATTCAACTAGGGTGCAGCTCATTATGAGCTGTACCTTTATTTTTTGTTTCCTAAAACTGAAATTGGCAAAGCTTCTTGTTTGTCATATTTCTGACCAAGTAAGTTAATACGATGACCCCACGCAAATACGCCATTTATATAATCAATCTGAAAAGTTTGACCAGGGTCTCCTTGTAGTTCATACGTTTCCTCTTTTTTATAGTCCTTAGGATTTAACGTATATGCTAAGGCCATTTGCATTTTTCTTTCGATAATAGCATACTCACTAATATTTCCAACCTGCTCTGCCTTAAGCAATTTTTCCTTAAGTTTGGACACTTCGTCACGTAATTCTTCTACTGTGAATTCACTATATCTTTTCTCCATGGATGCTTCCTCCTGAGCTTTCCCACTTTAATGGGAAAGTACTTCTCTTTTTTATTTGCATTATTAAAGGGTATAATCAATATAAAGACTATAACAAAGGGGAATAACTATGCTCAAATTATTTGCCACAGACCTTGACGGAACATTATTAGGAAAAGGAAACCATATAATAGACGAAGACAAACACGCAATCCATCGGTTAATCAGCCAAGGCATCGAATTCGCTGTTGCGACAGGTCGAATGGACCGCGATATTGTGAAAATATTGACCGACATAGAAGCCAAAGGGCATCGGATTAGTCAAAATGGTGCTTTTGTTTTTGATAAAGAAAACAGACGACTTTACAAGCAAACATTTAATAAAGAGGTTAGTACATTGGTTCACAAGGCTGTTGCTGAGCATCATGATGTCTTTTGTATTACAACCGCAGATGAAATTTATATTTCCAAGAAAACAGCTCAAATCCGTGAGTTCGAACCATTGCTTTTGTTTCCTCTTTTAGAGGGTGTTGATTTCATCCATGAATACGGACAGAGAATTCATCCTAGCAAGTATATGCTAATTGGAGAAACCGATGAAATTATAGCAGCTCAAGACAAACTTAACGCATCTTTTTCTGATGTAACAGAAAGCTACCTATCCGATAACCACTGTGTCGATATCGTCCCAAAGGGTACAAGTAAGGCAGTCGGACTAGAGCAACTAGTAAAAAACATGTCAATCAAACCAGAAGAAATAGCTGTTATTGGTGATTCTTTTAATGATATTCCAATGTTTGAGATGACTCCATATAGCTATGCAATGGAGAGTGCTCATCCAGATGTAAAAAAGAAAGCAAGTAAAGTTGTGAAACATGTCCATGAAGCAATAGACGATATACTTATCCATACCAGGGGTGAAGTTGGTTCTTTTTAAATAAATACAAATCGAGGACAATTAACTTTTAACCTTCGTTTGATTGCTCCTCAATAAACTCATCAATCAGTGATATATCGAATCCTTTACGATATAATCCACCCTTAACTTTTTGTTTTAACTCAGCACCCTGTGCTTTGGTGGAGTATTTTCTCCAAAGCTTTTCACCTTGAAATGCTACAGCCATTTTTTCAGTATCTGTACTTTTCTCTTCTTGTGCTTCAGCCAATACATCACGAATTACATCGTTCGTAAACCCCTTTTGGATAAGCGTTTGTTGAAGGTTTTGTATTTGTTGCTTAAATGATTTTTTACTAGTTACTGAAAGCTTTTTTGTTACCCATTTAGCCGCTTTTTCATATTGCATTTCGTATGTAAAAGTAGCTAATGCTTCATCGATAACAGCTGGAGAGATTCCTTTTTCAATCAGTTCCTTTTTTAACAGCATCGGGCCTTTACTTGACGTATGCATTCTTGTATTGACAAGGGCGATGGCAAATTCCTTATCATTTAACAATTTTTCTTGAACTAGCCTGTCGATTATATGTTGAATTTGTTCTGAATCCACTTCCTTTTTCATTAAATAGTCCACAATTTCTTTCTTTGAGCGCATTCTATAACTTAAATAGTTTAATGCTAATGAATAAGCTTTCTGTAGATTATCTTTTTGTATTAGGAGAGCAATCGTTGAAGAATCTAGCTCCATTCCTTTTTTAAGACCTGTTTCAATCAGTACGTCTTCATCGACACTAAAGCCATATGTTTCACCTTGTCCATCATCGATAAAGACGTTAAAACGATGTTTATTTTTTTGTTGAATAATTATCCGTGTAACCTTAGTCAATTCGATCACCTCATTACTTTTATTTTACCACATACAAACGTATGTTTGTAATCATATTTCATAGAGGAGGACTAAACTTGAATATATTATTATCAGGTGGAACTGGTTTTATTGGTCAAAAACTGACAGAAGCTTTGGTTAGCCACGGCCATAAAGTCTACATCTTAACACGTTCACCTCAAAAGCATGCACCAACTGAATCGATTACGTATATTGGATGGTTATCCCCTAGCTATAAGCCCGATGCCGAACTACCTAACATCGATGCAATTGTAAATTTAGCTGGAGATTCTTTGTTTGGTTATTGGACTGAAGAAAAAAAAGAAAATCTAATGGATAGCCGAATGAAAGCAACAGAAAGTATCATAAACCTTATTTCCAATATGGAGAACAAACCGGCGGTATTAATAAATGCTTCAGCTGTTGGCTTTTATGGTACATCTACTACCGAAACTTTCACAGAGCATACAACTACACCTGGAAAAGATTTCTTAAGTGAAATAACCTTTCAGTGGGAACAAACGGCACTACAGGCAGAAAGTTTAGGCGTAAGGACCGTATTAGCTCGATTAGGTGTAGTCCTAGGGCATGGTGGGGCACTTCCGCTTATGGCCTTACCTTTTAAATTATTTGTTGGAGGAAGAATTGGCTCTGGAGAACAATGGGTTTCTTGGGTACACATTGATGATGTAATAGGAATGATTGAATTTGCCATCAATAATAGCGATATTAAAGGCGCCATGAATGTCACAGCTCCTTTTCCGTTAAGAAATAAAGAGTTTAGTAAGGTCTTAGCGAAAGCATTAAATAGACCTTATTGGTTGCCAGTCCCTTCATTTTTTATAAAAAATATACTCGGTGAGATGAGTACATTAATAATTGAAGGTCAGTGCGTTATTCCAGAGAAAGCACATGATCATCGTTATACATTTATATTCCCAAGAATAGACAAAGCTTTTGGTGATATTTTCTAACAATTCAGTATCATTAATGGAATTCTTTGCATATAATTTGGTTAATAGAAATATTTAGTATTTCCTACAGATAATGTCGATATTTTTACAAAAAATTATGTTTCCATTTTGGTGTTTTTTGTGTAATATAGTCATGGGTATTTTATATTAATATGACAGAATCAATTTATATCTTAGTAACAAATAGTCCATATTTTTACATGTTAGGGAAGGCAAATGGTGCGCCACCAGTTTTCTGGTCCTAGTGGGTTCGATTCCCACCCCGAATTTTTGTTGGTATTTGATAAAAATTCGAGGGTGAATCAAACCACACTATTGCTTTTCCAGAATAGTGTTTATTCACCCTCCAAATTGGAGGGTTTTATTATGTTGAAAAAACGTGAACTACAGGATGCACCAGTATTATACGATTTAATGAAACATCCTGAAGTATTCCCATATGTAAGACATAAAGCTTATTCTACAGATGAATTTTATTTCTTAACAAAACAAACAATCGAAGCAGAAGAAAATGGAGAACTTATTTCTCGTACAATAATAGATGAGTACAATCAGCCGATCGGTACTATCAATTTATTTGATATTCAAGATAATAAAGGCTTTCTTGCCACTTGGATCGGTCAACCTTATTTTGGTCAAGGGTACAACAAGCTAGCTAAAGACGCTTTCTTCGATGAACTGTTTTTCTCTGAGAATATGGAAGCTATTTTTATTAAAATCAGAAAAACAAATACAAGATCATTAAAAGCTATTTTAAAATTACCTTTTGTTTCTTTGGGCAATGTACTTTATCCACAGGTTTACGAAAACATTAACAGTGTTTCAACAGATGAACCAATCTATGAGTTATTCGTAATTACTAAGGAACAATATGAAATTCACCGTAACCTTGAAATAAATGAGGATGAAGCAGTGGTATAAAGCTCACTTTATTGGTAATTATAGTATCAACCGAAGTTTCCAAACTTTGGAATACTAATACAAGTGAGGTAATCCTATGCGAGGCAAATCAAAGGAAGCTAGAACTAAACGTAACTCACTCTCCAAAACACAAGCAGTTTTATACCAGAAGGAATTCAGAACAGCTGATCGGATGTATAACACAACAAAAAACCAAGTCTAAGTCACTGTTATCACTTTTAAATTCTCTTCTGTGTATAAAACTTATCCACACGCTTGTGCACAATGTTGATAAGTGTAGAAAAAAGCCCCTATCCCAGCGTAAAGGGATGTGTATAAGTTAATGTGAATAACTTTAAAGTATTCTGTGGAAAGTGTGGATACTTTTATCAATTCCTGTGTATAAAAGCATTCAGATGTGGATAGAATTGTGGGTAAGTGATTGTCTTGATCCATTTTCATGTAGAACCCGATTCCTCCCCTTTTCGGTTATATAATCATGACAATCGTTTAAAAAGGCTGCACAGTTATTGTGCAGCCTTTTTACTTCCTGTGTATAATTTTTTGAAAAAAGATACTTTTCTTGAAACTTATCCAATATATTTTTCGATCGTCTTTAACTGTACCTCTGCAGAGCTTTTTGGTGCAAATGCCCACCCTTTATGCTTCATGAAATGTGCATAGTGGTTTTGGAATGACGCTTCTTGCATAGCCATTTGAAAATGAACATGTTTTACATTTGGATTAGCCATTTCTAGAGCAGAACCATAATTACTTTTAGCCATATGCTTAGACGTACTCATAAGATCTGTTACCAATGCTTTTACATTTGTATCACCAGCATGTTGGTCTGATATTAAACCTGGATCTACATCAGGGTTTCCAGTGGCTAACGCAACCCACCCAGTTTGATCTGGTTCTAATAGTTCTAACATCACTCTCACATGATCCTGAAGGACAATAATATGTTCCGCTAGTACTTTTTGCAGAAAAGGATCTTTTACTAACTTCTCATAATTCCTAAATCTATAAATAATCCCTTGATGCGCAGTTAAGTGTTCATTCATTAACCCAACGTCAATAATAGGTAGAACCACAATCATACCTCCCCATTCTAATCTAGAATAAGATATGATCAACAAATAGGTAATGTGACTAAGGGATAGTTTAAATTATCAGCGGTTTTTCTAAGAATCCTAACATCAATGGGACCTTTTTTACTGCTTTTAATTAAGATGGTTCACAAGCACGGCTTCTTTGTAAATGGGGATATTAAATACAGCCCAATGATGCTAATCATGTGGAACAGTAGTAGTTCGCGACATATGAGGGATACCAGTCGCGTTTAACTTTAAAGAATAGCTCTGTAAGTAACTAGTGCTGGCTTTTGTTACAATATCTATAGACTCTGCAGTAATAAGCAGGATAGGCGCTCTAACATAGCGAACTCTTTTGATCTTTCTAATTTCACGACGTAAGCAGCCCTTTAACGTAGCGAGTTCTTGATATTTTTCTAATTTCGCGACGTAAGCAGCCCTTTAACGTAGCGAATTATTGATATTTTTCTAATTTCGCGACGTAAGCAGCCCTTTAACGTAGCGAATTATTGATATTTTTCTAATTTCGCGACGTAAGCAGCCCTTTAACGTAGCGAGTTCTTGATATTTTTCTAATTTCGCGACGTAAGCAGCCCTTTAACGTAGCGAGTTCTTTTGGATTCTCTATTTTCGCGACGCAAGCAGCCCTTTAACGTAGCGAATTATTGATATTTTTCTAATTTCGCGACGTTAGAATTCCTTTTACGCTAAAATCTACAGCGCCGCACTTAAAACTCATTTAATTAAATCTTGATAAGTTACTGCAGATTTTATCTCTACTATGCGATTAAAAACAACAAAGTTTACGTAAGAGCCTAAGAAACAAATTAAAAAGCCTGAGGACCATGCCTTAAGCTTTTTAATAGGAGTGTATGGGAATGTTCGTTTTATCTATTGTGGAGCCCAAGTGTTAACTTTCAACCTTTTCAAGTTGATCCTGCTTGATAACATACTTACAACTGCTTTCGCCCTTCGCAATACACGCTACTCTCTCGACATTATCCGTACCTAACACACTTTTGAAGAGTGACAGCTCACAATCGCACGGTTTACTGTATTTATTAGCAATAGATGCAATTGGACAGTTATATTGCGAGAAAGACAATTCCCCTTCACTTTCTTCGTGGTATTCTGACATATACCCACTTTCATTTTGAACGCTAACAAGTTCTTTCACCTTGTCCTCTAATGAATCATCTGAGTAAATTCTTCTTACGTATTTCTTACGCATCCGCTTTTCCCTGTTTTCAAAAAGCTTGTCAATAGCATCCGTACCCATACTTTCCTCTATATCAAACAGAAACTCCATTGCGATGGCATCATAGTTGGTAGGAAATATGTTTTCTCCTGTTTTCGTTAACGAATAATAAATTACAGGACGACCCATCGGCTGCCTTACTGTTCGAGAGGTAATTAGATTCTCTCCTTCAAGCTTTACTAAGTGTTTTCTTACTGCCATTTCGGTAATGTCTAAGTCTTGCTTTAATCCACTTACTGATAAACTACCTTGTTTCTTTAACAATTCAAGAATAGCTTGCCTTGTTGACAATTGTTTCGCCATTTATCTTCACCTACCTCACTATTATTTTAATCCAAAAAGTTTGTGAAGTAAATAACAAACTTTGTGTTTTACTACTTAAATGTTGACAAAGTTGTGTATAAAAGTTAAGTTTAGGAACGATTATAATCTATAGATATTACCAATCGGTAATTTCCATATAAAGAAGGTGATTCTTATCGGGATCGTAGTTGTTGAAATTTGTGATAGTAACCTTATGAATACGCTCGATATCGAGGGGATTATTGAATCAGAATACCCTGACGTGGCAGTTCTAGTAAGTGACTGTTTAAGCTTTTGTGGATTATGTAGGCTTAAGCCTTATGCTATGGTTAATGGTAAAAGGATTCATGGGAAAGATCCTGAAGAATGTTTAGCGAAAATTAGGGAAGTTATTGAAGAGGAACTATCCTTTTATTTATAAATTGGCGACTTGCCAATAAAAAAAGTTCAAAGCTAATTATAGCTTTGAACTTTTTTCAGGTTAGGTTACGCCTCATTTTGTTGATCTAAATGTGACTGTGGTAATAGGACTTGAAAGTGTGTTCCATTACAATCACTAGCTACGATCTTTAGATCTCCGCGATGTTCAAACAACACTTTTTTACTAAATGGTAGACCGACACCCATACCTGTAGATTTGCTCGTTACAAAAGGGTTAAAGATATCTTCCCATTTTTCTTGCTCAATTCCCTTCCCTGTATCTTTTACGTTCACAATAAACGAATCTTCTGTACTATTGGTACTAATTGATATTTTTCGTTCCTGTCTGTCACCTGGTATAGCTTCCGAACTATTTTTAATTAAATTAACAAATACCTGTGTCATGTATGATTTATGAGCAAGGACGTATAAAGCATTATAATTCCTTTCAAATACAACCTCTACATTATTTTCCCGTATATTTTCCTGTGTTAATACAATAGCGTTATCAATTATTTTATTTAAGTCTTCTAGGTGGAATTCAATCTCGCTTGTTTTTATATAGTCCCGAAAACTATTCACAATATCATCTAACTGTTTCGTTGCCAATTTGATCTGATCAACTATCCCTTCCCCTTTGTTTGTTAAGGGTTGTACCTCAGTTAAGTAATCACTATAGGAATGGATAATATGAATCGGGTTCTTTATTTCATGAATCAGACTAACTGCCAAATTACCAGAGTAATCTAATTTCTTCTGTCGCTCTAATATATTATTATAGTTTCTCATTTGTGTTAGATGCATTTTAATGAAAGAAAAGATAATGACAATGGAGAACGCTATAACACCTAAAC
Organism: Aquibacillus kalidii; assembly: GCF_014280935.1. GTDB lineage: Bacteria > Bacillota > Bacilli > Bacillales > Amphibacillaceae > Aquibacillus_D > Aquibacillus_D kalidii. The sequence continues at coordinate 24,099 of NZ_JACLZI010000030.1, forward strand.
TACTTATAAGTACACCTGTTGACGGTACAAAATTCAAAAAACCACCTACAAAAAGAAGAAACGAACAGGCAATAAAAGTACGCATAAATCTTCTTAGTGATTTATTTTGTATCCTCGAAAAGGCAAAGAAACTAAATAGCATAAATAGGAATGAAGTACCCATGTAGACTACATAGATTTTATTAGCAATACCATAAACAGGGAAGTAAAAACTAAGTTCAGATTGAACTACTTGCTCAACATATAAACCTGAAACCCCATAAGGCGTCCAGTTTAATAAATAAACCACAACACTTAGAGCAACAGAAACCCACAATCCCCGCTTACTATATATAAGGACAATCGCTTTATTAAACCACCCTTTACTATTTTTTATCATAACAGAGTGCTCTGAAATTGCTTTATAGCTTAAATAAAAGATAATTGGAATCGCAAATACGGTAATCCTAAATAGCTTGAACATAAACAATGCTGTCGGATACGGTAAGATTTCAACTAGATATAGAATACCTAGGTCTATTTGCCATAAACAAATCAATAGCATATAAAGAAACAGAGGCATAGACAGATTAGTACCTTTGTATATTCGGAATACACTCATCCCTAAAACTAGTGGTATAAACCCTATTATTAGGATTAATAAAGCAATAATCATCATATAATCACATCCACATCCTGAAATTCCCTTCGATAAACTACATATTTTTTACTCAAACAATTTCATCAGTAGTGTACTTGCAGGATTTATAGTAGTTAATCTAATTTCAAGAACCATCCTTCTGTATGCTGTTTTTTCCAAAACATAGTATAGAAACATATATTCTTATCATACCATTTAATAATCTACCAACCTATATACTTTCATTTATATAGACAAATTCTTTCATGTTAAATAAGAAGTATGTAGATTGTGGACCATTACTATAGACATACCCACTCTATAATTAGTTAGTCCTACTTTTTGGTATATTTTTCAAATGATAGAATTGTTGTATTTTAAAGAATATTGTTGAAATTTAACAAAAATGTGTCTAATATATAAACATAGAATATATAAATTATTTGATAAAGGCAAACTATTCGTAAGGGTAGGACGCAAAGCAAAGGGTCTAAGAGACAACTGAGATCGCCTGGCTACCATTCATTTTACTATTAAAGATCACATATTTTTATTAGTTTAAAAGATTTGTAATTTGGGCTGTTTCTTGTTATAAGAAACAGCTTTTTTAGGGGGATAGCGCTTATATAGGAGGTGGTAGTTCCAGAGTCCTAGATTGTCATCTAACCGTATTAACACTGAAGGGGTGTTTCCTGTGAAAAAGCTTTTCAATTTAAAACATATAAAACCAAAGAAAAGAACTAAATCAACCAAGAAAACAAATAGCAAATTAAATATTAGTTTAAATTTAAAATCAATTAAATCAAAAATTATAGTAGGGTTTTCAATCATTATTACTCTAACGATCTTATTAGGATTATCTAATGTCATTACTTCACTCCAATCTAATAAGGATGCTTCTCATATTGTGAATTCTCAACTCCCTTTATTACTTGCAGACGAAAAACTCCAATTTAATATTTCAGAAAGAATCGCTGCTGCTCGAGCCTATATTATTACGGGGGACCAAAAATACAAAGACAAGTTCAATACCCTTACAGAAGAAAGCAATAAAGTGGAAGAAAACGCGTTGAAATTATCAGATTCACAACAGTTTAAAGATCTTGTTGCTAAATCTAGCGAGTGGGAAAAGGCTGTACAGGAAGATGTCTTTGCTCTTTATGACACGAGTAATATCCTAAGAGCCAAACAGAACCTTCAGAACGATGTATCACCACTAGGTGAAGAAATCATTTCGGGCTTTACAACATTAGTATCTGATAGAGAAGCTAAAATAGTAGATAGTGGTAATGAACTTACAAGAGGAAACACCGCTTCCTTGATCACAGGCATAGTCGTATCACTATTGGTTACTGTATTAGGGTTAGTAATAGCAGTTTTTACAGCTAATATTATCGCAAAACCAATTATTAAAGTTAGTGAACGCATGAAGACTCTATCAAATGGTGATTTAAGTGATGAACCACTGAAAATAAACTCAAAGGATGAAGTTGGAGCACTAACTTTAGCAACGAATGAAATGGCAAAAAACTTCAAGGAGCTATTAACAGAGGTTAGTAAAGTATCTGAATCAGTTTCTTCTCAAAGCGAAGAACTTACTCAATCTGCTAATGAAGTAAAAGAAGGTAGCATTCAGGTAGCTTCTACAATGCAGGAACTATCTTCAGGTGCTGAAACACAGGCTAATACAACAAGTGAATTAGCCTCCACGATGACCGGTTTTGCTTCGATCATAAAAGAAGCGAATACAAGTGGGGAAACAGTTTATGAGTCCTCCCAGCATGTACTAGGCTTAACAAAAGAAGGTAGCAAGTTGATGCATTCTTCCATTGATCAAATGGCAAGTATTGACCGCATCGTGCAAGACGCAGTAGAAAAAGTTAAAGGTTTAGACAACCAATCACAAGAAATTTCCAAATTAGTTGGCGTCATTAAAGATATAGCTGATCAGACGAACCTTTTAGCATTGAATGCTGCAATTGAAGCAGCCCGTGCTGGTGAACACGGTAAAGGGTTTGCTGTGGTAGCGGATGAAGTAAGAAAGCTTGCCGAACAGGTTGCAGTTTCTGTTAAAGATATAACACAAATTGTCGCAGGTATTCAAAAGGAATCAAGCAATGTAACGGATTCTCTACAGGGTGGCTATAAAGAAGTAGAGAACGGAACAAACCAGATAAAATTGACGGGTCAAACGTTTGAACAAATTAATGATGCCTTGACTGACATGGCTAAAGGTGTACAACTAATTTCAACAAACCTTGTTAACATATCTGATAGCAGTATGACGATGAATACATCTATTGAAGAAATTGCTGCGGTTTCGGAGGAGTCTGCTGCTGGTGTTGAACAAACAGCAGCTTCTGTTCAACAAACGACTAGCTCTATGGAAGAAGTTGCAAGCAGTGCAAATGATCTATCCAATATGGCAGAGAAATTAAATAGCTTAATTGCAAGGTTTAAATTGTAAAAATAACAGGCATTACTGGTTTTATAACAGTAGTGCCTGTTATTATATGGATCGTTATACGTAATCAAAGGTTTATAAATTGCATAAGTATTGTTAGAGAGGATGATTTTTTAGATAGAACGGAGGAAGAAATGTTGAAAGATATAACTGTTATTCTTGTCGATTATTCCGAACAATCTGCGCTCTTAAAAGCAATTGAATCTCTCAATAATATAAGTTCCCGGATTGAGTCTGTTCTCGTTTTCACAAAAAACAAAATGAATATTGATAAAAGCTTTAAAAACATTAAATTTGTTACTACAAGTAATAAAGACAAAGGACAAATGATAAACGAAGTAATTCCTTCCATCCCTACTTCTTATGTATTATTTCTTGAAGAACGGGATTACCTAGACTTCTCTCTAACCAGTGACACATTAGAAATTCCATACTCAAAAAATGTTCTAACTACACACAACACTAATAATAATGTATATATCCACCGCCCACTCCTAATACATACATCTTTTCTTAAACGAAATATATTCCCTACAGGTAATCAATTGCCATTCAAAGAAGCACTCTTTCCAATCTGGCTTACAAATGTGGAACCATCCCAACAAATACATAAAGAGGGTTTACTAAGGCAATCAAGACAAACCAGATCTGCTACCATCCTCGAAAAAGAAAAACAAATTCAAAAATATCAAGTGGAAAAGAAACTTTCAGAAGGCCCCTCACTCACTGTTATAATTTCTAATTACAACATGGGAAAGTATGTGGAAGCGGCAGTAGCTTCATGCCAGTTACAAATGGAACCGTTTGAACAGATCCTTATTATTGATGATGGCTCAACCGATAACTCCTATCACCAACTCCTCCAATTAAATAAAGGTAAAAATATTAAGGTTTTTCATAAGTCAAATGGTGGAAAAGCAAGGGCTTTAAATTACCTCTTACCATTTGTTGACTCTGAATTTATTTTAGAACTAGATGCTGATGATTGGTTGGATGCTGATGCCGTGACAGTTATTAAAGGCTTCCTAAACACACTCCCTAAGGAGAGCTCCGTATTATATGGCAACCTTAGAAAATGGAAACAGTTGCCTGAAGACGTTCTCTTTAAAAGAATAGCCAAGGGTGTACCTGTAAATGGTAAATCTGATTTACTTTCTTACCGATTTCCACTAGGTCCAAGAATATATAGAACCTCTACGTTAAAAGAAATTGGTGGGTTTCCTGTTATTGAATTTGCTGACGGAAGATTATACGAAGATGTAAGTGTGCTAAACAAATTAATAACAAGGTCCTCTTTCCAATACCATGATTTCACTGTATATAACGTACGTGAACACGAAGAAAGCATTACAAAGAATAACAATGTGGAATGGGATGAGTTTCTGAGGAATTTATAAAATAAACAAGTTTTCTAAAATAACTAGGCATTCGTAAAAAAGAAAGAGCGAATGCCTAGTTATTTAACAATTCGTTAGGTTTTTCACATAGACTGTTTTAAACTACCTATTATCTCTTCATTTGAAGCATTACTTTCTATTACTGGTTTATTTATTATCATTTATAAAGCTAGTCACCGATGATATGACATGATTCTGTTGTTTTTCTGTCAGCATTGGATGAATCGGTAATGCTAATATTCGTTTAGCCACTTGTTCTGCAACAGGGAAATCACCTTCTTTATAACCAAGGTATTGGAATACTGGTTGTAAATGCAATGGAATAGGGTAATAAATTGCGGTTGCTATCCCTTTCCTTTTTAGTTGATCGGCAAGTTCCTCTCTATGTTCCACCTCGATACAATATTGGTGAAAAGTATGCTCTCTTCCTTCAACAATAGGTGGACACTTGACTATATTTTGAAAATGTTCCGTATAATTACTGGCGATTTTTTTTCTATTTGCAAGAAAAGTATCTAAATAAGCTAATTTAACAAGTAGAATTGCAGCCTGTAATTCATCTAGTCTACTGTTCATGCCAGTCATGGAATGATGATATTTTACTTCACTACCATGATTTCTTAGAATCCTTATCTTTTCGGACATAGCCTTATTGTTTGTTACGACAAGGCCTGCATCACCAAAAGCTCCTAGATTTTTTGTAGGAAAGAATGAGAAGCAACCCAGATCACCAATTGCTCCGACCCTTTCCCCTTCATATTCTGAACCAATTGCCTGACAAGCATCTTCTATTACTCTTAGATTGTATTTATTTGCAATTGTCATAATATCTTTCATATTGGCAGTCTGACCATATAAATGGACGACAATAATAGCTTTTGTTTTTTCTGTGATTGCTTCTTCTATTTTAGAGGGATCTAGATTGTACGTGTCCGCTTCAATATCTACAAAGACAGGCTTTGCCCCTTCCTGTGCAATTACTTCACCAGTAGCAAAGAAAGTAAACGGAGTAGTAATAACTTCATCACCTGGTCCAATATCTAGTGCTTTTAAAGATAGCTGTAATGCATCCGTCCCACTCCCTACTCCGAGACCATAGGATGCATGAAGGTATTCCGCTACTTGCTTTTCAAACTGTTCTCCTTTTTCTCCTAAAATATATGCCCCGCTATGAACTACTTCAGCTATATTATTAACTATCGGTTCCTTAAATAGCTCTAATTCTCCCTTTAAATCTAGCATAGGTACCTGGATAACAGTACTCTCTGACATTAAAAAGAACCCTCCTTATATCTATATTTCATTACCAATACTTTCATATACGATTCCTAGGTTAGTTATCTCATCCTGATTCAATTTATTTCTACCGTCTAAAATAAGCTTGCAGTTACTAAAATCCTCAAAGTCTAGTGACATGTATTCCTTATGAAAAGCCTGTAGAATAACGACATCAATATTTGAAACAAACTTATCCTTCATGGACAGAGGTAACGCACCGTAATCTATTATTTCACTACTTGTAAAATGTGGATCGTTAACTAATACATTCGCTTGTTTTTCTTTTAACAGATCCATTAGTAGTAACGCCGTTGATTTAGTAGGTTCCTTTACATTTTCACGATACGATAATCCTAGAATAAGAATATTCTTGTTTTCTAGTGAACCTAGCCTATTCTCTATTTTGCTAATAGCATGATTTGCCATACTATCATTAATTTCTCTAGCCATTGGTGTTAACCCTTGGACTAACCCTTTATTAATGAAAAAATAAGGATAAATGGGGATACAATGTCCCCCTACACCAATGCCCGGGGAGTGGAGATGTGAAAATGGTTGACTGTTACTTGCATTGATAACTTCGGTTATACTTACACCCTTTTCTTCAGCAAATTTTGCCAGCTCATTAGATAAAGCAATATTTACATCCCGATAAACACACTCTGCAACTTTAGAGAACTCCGCTGTTTCCAATGAACTAACTTTAATTAATTCACAGTTTAAAGCCTTTTTATAAAAATCAGTTGCCAATTCCAGGCTTTGTTGATTAAATCCACCTACCACCTTTGGGTAGTTTTTTAAGTCTTCTATAATCCGGTTAGAATAGACTCTTTCCGGACTATAAGCAAGGTAGAAATCTTCTCCCATCCTTAGCCCAGATATTTCTTCTATCTTTTTTCCAAAACGATTCTGAGTATCTCCTGGTGGAAGGGTTGTTTCAAAAATAATGAGCGATCCTTTTTGTAATCCTTCTGCTATGTCTTCAACAGCTGCATCAATAAATTGATAATCTATCTTGTTATCATCTGTAACTAAAACCGGTACAATTACAACCACAATGTCCGCTTCCGAAACAGCTTCTACGTTAGAAGTGGTTGCAGAAAGAGTTTTGTTTTCGTGTGCATCGTAAACTAACTTTTGTAAACCAGGTTCATTTTTCACATGCGCTTCCCCATTGTTAATAGAATTAACAACATCCTCATTTTTATCGGATCCGGAAACTTTATAGCCATTATTAGCAAAAACAGCAGCTAACGTAAGCCCAATTTTACCAAGACCAACAACAGCTACATTTGAAAATAACTGGTCTCTTTCTATCATTATTTCTCACCTCATTTTTCAATTTATTTGGAAATTTATGTTATTGTATGACAATAACTTTTCTCTGTTTGGACGAATTGCTTCATTATTTGACAAACGTTACTAGAGTCTAAGTGGGATTTTCTATAGCTGTCGATAAATATCTATATACCTATCAGCAACTACATTAGCATCGTGATATTTTTCAACATACCTCCTCCCCTGCTTCCCAAGGTTATCCCACATTTGTTCGTTTTCAAGTAGATTTCTTAATACACCAGTGATATTGGATGGATTAGCATTAACTATTGGAAGCTCACTTGGGTATTTAGAGACTAGATCTTTTCTTATATAACATATAACTGGTTTACCATATGCCATTGCCTCTGTACTTATAAATCCACTTGCTCCGATTCTTAGTTGATCTATGACAATATCTGCTTCTGCCATAAGCTGCATTGTTTCGTTATAGGACATCCCTTCAATTAATTTAAATTGAAAGGCCATCCCTGAACGCTTTAATTCAGATACCGCGTTTAAGATGAATTCAGTTCCTTTGAGGTCTCTCATAGTTGGAGCGTGGACAACTAGTGGTATGCCCTTCTCCACTTTCGGGTAGGATGGTTTGAATTTTGTAACATCAACAGCATGAGGAATAACGTGGACGTTCTTATATACACCCGAAATATACGTTTCCAATTCGTGGTCTTGAACAATAGCATGATCGATATAGTTTGAAAGGATAGCTAAATTTTCATTTATCTTTTCCTCTGTCCATTCTGGCTTTACGCGTATATAAGGATTGTTTTGTTTCGCAACAGATAGCAAACGGATATCTGAGCCATGATGATGAACAACTAATTTCTTGCTTGCACGTTTCAGCATGGCTAGATCTCGTTTGTCAGGAAAGAACGTCTCCCCAAAATGAAAGTGAAAAATATCGTACTTTTCAATCGATTCTTGCAGATATCCTTTGAGAAACTTTTCTCTTTCCTTACCTGACTTTTCGTTAAGCGCTAAGCAAATGTCGGGTCTAAAATCAAATTTATTATTATCAAAATGACAGGCAGTTGCTTCGACACCATTGGATCGTAGTGCCTGACATAATTCAATCATAGGTGGTCCATACGGGATGTGTAGTACTCTCAATGTGTAATCCTTCCTTTCTTATTTAGTTAGTTAATATTTGAGTAAATCCTCCACAACTTTCTCTCCATGTGTTCCCAACTATACTCTGCTTCCATCGCCTTTCGAGCATTCTTTCCCATCTGCTCAAGTAAGTTTCTGTTGTCATTCAACACGCTTAAGGCTTGAAGATAGTCCTCAGCTAAAGCCTGACGCTTATTAATTACTTGCCCACATTGATAATGTCTGATAAATTGAGCCATATCCTCGCTCAGATTAGACAAAACTGGGACACCATTATTTAAATAACTAAAGAATTTATTTGGCATTGCATATCGGTTATTTAGGGAGTTATTTGTATCTAAATCAATCCATCCTATATTGCCATCTTTCATTGCTTCCGGAATCGAGGAAAAAGGGACCCATCCTGTAAAAGTGACCCTATCCTCTAGATGATGGGGGATCGAAGGTTTCTTTCCCTCCTTCCATCCTCCAATAATCTTTGCTTTTATAATCATTTGTTGTTGTTTTGCTAATTCCAATACATCAACTAATTTTTGAAAGTTACCTCGATTAGGTCCCAGGACACCTTCATATACAAGTACTAGATCTGACTTTGCCAAATTTGTTTGTTTAGGTTCAGGAGCTAATGGTGGGGAATTATAGAGAACTTCTACTGGGAGTTTTGGATGGATTGAGTTGTACCACGTTTTGATTGATTCAGAAACCGTTATTACTTGGTCTACTTCCTTCAACATCGCTTCGAGGATTTGCAGCTTTACTCTTTGTGTATTTCGAGAATGATTGCTTAAAGGATCAGGCTCGAGTTCATGGCTATCATAAATTAATTTGCATTGCTTCCCTTTGGTTGCTAAAGCCCTCTTAATTCCAACACCAGAATACGCCGAAAAGAACTCATGGGCATGGTAAATATCTGCTTCCTGCTGTATTCCTAACTGGGTTAATCTGTCTGTGAAACGATGATGATTACCTGATATAAGATTATAAAGGGAATTTTTTAGATTTTTCTCTGGATAAAACTGTTCATAAGTTATAACGTTTATTCCTTGATAGTTAAATGTCGGGGACAGAAAGCTATTTTTAAAATGGCTCCCATCAACATCAAAGAGATAGCCATCCTTCCTTGGTACGATCATCGTTACTTTATAACCATTTCGAGCTAAACTTTTAGCTTCTTTTTTAAAAATACGTGCATCCTTAAAAGGGTGTTCGGTCACTAAAAAACAAACCTCCATTCCTATTCACCACCTCCTTTAATAGGATTTCACTTATGATAGTAGATAGGACGTTTGCTTAGACTCCAAGGACTGAAAAATAGAAATAAGTCGTTTCTCCATGTTGTCCCAATTATAAAATTCCTCCACTGCCCTACGAGCATTCATACTCATTTGCTCTAACATGGACCTATTTTGGTTAAGAAATAGTAACCCTTCAGCATAATCCTTTGGTGTTGGGTTTAATTTATTTAGAACCAAACCACATTGATAAGTGTTAATAATTTTTTCGACTTCACTACATTTATTAGTGATGACCGGTACACCATTGTTCAAATAACTAAATAGTTTACTAGGCATCGCAAACGAATTATTTAATGAGTTGGTAGGGTCTATATCAATCAACCCAATATCAACATCAGATAGTAAGGTTGGGAGAGAGTGATAATGAACCCATCCTGTTCGGATAATCTGATTCTTTACTTGTTCGGGTACTACAACGTTCTCGCCAAATCTAGGACCGCCAATAATTTTAAAGTGGAAATCAACCTCCTTCTGAACCAAGTCGGTAATCGAATAGAATTTCTGAAGAACTGCACCTGATGCATTCCCCTCATGTGCAGCCACAAATTTACCATCTTGTTGCCCCTTTATTTGATAATTAGAAGCAAGTGGTGGACAATTATAAATGACTTCAACAGGGAACATTGGATCCATTGCTAAATACCATGCTTTTATCGAATCAGATACAGCAATCGTATAATCCGCTTCTTTGAGGCTATCAAGAAGCATTTCCCTCCACTTTTGCTTATCTTCCTCCCTTAACGTCACGGAAAATGGATCGGGAGCTAGTTGCCTACTGTCGTAAATTAACTTTGCACCCTTCCCATTCTTCTTTAGAGCAAGTTTAATTTCCTTACCAAAATAAAAAGAGTTTAATTCATGTGCATGATAATAATCTGCGCCTTCTTCCAACCCTAACCTAAATAGTGGATCCGTTAGTGCATTTTCTGTTCTGTTCTCCATATCATATGTGACTACTTTTATTCCTTCAAAAAAAAACGTTTGTTCAGAAAACTGTTTGATAAATGGCTTGCCATCGATGTCATATAAAAATCCATTTTTACGCGGTGCGATAATGGTAACGTCATATCCATACTTCACTAGACTCTTTGCTTCGCATTCAAATAACCTTGCGTCTAGAAAAGGAAGATAGCTTAGTAACATACAAACCTTTTGTTTCATTTTCAGACCTCCTTTGATTGTCGAATATTAACGAATCATAAGTAACTCTGGTCCAGTTAACTGTTTATAGACATTCCTTAACCTCCTCTCCATTTTCTCCCAACAATATGTGGTTTCCATAACGTTTCGTGCATTCCTACTCATTTTTTGTAGAAGATATTTATTTTTGGATAAATAAATAATTGCCTCAGAGTAATCTTTAGCAGTAACATTTTTCTTATCAATAATCAAACCACATTGATGATTACGAATAAATGATTCCATCTCATGACATCGATTCACTAATACTGGAACCCCATTATTTAAATAACTAAAGAATTTGTTTGGCATCGCATAGGACCGATTTAAGGAATCATGTAGATCTTCGTAATCAATCCATCCAATATCCACATCATTATAATGTTTCGATATAGAGTCGTAGTCTACCCATCCTGTTCTTTCAATCTTATCGCTCAAATCACTTGATAACTCGAATGAATCGCCATACCTTGTTCCACCAATTATTTTAAAGCGAAAATCCATTTCCTTTGAACATAACTCAGTGATTTTCATAATCTTATCTTTACTTCCTCTTTTGTAATCCATATTCCCTTCATAGCTTACAACCATTTGGTTATGATTAAAGTCCTTAGGTGAATAATCTCGTGCTAAAGGCGGCGAGTTATAGATTACTTCTACTGGTAATGTCGGGTCTTGAGATAAAAACCAAGATTTTATAGAAGGGGAAATAGTAATAACGTAATCAACCTCATCCAGCATAAGCAAAAGCTTTTCTTTGAGGTTATTTCTTGTGGATTCTGGGTTTCTAGTATCAAAAGGATCCGGTGTTAATTCGTGACTATCATAAACTAGTTTAACTGCCTTATTCTTCTCTTGTAGCTGTCGCTTGACACCAACTCCTGCAAATAAAGATAGGTATTCATGAACATGGTAGATATCCGCTTCCTGCTCTATCCCAAGTTTAGTTAACGGGTTGTCAAAACCTTCTTGCCACTGTGAAGCAGGTGATAACACTTTACTCAGCGGACCTCTACTTTCATCAAAATCGTACGTTACCACTTTAATCCCTTCATGTGTAAACTTTGGTTCTAGAAATTTATCTTTAATAGGCGTACCATCTATATCGAAAAGATATCCACCTTTTCTAGGAACAACCATCGTTACATCGTATCCTAACTTCTTCAAGCTTTTCGCTTCCCTCTTAAAGATCCTCGAATCTAAAAAAGGGTGTTCTGCCACTAACATACATACCTTTTGGACCATTTTTTTACTCCTTTCACCTATTAAACTGGCATTTCTACTAATGGTTTTCTAGTAACATTTTCTTATTGACTAGTAGTGTTCCAATAACGAACTATTCAGTACTGAATAAAATAATTAGTGTTGGAAATATAGTATGCCAAATCTTGAAAATCGTATAAGAAAGGAGTTTAATTTTGAAAATTTTAACTGTTATTGGGGCAAGACCACAATTTATAAAGTCTTGTATGCTATCTAAGGCTATTAAAATAAGGCAAGACATGGATGAAGTGATCGTGCACACTGGTCAACACTACGATGATAATATGTCTAAGGTATTTTTTAATCAGTTACACCTCCCACAGCCAGACTATTATTTAGGAGTTGGATCCGGCTCTCATGGGAAACAGACTGCCCAGATGTTAGAAGAACTAGAACAGATTATGTTATCCATTAACCCAGATATTGTTTTAGTTTACGGGGATACTAATTCTACTCTCGCTGGTAGTCTAGCAGCAGCGAAACTCCATATCCCAATTGCTCATGTAGAAGCAGGGCTAAGGAGCTTTAATAAAAAAATGCCTGAAGAGATAAATCGTTTATTAACAGACCACCTATCTAAATGGCTACTTTGTCCGTCTTCATCTGCAGTCGACAATTTAAATAAAGAGGGTATTACAAAAGGTGTACATTTAACAGGGGATATCATGTATGACTCTGTGTTATATTTTAAGGAAAAAGCAAGACAGCACTCTCCAATCTTAAAGAAGTTATCTCTATCAAGCGATAACTTCTACCTTGCTACCGTTCATCGGGCGGAAAATACTGATCAACCAGAGCGATTAAAATCTATTCTTGAAGCCTTTCAGCAACTAGATAGACAAGTAATTATCCCTTTACACCCACGAACAAAAAATAAAATCGATCAATTTAACTTAACTGACTTAATTGATTCTTCAGCCATTAAAATTGTTGATCCAATGGATTACTTTGACATGCTAACAATTTCATCAAATGCTAACCTTATCCTTACTGACTCTGGTGGGTTACAAAAAGAAGCTTATATGCTGAAAGTTCCCTGTATCACACTTAGAGATGAAACAGAATGGATTGAGACCGTAGACACAGGCTGGAACCAACTAGTTGGTGCTAATAGCCAACAAATAGTTGATAGTGTAGGATCTATCCAAATCCCTTCAGCACATCCCGATCTATTTGGAAATGGTGACACCGCAAATCAAATAATCAACCTGTTGCAAAAGGAAGGTTAAATACTAAAAAAACCTTATAAAATACAAAAACACCAGAAGTAGTGAGACTTACTCACCTCTTCTGGTGTTTTTGTACTTTAACCATTAACTTTATATCCGTTTACATAGTCCCTCCATCTTTGTAACGTCTCTCCTAACTTAGAATCATTTTCTATTGTATTGAGAGCCGCTAGCAAATGGATATGGGTTATATGGTAACCCCATTTTGCAACATTAGGATACCCACCATCCGTTGTATAGTGGGTTAGATCGTACGAGGAGCGATTTCCCAAATCATATAATGGTAGCATTCTCTTTAATGCAATAATTCCATTATCGTACAGCTGTTTACTCAGATCATCCCCAGAGGCTTTGTATAAGTCATAAAGTCCAATTAACGAAAACATAAAACCATTTAATATATAGCTTGGTGGATCCGTTGGACATTCCTCATAGAACCAATATTTATTTTCAAACTTAGCTAGAATACCTTTAGGGGATGGTGTTTTAAAAATAGTGGTAGCTCTCCTCGCTCTTTCACTATATTTACGATTGTTTGTCAGGTAAGCAGCTCTTGCTAGGACGGACAGAGCCATCCCTAAACCGATAGACGAATACCACGGTGCTTTGACATCATCTAGTCGTTTCGGAAAATATGGGAGATCAAAGTGATAGGCCCATCCTCCTTGCGTGTCTTGGTTATTAATGAACCAATCCGCTACCTTTAAAAATATACTTTTACTTCTTTCATTCTTATCTTTTAAGAATATACTGTAATGTTGGAGTCCATAATGGGCGATAGTTGAAGGATTATAATGTTTTCCAAAGGGGTAAATAGTTATTGGAATGCCCGAATCATCCAATTCAACATTCCAATTTTCCACTTCATTTTTGTCAAAGTGCAAGTAATTTCCATTGTATTTATAAGGCTTTATTTCTAATGGCCTTGCATTCGTCACCTGAAGTTTTAATGTCTTATCCTTTTCGATCCACACCTTTTCTGTGCCATATCCTTTTTCAAGTAAAGACAATGGCACATAATAGTCATTCCCAATTTGTTTTCCAACTGCCTCAAATTTACCATGCATCAACATATTCACATCTTTAATCTTAGTATGATCCAAACCGTTCACCTCTCTTGTTACTTTGCCATCTTTCGAGAAACAAAAGTTAACTATTTATGGTTAATTTGTTCTGCGGGAACTCCTACTACAATCAAATCGTCCCCTATATCTTTCGTAACAACTGAACCAGCACCTATGATTGTGTTTTTTCCGATCGAAACACCTGGTAATAATGATGCATTATTTCCAATCTTGGCACCTTCTTTTACATAAGGACCATTCAGGGAGAAATCCTTTGCTCCCATATACTTGTCATTTGACATCGAAACACAAGGACCAATAAACACATTATCTTCCAACGTTGTATCACCCGTAACGTACGCTAGCGTTTGGATTGTACATGATTTTCCTATCGTTGTATTTAATTCAACAATAGCAGCCCTCCCAACAATCGATCCTTCGCCAATGGAAACATTTTCCCTAACACTTGCCTGGTCTCCAATGAAAACTCCTTTTCCAATTTGGGTGCCAGAATAAATCGATACCAACTGTCCAATACGAGTGCCTGACTCAATTATTAAGCTATTGTTCGTATCAGAAATCTTACGCATTTTCTTATTTACACTCGGTTTGACTCCAAGTACACAGTTACTTCCTATTACTACGTCGTCACCAATTCTAGTTCCTTGTAAAAGTACTGTATTATGTCCGATTACTACATTTTCTCCAATAACTACACCATCCTCTATTACTGTATTAGTACCTAATTGTGTACTTTCCGGAATAAAAGACATAAACAAAATCCCTCCTTATTTTCTAATAAGACTACTTATTTTTTCAACTAGCTGTTTTGTACGGCCTTCAACAGTATGATTCTGTCTAATAAAGTGATAGCCTTGTTCAGCAATTCTTTCCCTCTCTTTTTCATTCTCCAAATAATATGCTGCTTTCTCCTTAACGTTCACTTCATCTACCGGAATAAAATGAAAATTGGGTATAAAACCAAGATCTTCAAGCTCTTTAAAAGTTGGTGCTAGGAGCAGTGTTTTGCATGCTAGGGCTTCAAAATACTTCAGTACGGGATAATTTAGTTTTGATGGACAAGTAAACATTATTTTAGCTCGGTTAATTTCCCTAGCGTATTGCTCCCCAATGTAGAGCTGCTCCTCCTCTTCTTTACTAAAGTTCCGGTATCCCGGATGACCGTGATAGGTAAAATTAGAGTCCCCTTCATACGCCTTCAGAAGTTTTTGTCTAAAAGGATAGTAGTCGTTAATAGCACCCATCATTAACAGATTTATATCCTTTGCCATTCCGTAATCTTTAAAAATGTTTGTATGAACAAAGTGTGGAAACCATTCTATTCTTTCTTTATATTCTGGATAAATCTCTATAAATTGATCCCGTGTGACAGAAAATAGAAAGTTAATCTTATTTTTTTCGATATAATTTTTTCTTAGTTTAACAAATCGATGAACATCATTAACAAACAATCCAGTTGGAATGTCTATATTACCTAGACCTTTTATCATCGGTGTCATGTTCCTATCCATATCATTCAATAAGAGAATAAAGTCTGGCTTTTTGTCTATCTGCTTCAAAATGTATTGAATATGACCAGACTTCCGCCATACTGTTAAATCAATATTTTTAGATAGTTCTTTTTCTAAATAATAATAGTTCTTACTAATAAATCCCGATGTATCCTCAGCAATAAATAATATATGCACCTTTTTTCTCTCCTTTTCTTACTTATCTAGTAATTTGTAATAGGACTTATGCCAAATTTGTTTTTTCGTTACGGTAGTCCATCTCACTTCCAAGCTCCTGCATAAGATATCAAATGAGTCATCATACAAGTGAGGAGAATTAATTTATGAAAGTCGGTGTAATTGGAACAGGTAAAATGGGGGAAAATCATGTCAGAACATATTTAAATATGATGGAACATTGTCAACTCGTTGGTGTATTTGATAACAATGAAGAAAAAAGTCGTCAGATTTCAGAAAAATATAAAGTAAAACAATTTCATTCATTAATTAGCCTTCTTCAATCAGTAGACGCTGTTAGTATAGCTGTTCCGACTGAATTCCATTATGATATCGCACTACTTTGTATCAAGCACAAGGTAAATATGTTAATAGAGAAACCTATTACAGATACAATCCCACAGGCACAAGAATTAATCCGCAAGGCCTCTGCGGGTGAAGTAAAACTTCAAGTCGGACACATTGAACTTTTTAATCCACTAATAAAAGCTCTTACAAAGGAATTAGAAAATGAAAAGATCATCGGAATTGATTTTCAACGAATGAGTCCATATAGTGAAAGAATTAAAAATGTGGATGTCGTGAAAGATTTAATGATTCATGACCTTTATATTCTGCAGGAAATACTCAAAGACGACAGTCTAATAGAGTTTTATACACTAGGCAAAATGATAGAAAATACACCAAAGCACGCACTTGTTATTGCTCGATCATCAGAAGGTGTAATAGCTAAGTTTACTGCCAGTTTTAAATCAAAAAGAAAAGTAAGAACAATCCAAGTTTTAACTGAGAATGCTATTTTTGAGGTTGACATCTTAAATAACGAACTGAATATAACTCGAGATAATATGACTCAAAGTATAAAAGTAAACAGTTATGTTCAACCGTTAGAAATTCAGCTAACAGATTTTATTAATTGTATTAACTCAGATAGAACTCCATCCGTAACTGGTGAAGACGGAATGGAAGCACTTAGGATTACCAATTTAATAAGTGAAGCCATAATGGATGATCAAAAGTAATGACATTTTAGATCTTTTCTAATTTATCTGTATGTTTCTAGCAAAAATTTATTTCTAAAAACGGAATATATTGAACACGTTCTGAACAAAAATATGCTTTTCTCCCAGAAGAAGCTTTTAACCCCCTTTGGATTTAACCTAATTATCCAAAGGGGGTTATTTCGCTTAGATGACATCCTGCATTCTGTTCAAATTAGACATCTTTTGGATCTATGCTAATTCTTTGATACAGAAATATCCTTGCATCCACCTTAGCATTTTATGGTCTCCTACTACTCACCAAGACACTCTCTTATGGAAAGGATAAAAAAGCGACTCAAACAGATGTTTGAGTCGCAAAATTTAATATTCCAACCATTTTCTATTAAAACTAACTATGCTGCTCCTAGAAAACGGACATAGTTAATAGCACTTAAAGAGACATATAACTTGTTATTCTGTCCATATCCACTACTAATATCAATAACTAAAACCAATTCATCTGTAACTGTGGCAAGAATCCCTTCAAGTAAATTATTATCTGTCGCAACTTCAACTCTAGAACCAATTCGACTAGCTAATTCTGCAGCAAATGTTTGTTCAAACATCCGTATCCCCTCCTTTTATAATTCACTAACAAATTCAATTTTTTCAATACGAACTAGCACAGTGTTACCAGTACTATCAATAATTGCAATATAGTTTTCTCTTACTGCAAGCAATGTCCCAGTAACTGTACCAAAAGGTGTTGTAACTTCGACTTGTTCATTAACTAAGTCCAATAGTACATCCCTTAATGTTGTTGGGTTAGTTGGTGTAGGAGTTGTAGGTGTGTCAGTTCCTCCATCTCCCTTATCGATATCAATATCGACATCGACATCTAATCCCGGTAAATCAATAGAGAAATCCAGATCCTGACCGTTATTATTCACTAGATTTTGCGTCATTTGATTAAGCATTTCCAATAGGCTTCTTTGTCTACTATTTAATGCCAACTTTATCATCCTTTCTATAATAGATTTCTATTCACTATATGCGAATCGCAATTTGCTGTAAGGGCATTTGTTTGAAATACAAATAATTCCACTAATATGCTAGATAGAAAGGTACCTTGCCTTCACTTAAATGATTCAAAATACCTAAGAAATAACAATATCTTTCCTTATAACTTCCTTCTTTTTATAAAGAACAATTCCTTTTCGTGTAAGCCAATTATCAGCACTAGGCCAATATATTACTTTTTAATACTTAAATAGACTACTATCTATAGCACGCATAAAAGCGATTAGAATAAGATATAGAAAACGATACTTAGGAGGTGAACAAATTGAGTAAGGATATAAGTTTTAAAAGTGTTGATGCTTTGGTGGCATCAACATTAAAGAAACACGGAGCAAAGTTGGATAAAGATAAATTAGAACCTAAGGATAAAGAAACAATATTAGATGTAGTAAAGAATATGCAAAAAAGCGTAGATGAAATAACAAAGAAGACTACTGACAAGGAAAAATAAAAATATACCTTTAATATTAGAGCATGAAGATGATTCCAAAGTGCAAGTGTGGAATCATCTTTTTTTACGTTATTGTACCTATACTTTCTATACTAAAACGGTTTGATTAAACCTTATAATCTCTATAATTTCCTTTATCACTTATAACTAACTCTGTTTAATAGGTAATAGTTTAATTAACGCTTCTATCAATAAATAGGTGTTTTATATTGGATAAGTACCCTTACCATTTATTGTTACTGACATACAATATCGTAAATCACAAGAAAGGAGAGTTATTATGTCAAAAAGATCTAAAAGAAAGGAAAGACGCAACAACCGTAATCGAACAGTTATGATTTCGAGAAAAAGAAAACCTAAACATGATGAATGTTGTTATGAACAAGAGCCAGTTGAGGAAACATGTTGTTATGAACAAGAACCGGTGGAGGAAGCATGCTGTTATGAACAAGAACCAGTAGAGGATGCATGCTGCTATGAAGCAGAGCCAGTACAAGAAGCATGTAACAAATCACCTAGAAAGTGGAACGCACTTGATCCAACAGATAGCCACCCCTTTGACGACACTGTTGTACAGGAGGAGGATGCAGAAGTGAGAAGTAAACAAGAATCCATTGAATCAATCGTAATCAAAGATTCATGTGAAGTAGATGTAACTACTACGGATAACCAAGCAGCACTGAATGTTCAAGCAGCACTTCAAGCAGCCATCGCTTTAGTAGTCAGCGTTTCTATTGCGGATAGTTCTAGAGCAGATGCTGTAACACAAGATCTACTTGCAAAAGTTAAATCTACCCAAACAAATAAACAGCAGGTTTATATTGAAAATTCACGTGGAGTTACTGTATCTACAACTGACAATGATATTGCAATTAACATTCAAATTCTATTACAGATCTTAATTGCGTTAATCGTTAGACTAGACATTCTATAATTTCAATCATGATGAAGATGACCTTTAAACGGGTCATCTTCTTTTTTATTAAAAACTCTTTTCTCATACATTCTTACTTTCAGAATGACGCAGTTGAGAGAAAAACTGCAGTAACTGAATTCTTTAATTTATTGAGTGCAAATGCGACGCTGTGGAAAAATACTCGCTTTCCGTGGGGAACGCTTCAGCCTCCTCGCTCGCAAAGAACACTCGCTGTGGGGTCTTCAGACTGTTCCTTTCCCACAGGAGCCTCGCATTTTTCCACAGCTTAGCATGATCCTTCTCTCTAGTCAGCAGGGTCTAAGAAGTGTTAATTACATGGGTTTTAACAACTCACAAAATGAGAAAAATTTATATAGCGTAGGCAGAATACGGAGACTCCTCGAAAATACAACCCGATTTTCTTCGTGCGATGTAACGCTTCCGTAGCATTCCTTGTCCTGTGGGAACAGCACGAGTCCGAAGATCCCGGAAGAGCGGTCTTTGCGTCACGGGAAGGCTTGAGGCCGTGCCCACGGAAAGCGGAGTATTCTGCCGGAGCGAGTGATCGCAACCATCAAATAAGTAGTTATTACTGGTGATTCTATAGATATCGTGACAAGAGTAACAAAGTCTATGAAAAGAACCTAATTAAAAACAAGTATACTTCTACTTTCTACCTTATTATAGTGATTGATTCCCTTATTCCTAACGTCTAAAAAAATGATCCTGAATCTATTTAATACATAGGTGGCTATAGTCTATTAGACAAGTGCCTTTTTAGTTGATATCTCCTCCAAACACCGCCATTACTCGATACTGACCTCCATATACTACTAATAAGGAGGTGTAAATTAATTCCAAAGGGAGTAACCATATCAGAGATTAATAAATAAGCTCTTGCCATTCCAGTAGCCAGCTATATATTTTTATGTCTGGAGGAAAATCATATTTATTGTTTTATCTATAAAAACATTGAGACGTGAGGATGCAAGTATTATGGAAGAACGAAAATATTGGAAAGTGGTTTGTAGCTACGGCCATGTTGGTAGAAAAAAGGAAATCAGTATTTCTCGTTACTTGGAAACTGAGCATGACTACAATCTAATAGACGTATTAAATATCGTTTCCAACATGCCTGGTGTAAAAAAGAAAAGTATTTATTCGATTATAAGTGGACAATTAATAACCAAAGAAGAATATGAGCGAGGCAAAGAAGAGGAAAAGAGAAATTTTTATTTACAAAAGTTAAAAAAGTATGAATTCAATGATACCCATGAATAATTAGTAGGGGGGAGCGTTCTTAGGGAACGCTCCCCCTTATATCTTTTCTGCAGATACTTTATCTCAGTAACATTTCTTCCTTTCTATAATTAACAACCAACAGAAAACCCTTAATAATGTCATATATTTATCAGTATCCATGGATTCGTCTATTTCCCCAAGTTGGACTAGCATAGGTAGAAACGTCTTCATCGTGTCAGGTTGAATAGTTTCACTTCCTTTCAGCTAAGACAAGATCTTATAAAACTATTCGTACTGTGATAATGTTTTATTACTGTAAGCTATGAAAATAGCATATGTATGTATAGACTAGTTGTTTAGTTATAAATAAAATGTGTTTTTATTATACTGTTGTAGACACAAAACCCTAAAAAAATTTTAGTGAAAGAGGGACTCTCATGTCAGTATGTAGTTAATTTCAGCTTGTGTTAGAACTACAGTATTTTTGAAAATATCAATATTTTAAATAAGAAACAACGGTAAGAAAGATACAATAAAAACAATAAGTAATGGGTAGATAATAACTTTATTAAAGGATTCAAACCGTATTCGAAGCTTTTCTAACGGGCTTTTAACTGGATACATCAACCAATCAGCATAACGTTCCAACCTGCTCTTTTTCATCGAAAAGGCTGGAACATCAACTTGAAATAATTGTAATTGATTCCTCAATTTATTCGGCATTTCTTTTTTACTCACCTTCCTCCACCTCCATTAACTGTCTTAATTTTAGTAAGCCGTGATGCACTCTTGATTTTACCGTTCCTAGGGGTATTTCTAAAATGTCAGAGATATTTTGTTGTGTTAGGTCATGATAATACATTAGGATAATTACCACTCTTTGTTCTTTTGACAGCATCTTTAAAGCCCATTGAATTGTAAGACGATCTTCTGTAGTCACCTCTGAATTAAATAACTGTTGATTCAAAAAAGGTAGTATTTTTTTCATTCGCTCTCGTCGTTTAATGCGATTAACCATTAGTTGATAAGCTATACGAAACAAATAGGTTTTAATATTGGACTGCTTTTCATCGTAATTAGATTGGTACTTGTTAAACTTAATAAATGTGTCCTGTACAATATCAACGCTCAGTTGTTCGTCCTGTGTGAAACGGTAAACAAAACGATAGATAGGCTTCCTGTATTCTAAAAAGAGAATTTCTAAATTTCTTTGATTCTTATCCAACTCTTGACCACTACTTAAACTCATCTGACCACCGCTCTTTAATCCCTTTTAGAATATAGGAAGTTCTGGTAATCGACCAACAAAATGTTAATAATGAAAAAACAAAAGTTTGATGAATAAAGAATTGAACCCAAATACTGTTGATGGTATCACCGCGAAGTAGAAAAACTAACAATCCGGTTATACATAAAAAAGTATAAATGGAGATGATGACAATTACATGATCCCATCTAGTCCATTTAAAATAGATATCCGTTTTCTTAAAATTAATCTTCCCATAACGATCTTTAACTACTTGTTTATTTAAGGACCCAATTGACATCCCAAATACTGTGCCTAAAATTGCAACAACTATTGAACTAATGACCCAACCCCATGGTGACATTCTATCCACTCCTTTTTTTATATTCATGTAGTTATACAATTAATACTTTTAAAAGGTTCATACAAATCATGGATTTTCCATAATTCTTTTTCCAAATCATACATTGGATTTTTTTTTGCAATTTTGCCAATTATAACGGTAGATATTAGATGGAAGGAGCAAATTATGATGGATATATGCTTCTATTGTGATGAATCCATCACAGATGAAAAGATGCATCACATTAGTTTTTTTCACAACGAAGAAGATCGTAATGAGATACTATGTCGCGAATGTTATAATGAGTGGTTACAAGGTATTAAGGAATAATTGGGAAGGGGGGGAAGGGCCTATTTTCCGAATTTAATGCGAAAGAAAGTCCTTCCCTTATCTCTATTTTCTTAGTTTAAACACAATGAAATCTGGACATCTAAGATCTTCCTCAAATGATGGATACTTCTCGAGCATCTCCTTAGATGGTTTTGGCTCTTCCACTCTTTCTAAACTAAACCCTGTTTCCATTAAGCTGTTTATGTAATTAGTTAAAGTCCTGTGGAACAATACTATTTTTTCCTCATTACCAAGTGGTTGTTCGAATGCTCCTTCATAGAAATAATTGTCAACATTCCAGTGAAGCTTATTTCCATCTGCTGTTTTCTCCCAACCACTATTTGGGGTAACAAAGCATGGATGTAAAATAGAAAAAATAAAAATTCCGCCATCAATCAATAGTCGATACATTTCTTGAAATGCTTGCTTATAGTTGGCAAGATCTTGAATGACCATATTTGATACAATTAAATCAAAGTTGTTTTCTTCTATAAAGTTTAAATCCTCACAATTCCCTTGCCTGTACTCTATAGGAAGCTCCATACTCTTTCGATCTCGTGCAATTTCAATCATTCTTAACGAATAATCAACCGCTGTGACCGTTGCACCTAGATTCGCTAACTTCCGACTCAAATACCCTTCTCCACAACCTGCATCCAAGACCCTCTTATTATGTAACTGGCCAGCTAAAGAAAAAATCGTAGGATTTAAAAATACCTCCTTGTGAATATCCCCATGTTCACCATGCGTTGATGCGTATGTATCAGCAAACCTATCCCATCTTTTAATCGCTTCAGCAGTACTCAAATTACGGTTCATCTTTTTATCCTCCTCTTGTTAAAAGACTGATCTTGTCCCTTTTCTGTCCTTAATTTATCACAATTTACAAGTCAGGGGGGATTTATCTTTTTGTTGAACACCTTACCGAAACTATTATATAATGGCGTAATATTTACTTTTATATAAAGGGGGAATATCTATGATACAAGAAGAAGCTTTAGATCAAATAACAGCTAGCCTGAAAAAAGACAATCTCGTAAAAGCTATCTTTGTGAAAGGATCAATGGGACGAGGAGAATACGATGAGAGCTCTGATATAGATCTCTATTGTCTAGTAGAAAAGGAGGATAAAGAAGACTTTCTTACTAATAGAATCGATCACCTTCGATCATATAGAGAAATACTTTTTTATGATGATATTTTCATCATCGCACCACAAATCATCGCTATATTTGATAATATGCTACATGTTGATTTATTTACTGTCACGGAAGAAACATTGAAAGAGAAAGATTTTATTCACGTTTTACATGATCCAGAACACAAGCTAGATCGATTCATTGAAAAACAGAATCTTTTTCTTTCACCAGATGATTTCTATTCAGATGCAATAGATTCTGTGTGGTTTCTATTTCAATATAAAAAATCAGCAGTTAGAGGGAATGGCCTTTGGTCGGCAGCAATGCTAAATCAAGCACTAACCCATTTCTCAAAAGTACTTTTACATCATTATGTTCCAGATAGAGCGCAGCTTGGTCTTAAAACATTAGAGTCTTCCCTACCGCCAAATCTATTAAAAGAGATAAAGGAAATATCGAATAACATCACACCAACTACTCATAAAAAAGCAGCACTACTACTACAGAATATTTTAATTCAGGAGAAAGAGTGGGTTCTCTCTATGCTTAAGGAGGATGAACGGAACAAGCTGAAACCTTTTTACGAAAGAATGATGAAAAAATAAACACACAAGGGATAGATAAGAAATCATTATCTATCTTTTTTTAGCAATAATAAAACACTTATTACTGAAATTTCTTATTTATATTAACATCCTCTTATTGACCCCCGATAAACTAAGAAAGGAGGTGTAATTATGGAGGTATCCTTTTCTTTAGGTAAATATCAAGCATCCATTCTACAAAAGGTTGATTTAGCTATGACTAAAAAAGTTATGGATACGACTGAGCAAAAAGGAAATCAGATGGTTGAAATGCTTAAAGCTTCTCAACCTAATTTAGGGAATTCAATCGACATTAAGGGTTAACTATGATCAACATGCATTCAACGAATGTATGTTGACTTTTTCAAAAAACAAACCAAGAACGACCTTTGCGTTGCCATCTACACTTTTGACAACGAGGATAGCAAAGAAATTTTCCAGAAACTTCAGAATGAAAATATTCAAATTAAAGTGAATCAGTCACAAAAAATGCACTTAAAGTTAACTATCTCGGACAGTCAAACTGTTGTGACTGGTTCCTATAACTTTACTGAAAAATCAGCTGAGGATAATCAAGCACATCTTATTACAATCCAAAATGAAAATTTTGCAGATATTATGAATCAAACGTTTGAGAAGTTATGGGAAAGAACTTTGAGGTGTTATTATAATTACAATTACTCAACTAACTTAGAGCCTAACCCTGTCAGCTATTGGGTTAGGCTCTAAACAGTTAGCACAATGAAATATAGTACTTTAGTAAGTTAGGAACCTAAACAATTATTTTCCTACCAGTCCCTCGATATCATTATTGATTTCATCACATATTTCATCAATTTTTTTGAAATCGACTGCTTTCATATAAATTTTCTCTAATTCATCATGTAAACCTTTAGCTTCTTGCAGATAAGTGATTCCTTCTTTCATTCGTTGTTTGTAACGTTTATTAACATCATCGATTTCCGCCTCATATTTTTCATCAGTTCCAGGCGTTACTGCTGTTTCATATAAGTCCACAATCTCATCTCCATGTCGATCCGGGAAATATTCATGAGGATCTGTACTGTCAAACACACAGATTCCTAACTCACGAACAACAACCATATCCATACTCTCCGGATCAAAACCACAGTGATACATCTCCACGTCAAAACCTCGTTCCTTAGCTGCATTGGCCACTTTTTTTAGTAAAGTTGACTTACCAGTGCCGGCACGCCCCTTAATAAAGTAACGTTTTGATAAGTCTTCTGTAATATTTGGAATGAAATCTACTACACCATTAGGCGTTGAAGCACCAAAGAATCGGTGAAAGGTTGTTGGTTCTTCTGATTGACTATGCTTTCCTAGAAATATCTTTTCAATTAGTTCATTCGTAACCTCGTTCGCTTTTTTAAAATTCATTTCGTTAATATATATTTCTTCTAAATCATCGTGAATACTTAAACCTTCCGCAAATAAACGATAGGCAGTACCGAATGCCATCGCTATATCTTCCTGAAATTTAACAATTTCTTGTTGGTTTTCCTTTAATAAGTTTCTATCCCAAGCTACTCCTAAGTTCACATATTGTTCAACAGCCCCTGGAGCTTTCGGTTCGAGTACATGCGGGGCAGTACCATCAAACACACCAAATTTCAAAGCACGAATAATCAAACCGTCTAACGAATTATTGTCAGATGAGCAGTGAATTAATTCCACATCATACCCTTTGTTCACCCATATATCTGCTAGCTTTTTCATCATGCTTGATTTTCCAGTACCAGGTCCACCTTTTAAAATATATATATTCTCAAGACCCTGTAAGTTTGAGTCAAATAAATCATAAAATCCTTTTGCCGTGTTCCCACCAGCATAATAATTTAAGATGTTACCCTTCATCAAAAAACACCCCTTCTGTAAGAACATCTAACACATCTTATGCAAAGTATGTTAAATAGGTGAATACCTATAGGGTTATATTATTTAGTATAAAAAAACACACGGCTTTCCTTTAATTACATAAACTTATACTAAAAGATTCTAGAGTAATTCGTTATAGAAAGGAATATTTTTCATGCCAACAATAGACATATTTGGAAGCTGCGTAACTAGAGATGCCTTTTCATTTATACAAAATGAATATAAAATAAATAACTATTTTGCACGATGTTCGTTAATTAGTCTTTACTCTATGCCATTCCATATAAATATCGAGGAAATCAAGTTAAAATCTAAGTTTCAACAACGCATCCTTTACTATGATTTATCAAACTATTTTCGGAGTTATTTGCAAGAAACTAACAGTGATTACCTTATTATTGATTTGATTGATGAAAGACTAGGGGTACAAAAATATGAAGATAAATATATAACTAATTCAACCGAATTAAACCGGTCAAATTTGCTGGAACTGTATAATACGGAGATTTGTAAAATAGACAGTAACTATATAAAATGTTGGGAAAATAGTGCACGACATTTTATTGATGATCTTAAAAAAAGCCCCTACAAGAAAATTTTTCTTCATAAATCACTCTATGTTAATACCTATTTAAATAAAGATAACATTAAGGTGGCCTTTGATAATAAAAATCAAGAATCTGCTGTTAAAAATAATGGAATGCTTCGTCATATGTATAACTTTTTGGAAAATAACTATCCTAATCTAATTAAAATTGAACCTACAGGATTTTCAGCAGATGCAAACCATAAATGGGGCTTATCCCCTTTTCACTACGAAGTTGATTATTATAAAACCTTTATGGATAAATTAAATCAATTCATAACAGGATAATCTACCCGTTTATTCCATATTATTGAATTTATTTATCAACCTCCTTTATTTCCAATGGAATTCAACCTGCTCTTTCTTACTAAGAATGGTAGATTATGCTAAAATGTTCCAAGAACCATATAACGAGTGTAAAAAGGGAGAGGAACAATATTAATAAGACAAACTGGAAGGAGATAGTTGGGATTACCTTCTTATGCATTGTTGGGATTCTAATTATTGGGTTAGCCTTACTCAAGACGATAGGGATAACTACTTCATTCGGAGTAATTATTTATACATTTTTTATAATGATTTTAGACCATGATTATAAAAATGCATCTTATCTGTTTCTGTTCGTAGCCTTTGCTTACACTTTCCTCATCTTGATCACACCAAAAGAAAATACAAATATAAAGAAGAAGAGAAAAAGAAGACGAAATAGAAAATAAAACTAGATACTTTAAAAGCTTACCTCTGCTCTTTCTATTTAAAAATGGTAGTCTGGTTAGTTCTCCCAGATATAACATACAATAAATGCTCAGGGGTACATTCCCTGAGCATACTTTTAATTCCATATTGGGATTTCATTTATCTTCCACTAAAATATAAGCTGCCTTGATCGGACCATGCACACCGACAACTAGATTCATCTCGATATCCGCACTATTACTTGGGCCGGTAATAAAGTTAACACAGGTTGCAATCTGTTCACCCTTCTGGACTCGTTGATGAATTTCTCTAGTTGCTTGTGACATTCTCGGTACGAGGGTACTCTTAGGTACGATCGCAATATAGGTAGAAGGAAGCAAGCTAACTGATCTTCCTTTACCATTATCACTAAATAATACGACTGTTCCGGACTCTGCTAAAGTAATATCACTAAATGTAATGCCAATATCTGCTTGTTCGGCAACCCGGATGCTTTGTTCAGCATTTGATACATCCCATTTGCTTACATCTAAATCTTCTCGTTTGGCAAAACTTCCAAGACCAAATTGATCAAATCGAGGGTCATCCCAAGTAATCACAGATTTACCACCGTAATTTAGAATAACCTTGAGTAGCGCTTGTTCCAAGTTACTTTCAGTCGTACGAATAAAGTCTGTATGGATCGACTGGCATTGCTTTTCTATTACATCTACTAATTCGTCTTGTGAATGATTAGCTAATACTTTCCACTGTACTTGGTGTTTCCATTCGGGACGCGATACATCTTGGGTCCTCTGTTCTCTCCCAAGTTTATTAGCAATGTTTGCAAGAAAATTGTCACGATTTTGAATGATCCCTTTTGGCATGCTCCCTTCCTCCTTCCCCTCTATTTTTAAACCAATCTCTAAATCTTTCTTTTTGAGGGACAGGGAACTCCCGAATATCTGTCCATGATTTTACAGGACCTGGTCCATTAGAAATCGAACCATTTTTCTCAAATGGTGTAACAAGAAATGGAGCAGATTTAGTGGCCATGTTAAATAATTTGGAGGAACCGGCAACTGCTTCAAACCCTCTCATAGCAGCCCGTTCACCAAATCCTGATTTCTTTTCCTCTTCCACAATGTTCCTCCGATGCTGGATCAAGTGTTCATGTAATGGAATTTTAACTGGACAAACCTCCGTACATGCACCACATAAAGAAGAAGCATAAGGCAGTTCTTTATAGTCATCATAGCCACCTAATAATGGCGTTAGCACAGCACCAATTGGTCCAGGATAAATAGAACCGTAAGCATGACCACCTACATGACGATAAACTGGGCAGACATTAATACATGCCGCACATCTAATACAGTGAAGTGCTTCTTGAAATTCTGTACCTAAAATTTTGGAGCGGCCATTATCGACAATTACTAGATGGAATTCTTCTGGTCCATCGATCTCACCAATTGCTCTTGGACCAGTCAAAGCCGTAACATAGCTTGTTAGTTTTTGACCTACTGCTGCTCTTGTTAATAGACTTACCAATACATCTAGCTCTTCCCATGTTGGAACAATACGCTCCATCCCCATCACCGTAATTTGTGTTTTAGGTAATGTGGTTACCATTCGAGCATTACCTTCATTTGTTACAAGTGCGAAAGAGCCAGATTCTGCAATTGCAAAATTACAACCTGTAATACCCACATCGGCTGCAAGAAATTCTTTACGCAACTGTTCTCTGGCAAATAAAGTGAGCTCTTCTGGTTTTTCAGTGTTCGTATAGCCTAGTTTTTCCTTGAAAACATCTCGGATTTGTTCCTTATTTTTGTGAAGCGCAGGAGCAACAATATGGGATGGTGGATCATGATCATCGATTTGAAGGATATATTCTCCTAAGTCTGTCTCGACTACTTCACAACCCTTTTCCTCCAAAATATCGTTTAAGGCAATCTCTTCCGTCACCATTGATTTTGACTTCGCTATCTTTTTCGCACCTTTTTTGGCAATCACTTCACTGACATAATAATTTGCGTCTTCAGCAGTTTTCGCAAAGTAAACATGCCCACCTAGTTCGGCAACCTTTTCACTTAACTGATGGAGGTAATAATCAAGATTTTCCATTGTGTGATTCCGAATTTCTTGCCCTAGGCTACGCCACTCTTCCCAGTCTCCTAACTCCTCTGCAGCATTGGCGCGGTTTGTCTGTAATCTCCCTTGGGCTGACCTTACCGCTCCACGCATAAAACCATCGTTCAGTCCCTTATCAACACGATTCTCAAACTGTTTTTCCCCGATGTGCATTGGCATTAAGCTTCACCTCGACTGTTTAAAATTTCAGCTATATGCATCACCTTAACAGGTTTATTTTTCCGACTGATTCTTCCACCTATATTCATCAAGCAACCACCATCTGCCCCAATCAAAATATCAGCTTCTGTCTCTTCTATATGCTCTACCTTCTCATCAACCATTTGTTCCGATATTTTCGGCATTTTTATAGAAAATGTTCCACCAAATCCGCAACAATCATGTCGATTTGGTAACTCTACCATCTCTAATCCTTTGACATGGCTTAATAGTTTGAGAGGCGCTTCCTTTACTCCCAATAATCTAGTCATATGACAAGATGTATGATAAGTCGCTTTAGCATGGAACTCAGCGCCTGTATCTTCTATATTTAAAACTTCCGTTAAAAACTGTGTTAATTCATACGTCTTTTCTTTTAATGCTTTTGCTTTCACTTGCCACTCTGGTTCATCTCCAAACAATGCTTCATATTCATGAAACATGTAAGCACAAGAACCGGATGGACTAACAACATACTCTGAATGTTCAAACGTTTGAATCATGTTCCGTGCTGCTGCTTTTGTATTTTTATGGTAACCACTATTGTAGGTTGGTTGTCCGCAACATGTTTGTGTTTCCGGGAAATCAACCTCACACCCAAACCGCTCTAATAGTTCGACGGTTGCTTTCCCTGCATTAACATAAAAAACATCCCCAAGGCATGTAATAAACAAGGATACCTTCATTATTTCTCCTCCCCAAATCATGCTCCATTAGTTTTGTGTAAGGCTCTATTTTGAAACTTTTAATTGCTACCGATATACTATCATTTTGAAAATACATCAAACCGGATTGTATATATAAACCAATCCGCACGTTTCTAATACTCTCTTTTTCACTTTGTTAGATTGTTCTTCTCATCCAGATTCACAGCGTCGGGTTGTACTAATCAAATTAAATAGTGCAAAATACGTGTTATTGTTAAGACGAATTAGGCTCAATTATGACAGCCCGCAAACAACAAATATGCAAGAAGAGCATTGTAAAAAGAAAAACCGCTATTATACGGTTCTATTTATCTGTATAACAACGGCTTCGTCTTGTTAGACCTTCATTAAGTTAAGAGACTTTTCCACTATTTGTTGAACTGTATTTGTATCAATACCGCTATCGGTAATGATATGATCAATCAGATCAATGCCACCCAATCGAGAGAAGGCTTGGGCACCAAATTTACTATGGTCAATCATGATGTAGACACTATCCGCAATATCCATCATCTTTCTTTTTATCCTCGCTTGCTGCTCATCGGATTCACTTATCCCACGTTCTAAATGTAATCCTTTGCAAGAAATAAAAGCTTTATTAACATGGTAAGAATCTAATGCAGATTCTGCCAACGGTCCAACATATGATAAAGATCCAGCTAGTAAACTTCCACCAGTTGAGATCACAGCTATGTTTTTCTTTGTGCTTAATTCCATTGCAACTTTAATTGAATTAGTCAGTACTGTTATCGGCATATTCGGTAAGGCTTTTGCCATATACCATGCTGTAGTACTTGCATCCAAAATAATTTTGTCGTTTTCTACAACTTGCTTAACTGCCTCAAGTGCTATTTCTTTCTTTTCATTTACATTTGTTATTTCCCGTTCGGTATAAGGCAGTTCTATATCATTACTTGGCGTTATACTAACCGCTCCACCATGACTTCTGGCTAGTTTCTTTTCTTTTTCTAGTTTTTCCAAGTCTCGGCGTATCGTTTCCTCTGTGACAGAGAATCTTTTACTTAATTCCGTTACCCGTACACTTTTTCGGTCATTCACTAGTTCAACAATTTTTTGTTGTCTCTCTGCAACAAGCACTTCGTCCCCTACTTTCGTTGTTTACTATCTTTGAAGTTTACTCAAACTGATAATTTAAAAATAGAAATATAAAGTTCAAGTACCGATTCAATTTGACTATATTTTAATACTGGATAAGAAGTTTAGCAACTTCTCACCCAGTACTAGTTAGTCAATTTATCTAGTAAACGCGGCTGCTACCCCTCCATCAACTGTGACCATACATCCAGTTGTCTTAGCAGATTTGGATGAAGCTAAGAAGGCAATAGATTCTGCGATGTCTTGAGGCAGAATATTTACATTTAAAATTGTTCTCTTACGGTAGTGCGCTTCTAAATCTTCTGTACCAATTCCATAAGAAGAAGCTCTTTCTTCTTTCCATTCAGAATCCCATATCTTCGAACCACGAATAACAGCATCTGGTAAGACAGAGTTAACACGGATTCCATATTGACCACCATCAGCGGCAATCGTACGAGCAAGGTGTACTTCAGCTGCCTTCGCTGTGCTATATGCTGCTGCATTCTTGCCTGCATAGATAGAATTTTTAGATCCAACAAACACCATATTCCCACCAGCTTCTTGCTCTTTCATCAATTTGAATGCTTCTCGAGCAACAAGGAAATAACCAGTAACTAATACCCCAATATTTAAATTCCACTTATCAAGTGTTGTTTCTTCAAAAGGGCTTGAACTAGCTAAACCAGCGTTGTTAACCACAATATCTAATCCACCGTATGTTAACACTGTCTTTTGGATTGCTTGGATTACTTCTTCCTCTTTCGTTACGTCCATTTTTAATGCAACAGCACGATTGTCACCAAAACGCTCATTAATTTCTTTAGCAAGCTCTTCGGCACCTTCTAGATTGATATCCGCAACTACGACATGTGCCCCATCTTGAACGAGACGAATACAAGTAGCACTACCAATACCACCTGCACCACCCGTAACGAATGCTACTTGACGAGAGAAATCAGCCTCAGGTGGAGCAAGGCTTAACTTATAAAGCTCTAAAGGCCAATATTCCACATGATAGGATTCATTTTCATTAAGAGATACAAAGTTACCTAGAACAGTAGAACCGCTCATTACTGATATAGCTCGATGATACAAGGATTCACTAACGTTTGCAGCTGTCCAGTTTTTCCCCGTATTGATCATGCCTAGTCCTGGTATTAACACAACACGTGGCGCAGTTTCAGAAATGCTATCTCCTTCCGTTTTATTACGTTCAAAATAAGCTACATACTCCTCTTTAAAAGCAGCTATACCTTCTTTAACACTTTCCATTAAGCTGTCCACATCTTTACTGTTAGGATCCCAATCAATAAAAAGCGGAACACGTTTTGTGTGTACTAGGTGATCTGGACAAGCAGCACCGATCTGAGATAGTTCTTTTGCATCTTGGCTGTTTACAAAATTCAAAACAGTTTCACTATCATCATAAGTGACTATCATTTTCTTTTCTTTACTCACTTGACCACGAACGATAGGTAATACTTTTGCAAAAATCTCTTTTCTATCTTCTGAGGAAAGAGCTTGATACTTTTCTCCACCAAATAATGTTTCTCCTTCAGCTTTTGCGTTTATATAATCTTCTGCTTCTTGAATAATAGAGATCGTTTTGTTGTAGCTTTCTTCTGAAGTTTCTCCCCAAGTAACTAAACCATGTTTCTCCATAATAACAAGCTCAGCATTTGGATTTTGTTGTACACCTTCTGCTATCATCTTAGAAAGCTTGAACCCTGGACGAATGTATGGAACCCAGACAAAACGATCACCATAGATTTCCTTTGCAATCTCTTTGCCGTTATCTGCACATGCAATGCTGATAATTGCGTCTGGATGTGTATGATCTACCTGTTTAAATGGTAAAAATGCATGTAGCAAAGTTTCAATTGACGAACGAGGATGTTTCGCATCAATCATGCAATGAGCTAAGTATGCTACCATTTCTTCATCAGACATATCTTCCCGTTCTAACAATGGTCGAATATCTTCCATTTTAAGTCCTGTAAAGTTCTTTGCCTTCATAGTAGCTAGATCAGATCCGCTACCTTTCACATACATTACTTCTACATCTTGACCTCGAAAATCTTTTTCCATTGTTTTTGTTGATGTATTACCGCCACCCCAATTTGCTACTGATCGATCTGATCCTATTAGGTTAGAACGATATACCAGTTCGGATAAACCGCTTTCAAAATCCCCTTTGTGATCCCACTTGTTTTGTACCAAATCCATTTCCTCCCCTTATGTTTTGATAAACAAAGAATAACACACTTTGTTTTATTTTTGAATATCTTTTTTTAACTTTATTTACTTTTATATATATTATTTTCACTTTGGATATATGCATTTTTCATTTTACATACCACTGACTTAAATTCTAGCTAAGGATAAAATAAAAGCCTATGTTCATAACCATAGTTGCTTTTGACACAATTTCTATAGACTCTGCAGTAAGAAATTAGTTGCCGCTGCGGAAATTCACTACGCTTTCCGTGGGCTCGCGCTGAGCCTCCTCGGTCGCAAAGAACGCTCCCTGTGGGGTCTCAACGTCTTCGCTTTCCCACAGGAGTCTACGTGAATTTCCTCCGCTCAGTGCATATGATTGTAATATCAATGTATTATAATGCGTAATTCAATCCATTTTTCTACGATAGTTAATCAGAGCAAAAAGTAACAATATAATAGTTGATATTTGCTTTAGAATTAAGAATCC
Source organism: Aquibacillus kalidii (assembly GCF_014280935.1). GTDB lineage: Bacteria > Bacillota > Bacilli > Bacillales > Amphibacillaceae > Aquibacillus_D > Aquibacillus_D kalidii. Next base: position 58,421 of record NZ_JACLZI010000030.1, read on the forward strand.
TATGATAATTAGTTATTACTGTTCTTAGCGTTAGAAAATCTATCATAAGTGTAGGCAGAATACGGAGACTCCTCGAAAATATAACCCGATTTTCTTCGTGCGATGTATCGCTTCCGTAGCATTTCTTGTCCTGTGGAACAGCACGAGGCGAAGATCCCGGAAGAGCGTTCTTTGCGTCAAGGGAAGGCTTGAGGCCGTGCCCACGGAAAGCGGAGTATTCTGCCGGAACGAGTTCAAGCACACATTCAAAGGTTCTAATAAGTTACTAGTGATTTTATCTCCACTATGCAATTAAAAAACAACAAAGTTTACGTAAAGAACCATATAAAAAGAAGCAAGAGTTTCTTCCTCTCACTTCTCAGATAGTTACAAATAATTTTTATTTGGTTCTACATTAAACGCTTTTGCTAAGTCTGCTAACTGTTGATCTGTTATATCTTGACTAATTCCACCACGATGAGCACTTGCTAACATATATACTTGTGCAGCCTTTTCAGCTGTTTCAATTAATCCAAACGTTTCATCAATTGATTCACCGGCCCCAAATATACCATGGAACGGCCAAATTACCAATCTAGCATCTTCCATTTTTTCTGCAGTAGCTTTCCCAATTTCGTTTGTACCAGGTACCATCCATGGTAATAATCTAATCCCCTCTGGAAAGACGACAATACATTCTGTACACATCTTCCATAGCGTTTTACTAAAGCTTTTCTCATCTAATTCATGTGTAAATGTCATGGCAATTATATTTGTTGCGTGTGTATGCATAATAACACGATGTTTTTCGTCTTGACGTAGTCTCGCAATATGACTTATAAAATGAGATGGAAGTTCACTTGTTGGTTTACCGTCACCAGTAAGACCCCAAAGTAACTCCACTGCATCTCCATCATTAGTTACTTTAAGGATCCCTAAACACTCAGCAGGATTACTTTTTACGTTTTTGAAATACTTTCCAGAGCCTGTAACGATGAAGTATTTATTTGCTAACTCTACTACAGGGAAGTCTAAGCTAATCGTACGTAAAACACGTTCTGGATTTACATAACCAATTACTTCGTCTTCCTTTAGAATATAACTAATATTTCCTCCATTACGTTCATCCCAACCTAGTCTCCACATGTTATAAGTCGTTTCCATCATTTCTTGCACGAAAGGCGCATTGACAACTAACTGATCTTGTTCTAATTCTTGTATAATTTTCATCTATAAACATCCTTCCACACGGATTATTTTTATTATTATTTGTTTTCCTACCTTTATTTTACCAAAAAACAAAATCAAATAAACAAAAACAAACAATATAATATTTGTTTGTTTTTGTGTTTGTCTATATTGTGTCTAAAGGATTTCGTTAAACATGCTAATTACTTCTGCTTTTGTTGGTTGGAAAGGATTACCTGGTGCACAAGCATCTTTCATCGCAAATTCAGCCAATTTGTCAATGTCCACATTATCCACACCGATTTCAGATAACTTACTTGGAATGCCAACTTCTTTTGATAATTGCTGAATTGCTTCGATTACCTTATTTGCACATTGTTCATTCGTTTTATCAGCTACATTAATACCTGCTGCTTTTGCAATGGCACGGAACTTAGATGGATCTCGTCTAGCATTTTCCCTTTCCACTATCGGTAATAGCATTGCATTACAAACTCCATGCGGTAGGTCATAGACACCACCTAGTTGATGTGCCATTGCATGCACATAGCCAAGTCCAGCATTATTGAAAGCAACACCGCCTAAGAACATCACATAAACCATTTGCTCTCTCGCTTCCAAGTCTTTTCCATCCCGCACAGCACGTGGTAGATAATTAAAGATAATCTCTACAGCTGCTAGAGCAGTTGCATCAGTCACTGGAAATGCACCCGGAGTAACAATTGCTTCAATCGCATGTGTTAGAGCATCCATCCCAGTTGCAGCAGTCAAATCTGCTGGTTTATTAATCATTAGCGCTGGATCATTAACAGAAATAGTTACTAAGCTGTTCTTATCTACCATTACCATTTTTACTTTTCTTTCTTCATCTGTAATAACATAGTTAATTGTATATTCAGCAGATGTTCCTGCTGTTGTATTTACAGCTACGATTGGAACTGATTTATGTTTTGTTTTTCCTACACCTTCAAAATCTCTAACGTTCCCTCCATTTGTAACAACTAATCCAATACCCTTCGCTGCGTCCTGTGGAGAGCCTCCGCCAACGGATACAATAAAGTCACATGAATGTTCTTTAAATACAGATACACCTGTCTGCACATTGTTAATCGTAGGATTTGGTTTTACCTCGTCATAAACGATGTATTCAACGTTAGCCTTATCTAATTGGTCCAATACCCTTTGAACAATCCCACTTTTATTTAAAAACTTATCCGTTACAACTAATGCTCTTTGAAACCCTAGCTCCTCAATGAATGGCGCAACATCCTCTAAACAACCTCTCCCCATTAAGTTAGTGCTTGGTACATACAATACTCTACTCATACTATTCGCCTCCATTATAATTTGCTCATTAATTCACAAAAATATTGTTCATTAGTGAACATGTTGTTTATACTTTTATTTTATTCTCCATTCCATCATTAGTAAACAAAAACAAAGATTATTATTCTGTTTATTTTTGTTTTTGTGACTAAATGTTGACAAATATATTACTAGACAAAAAAACTAATGGAAATTTCCATTAGTTTTTTTGTCTGTAATTTAATCTCTTGTAGAGAGTATTTCTTTTTCGTATGATTTTACATCTTTAAGCCAAGATTCTTTTACTGGTACTCCCATCTTTTCACAATAATAGTCCCAGATAGCTCCAAATGGATACGTTTTAAATTCTTCCATTATCGCTAAACGTTCCGTAAAATTGCCCTCTTCTTGTAATTGTTTTAAATGTTCATTTGGAACTAGTAATGCATACAATAATGACTTGATCATGTTACGAGTTCCTATTGTCCAGGCTGCAACACGGTTAATACTCGCATCAAAAAAGTCTAATCCAATCATCACTTTGTCTAATGCATCATTACGTACAATCTCTAGACCAATTTCTTTTAATTCATCGTCTAAAATAACTACATGATCACTATCCCATCTTACTGGTCGAGAAACATGTAAAGCTAGCTTTTCACTGTAGAGTAACATCGCTGAGATTTTATTAGAAACCATCTCTGTTGGATGGTAGTGACCAGTATCTAGTAAGCAAAGTTTGTTGTTCTTTAAAGCATATCCCATATAAAACTCATGTGAGCCAACCACATATGCTTCAGAACCAATTCCAAATAGCTTACTTTCGACAGCATCTATATTATACTTTTCATCTATTTCCACCTGGAAGATTTCATCTAATGAATTCTTCAATCTTTGTCTTGGTGTTAATCGATCACTTGGAATATCTTTATATCCATCTGGTATCCAAATGTTTGTAAGTGCCGGCGATCCCAACTCTTTCCCAAAAAACGCAGCAATTTCACGACTAGCAATACAGTGTCTAATCCAGAAATCACGAATATCTTTATCAGGATGTGCCAAAGTTAAACCATCATCTGCCTTAGCGTGTGAAAATAAAGTCGGATTAAAGTCTAAACCTATCCCTTGTTCCTTCGCCCAGTTAACCCATTTTTCGAAGTGCTTTGGCTTTAATTCATCACGTTCCACTACTTCGCCATCTGTTTCTGCATAAATTGCATGTAAATTAACACGATGTTTCCCAGGGATTAGTGATAAAGCTATTTCGAGATCACTTCTTAATTCTTCTGGTGTTGTAGCTTTTCCTGGGTAATTACCGGTTACATCAATTCCACCAGAAAGTTCTTGCTGGTTCACCTCAAACCCACCTACGTCATCACCTTGCCAACAATGGATAGAGATAGGAACACTTTTTAATTTTTCTAGTGCCTCGTCTACATTAACTCCCCACTTTTCATACTCTTTTTTTGCCAATTGATAATTATCTTTAATAGACATGTAATATTCCTCCTATTATATGTGTTACGAAACAGTTAGTGCTGTGTATTTCTTCATTTCAAACGACTGTTTCACTATTTCTCTAGCCTGATCAATTCCCTCTAGCTCACCTAGCGAAATAAGTTGGCAAACTATATTCCCTATTGCCGTTGCCTCTACGGGTCCTGCAAGCACCTCTTTATTGGTCGTATCTGCTATTAACTGATTTAACATTTCATTTTGACAACCACCACCAATTACATTAATGGTCGGGAACTCTTTTTCATAGATTTCTTCAATTTCTCTAATGGCTCGTTGGTAACTATCTGCTAAACTATCAAATACACACTTTGCTACCTCGCCAGGAGTGGATGGGATTGCTTGGTCTGTCTCTTGGCAGTATTTTTGAATTTCCAAAATCATGTTTTCAGGCTTAAGGAAGCGGTCATCATCAACATTAACTTTGGATCGAAAAGTAGACGATTCACTTGCTAGCTCTACTAATTTCGAAAAGTCATACTGATTATCGTAAGTTCGCTTTACCTCTTGAATCATCCATAATCCCATAATGTTCTTCAAAAATCGAAAACGGTAGTCCAAGCCACCTTCGTTTGTAAAATTGTAATCTAAAGCTTTTGTCACACAAATGGGGAATCTGTTTTCGACACCGATCAGCGACCATGTACCAGAGCTAATATATATGGTATCGTTTACTTCTGGAACCGCAACAACTGCAGCGCCTGTGTCATGTGTTGCCGGAAGTAACACCTTCATATTAAAGCCAAATTCCTTCACTAATTCCTTTCTTAGTGGCCCCACTTCAGATGTTGGTGTCATAATTTCCTGGAACATTTCACTGTTTAACCCTAATTGCTCAATTAATTGCTTATCCCATTTTTTAGTAAAGGCGTTGATTAGTTGAGTTGATGTTGCATTTGTGTATTCGTTTTCTTTTTTTCCTGTAAGAAGAAAATTTAAGTAATCAGGAATCATTAAGAATGTTCTTGCTTTTTTCAATATTTCGGGATGATGAAGTTTTAAATAATACAGTTGATAAATCGTATTAAATTTTTGAAACTGAATGCCCGTTTCTAAATAAAGCCGCTCTTTACTAATGGTTTTAAATACCTCTTCCATCATGCCCTCTGTTCTAGAGTCACGATAGGCAACCGCATCCGTTAGCAATTGATCCTTTTCATCTAATAAAACAAAATCAACTGCCCATGTATCAATCCCGATACTTGTTGGATTTAACTGTTTTTCTTTACAAACATGTATCCCTTTTTTTATCTCCTGAAAAAGTCTATCTATATCCCAACAAAAGTGTCCATTTTTCTCTATAACGTTATTTGCAAATCGGTGAACTTCCTGAAGCTCTAGCTTCCCTTTGATAAGATACCCAGCGATTAATCTACCACTCGATGCGCCAATATCCACAGCTAAGCTACACTTAGTCATTATTCCATCCCCTTTTTGAAAGCGTTTTAACTTATTTTCATCATAAAGGATTAATACCCAATCATTAATAACTTCATTTACCTTTTTTATGTCCTTATTTGCATCCATTGGTTTAAACCACAAAAAAAACAGAGGATCATCCCCTGCTTTACTCTTCTTTATTAGTAATCTCATTACTTTTCTTCCTGTATTCTTTTGGTGTTAACCCATATTTATTTTTAAATATTCGATAAAAGTAACTCATATTGTCATAACCCACTTCTTCAATCACAGAAGAAATGGGTACGTCCATATTCTCTAATAACGTTTTTGCTACACTCAATCGCTTTTCCTGTAACAATTCCTTAAATGTTTTATTCGTTACTTTCTTTATGTTTTTACTTAATCCGTAATGTGATTGCTTAAGTGATTCGGCAAGTTCATATAAAGATGCCTCTTTATAATTCTCTTCAATATATTTTAAAGACTCCATAATAACTCGTTGCTGTTGCTGTCGTTCATTTTGTTTTGCTAGTTTATCAGAGTTTTTTATAAGTTCAATAAACAATAAGCCCATATAAAGCTTTACCGTTGATTCAGAAAGGATAGACGGTTCCATCATCTCCAATATAATTTTTCTGACTAGTTCTTGAATAGATTCAACCTCTGATACTGCATAATATAAAAACTGACCATTATTCGTGTAGTTAAATAAGCTACTAATTAAAAAATCATTAATGTTTGTATCCATACTATCCGCAGCTAAATAAGTGAAAATATATTCAAAAAAACGTGGTTGGATAATAAAGTTTAACACGATGTCCTCTTGACTACACGCTTTGATCTCATGCTCGATATGCTGGTTTAGTAGCAATAACTCCCCTTTTTTTAGAACAATCTGTTCATTACCCACTTTTTGCTCCAACACACCATTATAAACAAAGTTAATCTCGATATAGTCATGCTTATGTTTCGGAAAATCTACGAATCTAGTGTGCTTTCGCACCATAATCATTTTTTCTTTCCCTAAGAATTTTTCACTTTCTATGATAAAGTCAGCCTGATCAGTATAAAGGTCTTTCTTCACTTGATTCTTTTGTTTCAAAATCATCTTTTCCTCATCAGTTTCTTCATATAATTGACTAAGAATATTAAGTGAAGACAAAGCTATTTCCTCCCTTGAAAGATCAAGATACTAATATTTTCCCCTTATGATGACTCTTTCTTGTTAAGTATGATTATACTATAATTTTCATAATTAAAAAAAGGAACCCTTAACCATAACAGGAAGGGCTCCCTTGACTTTATAAACTTATAATTTGAAATTAGTAGTAAAAGTAACCTACTTATACTTATTCCGTAGCATAAAGAGGTTGTTTCTCTTTCTCTTTAATAAATTTCACAAAAATAAACCTTACTAACGGTCCCATAATTAACAGTTGAAGTGGAAATGCAACAATAAAGTTTTTCAGGTAAATCATGAAATAAGTACTCCATATTCCTTGATCTCCTAGTCCCTCTGAAAGCATTAGTGTTACAAGTCCAAAAATGGACATAAAAAACACCATTCCTAAGATCATAAAACCGGACATTGATAAAACAAATAATAACTTGTTTGACTTATCAAAGGGTAACTTACCTGTAATTTTTCGCGCAACTGGACCTACACAGAATATATCTAAAAGTAACGCTATACAAAACCCGATAAATACTTCTAATACAATATGGGGTACCGATAACTGGTCAATTTGTCCATTTATAACAAGATTATAAATGGACATAACTAATACCATTCCCACACACATAATTATTCCAAAAATTAAACTCTCTCTTTTTGTTGTTGGCATGTTTTTCCATCTCCTCTCATGTAGGTAGTTAGTATAGCAAATATAAATGTTTCGTATAAGTGAACATTCTGTGAACGTTTTGTGGATGTGGTTTGGTTATTTTCATAAACTTTATAAATAGACCCCACCAGTAAACTTTTTACTAACCTGGTACTACCTCCAAACATGTATACCAAAAAGGAACCCTAAACAATAGGGTTCCTTCATTTTTAGAATGGTACATTAATATGTTTTAACCTTAATCATCTCATAGACCTACGTAAGCTTAGTCTTATTGAAGACTGTCTACAGCCGCTCTTTCAATGGCAAGCCCTTTCTTATAACGCTCCATAAACTGTTCAAATCCTTCAACATCTTTAGGATCTGGTGAAACAGTTGTCACTTTTTGGCCTGCAAATACTTTTTCATTCAAGTATTCTTCCAGTGTTTGATTCTCTGATTTGTTAATCATGTAAGAAGCCAGTAAGGCGATCCCCCATGCTCCACCTTCTCCTGCAGTTTCCATAACAGAAACTGGTGTATTAAAAGCAGCAGCTAAGAAATTTTGACCAACGCCCTCCGTTTTAAATATTCCACCATGACCTAACACTTCATCTAGTTTCACCTTTTCTTCTTCAACAAGAATATCCATACCTAGTTTCATAGCTCCAAATGCAGTAAATAAATGTGTGCGCATGAAATTTGCTAGGTTGAAATTACTTCCTGAAGAACGAACAAACAACGGGCGCCCTTCCTCAAAATGCGTCATATGCTCACCAGATAGATACCCATAAGACATCAAGCCCCCACCGTCAGCATCTCCCTGAAGTGCTTGTTTAAACAGAGTTTCGTACAATTTATTAGGATCTACATCCATTCCCATCGCTTTAGAGAATTCACCGAATAATCCAACCCATGCATTCAAGTCCGATGAACAATTATTAGAGTGTGCCATTGCCACTAGATTCCCTGTAGGAGTAGTAACAAGATCAATTTCAGGATGAACCTTCGTCAAATCCTTCTCCAATACAACCATAGCAAATGCAGAAGTACCCGCAGAAACGTTACCAGTACGTTTTGCTACACTATTCGTTGCCACCATACCTGTCCCTGCATCACCTTCAGGAGGACAAAGAGGGATTCCAGCTTGTAGTTCTCCTGTCACATCTAACAGCTTTGCCCCTTCTTCCGTAAGTACACCAGCACTTTCTCCAGCCATTAAAACATTAGGTAATATATCTTCCAATTTCCATGGTAGATTCTTAGGCTCAATTAACTCATTGAATTGACTGATCATTGTTTCGTTATATTCTTTTGTGTTTAAGTCAATTGGAAATACTCCAGACGCTTCACCAACACCTAGAACCTTTTCTCCGGTTAGCTTCCAATGTACATAACCAGCTAGAGTTGTCTGGAAGCTTATATTAGCAATGTGTTCTTCTTTGTTCAAGATTGCTTGATACAGATGTGCGATACTCCATCTTTGAGGTATATTATAATTAAATAGCTTCGTTAATTCAGTCGAAGCTTGCTCTGTAATGTTATTACGCCACGTACGGAACGGTACTAACAATTCTCCCTCTTTATCGAAAGCCATATAGCCGTGCATCATTGCACTGAACCCGATCGCCCCTACGGTATTTAGTGTAATTCCATATTGTTGTTTTACATCAGTAGCCATCTTTTGATAACTATCTTGTAAACCCTTCCAAATCTCTTCAACACTGTAAGTCCAAACATTGTTTGTATAACTATTTTCCCAATCATGGCTCCCAGATGCAATTGGTGTGTTGTCCTCACCTATAAGAACTGCTTTGATTCGAGTTGAACCAAATTCTATACCAAGCACTGTTTTGCCATTTTGAATTGAACTTTTGACATCAAGACTCATAGTAACTCCCCCAATAATGGTTTATAGATCTATTGTAAAAGATCTTTACAAGGAATTCAATCTTAAATGTACGTACAACTAAATATTTTCACATTATCAACCAGGATCTTAAACGGACATTTAGATACTTATTATTACTAATTAGAATTAAAGAATATTGCTAAATGCATTCACTCAACCACTTATGTTAAACTTTTATACTCTTACCAGTTTTATCCTTTCTATGAATTCACTCGCTTTATACTCAATCTGTCTCAAATAATCATCATCTATATCTGACGTACTACTAACCAATGTACTCCCAACCCCAACTGCAACAGCACCTGCTTGAATATAGTCACCTGCATTTTCAATATCAACACCACCAGTGGGCATTAATGGAATTTGTGGTAATGGTCCATGTAAATCTTTAAAGTATTTAGGTCCGACTAAACTCGCAGGAAAAACTTTTATAATATCTGAACCATGTTCAAACGCCGTTAATATCTCAGTAGGTGTTAGTGCACCTGCTACACACATTACTCCATACCGTTTAGAAATTTTAATTGTTTCTATATTAATTGTAGGTGAAAATACAAATTTCGCTCCATTCATAATAGCAACTCTTGCAGTCTCTGAATCTAAGACCGTCCCTGCACCTATCACTGCTTTATTCCCCAATTTTTGGGAAGCTATGTTGATCGCTTCTAGTGCCCCTGGAGATTCCAAAGTAATTTCTATTGCCTTGATACCACCGTTAACTAGCGCTTCAGCAATTGGTAAAATATTGTCAACAGATGCTTTCCGTATCACTGCAACTACTCCAGTCCCCTTTATAATCTCAAGTGTACTCATTGTTATCCCCCAACCCTCCATAGTCTATAAAAACTACCGGCTAACATCTTCAGCATTTTCCCGATTCATAAAACTATATAATTCCTCTTCTGATGGTAGCCCCTCATAATCTCCTTGAATTTGTGTTACCATCGCACCGACAGCATTTCCCCGTCTAACCGCTTCCTCCATCGACATCTCATTTAATAGCCCAGATATAACGCCTACTGCAAAACCATCTCCTGCACCGACTGGATCAATCACCTCTTCAACAGGAAAACCCGCCACTTGTTTCGTTTGTTGACCATCAAAATAATGAGCACCCCTGGCACCAATTTTTATAACGACCTTTTTTGGTCCAAGCGCTAAAAATAAATTACCTAATTTTACTGGGTCAGATTCTCCGAACATAAAATTACCTTCGTTTACTCCCGGTAATACGATGTCGGAAAGCGTTGCTAATTCGGTTAGAACTTGACGGGCTTTTTGTTCTGACCACAGTTTTTTGCGCAAATTAGGGTCAAAAACTACCTGTACCCCACTAGCTTTAGCAATAGAAATTGCATACTTAACCGTTTCATAACAAGTTTCACTTAATGCAGGTGTAATGCCAGTAATATGTAAAAACTTTGCCTGGCTAATTAGTGTTTCATCTATATCATTTTGTGAGAGCTTGCTGGCAGCTGAATCCTTGCGGTAATAATTAACTCTGACATCACGATAACTTCTAACTTCTTTAAAATAGAGCCCAGTCGACGCATTCGAATCAACCTTTACATTGCTTACATCTACCCCTTCTCCACGAATAGAAGTAATCAACGCCTTGCCGAATTCGTCATCGCCGACTTTGCTAATTAAACTCACCTTATGCCCAAGCCTGGCTAATCCAATGGCAACATTCGATTCTGCTCCTCCAAAGTTTCTGGAAAATGTTCCTGCATATCGCATTAATGGAGACGATATAGGTGTAAACAAGACCATCGGTTCTCCAATTGTAACAACATCCATATTTTCACCACCCTTTGTCAGCATTGCTCTTACACACCTGAATAAGCCATAAATCCACCATCCACTGGGATACACACACCACTAACAAAGCCACTTGCCTCATCATCTACAAGCCATAATAATGTCCCTAACAAGTCATCCGGTTTCCCTAGTCGCTTCATAGGCGTTTGCGATATAATTTTCTCCATTCTAGGCTTAGGAGTACCATCCTCCTCCATGAGTAGGGAACGATTTTGCTCCGTTAAGAAGAAACCAGGGGCAATGGCATTAACTCGAATATCAGCATCAGCCATATGGACTGCAAGCCATTGTGTAAAATTGTTAATGGCAGCTTTTGCTGCACTGTAAGCAGGAACTTTTGTCATTGGACTAGGGGCACTCATAGAAGAAATGTTGATGACGGAACCGCTATTTCCAATCATCCTTCGTGTAAAGATTTGAGTTGGAATAAGCGTACCAATAAAGTTTAAATCCAATACAGATTTAAACCCTTCAGTAGTTAAATCAAAAAAGGAGTTCACTCCATCTTGATCAATGTCATCTAAACTAAAAGTTTCATTTGTCGTGCTACCCTTTGGATGATTTCCTCCTGCACCATTAACAAGCACGTCACAAGGTCCATATGTCTCATGAACAACCCTTTCTGCTTCTTGTACACTTGCTTCATTAAGGACATCACACTTTATCGCTAAAGCTTCTCCTCCATTAGCTTTTATGTTCTCAGCAACTGCAACTGCTTTTTTATATGTTCGATTTAAAATAGCTACCTTAACCCCGTGCCGAGCCAACTCAATAGCCATTGCGCCGCATAAAATACCGCCACCACCGGTAACTACTGCGACCTTTCCGTTCAAATTAGGATTTACTGTAAGCATTTTTCATTCTCCTTCCTGATTAAAAAGATACAAGGATGAACTCGCCATATATCATTGATAAATTGACAGTTACTTTTCTCTCTGTAACGTGTCCCAAATACCCCAAAGGTACATAATGCCAAGTGCTCTGTCATACAACCCATAACCAGGACGGCATGATTCATCCCATATATGTCTGCCGTGATCTGGACGCGCATAACCATCAAACTCACTTTCATGGTAAGCCCTTACAATTTCATATATATTTATCGATCCATCAGTAGTCCTGTGGGATGTTTCAATAAAATCCCCATTTTCAAAGCGACGGACATTTCTAATGTGCGCAAATGGAATCCGATCAGCAAATTCTCTAATCATCCCTGGAATGTCATTAGCAGCATTAGCACCTAAAGAACCACTGCAAAGGGTGATGCCGTTAAACGGGCTATCTACCAATTGCAAAAATCTATAAATATTATCTCTTGACGTAATAATTCTCGGTAAACCAAATATTGGCCATGGTGGATCATCCGGATGAATAGCCATCTTAATATTATTTTCTTCTGCAACCGGGATGATTTCCTCTAGAAAGTAGCGTAGGTTCTCCCATAAATCCTCAGTCGTTACCTCATTATATAAAGTAAATAACTGCTTTAACTCTTTTAATCGTTCAGGTTCCCACCCTGGCATTGTATAGCCATTATTATTCGCAACCTTTTCTACCAATTCGAGTGGATCCATGTTCTCTACTTTTGCTTTTTCATAGAATAAAGCTGTCGAACCATCTTCTAATAGTTGATATAAGTTTGTTCTCGTCCAGTCGAACACAGGCATAAAATTGTAACAAATAACTTTAACCCCTACCTGTGCAAGGTTCTTAATCGTACTTTTATAATTTTCGATATATTGATCTCTGGTCGGTAAGCCTAGTTTGATATCTTCATGGACATTTACACTTTCTACTACATCAATATTTAGTCCATAGTCATCTGCCTGTCCTTTTAGTAGTTTAATATCTTTTAACGACCAAACTTCACCAACAGGAATATCATGTAATGCCCAAACAATCCCCTCCACTCCAGGAATTTGTTTAATTTGCTTTAAACTTACACTATCGTTTCCATTTCCAAACCACCTAAACACCATCTTCATGGGTGTACCTCCAATCATTTTGAAATAGATTAAAAAGAACAGTTTTGATAGGTTGTGAGATTCCTGTTGCACACGTATTTTAAAAATAGATTCATAAAGTACGTAACTGGTATAGCATGACAACGCCGGCAAAAATAGAAATACTAATAAATATTAATGTCATAATCGTAGGAAATATACCTTTTTAATTTGAGATAAAGTGAAAATCAATATATTAAGTGAGATCAACTGAGGTGATAATTAAACTTTCTCTATAAGCCTTCAATATAGGAAACTAGGCGAAAGTATTATTGTTAAACTAGTTTTCGTTGAATTTTTCTTGGAGCATCTTAGCTAACTCATTATCTGAAAGAGGGTTCCGATGGGTATTTTCTAAGTAAATATGTTTCTCTGTCTCTGGCATAATGTATGCTTTATACCATAGGAAAAAGTCTGGGTTATCTCCATGCATTCGGATAAACCGTCTTAACGTATCCACATTATAAAGCGTATTTTTTACATTTGTAAGCCAATCTGCACGGAAAAAATGCTTCCATTTGCCATGTTCTGATTTATCCATTGCATCAAGACTAGTTTGGAAATTCCATAAGCTTTGTGAAGCACTGACAAATGCTTGCGGAAATTTTCTTTGGTGGAAATTAACGTACGCATTACATAAATCTTCTAACCCTTTACAACCACTTAAGTGAAGTTCTACATGGAATCGCAGTTGATCTTGCAAACGAACCTTAAGCTCCTCCGACAGATTTTCTGCTACCATATCATATTTAGTCAGCCATTCTTCCCATCCTTGAATTGCGCCTGAACATTTCTCCATGAAATAGCTTATTTGTTCACTGAAAGGAACATCACCAGTTGCCCAGATTAATGCTTCTTCAGGTACTTCTCCTTTTCCTTGGAGCCAGTGTCCGATAATAATTCTAGCTGGGTGATGATAAAATTCATCTCCAGCTTTATCATCTTCATTTGGCCCATAAGCAATTACATGTTCATAATAGTCCAAATACAGCTTCATAATGTCATCAATATTAGAGTCGTATAATCGTTTAATCAAATCTTTTAATACTTCCTTATACGCAATCGTTCCAGTTCTCCAAAACACACGAAGCATTTCTAATGGATATAAATGAGGTCGTATATTTCCAGAGTTAACTAACAAGTAATCAAGTGCACCTGATTCAGCGATGCTGTGTAATTCGTTTTGAATTAACGCCGGGTGAACAGGAAGCATTGTTAGGTGATTAGATGCTTGTAAGTCGTGGAACGTCACATGATAGTAAACCCCATTCCTTCCTTCATCTGAATCATCTGGTAACGACGGAATCCGATAGTTTTCTAATCCTTGTCTTCTTGAAACCATTTTTCCATAACCGTTATCAGCCCAAACCTTAATGACACTATCTGGAACGTGTATATGGCCTGCCTTATATAATTCTGCTATTTCTCCGTATAATGCTGTACAGCATACAGCGTTTTCTACCTCTGAAAGAATCATTTCATACTGTTTTTTTATTGCATGACTTATCATTTCACCACGTTTTTCTGGTGTATCAAATTGTGGGTCATGTTCCCAAAAAGGCGTGTCTCCCTGTCCACGAAAAGATAGTACCCACAGAACTTTTCCATCTTTTTGCTTGTGAATAGCGTCCATCCATAATTTTTCGAACAAATCTGGGTTTTCTAGATAGCTAGCTTTTCGGCCAGGATATGCACGGAGAAACATCTCAGCTCCTAATGGCTCTGCATGATGATGCGTCACCCATAACCCCATTTCCTGTGCAAGTGGTATGTGAACCCCATGTTTAGGTAAATCTGTTCCAGGTAAAACCATATTTCCTCCACACCTTAATAGTGCTTCAAATACGGGATACCAAACTTCTTTAGGCGGTGGGTATTGTTCAGTCCATCCAATCAGGCAAACCTCATCATTCACAAACCAGCCACGAAATCTTACTTTTGGTTGACTTGAATCAAAATTGATGCCATCTAACCAAACACTCTCCTGTTGTCTGATTGGCAGATCAGCCCAATACCAGAAAGGATCCACCCCAAAATAGTGCTCACTTAAATGAAGTAATCCATATACCAAACCTAATTCATCATTCGCTACAATATGAAGTTGTGGATGTTTACTCTGTTTGTGATAGTGATAGCGATAGGCAAAGGCTTCAGACCACTCTGGACATCGATCGGCTTCCGTTGCCCACCTCACAACAATATCTGATTCATTAGATTCAGTTATAACTGCAGGTGTTTGTAACACTGCGCTAGCATCCCTTGCGAACATTTCCCAAGCATGTTTCACAGCTGTTGGCAATTTATCTGGTAGACTTACTCTCACTTCACCTTTAAGTTGTAGCTTCCTATTTAAACTCATCATTAAAACCACCTTGTAAAAGTAATATAAATTCAGTAGGTTTTACTCAAGGAAAATCCACAGAACATGAACGCTTGTTATTATCATATAGTTCAGGGGGTCAATAACATTGCAACAAAGAGCGCCAAATGCCAATGTTATTAGGAACATGACAACCAGGGAAAAAAGTTATGATAAGTACTGGAGGAAAGTGATAATAACTCTTAATAGAATCATAACACTTTTGAAAACGCATACAAACAACTGAATTATAAAAAATACTCCATATATAGTAATTTACATTAAAACACACAATAATATTATAGTTTTCTCCCCAGGTTTAACATGATACTTCATTAATCTCTCATTATTTCCCCAATAGATAACTTAGTTTTCAACTAGATCTAGTACTAATTACAATGGCTAGTGGCGGACTAGAAAATAGTTAGTTTTTTATATTGTCTTATCAAACTAATTCTTATATAATACCTTTTGTGAGAGATTATAAGTTCGGGGCATTAGCTCAGCTGGGAGAGCGCTACACTGGCAGTGTAGAGGTCAGCGGTTCGATCCCGCTATGCTCCATAATAAATAAACCCTTGTATAACAAGGGTTTATTTATTTTTTCCATATTACAAAACAATCCAATAACCTAAATTGTTATCGACAAAATGGTCAGCCCATAAATAACTAACTCGCCATTTCTTTACTTCGGAATGTGAATAGGGATCCATATAGTAACACTACTATTAGTGCGATCGTTACAAGAGCTGTTCCCCAAAGATCTCCATCTACCTTACCATTATAGAGACTTTCTCTAATATGAGAGCTGAGGCTATTTGGAAACCACGTTAAATACTTAGCAAATACCTTATAGATAATACTCATCACGATAAGGATGGCAATCGAGACAAAGCCAGCAATTCCAGGAGATTTAAACAATGTACTACAGAAAATCGTTATAGTTATAACTAGACTTAACCATAATCCATAGAAGAAGGTTGCACTTATAAATTCACTAAAAGCCAAATCACCAAATAACAGATTCACATAATACCAGCTTGCTAACATCCCGAGTAAATAGGAACCTAGAATTAGTACTAGTTTCTCTCCCCATTTACTTGAAATATAAGTTAGATAACCAACAGGCTTTACTAGAACAAGTTCTGCTACACCACTTTTACGTTCTCCCGCAATAGTTCCCATTGTGATCGTAACAATTACTATCACACCAAACATACTATACTCGGTAAAACTCATCATAAAAGCATCCACTGGTGATGTTTCAGGTAATTCCATAATCGTTCCTTCTGGCATACCTCCCACAGCATCTAATATTTTGGGTAAGTAATAAGTTGTAAGAGGGTCCATGATCGCAATAATAATATAGACTAGAGGTACCCAAACCCATTTGAAGTTACGCCAATCCTCTACCATTTCTTTAGCAAAAATAGTTCTCCATTGCATTAGCTCTTCACCACCTTCATAAATAAGTCTTCTAGGGATGTTCTACTCACTTCAAATTTTGTTACTGGCCAGTTTTCTTGGCTGGCCTTTCTTAATATTTCTGTCCGTGCTCGCTCTACGTCTTCGACTAATACTCTAATTTCCCCACGCTCAATGTAACAGTCAGTTACTGCGGACATATCCTGGATCCTGTTCATGTATGTATCCAGATCATCACGAAAAGCTAAGTCGATTTTAGATGTTTGGTGCTTATCTCGTAGTTGTTGCAACGATCCTGACTCCACTATTTCACCCTGAGACATGAGCAATAAATCATCGCTCACTTCCTCAGCATCACTTAAAATATGGGTTGAAAACAGAATAGTCGTTTGTTTCTTTAACTCTTCCATTAACGTTAGCACTTCTCTTCTGCCAATTGGATCTAAAGAAGACACAGGTTCATCAAGCATAATAAGCATCGGTTCATGAATCATTGCTTGGGCGATTCCTAATCGTTGCTTCATCCCACCAGAGTACTTTCCGATTCGACGGTTCTTCGCTTCAGCAATCCCTACCTTTTCCAACAATTCGTCAGCTTTATCAGCTGCTTGTTTTTTAGTTAAGGTTGCCAGTTGCCCTACGTAAACAAGAAATTCTTTGCCAGTCATCCAATTATGAAAAACAGGATACTGTGGTAAGTATCCAATATGCTGCCTGACATCTCCATTTTCTTTCATTCCCTCAAAGGAAACGGCACCACTAGACGGTTTCAATAACCCCGATAGCATTCTAAGTGTTGTGGTTTTCCCAGCTCCGTTCGGTCCTAACAAAGCCACACATTTACCAGGCGTTAATTCAAAATTCAATCCTTTCACTACTTCTTTTCCATCAAATCTTTTTTTCAATTGATCAACTTTAATAACAGACATCTAATACTGCCTCCTTCCGAATACGAAGAACAAGATTGGACCAATCATAGTCACAAATAAAATGATTAAAAGCCACAACCACTTCGGTCCATTTGTAGTCTCAGTCTTAAACCAAGCTACAAGTGCTACAATAACTAACAATAATTCAAGAAATAATAATGGCGCTATTACTGCGATATCTACTCCTAATAGTTCCAAGTAAAGACACCTCCATTTGTATCTCATACTTCCATACAAGGCACTAATCCTTACCAATAAATTACTACCATACTATTTACGTTTCATTTATAAAAAGGGTTTCCTATTTTCAAAAAAATAAGAAACCCTTTTTTACAATTACGATGCCCGTGCTGATTTTGCTGATACATTATGAAGAATAGCCCAAGATACGCCGTAGAATACTAGACCGATTGCAAATATGATGGTGAAATAATGAAAGGATGGATTGGAGATGATTGTTTTAATTAAATCCATTAGGCCACCTGTTCCCGCAAATACTAATAGAAGAATAACAAGTACGCCAAGTATTCCCAATCCACCTATTTGACCGTAACGGTGGAAAACAAGGCCTAGCAAAAACATACTTGATAATCCGAAGAAAAGTATAAACACATCAATACTAAACCTGTATAGTAAAGAATCTCCTTTGCCTACCAAAGAAGCAAGATGAAATAAATAGAAATTATCAATTCCAAGTGCCTTATTAACAGATGTAAGAACGATATGATAAATATTTTCTAACGTAGCTAAGAAAAATGACAGTCCTACAAAGAAGGTCCCAATAGATAAAAAGTAACTTTTGCGTGTAGCTCCCATTTTAAGTGAAAATGGTAAACTTTCCTTTACTGTTATGAATCCTAATATACCAACATAAATGTAGGTTGCAATGGAATTGGTTAGGTACATAAAGCTATCCGTAACATTTAGTAGTAAGTAGGAAGTAATGAGGGAAACAATATTCACTGCTGTTAAGATAGACCAAAATATGATAAAAGAATAACGTAAATCTGTCACGAAAAAATATAATAAGCCTTTGATTTGTCTACTCATATAGCAGCACCTTCTTTACTAGAAGTTAAATGAACCATTAAATCCTGTAATGGGACACCCTCGCTTGAAAAACCATGTTTTAGTATTTCTGATTTTTCAACGTCCATTAAAATGACTGTAGTAGTTCCTATAAATTGCTTTTTGTCGATAACCGTTTTACCCTTCAAGAAATCTTCCATCTTTTCGGTCGGTCCAGACACTGTATAACACCTGTCCCTAAGTGTATCTGTTTCTTCTTGGACTAGAAGCCTTCCATTTTGAAAAATAAGTACCTCTTCAAATAACAAGCTAACTTCATCAATTAAATGTGTAGAAAAGATAATTGTTCGTTTGTGTTCTTGATATTGTTCTACTAGTATTTCATAAAATTTAGTTCTTGCAGAGGCATCCAATCCAATGTATGGTTCGTCAAACATCGTAATTGGAGCTTTACTTGACAGACCCACTATTATGCCTAAAGCAGATTCCATCCCTTTTGATAGTGTTTTTACTTTAGAGTTTAAATCTAGATTGAATTCCTCCACCAACTCTAAAGCCAATTCTTGATCCCAAGTTGGATAGAATATGGATGCTATTTTTAGTACATTTTTTATTTTTAAATCCTTTTTAAAATTGTCGCTTTCTTTTATCAAACAGATAGATTCCGTTAAGGTTTGCTTATCAAACGGTGAAATACCATCCACTAAAACCTCACCACTAGTTGGTTGCATTAGTCCCGCTAAGAGCTGCATGAATGTTGTTTTTCCAGCTCCATTTCTTCCAAGCAGTCCGTAAATTTTTGGTTCATTTATCAAAAAGCTCAAATGATCTAATGCTAATTTCCCCTTGTAGACCTTAGTTAAATCTTTTGCCTCTACTCTCATTCCTCTTTCACTCCCCTTATCATTTCTCTTAATTCATCTTCAGAAATATTTAATTTCCTTGCTTCTGTTTTCAATGGAACGATGTAATTTTCAATAAATGTATCCTTTCTTTTTTTCAACAAGATCCTATTTGCTTGATCTGTTACAAACATTCCTACACCCCTTCTCTTAAACAAAATACCCTCTTCAACTAATTGGTTAATACCCTTAGCAGCAGTTGCCGGGTTAATTTTATAATGGTTGGCGAATTCGTTTGTGGAAGGTACACGGTCCCCTTCTTTAAGTGTTTGATTGATGATCATATCTTCAATTTGCTCTTTTATTTGCTGAAAAATTGGTTTGCTTTCATCTAGGGAATTATTCATAGGTACCTCCTTACTTCGTTGGTTAGTTACTCATGCAATTAACCATACAACCATTTCTGTTTAATGTCAATAACACGGGTAAAAAAAAACACACCCATTTTTTTGAAATGGGTGCAGAAATTTATTTGGTACGTAGTATAGGGAAAGAACAACAACGGAAAGATCCTCCCGATTTTATAATCTCAGAAAAATTAACTTCCAGGATCTGAAATCCTAAATTTTTCATCTCACTGTTTACTTTTTTGTTTTGTGGCATACTGATTATTTTTTTATCACCTATCGGAAGTACATTTGTACCAAGTGTGAATTGTTCTGTATCGCCAACTTCTATTAGGTCATAATGTTCTTTTATTTTTTCTACGTCTTCTTTTATAAAAGCGTCTGGGTAAATTAGTGCAGTGTCAGGACTAATGACGTTAAAGGCACAGTCTAGGTGTAATATACGTTCTGCTAGAGGTAATGGGATGACCTTATGAGAGGGGAGCTGTGCTTGAAGATCCTCTACTGCCTCCATAGTAGTACGAGTACTAATCCCGACCCAAACTATATCGCGGTCAAGAACAACATCTCCACCTTCTATTGATTTTGCTTTTATTTCTTCGTATTCCAGATCACGGTTTGTTAATTCTGTTTTCAGAACGTCTATCTCATCTTCCCGTATATCACTACCCATTGATGCAACAAAAAGCTTTTCCCCAAGTGCAAAACCAATGTCACGAGTAAAAACTTGCTCATTTAGATGAGACTGAGTCGGCACTTCTATTACTTCCACATTGTGTTCTTTTAACACACTCACAAAATGTTTATGTTGATCAATTGCTTTTTCCACGTCTATATTTTCTTCTTCATAATACTTTTGTGTTTCGTTAATAACTTCTTTTATTTTCATGTGCTTCGGGGAGCAAACGATAACCTTGCTTAACGTGTCGTATTCATTCTGACAGTATGTTTTTGTTGTATCCTCCTGTGACTTTTGCAACAGGAAAACCTCCTTTTTCACCACATCTACTGGATGACATTTCCTTTTATTATACCAAACATTTCCTATTCATCACGTAATAAACCTTTCCACCGCTCTTAGCTGATACTTTTTTGAACAATCTGTCCAGTACCTGAGACCTCAATGTCATAACTAATCCCATCTGTTTTAATGACGATATCACCTGCTTTGGCAGTTGAATATATATTTGCTCCAGCAGACAAAAGCTTATCTATTGTTGCCTTTACAGGATGTCCAAAATCGTTATCTTTACTATAAGAGATGATAGCTTGCTCAGGACTAACTTCTTGTAAGAATCCCCAGGAGCTTGATGTATCTGATCCGTGATGTGCAACTTTTAAGATCTCTGCATTTAGGTTGTACTTTTCCACTAGTTTTAATTCTTGGGCACGTTCGATATCACCCATTAACATAAAATCGATCGTATTATATGTTAATGAAAACGCTAGTGATCCTTCATTATTTCCTTCTAATAAGGTATAGGAGTTTAATACCTTTAATGAAATTTCATCATCTAATTCCTTAACCATATCTGTTTTAGCAATAGTTACTGGAATGTCCTTTCTTTTGACCTGTCTAATATATCTTAAATAGGCTTTTGTATAATACCATTTACCACTATCAAGTATCTGTTCCACTTTGAATTTTTTTAAAACAGCAACTAATCCACCGACATGATCATAATCGGGGTGTGTTGAGACGACTATATCTAAACTTCTTATCTTCTGTTCTTTCAGATAATTTACAACCTTGTCACCAGCAGAGGGTCTTCCTCCATCGATTAAGATGTTTTTACCACTTGGTGTCCTAACCAAGATGCTATCTCCTTGACCAACATTGATGAAATGCACTTCTAATAATTTTTCATCTTGGAGTTCAGCAGCTTGAGCAGAAGAGGTGAACGTTACATTACCGAATAGACTAAGACCTATTACAATAATGATTGCTTTGTATTTCATACGTCTTAAACTCACCGTAAATCCTCTCCTAATTCTGAATTCATTCTTATGTATTTTTTGTAATTGCTTCAAAAATATTATGGATTACGTTATGCAGTTTTTTCTAATACTCTTTTACGTAAGTGTTTGGAAGCATACTTTCTACATCGACGTTCTCGTTCCACCTAAAAAAAGAGGTAATATACAGTGGCATCTAAGCCTGTAAATTACCTCTTTAATATTATCCTCGTTTGACAACAATATCATTTTCTACTAATTCAATTACAATTTCAGAAACATTATCTTCTTCTAAAATTAGATCAGTAATACCATCTTCCACTTTGTCTTGAATAACTCGACGCAATGGACGAGCACCAAAACGAACATCATACCCATTTTCAGCTAAATATTTTTTAGCATCTTCCATGACAGTGATATGGTAGCCGTCTTCAACAAGATTATCTTTAAGTTCATTCAACATAATATCAACAATTTCTAGTAAGTCTTCTTGTTGTAATTCCCTGAATGGAATAATCGCATCGAAACGGTTTAAGAATTCTGGTTTGAAATAAGCACTTAACATTTCTAATGTAGAAACTGCTTCATTCTTACTATTGTTAAAACCAACTGTAATTTGCTTATCACCAGTTCCAGCATTACTTGTCATAATAATTACTGTTTCTTTAAAGCTTACTGTCCGTCCATGACTGTCAGTTAAGTGTCCATCCTCCATGATTTGTAGGAACATATTTTGCACATCTGGATGTGCTTTTTCAATTTCATCCAGCAAGATTAAGCTATATGGATTGCGGCGAACACGCTCTGTTAATTGACCTGCTTCCTCATGCCCTACATACCCAGGAGGTGAACCAATAATTTTAGAAACGGAGTGTTTCTCCATATACTCGCTCATATCTAAACGAATCAGTGAATCTTTCGTTCCAAACAATTCTTCAGCTAGTGATTTAGTCAATTCGGTTTTCCCTACACCCGTTGGTCCAACAAACAAGAAAGAGCCAATTGGACGGTGCTTAGACTTCAACCCAGCTCTGCTACGACGTACTGCTTTAGATACCTTCTGAACAGCATTTTCTTGTCCAATAACTTTAGCAGATAGATTTTGTGCCAAGTTTTTCATTTTCGATTGCTCATCAGATTGTATCTTTCTAACTGGAATTCCAGTTTTCTCTTCAATGATTGATTGAATATCTTCTAAGGTTACTTCTACAGTTGGCGTATCATTAGCTTCCTCAATTTTTTTCTCAAGCATTAATTCTTGGTGTCTTAAATTAGCAGCACGCTCGTAATCTTCTTTCTCAGCAGCCTCTAATTTTTCCTTGGCAATCTCATCTAACCTTGATTGTAATGAATCTTTATCTGTTTCAGAATTCGCAAGATTCAAACGTGAACCAGCTTCATCCATTAGATCAATCGCTTTATCTGGTAGGAAGCGGTCTTGAAGATAGCGTGTAGATAACGCTACTGCTCCTCTAATAGCTTCATCTGTATAAGAAACTTGGTGGAACGCTTCATATCTATCTTTAAGCCCTTCTAAAATTAACACTGCCTCCTCGACTGTTGGTTCCTTCACTGTAATTGGCTGGAAGCGACGTTCTAGCGCTGCATCTTTCTCAATCTGGCGATACTCTTTTAAAGTTGTTGCTCCTACTAATTGCAGTTCACCTCTTGCCAAAGCAGGTTTTAAAATGTTTCCTGCATCCATTTGGGAACCTTCAGCAGTTCCAGCTCCTACCAATAAGTGAATTTCATCTACGAATAAAATAATGTTATTTCTCTCTTGTAACTCATTAATTAGTTGCTTCATTCTCTCCTCAAATTGTCCTCTGATTCCCGTATTTGCAACAAGTGAAGCAACATCTAATATATATATTTCTTTATTTAGCAACTTGGATGGGACATTACCCTCAGTAATTTTCAAAGCAAGTCCCTCTGCAATCGCAGTTTTACCTACTCCAGGTTCCCCTATTAATACAGGGTTATTTTTGTTTCTTCGATTTAATGTTTCAATCACTCGTTTAACTTCTTTTTCGCGACCAATCACCGGATCAATAAGGCCGGCTTTAGCAGCATTTGTTAGGTTTCTACCAAGCTGGTCTAATAATCCGTTTTCTTTTTGACCTTTCCCTGGCTTTCGGTTAGGATTAGCATTCGCTTGAGCTTGGCCACTAAAGAAGCTATTAAAATCTGCACCATCATTTCCAAAGAACCCTGATGGATATTTAGCATTGTTTTTTATTTCTTGAAAACAATTATCACACACATGCATTTGTTGTGTTTGATCATTAAATCGAAGGGTTACATTAATATTTGCTGGACGAACTCCACAATGTTGACATTGCATATTCGTTTCCTCCTCCAATTAGATATTTTAGTAGTTAATTGGTCAACGTTTGACTTTGACTATATTTGACCTTTAACCATATTATATTCTGACCTATTTTGACTTTCAAGTATTTTGTTCGAAAATATATTTCACAATATTAACCAATTAGGTTACTTGCCCATACGTTGCGTTTTTTTATCTAACCTATCTAGCTGCTCTATAACGGTTATTGAAACTCCGTCTTTATACTCCTTATATGCTTCATTTGTCTTCTGCTTTATCACCTTACAATAACAGACTATCCACTTTCCCTTTATATTTTTTCAATATAAAAATCAATTCCATTTACTAAGCTCTTACTATAAGATTTACCACATTTAAACAAAAATAAAACAACTGATTCAATTAGGAATCAGCTGTTTTATCTGTTCTGGCTCTATACTTACGACGGCTTCAAACGGAATAAGAATTATCCCTAGCACAATAATTACTACCCATGCTAATTGCTTTAGCAAGATTAGTCCCCCATTTAGTTCTTTTCCTTCATCATATCACATGGGGGGCATAATCGACTCGTTAATTTTCTGTAAATTAAACTGGCATTTTTTCTCTTTGCCTTAACTCAATACGACGAATTTTACCGGATGATGTTTTAGGTAGTTCGTCTATAAATTCAATTTTCCTAGGATACTTATATGGAGCTGTTAATTGTTTGACATGATTTTGAAGCTCCTTGATCAAGTCAGACTGTTCGCCTGTGAATGAATCTTGTAAAACAACATACGCCTTAACTACATTTCCTCTTATTTCATCTGGGCTAGCTACAACAGCACATTCCTTTACTGCACCATGTTTAACTAGTGCATCTTCCACTTCAAATGGTCCAATTGTATAACCTGAGCTCACAATGATATCATCACTTCGACCTTCAAACCAGAAGTAACCCTCCTCATCCATTGATGCTTGGTCACCTGTTACATAATAGTTACCGCGTTGAGCCTTTTTGGTACGCTCTGGATCCTTGTAATATTCCTTAAATAAGGCAGGAGTGTTTAAAGGAATCGCGATATCACCTACTTCGCCAACAGCAACTTGATTACAATCTTCATCAATAAGATGGACCTCATTACCAGGTGTTGGTTTTCCCATCGACCCCGGCTTCACCTTCATTCCTTTTAAAAATCCTAGCAAAAGTGTATTTTCTGTCTGGCCATAGCCATCTCGCACTGTAACTTTAAAATACTTTTCAAATGTATCAATTACTTCTCTGTTCAAAGGTTCACCAGCTGATACCGCACTGTGTAGCGCAGGTAAAGAATACTCACTCAAATTATCAACTTTAGCCATTAAGCGATACTCAGTCGGTGTACAGCAAAGTACATTAACCTTATTTGCTTGTAACAAACTAAGGTATTTTTTCGGGTCGAATTTTCCGTTATAAATAAAACCAGTAGCTCCTGAACCTAAGACAGACAGTAACGGACTCCATACCCATTTTTGCCAGCCTGGCGCAGCTGTAGCCCACACAACGTCATCTTCTTTGATACTTAACCAGTTTTCTGGTGCCGTTCTTAGATGTGCAAAACCCCACGCATGTGTATGTACTACCCCTTTAGGATGCCCAGTTGTTCCAGATGTGTATGGTAAAAATGCAGTGTCATCTTTTTTCGTGTCCACTATATCTAATTCGTCAGATTCTTGTTCTTTTAACTTATCTAAATGTAACCAACCTTCTACTGCATCCCCTACTGAAAACTTTTTTAGAGTATCCATTTGCTCAATATCGTTAAATTGATGAACGAAAGGAAAATAACTAATAATACCACTAACTTCTCCATGTGTAATACGGTACTGTAAATCCTTTGTTCTTAACATTTCTGAACTAGGAATAAGGATAATTCCTGTTTTTAGCGCTGCAATATAGACTTGGTAGGTTTCGATTAGTCTTGGCATCATGACTAACACCTTGTCACCTTTTTTCAAACCATTTTGCAGAAAAACATTCCCAATCCTGTTGGCATTTTTTATCAACTTTTTATAAGTAATTTCAGCTCTGTTCCCTTTATCATCTTCCCAAATCAGTGCTTTCTTGCTAGGATCTTGAGCAAACTTTTCCATTTCCATTGCAATATTGTAATTCTCTGGGGCAATTAAATCTTCTCTTTTCATACGATCACCCTTTTTCAAATTTAGTAATAGACATTAGTATCAGGTACTAATTTATGATTGCAATTATATCAGGTATATATATAATTTGCTAGCAAACCCCCTTGATATACTACATAAACAAAATAGGAAGAAAACTATAAAAAGCTCCCTTCCTAGTCTGTTCATTTCAGTTTTAACAAATAGTTGATTAATGCTTTCTGTTCTTCTCTTGAAAAACCTGTTTGCTTATCAACCCAAAACTCATGTCCCTCTCCAGTAACATGACTGGACTTGAGCGCATCTGAAGCCTGGTTAGCCTCTATCACACGTTTACGTAAATCTTGATCAACCAAGGCCCGTAAGCTATTAAAGGGATCTGGTGGAACACTTTTGTTTACCGTGTTAACAAGTCCTAATTGGTTATCCTTCCCGACAGCTACACCACCATCATGCAGGTATGGCGCAGTCCAATAAAGGCCAAGTAACCCTTTCACCTTATATCCACCTTTCGTCTCACCATGAGCAAAAGATAGCTCTAACTGTTTCTCATCAATCTGATTTCGCGGCACTCTAACAACAGTTGGTTTTTTCGGCAATGGTACAGGAGTATCCGTAGAATACAAACTAGGCTCCCCAAAGATTAGTTCCGTTCTTTTTAATGCTTTAGCCCTCGATGGCTCTGTCCCTATTTCCTCAACTGGGATAACTCTATTATTTGTATAAAAATCTCCTGCATGACAAGAAATACACCCTGCCCGATTAAATACATCTTCTCCAAGAGCCATTTCTTCAGAGGTTACCTCAATTGGAGGAGAAGGTGGAGAAAAGGTATTTTGTAAAACTGACATACCATTTACTTGCTCCCACGCGTTATACCCTGGTGAACTAATCATATAACCATCTGGAGCAATTGCAGATAACTTGGGTGCTACTGGAGATTTAATTAACTCATTTATACCTGGCACCCCTGGATTTGGGTCAACAGATTTAAAAAACTCCTCTGGCGTTTTATCCCCTTCCCTATCAAATTTATATTTAGCACTTGCTGCATTTTGTAAGATAATACCTAGATACGTTTGCTTCCCTAAACCAAACAACTCGTTACTTACATGCATTTGCGATAAACTATCGGTATTTTGCGCGTGAACATTATTACTAAATACATTTAATCCATTAAAGGGTCCAACTGTAGAAAAACCACTCCACCCATAGGGATGATCACCCAGTGTAAATGAATCTGGAATTTGTGTTGGATTATTTATCCAATCAATTGTTGTATCAAAGCTACCTGCGGGCCACTTTTCAATCGTTTCATCCACCGCTTTTTCAAACTTTTCTGAGTCAGGAAGTGACTTCTTCCAATCATCTTTCCCCTTTTCATCGAGAGTTGCTAAATATTGTTTAACATTCTCTTTTTCACCGTGAGTAAAAAAAGCCGCAGAGTTTGAAGCCAAAGCCATTAATAGTCCACCATCTAAGTCTACATTTGGAGCACCCTCAATAATATTATGAGTATCTCGATCCACTGTGGCATGACATGCAGCACAGCTAACTCCAACTTTAGCTTTGCCATTTTCAAATTTTATTGGCATCCCCAAAGCTGTGTAAGCTCCCTTAGGAACATCAATACCCGTGTCAACCTTCTCTCCCTTTTTATAAACCTTATCCCCTACTTTAAAATCTTCGGCAAGCTCTACTCTCAAATTACTTGTACCCTCACCTTTTAATTTAACAATTGCTTTGGCAAGGTTCGTTAACGTCAAAGGTCCGTCCATAAGTCCCATCACGTCCGTAAAGAAGTCTTCATTATTAAACGTTTCTTCATAAAAGGCTTTTCGTCCCGTATTTAATAATTCCTGATCAATACTAACTGCACCATTCTCTGGAAGCAATTTAGCTTTATCTATTAAATCAAGCTGATTTCTCTTAATCGTTTCACCAAAGTAATCATATTTTGCTTCCGTTCGATAACTCGTTATCTTTTCTATATCCATTCCATCAAGTGTATCTTCTTTAGATGGATTGTAAGCATATTCCGGTTTTAAAATAAAAGCAGCACCCACTGCCAATCCTATTATTAATATGATCGATACAAGCATCCACTTTCCAAACCGCATAGTAAAACTCCTTATTCATTCTAGATAAGATAAGTTTTAGCCAGGATATAAAATAATATGCTTGTTCTTACATCTTTCTAAAACCTGTTGTTTGTTTAGAACATTATTGAATTTTATATGGTATGATGGATATAATTTAAGAGGGGGTTTGATGATGGAAATACAAATTTATCTTAATAAAAAGTCTATTGATGGAAAACCAACTCAAGTGGTCATTTATAAGCAATGTAAAATTATGGAGGTAGTTGATAACCAGAACAACTTCTATTACTTAATATTTCATAAGAACAAATTTATAAATGGTAAAAAGACAAACATCATACAACTTAATTCTTACTTACACAAAGCGTTAGTTAAAGGTTTCACCTTCCCAAGCGAACACCCAGTTCTCTCCGAATTAGTAACGATGCAAAAGTCCATTCAATTTCAACTTATACGCTTCAATCAATTATTTAAAAAACTACAAAATCATTATCCTCCAGCAGAGATAATACAAATCTTCAGTTACTTTGATGCCTTTATACCAAATGATCAGCTTAAAAAACTAGTGAAAAACACGTACTACTCTTATCGTCGTGAAGGCAAGTTATATCATGCATACCGTACGTTGAAAAATTTTCAACAGAATTTTTCAGAGGATACTTTTACAAATGACATGGTCAACCAACTGGAATTCCAGTCATTCAACAACCAGTATCAAGATATTGAAACGTTAGAAATGTCAAAGAAGGATTTAGATTTTGTTGAATCATACTATTTCAACACGATTTCTAGACCGTCTAGTCAGGAAAAATTAATCTCCCTTTATCAAAAACAGAACAGATGGTTAGATGAATTATGCCTTCATCTAAATCAAGAACCTTCCAATGAAAGTCTTCATAGAATCAACGTACTTTGTCTAGAACAATTTTCCCCGAACCAACAAATTAAAATATGGACCTCCCTGCTAGATAAAATAGAGGAAAACCAACTGTTGCAGGCACAGCTACTCGAAAAATTAATCGAACAAAATAACCCTAATGACACGATATTACTATTGGTTCAGCACGGTATGCAGCCAAGCAAAGCTCAATTATCTACAATTGCAACATACTTTCAACAAGCAGATCAGGAATTAATTGCGTCTATTTTTCCACAGCTAAATAAAAAGCTCCTACAGTTATTTCATAACGATCATAAACTATTAGAGAATCTTGTCCACCGATCAATTACCGCTGTATTTTCTAACTATACACTAAATGAAATTGTTAGTTGGCTAGAACCTTTTCAAGAAGCAGGTATTCACCTCCCTGTCCATCAGAAATTGTTAAAAATGTTGAGACTAGAAGAAAATCCTG
Organism: Aquibacillus kalidii; assembly: GCF_014280935.1. Taxonomy (GTDB): domain Bacteria; phylum Bacillota; class Bacilli; order Bacillales; family Amphibacillaceae; genus Aquibacillus_D; species Aquibacillus_D kalidii. The sequence continues at coordinate 88,243 of NZ_JACLZI010000030.1, forward strand.
ACCAGCAATACGCTTTAGGTGAATTGTATTTGGACTTCAACCAAATTAGTAGGTCCATTGATTGCTTTAAATGGGAGATGGAATTAAATCCTGATAATCCACAACCAATTAGACTACTATCCAATATTTACCGTAATATAGGGAATAGGGAAGAAGCAAATACCTACCAACAATTACTTGTTCATATGCAAAAATAACTAATAAATTCGCCTATTGAATCATATAATCAACTTATAAAGGTTTTTCTTCCTCGATACTCCGCCATATCGTTTGCGTCGCATAGCTACGGAAAGGAGACCATTGTTCGCCCCAACTCTCTATTTCGCGAATATCCGGTTTCTTTTCCCTGTTAAAGTATCGTTTCAGTGCGTTTTGCACACCTATATCGGTTTTAGGTAATAGATTACTTCTTCCTAATCCGAACAACAACCAGTTCTCAGCCGTCCAGTTACCAACACCACGGATTGCAACTAAGCTTTTAATAATTTCTTGATCCTCTTTTTCTGAAAGTTCTTCTAAAGAAAGTTCACCATTTACAACCAGCCTAGAAAGATCAATCACATATTCAGCCTTTCTTCTACTAAACTGTAGATCTTGAAGGGATTGGTAAGGGATATTCGCGACGGTTTCTGGGTCAGGATAAAACCATACACCTTGCCGTCTCTCGCCGTATTTCTCGACGAAGCGTTTGGTTAATGTATGAGCGAAACTCATATTTAACTGTTGATGGATAATTGTTTTGATTATTGACTGATAAAGATCCCAATCCTTCACAACAGGTGTTCCCGGGTAAAGCTCAAAAAGGGATGCTAAGTTTGTCTGCTTAAAATGTTTGGTAATGTCATTTAAATTTCTATTCCATAGGAAAATATCTACTACAATATCTAGTAGCGACTCCTTGTCATTTCTACTATTACTTTTGATTACAAAAGAAGGCTTGTCTGTCGAACCTCTAGACTCCACTTCAATCACATGCTTGTCTGTGTTTAATTGAATAGGGATATGCACTTTGTTTAATTCCAGATTGACAGTATTAAGTGGGTCCATTGCTAATCGCCTAAGCACATAATCAAAATCATATGTAAAATCAAGTTCAATCTCTTTGGTCCACATGTTTATATCTCCTCACAATACTTATTTGTCATTCAATTATGGAAGGATTTGGACAATAAATCAACAAGATGCTTAACAACTAGTTACGTGTGGTATACTATGTTGCAACAAATCCTACATATAGACAGGGTGATACCATGCAAAAAAATTATTTTGCTATTATAGATATTGGATCAAACACGATGCGACTAGTTATGTATCTTCAGGAAAAAGCCGGTAGATTACGTGAAGTGGAAAATGTAAAAGCAGTGGCACGATTACGGAACCATCTTAACGAAAATGGCGTCTTAACAGAAGAAGGGATTCACATTCTTCTTACTACTTTAAAAAGTTTTAATGAAGTAATCCAAACATATAAAGTTAGTGACTTAATATGCGTGGCAACAGCGACCATTAGACAAGCTAATAATCAAAATGATATTCAACAAATGGTTAGAGAACAACTTGGTTTTGATATGAGGGTACTATCTGAGCACGAGGAAGCATTTTATGGTTATTTAGCAGTTGTTAATTCCACTTCTCTTACAGAGGGGATTACAGTTGACATTGGAGGTGGCAGTACTGAAGTAACCTATTTTAAAGACCGAAAGTTAATCGAATCTCATAGCTTTCCGTTTGGTGCACTTACCTTGAAAGACTTTTATAAAGAAGACACTCCGACAAATGAAGAACTATCTAAATTAAGGACGTTTCTAATTAAAGAGTTTCAATCCTTACCTTGGTTAAAAAACAAACACGTACCACTAATTGGAATTGGCGGTAGTGCGCGTAATCTTGTACAAATTGATCAAAATAAGAAGAAGTATCCTTTAGCAGGGCTACATCAATATAAAATGCAAGATAGTGATATAAGACAAATTAGTCAGTATTTAACAGGACTACCTTTTGACAAGCTCCAAAAAGTAGAAGGACTTTCAAAAGACCGGGCAGATATTATTATTCCTGCTATTGAAGTTTTTCATTGCTTATATCAAACGATGCTAGCAGAGTCCTTTATTTTAAGTCGAAAAGGCCTTCGTGATGGGGTATTTTATGAGCAGCTTTCACAAAGTCTAGGGTCATTTTTATTCCCAAACGTTTTAGAAGATAGTATTCAGGAATTAATTAACGATTTTGATTTGAATCCGAATCAAATTTTACATGTACAATTTTTAACTAGAAAGTTATTCCAGATCCTTCAATCAAATGGCTTCGGTCCATTTAAACAAGCGGATTGGATTTTACTAAAAAGAGCAAGCTTCCTATTCAACCTCGGTGAATATATCGATTCAGAATCAAGTGCACAACATACCTTTTACTTAATAGCTAACCGGACAATTGATGGCTTACTACATAAGGAACGGCTGATGATTGCATTAGTTGCTTCTTTTAGAAACAAGACTATTTTCAAGCAATTTCTACACCCTTATAAAGAATGGTTCCTGAAAGAAGAGCAAAAGAAGCTTCGGCGCTTGGGGGCAATTCTTAAGTTCACCTATTGTTTAGATGCGACCAAAAGACAAGTGATTAAGGATTTCGATGTAAATGTTTCTGATAAATTAATCGAAATAAACCTTTATTGTAGAAAAGATTGGATGCCTGAGGAATACCAAGCGGAAAAGCAAAAGAAGCATTTAGAAAAAGCATTAAAAAAAGATATCACTTTAAATTTCATTAGAATAGAGACCGCTCAATAATTTACAAAAATTTTACATTCTTTTTAATGTAATTTAAAGGAAAAAGTTATACGATTAGTTGGAGAAACTATCGACAAAGGATGATAGGGGATGTCAATATTAGACAAAGTTAATGACTTAGATAATCCGTTATATTATAACAACCGGGAAACCAGTTGGCTTTCTTTCAATGAAAGAGTTCTGGAAGAGGCTTATGATCAGAGTAATCCATTGTTGGAAAGGCTTCGATTTTTAGCAATTACCTCATCCAATTTAGATGAATTTTTCATGGTAAGAGTAGCAGGCCTTAAGGATCAAGTTAAGGCTGGTTTTAATAAAAGTGATAATAAATCGGGGTTAACACCAAAACAGCAGCTTAAGCTAATTGCTGAGCTAAGCCATGAACATGTTAATAAACAATATTTAATCTACCGAGAACTGCAAGTACCTTTAAGACGGGAAAACATTTCGATGGTGTCAATTGATGATTTATCCGGCGAAGAATTGCTCAAACTTGAGGATTACTTCGATGAGCACATATTTCCTGTATTAACACCAATGGCCATTGATGCCTATCGCCCATTTCCAATGCTTTTAAATAAGTCGATTAATCTGGCTGTAACATTAGAAGATAGCTTTGACTTAGAAAACAATCAAAAGAAAACAGCCATTGTTCAAGTGCCCGCCCTATTAGATCGTTATATTACAACTCGTGATAATCACTATGTCTTATTAGAAGACATTATTGGGCATTTTATTCATAAATTCTTTAAAGGATACCATGTCCACTCGATCACCGAGTTCCGCATTACGAGAAACGCTGATATGACGATTCATGAAGAAGGTGCAAGGGATTTATTAAAGGAAATCGAAAAGGAATTAAGACGCAGAAAATGGGGCTCTGCTGTACGACTAGAAGTTCGTGAAGACAAATATGATCAAAGTATTGTTAACTTTTTAATGCGTGTATTAGAACTCCATCAAAATGATTTATATGTTGTTCACGGACCATTGGACCTAACGTTTATCTTTGACTTCTATAAAAACTTATTTACAGAAAATGAACACCTTGTTTATCAAACACTTATACCCCAGCCCCCTCAAGATATGAATAGTAAAGAAAGTGTATTCGATGCTGCTAAAGAACGAGACTTATTTTTACACCACCCTTACGAATCATTTGAGCCCGTCGTTGATTTAATAACTGATGCAGCTGACGATCCAGATGTATTAGCGATTAAACAAACCTTATATCGTGTAAGTGGTGATTCTCCAATTATTGCCGGGTTAAAAAGGGCAGCAGAAAAAGGAAAACAAGTAACTGTACTAGTTGAATTAAAAGCAAGATTCGATGAGGAAAAGAATGTACAGTGGGCAAAAGAGTTAGAAAAGGCTGGCTGTCATGTGATTTATGGAATGAGTTCTTTGAAAACGCACAGTAAGATAACGTTAGTTGTTAGGAAGAAGCATGGGAAAATTGAAAGGTTTGTTCACTTAGGTACTGGTAATTATAATGATCAGACAGCCGCATTTTATACAGATATGTCTCTGATTACCACAAAGCGCAAATTCGGCGTTGATGCTACTAATTTTTTCAACTATTTAAGTGGATACACTGAAAAACCTACCTTCCATCATATCTCAATGGCACCATACGATATTCGTAAGGACTTCCTTGCATACATTGATCAAGAAATCTCCTTTCATCGAAAATATGGTAATGGTAGGATTGTTGCCAAGATGAATTCGCTAACAGATAAACCTTTAATTAAAAAGTTTTATGAAGCATCACAGGCTGGTGTTGAAATAGATTTGATTGTACGAGGCATATGCTGTTTGAGACCTGGTATTAAAGGAATTAGTGATAACATTAATGTCCAAAGTATTGTAGGTCGTTTCCTTGAACATAGCCGCATCTATTATTTTCATCACAATGGCGAAGAAAAAATATTCTTATCTTCTGCAGACCTGATGACTCGAAATATGGTAAAGCGGGTAGAGTTGTCATTCCCAATATACGAAGGCAAAATCAAGGCAAGAATTAAAAACATTCTTTCAATTATATTGAGAGATAACGTCAAATCCCGTGTCCAAGATGCTAATGGTTATTACCAGTACAGTACAGATGGAATTGATGAGGAAATTATTGATAGCCAGATGATCTTGTACAATATGGCTTATCAAGTATTAGATGATGAGGAATAAAAACTTATTATCACAAAAACACACAACTTATTTCCAAAGTTGTGTGTTTTTGTTAACACGGTAGTGTATGATACTATTTAAAACTATTCATCATTTAACTCAATATCTAGATTTCTTTGGGAAATTTCTCTTTTTAGCAACTGGATAAAGTCCTTACTAAGATTACTCGAGACAGCTTTGAGATAGGCTTCAATTAGATCTTCGTCACATAAACTCTTGATGCTACACATAAAAGCACAACCTCCCCTAAATTCAGTCGGTTGCACTAGTCGCTCCAGATTATTTAAGTGCCCAGATACAAATAACCTTTCTTCGCTTTCTGTTATTCAAATAATATAACGATACTCGAAATTTTTCAATACATTTAGCTAACAATTATTTGTTAATCATATTTATAGTATTTATAACCCAGTACCATCTAAAACATAAGAAAAGGGCATCCACAAAAAGTGAACACCCTTAGACCTATAACCCAAAAACAGACTGTGGAATCATATCTTTTAAAACTAAATCATCGAGGCTCTTGAAAGTGTAACCTTGTTTCCTTAAATCATCGATCATGTACTCTAATGCTTCTGCATTATCTTTAGAAACTGTATGGAGTAGAATAACAGCACCAGGATGGATTTGGTCAATCACTTGTTTGTAAGCTTTCTCCCAACCTCCTTGGCTACCTGTATTCCAATCGACAAATGCCAAAGACCAAAACATATGGATGTAGCCAAATTCGTTTGCCCATTTAATTGTCTGTTCATTGAATGTCCCTTTAGGAGGGCGGACAAACTTCATTTTGTCTTGTGTCGTTATATCAGCAACTGATTGTTCCAATGTATCTAGTTCTTTCTTTAATTTTTCTTTTGACAAGGAAGTAAAATCGGGATGATGGTAAGAGTGATTACCGATAATATGTCCTTCCTTAGCCATTCGTTTTATCAGCTCAGGTTGATCATCAACATAGTGACCAGTAACAAAAAATGTAGCTGGAACTTCTTTCTTCTTCAGTACATCTAATATTTGACCTGTATAACCAGCTTCATACCCGTTATCAAATGTTAAATAGACGACCTTCTCACCTGAATCATCTATATAATAGCCACCATTATCCTCGAGAATTTGTCCGTATTTACCGACTTGTGGAGGCTGATGGTTCTCCCCCTTTTTATATCCCCAGCCGTAGCTAGAAGCTTGTATCGAAAGCGGAAATGCTAAACAGAGCATAATTGTTAGCATTAGTAAGACTGATTTCTTCATAAATATCACCCCGTTTTTTTCTTTTATTTTCTCAAGATCTCCGGGTTTTTATGCAGAATAACAGTCAGAACTTATGACTATAATACTAATGAAGCGATCCATCCAAAGATAAACAGTGGAATATTATAATGAATAAATGTTGGGACACAGGTATCCCAAATGTGATTATGTTTTCCATCAGCGTTCAAGCCTGAAGTAGGCCCTAACGTGCTATCAGATGCCGGTGAACCAGCATCCCCTAGCGCACCAGCTGTTCCTATTAGTGCCGCAATAGCCATCGGTGAAAAACCAGCAGCTATACAGATCGGAACATATAAAGCAGCGATTATAGGTACTGTTCCAAACGATGAACCTATTCCCATTGTAATTAGTAGTCCAACTAACAACAGTACGAAGGCAATAAATGCTTTATTGTCCCCAAGCATTGATGACGATGCTTCCACAAGGTCAGCAACAGCACCTGTTTCCTGGATGATATGCCCAAAACCTGATGCCACAAGCATAACAAAGGCGATCGTCCCCATCATTGATACCCCTTGGGTTATTACCGTCTCTCCTTGTTTAAATGGAACAACGAAGAAAATAAACATTAGAATAAGTCCCGTTAATGCTCCGATAATTAAACTATTCGTACCCAATTGAACAGCAAGCGCTGCTACAATAGCCACAATTGTTAACAAATGTTTTCTTTCGAATTTTTGTGCTTCTATTTCAGTTACTTCCCCTGTTTCGCTAACAACATCACTTGAAACAACTCGATCCTTCCGATAGGTAATGAAAATGGCAACAAGTAAGCCTACTATCATACCTGATCCAGGGATCAGTAAAGAAAGTGCCACTTCATTTTTCGTAATAAATACTCCACTTGACTCCATTCCTTTTAGGATCGTTTCATGAAATAACAGACCGTATCCTAGTGGTATCATAATATAAGGTGCTTTTAACCCGAATGTTAAAGCACTAGCGACCCCACGTCGATCGATCTTCATCTGGTCAAATAACTTCAATAATGGCGGTATTAATATTGGAATAAAAGCAATATGCACTGGAATTAAATTTTGTGAAAAAGATGCGATTCCAGCAATCACTAATAGCATAACCGTTTTCTTTCCAGTTAACTTCTTGATTAAAAATTTAACTAATAAATTCGTAATTCCTGTATAACTTATTGCGATGGCAAACGCACCTAACAATATGTAACTAAGCGCAGTGCTTGACTGTCCTCCCATACCATCAACTAACATTTCTACTGTATCTACTACTGATAAACCAGAAAGTAGTCCTGCCGTTATAGCCGCTAAAATGATAGCAATGATAACATTTACTCGTAATAAACTTAGTATGATCATGACTAGGACAGATATGATTATTGCAGAAGCCATTTCTTTTTTCCCCTCTCTAATGCTTTTCCATTCTTTATCTCTTTATTGCTTTACCATAATAAAGTATTAAAATAAAAAAATCAACCGGAAAAATTTCACACCGGTTGTAAGATTATATAAAAGAGTGACCGAGAGACAACAAAAACTACCAAATGGGAACGCAAGCTTCGATACATTTTATGTTGCTTATCGAAAAAAAATTCCATACTTCTTCCCAGGACCTATTGTAAATCTTGTTCCATTTTCTCAATAAATTGAATTAACTGGTCTATATCTGAAATAGATGTTTTTTCAGGATCCAATGTGTCCAACTTTGCCAAAAAACCTTCTAAATGAGCTTTTAACTGATCAATTTTATCGTTTTGTTGTAACATTATGTTTTACTCCCTTTTCGTTATCTTTTCCTATCCTAATACGAAATCACTATATTGTCTAGCATTCCCAATTTGACCGCTAAGCATAATTCAAAAAATAGTATAATTACAAAAGATCGGCTTAATTCAATTAGTAGATGTTAAGATGCTATTGTTTCTTCCGATATCTAGGCTAATCGGATGAGTTTGTGGTTATCTAATAGGGCAAATGAAGCGATGTACACTGCAAAGAAATCGGGTAAGAACAATTATTTTATCTCACCATAAAATAATTAGAGTGTACCCTATTGAATAATTCCATTTCCCCAATAATTTTCAGTGTCACCGTCATGAAATAGAAAACAGCTAGTATCGAGTACCATTCTCCTCATGGAAAGCATTCATAATTAGGGTTCAGTAAGTTCTTGTTGGAGGTCTACTATGAATGTATCCGTTCTGAAAGAATATATTGGGCAAGCTCAGGATAACCCTATATTTAAAGTTGTATTAGGTGCAATCATCGCTATTACCTTGGTTTTTACTTTTAGGAAGTTAATTCGTACTTTTTTTAGAAGAACAGATTTTTTAAGTGAAAGAAACGAACAAACAATTGAATCCATGTTTAATTCCATTATTAAATATACTGCAACATTTGGGTTTATTGTTTACGTACTTCATGTTTATGGTGTCAAAGTTGGCAGTATTTTGGCTGGTGCCGGCATAATTAGTGTTATTGTTGGCTTTGGTGCTCAGAGTATTATAAGGGACCTGATAGCAGGAGTGTTTTTACTTTACGAAAAACAATTGCATCAAGGGGACTGGGTTATTATAAATAATACTCACCAAGGTTCGGTAGAAGAAATTGGGTTACGTTTCTTAAAAATCCGCGAATGGTCAGGTGCTTTATTAACCATTAATAATGGCCTAATCCTAACAATTGCCAATTTGAATATATCTAAAATGAGGATTATCGAACGTGTTACAATTAGCTTTTATGAGGATCCTCAAAAAGTAACAAATGTACTGGAACAGGCTTGTGTTCGACTCAATAATGAATTGGATACGCTACTAAAAAAAGATGATCAAGGCATTGCGATAGAACCATTTAGCTTTTATGGAATGACTTCTGTTAATGATGGATATAGAGGTTATCAATATGCAATTACTGGTTTATGTAAGGATGACGTTTATTTTACAACAGGAAAACAAACCAGACAAATCATTGCGCAATCCCTATATTCAGAAAATATTCAAATGGCTGAGCAACAAGTCGATCTACGGAATAGTAATGCAAAAAGAGAGTAAATCATCTTTAGATCTACTCTCTTTTTCTTACTCTATTTTAAATTAAATGAAAAGGAAATATGATCTTGAATTGGAATCCAAGCGCCAATTCCTTGTTTTGTTACATTTTTAACGATTAACTCTTTATCTGACCCTTTAAGCTTCAAATATACTTCACCAAATGTTACTTGCCCTTTTTCTCCAACAGCGGGAGCAAATGCTTTTAAATATCCCATTTTTTTAACGGGTACAGAATATGAATTATCAAGTTTTGTGTTTTTACCTACAACAGCGTTAAAGGATAACGGTAGGTCCATTTTTTCTTTTGCCTGCAACAACATCATTCGCTTAATTTGGTCAGGTTTTTCAATCTTTGCAGTTAGTGCTCCTTTAATATGCTCTTCCTCTTTCTGATTATAGCTCATCTTTTCCTCAGTATCTCCACCAATGTTGTTCAACTCATTCGTGTTTATTTCTTGGTATTCCCAATTTACATTTGTCTCATTTGACTTATAGCTTAATGGCCAATGACCTAGATAAATCATTCCACGATAGCCAAATGCTATGGGTGAAGGTTTGATCGAACTTTCATTTAACATTTTGATCAAATCCGGGTTTTCAATTTCCACATCTGCTTCATCAATTAAATCCTTAACCAAATCACTCGGTTCCAAAATCATTTCATCTTTTGTGGAGTTCGGATAGGTATTTTCCTTAGAAATATTTAATACGTGGCTTGGAAGTTCACTATCTTTAATAGCCTCTGGCTTTTTTACATCCTTAGCATTTATTGAGATAGGAGCAATCACAGAAACAACCATTACAACGACAATTGAAAGTATTTTCTTCATGCTACCCAATCCTTTCTTTTATTTTTTTTAGTATTTTCGTGACAGAACAATGTTATGCACAGCTTTATCGATTAAGATACAATGTTCGAATACATAATTGTTCCTTCGCATAGGATTTTCTTGTATCATATAGTTTGTTACGAATTAAAAAAGGTATTGGTGATAACATGAGACAGCACAAATATAGACTGTGGATTTTAGTATGTGTAGTAGCTATTTCTGGCCTTAGTCAAGGAATGCTATTACCACTTATTGCAATTATTTTTGAAAATAGTGGTGTATCTTCTTTCTTAAACGGGGTTAATGCTACAGGGTTATACATAGGTGTACTCCTAGCGTCTCCATTTATGGAGCAACCTCTTCGCAAATGGGGCTATAAACCACTCATTTTATTTGGAGGTTTATTAGTATTTAGTGCACTTGCTCTTTTCCCCTTATGGAAAACGTTTTGGTTCTGGTTCTTTTTACGCCTCTTGATAGGGATAGGTGACCATGCCTTGAACTTTGGTACCCAAACATGGATTACAGACTTCTCACCTAAACATAAGCGTGGAAGAAACATTGCGTTATATGGGTTGTTTTTCGGAATAGGGTTCGCTGTCGGACCACTAATGACTCCATTAGTGGAAATTAATGAGTCTCTTCCATTCATCGTATCTTCTATCTTGTGCTTAATCGGTTGGTGTTTCGTTTTTACATTGAAAAATGAACTCCCGGAACAAGATATGGAAATGAGCTCCTTTTTCGACACGTTCAAACGCTTTTCAGTTGCTTTAAAATATGGCTGGATAACATTTTTACCTCCCCTTGCTTACGGATTTCTCGAAGCAGCTTTTAACGGAAGCTTTCCGGTATATGCACTGAGGATAGGACTTGAAGTACATAATGTATCGATTTTCTTAGCATCGTTTGCAATCGGCGGTATTATTTTCCAACTCCCTTTAGGGATGATGAGTGATAAATATGGCCGCAGAAATATTTTGTTAATTGCACTATCTGTTGGGTTTATAAGTTTTACCTTTGCTGGACTTTTAGAACAATCATTTATTGGATTAGTTGTTTGTTTATTCATTGCTGGCATCTTTGTAGGCTCTATATTCTCGCTTGGTGTTTCCTACATGACAGATGTTATGCCAAAAAATCTTCTACCCACCGGGAATTTAATGTGCGGTATATTTTTCAGCTTCGGTAGCTTAATCGGGCCATCACTTGGTGGCTTATTTATTGAATTTTTACAGGGGGTTAGCTTTTTTACGATCATTAGTAGCTTATTCCTGATCATTTGTTTAATCATTTTAATATGGGGTAAACCTTCTTCCCAACAACTAAATCAACCCTCATAAAAAGTAGCAGAGCGTCTTCTGCTACTTTTTTTATAAGGGTTGATTTAATTTCTTCTTTTATCTTTTTTACATATGCTGCTTCACTTCCTCTAACAAAGGCATACCATCTTGTGCACCAAACCTCGTAACCGCTAGGCCTGATACGGTAACAGCAAAATTCAGTGTTTTTTCCAACGACCAATTTTCAGCTATCCCATATGCTAATGCCCCATTAAATGAGTCACCAGCACCAGTAGTATCGACTACGCTTCCTAATGATCTAGAAGGGATAATATTCAGCTCGCCATCAGACCAGTAAGCACACCCTCGTTCACCAAGCGTTACAATTAATTCAGATGTGTACATCTGCCTCCAATCCAGAAAAGCATTTCTAAGTTGATCGTCTGTCTTCACCTCTCGGTTTAACAAACTAGCCAATTCTGATTCATTGGGAGTTACATACTCTATATTATTTAATACGTTTGTATTCAATTCAGTCGCTGGTGCAGGGTTCAATATTGTAGCTACTTGGTGTTGTTTCGCAATACTTAATGCATATTCTACTGTTTTTATAGGTATTTCCAATTGCATGAGCAAAACATCCGCATTTATAATGACCTCTTTAACTTCTTCCACATACTCAGGTGTACATTGTTGATTAGCTCCAGGAATAACAATGATACTATTATCCTCAGGTAGATGAACAATTGAAGCAATACCTGTTGGATAGGAGGATGTTCGCTTTATGTTTTCTGTTATTAGATTCTTCTTTGATAACGAATTAATGATTTGATCTCCAAACACGTCATTACCCAAAACACCAAGCATGAAGGCTTCCCCAGTTAATTTGCTAACTGCAACAGCTTGGTTAGCCCCTTTTCCACCTGGTAGATAGTTAATGTTTTCCCCGTGTATGGTCTCACCTATATTAGGATATCTCTTAGTTGATACCACAATATCCATGTTTAAGCTGCCTAATACTACGATTTTCTTTCCCATCTATTCACCTCATTTTGTTAGATACGATACCACTCAAACTAAGTCAAGCATACATTGTCTTCTATTTGAAATGCAATAGAGGCATGCGTTCTCATGTATTCCGTTCTCTTATTTCCTTTAACCAAGTTACCTAATAAGACTGTCATAATTAATCCTTCCCTCTTGACTAAGTAGGTGACTATGATAAAATAAAATTAAATATTACATTATAATTATTTTAATTAAATGAATTACAAAAAAGTTGTTTTAACAGCATAATAGGTAACGTTAACGATTATCATTATCAATTAGAATGGGAAGGGTGATTAATTTGTCACAATTATCAAGAACAATTTTAAATAAGGAATCAGAAATTAGCAGTTATTGGCATTCAATTTATAACAATTTTAATTTATTTTTCAAAAAACACGGTGAGCTAGTCGCAGCTCTAATTAGTGGTATTTTGATTCTGAGCGCATGGACATTCGAAAATAGACTACCTGAGCATAGCCACGTTATGATGCTTCTGTCTGCATTCATTATTGGTGGATTCGCAAAGGCAAAAGAAGGTTTCGAGGAAACAATCAAAGAAAGAGAACTAAATGTTGAAATGCTTATGATATTTGCCGCAATTGGTTCTGCCTTAATCGGCTATTGGACTGAGGGTGCTATTTTGATCTTCATTTTCGCTCTTTCTGGTGCACTGGAAACTTATACAATGAATAAAAGCGAGAAAGAGATCTCTTCTCTCATGGATCTTCAGCCTGAAGAAGCTTTAAGAATTAATAAATACGGTGAGGAAAAAGTTAGTGTCAAAAAACTCCAACTTGGTGACCGTATTTTGATAAAAGCCGGCGAAAGAGTGCCTGCAGATGGGGTAATAATGAAGGGCAGTACTTCTATTGATGAAAGTACGTTAACAGGTGAGGCAATACCTGTTACAAAACAGATTGAAAGTGAAGTGCTTGCCGGAACCGTTAACTTGAATGGTAGCATTGTTGTAGAAATCACCAAATTTGCGAGTGACTCTTTATTTCAAAAAATAATAGACTTAGTTCACTCCGCACAAAGCGAAAAGTCTCCCTCCCAACTTTTTATTGAAAAATTTGAAACTACTTATGTAAAAGTTGTCTTAATAGCTGTTGCCTTGATGATGTTTTTACCCCATTTTATGTTCGGATGGAGTTGGACGGATACTATTTATCGAGCTATGATCCTACTTGTTGTCGCTTCTCCATGCGCGCTTGTTGCATCGATCATGCCTGCGACACTATCAGCAATTTCAACTGGTGCACGAAACGGCGTATTGTTCAAAGGTGGGGTTCATATCGAGAATTTAGCAACCATCGATGCAATTGCCTTTGACAAAACAGGAACTTTAACAAATGGAACACCAACAGTTACAGATATTCATATAGATCCTTCTATCAATGACCATGATTTTTTGTCTATTGTCAGCTCTATTGAAAAAGAATCCAATCACCCTCTAGCTCAAGCTATCGTAAGGGCAAGTCAAGAACGTAGCATTTCTTTTCACTATGAGCTTCAAGAAATGAAGGACACTGCTGGATGTGGAGTAACTGCACAAATAAATAATGAACAATGGAAAATTGGTAATGCAAAGCTAGTCGGAAAAGAATCAGCCAATCATTTTGCGAATGGTATCGCGAACAAATTAGCTCAAGAAGCAAAAACGCTTGTGTATGTTGCTAAGAACAACCAAGTAGTCGGGTTGTTTGCTTTAAAAGATGAATTAAGAACGGATACAGTCCAAGCCATTAAGGCATTGAATAAACTTGGCATTCATACTGTTATGCTTACAGGCGACAACGAAATGACTGCAAAGGCAATTGCAAAGGAAGCAAATATTAAACAGTATATCGCGAATTGCTTACCTGAGGACAAAGTAAATCAGATTAAAGAACTAAATAAAAGCTATCGAAAGGTTGCCATGATCGGTGATGGAATAAACGATGCTCCTGCACTTGCCACTGCAAGTCTTGGTATTGCGATGGGAACTGGAACAGATGTAGCTTTAGAAACAGCAGATGTTGTGTTAATGAAAAATAAACTTTCTAAAATTACGAATGCTATCTCCTTATCAAAACGAATGAATACAGTTATTAAACAAAACGCTGTCTTTTCTATCACTGTCATATTTGTACTGATAGCAGCTAACTTTGCCCAATTCTTAGACTTACCGTTAGGAGTAATTGGTCACGAAGGAAGTACGATCTTAGTAATTTTAAACGGTTTGCGTTTATTAAAAGCGTAAGTTGCTTCAAACAGGAAAGTGTTTGCAAAAGTATTTTTTTAAAAAGGAGACTCTTGTCCTATTAGGAACTGAGTCTCCTTTTTAAACTAGCTATTTTCCAGTTTCATTTCCCTTAGCAACGCATTTATTTCTCCACCTACGATAATGATAATTCCAGATAAATAGAACCAAATCATTAAAATAATGACACCACCAAGACTTCCGTAAGTTGCTGAGTAATTACCAATCGTATTGACATAGTATGAGAAAGCAAGTGATACAAGTTGCCACCCAACTGTAGCAAAGGCTGCACCAAGTGCAACATTTTTAAATTGCACACGTTTGTTTGGCGCAAGTACATATAGCGCAAGCAAAACAATGAAAAATACTATAGATGATATCACCCACCGCAACATATTCCATGCCTCGATAAAACCAGACGACAGACCAACAAATGAAAATAAATAGATCCCAATTGCCTTCCCAAATATCGGTAGTAAAAAGGCAACAATAATCACTAAAAGCATTGCTAATGTTAAAATGATAGCAATGAAACGTGATACAATAAATGATCTATTTTCCTCAACATCATACGCAGCATTAAATGATCTCATAATAGCATTTATTCCATTAGAGGCCGACCAAAGTGTACCTATGATCCCCACCGATAACAGTCCACCATTTTTCTCATTAGCTATTTTTGTTATATTTTCGTTAATTAATTGAACCGTTTCTGCAGGTGCGTAATCGGCTATAAATTTAACTACATCAATCTTTTCGAATGGTAAATATCCAATTAATGTAACTAAAAAGATCATAAATGGAAACAAGGATAATAAAAAGAAATATGCTAACTGTGCAGAAAGGCCAAATACGTCATCTTTTAGAATTCGTTTGACTAATCTTTTGATGAAATCTATAATCTTTTTCACTTGTCTCCCCTTTCTTTATTGTTACTTATTGTCATCAGAGTCAGAGCTTAGTTTTACGTTCAATTGTATGTCCCCATCATCTAATTTACTTACAGAATCTAATGTTTCTTGTATTTTTGCCAATATATCTAGGGCACCTGTAACACCATTAGATATGTTGCTTGAGATATTTATATATCCTTCACGTAGAGATTGAAAACCTTCTGATGGGTTTTTCGCATAGTAGCGTGTTGATGCTTGTGTAGTTTTCACCTTATTCCAAACATCATTCCTTGTGTCTCTATCCAGTAAAGCAAGCAATCCCCCTACTAATGCTCCTAATGCCATCCCTTGTACTAGCTTATTATTTTTCAACCCTTTCATTCCTTCCTATAAGTTATGTGCAGCTCTAATTTCCTTAAACAACTCTTTACACCCTTGGCTAACCAGTTCGTATGTATATTCAAAGTTATTCGTAAAGTAAGGATCAGGAACATTCTCCTCTTTAGGATTTGCAACGAATTCCATTAACCTCTTAACGACAACTTCCCCATGTTGATTACGAATGGCATTCAAGTCATTTATATTCTTTTCATCCATCGCAATAATATAATTAAAATCTTCCCAATCTTTATCCGTTACTTGTCTAGCAGAGATACCTTGATAAGATATGGAAAGGTTATCCAATAGATTTCTAGTCCCTTGATGAGGTGCTGATCCTACATGCCAGTCTCCAATTCCTGCTGAATCGACGATAACCTCATCTGATAAACCCTCTTTTTTTACCAAATCCCGAAAAATAGCCTCGGCCATCGGTGACCTACAAATGTTTCCTAAACAAATAAATAAAACCTTAATCATAGCTATAACCCCTTTCTGTTAACAATTATACTGGACAAGTGGCAAAAGTAAAAAACATTCGTATAACAGCCACTATAGGACAATACACTTTTTATGATTATTGGTAAATAACATAATACAAAAATTAAAATGCTCTTATACAAACAATACCAAGTAGGAAACCGATTAAATAACAAACCTTTGTGAACTTCCTAGCAATAGCTCTAATAAATTACTTAAAATCTATTGACATGCACACTTAATTTTCGGAATATTATAATATTATCCGAAATGATTAGGAGGTTGATGGAATGGCAGATGTTGTTAGTCAAATTAGTGGTTACATATGGGGTCCTCCCTTACTCATCCTTTTAGTAGGAACTGGGTTGTACTTAACCATTCGCCTAGGTTTCTTACAATTTAGGACACTTCCATACGCATTAAAACTAGCTTTCAGCCCAAAAAGACAGGACAAGAAATCAAAAGGAGATATAAGTCATTACCAGGCATTAACTACTGCACTTGCTGCGACAATCGGTACCGGTAATATAGCTGGGGTAGCCGGCGCAGTTATTGCAGGTGGTCCTGGTGCTGTATTTTGGATGTGGATAACAGCCTTACTGGGAATGGCAACTAAATATGCCGAGGCAATTCTTGCTGTTAAATATCGGGTTAAAAATGACAAAGGTCAGTACTCTGGTGGTCCTATGTATTACCTAGAAAAAGGTCTAAACGCCAAATGGCTTGGGGTCTTATTCGCAATCTTTGGAGCAATTGCTGCATTTGGGATTGGGAACATGGTTCAATCTAACACTGTTTCAGATGTATTAAAATCTTCATTCAGTGTTCCAACTTGGGTTACTGGTATTACTCTAGCTATACTAGCAGCATTAGTCATCATGGGAGGGATTAAAAGTATTGGACGAGTAACATCTTACTTCGTTCCCGTTATGGCAGCCTTTTATGTTTTAGGCGGACTTATTATTATTATACTTAACTTTGACTTAGTCCCTGATGCTGTTGGGCTCATTCTTTCCGATGCTTTTACCGGTCAAGCAGTTGCTGGTGGTTTACTCGGTACTGCTATCCGCTATGGTGTAGCACGAGGGGTATTCTCAAATGAAGCAGGCTTAGGTTCTGCACCGATCGCAGCTGCTGCTGCCAAGACAGATTACCCTGGTCGTCAAGCTTTAGTATCGATGACGCAGGTGTTTTTAGACACAATCATCGTTTGTTCGATTACAGGTATTACACTCGTAATGGCGAATCTCTATGGCGGTGGCCTAAAAGGAGCTGAACTTACATCAGAATCCTTTTCATTCTTCCTAGGAGCTACTGGTGAATATATTGTGGCAATTGGTACTGTATTCTTCGCATTTTCTACTATTGTTGGCTGGTCTTATTATGGTGAAAAATGTTTTAGTTATTTGCTAAGCGATAAATTTCTTCCCTTTTACCGCGCCCTATTCGTGTTACTAGTGTTCTATGGTGCTGTGGAAACGTTAGATGTCATTTGGGGCATTGCTGATATAATGAATGGATTAATGGCATTTCCAAACTTAGTAGGCCTTATTGGCCTTTCAGGTGTTGTTGTTGCAGAGACAAGAAAGTTTTTAAAAGTTGCTAAGGAAGAAAAGGAACAAGCAAAACAGGAAGAGTTTAGTTAGATTTAGCTATATAATAAATCCCCCTACAAGAATCTGAGTAGGGGGATCTTTCTTAACTGGCTGTAAGTGATAAGAATTGTCTTTCAATATCTAATGGATCAAGAGGGGTACTAAAGTAGTAGCCCTGGTATAAGTCGCAGTTTTGTTCTTTGATGAACAGTAAGATTTCAGAATCTTCTACGCCTTCCGCTACCACTTTAAGACCAAAAGTATGCGCTAATTGGATCATAGCTTTTATGATTTCTCCACTACTCGATTCCTTCAGAGCATTTTTAACAAATGATTGATCGATTTTAAGATAATTAATTGGAAATTTCCTTAAGTATCCAAAAGAAGAATAACCAGTACCGAAATCATCTATGGATAACGAAATTCCCATCGTTCTAAGAACATTCATTGTTTCAATACAATCTTCTGTATTTTGCATGACACTATTTTCTGTTATTTCAATCTCTAGGAATTCAGGATCCATTCCTGTTTCTTCGATAATTGAGTGAACCTTTTTAGCAAAATCGCTACGTTGTAATTCAATTGCTGAAACGTTAACAGCAATTAACATTGGATCAAATCCAGCCTTTTTCCACTTAACATGTTGATAACAAGCCTCACGGATTACCCATTCACCCAATTGCGTAATTAAACCCGTTTCTTCTGCCAAAGGAATAAACTTACTTGGTGGTATAAATCCTCTTTCTTTATGAAACCATCGAATTAGGGCTTCCATTCCAATAACACGCCCTGTTTCCACATCTATTTTCGGCTGATAATGGAGGACAAATTCATTACTGCTTAACGCACGTCTAATCTCTCCTTCTAAGAGTAGGAGATCATTATACATTCGATTCATTTTCGGTGAATAGAAGAAACGACTATTTCGCCCATTAACCTTTCCATAATGCACAGCAATACTTGCATGGCTAATGAGCTCTTCAGTTGTAATTCCGTCTTTGTAAAACGTACTCATTCCAATGGACGATGTAATAAAGAATTCTTTTCCAACAATCGGGATTGGTTTATTTATTGCTCTACCGACTCTTTCACTTAGTTCCGCTACTATTTCTTGCGGCTCTTTGATAACAGCAATAAATTCATCCCCACCAAACCGATATAAAAGACCATGTGGCTCAATAATAGAGCGTAATCTATTGGAAATTGTTTGTAAAACTTGATCACCAGCGTATTGCCCAAGTGCATCATTGATATATTTTAGTCTATCTATATCACAAAGCATGATCGAAAAAGGTTGATCCCGATTTGAATGCTGAATAAGTTCATCAATATCAACTGTGAATTTAGTGCGATTCGGGAGTTCCGTCAAAGGATCGTGATAGGCAAGATATCTAACCTGTTGTTCCGCCTCCTCAAGAGAGGTAATATCTACAGAGGAACCAATCGCCTCAACTACTTGCCCATCTTTTATAATAGGGGATAGCATCGTGTACAAATAATGGTCTCTAAACTTATGTTTAATAGTTACTTCTTGTCCCTTAAACACCTTTTCCAATTCGCTTTTCACAATTGGAAGGTCTACCTCACCAATATGCTTACCTTCAATTGGTAGATTTCCGATATTGCTATGTTGAGTTATTCCTAACTTTTTCGTTAACTTGCCCTCAACCATCGTACAATAATAGTTATCCTGTCCCGACCTATTCTCAATTCTAAAAACTAGGTTCATTAATTCACGGAAGACTCTTTGATAATCGCTATTTAGTCCACTAATAACTTTTTCCTCTAACTTCACCTTTTCAGTAATATCGGTACGAAAGGCGATAAAGGCACACGGCGGTAAGCCCTCTTCTTCCATTAATGGCACTATCGTTGTATGTAACCAAAGTATCGAACCATCTTTTCTTTTATTACGAATATCCCCATTCCACACTTCTCCAGAAAGAATTGTATTCCACAGACTTTCAAAAAACTGTTTATCATGAAATGCCGAATTTAAAACCTTATGACTTCTATTCAATAACTCTTCTTTAGAGAACTTTGTTAGTTTACAAAAATTATCATCTACATACGTTATCTTCCCATTAATGTCTGTAATCGTTATGGATGAAGACTGCTCTACAGCGAATCTTAACTGCTGATAAGCTTTTAACTGACTATTAATACTTGCTTTTATATCTTTTATTACCGGGAACAAATTATCATTTGTGTTTAAATGCGTTAATTGCTCGAACAGCATATCTAGCTTCTGATTATCAAAGAATTCATCATAGTTTAATAGGGTCATCTGCTTCACCTTTATCAGTAATTGAGAACATTTTTCTTATAGTATATCTAAAATAGCCCAACATAAAAAGAACTATTAAAAAAATTATCAATATATATTGATTTTTGTATTTTTTTGTAATTTCCTTTTTTAAAGTTTGTACATAATTACAAGCAGCAAACCAACCACCTAAGGACAATGCATTTGATAACAAGATCTTGTAAATGGACATTAGAGATAAAATCTGCAGTAACTTTTTATTTCTTCATTCTTTAATTAGTTGAGTGCAAACGCGACACTGCGGAAAAACACTCGCTTTCCGTGGGGAACGCTTCAGCTTCCTCGCTCGCAAAGAACGCTCTCTGTGGGATCTTCAGACTATTCCTTTCCCACAGGAGTCTCGCATTTTTCCTCCGCTTAGTATAGCTTTCTTTTCTAGTGGAAAATGCCGGATTCGTTGATATATTGGTATTTCGTATCACTATACAAAATTAGAATTTATCAATTAGCGTAGGCAGAATACGGAGACTTCTGTGGGAACAGCACGCGTCCGAAGACCCCGGAAGAAGCGTTCTTTGCTGATGAGGAGGCTGAGGCCGTG